>JANOSY010000024.1:0-161668 GCA_031416075.1 Tenderia sp. (SeqCode) | reverse complement strand
AGCGACGCGGAGGGAAACCGAATGCGGTGGGTCTTGCCGGTGCAACGTCAAGCCATTGATGATTGCCATCCAGGCTCACGAAGGCATCGGCAACGATGTTCTCCGTGCCTGCGAAAGTGGGTGAACCATTTGCGTCGACGGTCACGCCTGCCAGCTGGGCTAGCTGATTCAGCCCGGCATTGTCAAGCAGAGCTAGCTTGGACAAGACCACTCCGTTGTGTACGGCAGCAAACTTCTGCGGATCGAAGTTCTTGCCGTTCGTGACCATCTCACGGTCGACGCGTTGCGCGATATCAGGAATGGTGATCAAGCCAATACTGGGCGCCGACTCCGGTTTCGAGAAGTAGTACTGAAGGCGATCGGCCGACATGTTTTCGGACAACACTTCCAGGATGCCTTGGAACTTCTCCGGGAGCAGACGAATGAGCCCGTTTGCGACCTGATCCTTGATTTCGACCATCACGTCGGCCTGGACCCGCGCCATCAAGTCCTTGATCTGTGTCGACGTTGGCAGTCCGAGACCGATCGCGAGAGAGTCCGCCGGGAGTTTTGCGAGACGATCTAAAGTGCGCATGATCCGTAGCGCAGCGTCCCGCGTCTCACAACCGCTAACGAACACGGGTACGCCCTGCAATGCAGGGCCATAGCAATCCAGCCAGCGCTGCATGGGTTCAATGGCACTTACCCTGGGATAGGAATCCATCGTGTTAATTATCGATTGCGACGCCGCCTTTACATAGGCCGCGAACGCGAGGTCGACATCCGAACGCCAGTTACGAAGCACCGCTTGAATCGGCGACGATCCCTGTGTCGGAATCTGCAGAACGTCGAAAAAGGCATCTGTCAATACCAGCGCCGAGCTGCGTGCACTGACCATCTCGGCATGCAGGCTCAACAGTTCAGCGGCAAGCTGCCCCCGCCGTTCGAACAATCGCTGTTGCGCATCGTTGCGCAGAGAGATCAAGGTCTGCGTTGTCCGGCATGCCGCCCTGAACGTTGCGGCGCATACCGGGTCGGTGACATAGCGTACGGTGGGCCAGCATCCATACCATTTGCAAGTGATGCCAGGCACAGGCACACGGCAGACTTCGTCCACCTGTTCGCATACTTTTGTGACCAGCAGCTGTTCCAGTTCGTTCTGTGCGCTGAGCAGACCTGCCTCGAGGCTCGACACGCGGTCAAACGCATCCTTTGCCCGTTGCGCGAACCTGAGGTCCAGGGCACTGATGCGGGCATTCAGATCGTTGATCTCCGCCTGAGTGAGATTGATGCCCTGATTGATTTTCGAGTTCAGGCGGGCAATCTCATCGACGACCCGCCCTGCTTCCTCGCTGCTGAGCGCTACGCCGTATTGCGCGCCAATGTACCTTGCGACGGCGATATCTATCTGCCGCCAAACCCCGTCTTCCGCCAATCGATCGATGGCGGATCGGTAGCGGCTAAAGGCAACTAAATGTCCTGCGTATCCACTGCGGCCGTATTCCTCCTGCGCTTGCGGTGCATAGATCATCTGATCTCGAACGAAGGCCGCCAGCGCATCGCTCGGTTGAACGACATGCTGCGGCAAGCCGAGCCCATATCCATTGTTGTCTGTGAGATCAGGAGTGTGTTTCCCAATGTAGCCTTCCAATGCGATGTGGCGCTCCTCAGACAACACCTCACCGCTGAAAAGATCGAAGTGATCGCCGGCATACTGGTTCACATAGGTATGCGCAAAAACGTCTGCCGCCGCATGGCCAAGGTAGCCATAGGTAAATGCCTTGCCGATATCGCTGGTTGCCGAGGCGCGCAACAGGTAGTTCATCCAGTCGTTGGCTTTCCAACCGGTCTTGCTTCCTGGGTGGAGAGTCGATTGGCCGACGACTATGTCAGGCAAGGCGTCCGGCCCTATATGGCCCAAGAGATATTCGTTCTTGTTCATGAGAATTGCGTTCTTTACGTGTTCCGGGACCGGTAGCGTGACGATCTGTCCACGCAGCAGGATGCTGATCCTCCCGTCATCCGAAAGGTCGTTGATCACCTGTTGACCCACCCAGATGTGGGTGTTGATCTTGAGGGCATAGCTTGGTCCTGGTATCGCTGCCATGACCGCGACGATGGTAGTCAACACGGCTTTTAGGAAAGCGTCTTTACTCAGCCACATGTTCTCTTTACTCCGCCTCATGCTCATTGCTCCTCCGTACGACAAAGTGTGTGTTGCTCTGGACTTGATTGACGACACTTCACAGTCCGGCGGTGCCGAAGCGAATGGTCGCCCGTGGTGCCCGCCAGACGCCAAACCAATGCGTTGAACGCGTCCATATTATTTCCTTCCGTGATTGATTATTTAGATTGGACAACATCGTCCGCAATACGCAATGTCTTCACGAAGCCAAACTCGAATAACTGGGGTCAGAGTAGAATGGCACTTACTTAAGAGGTAATATAATTAAAAACAAATAGTTATAATTTTAACCTGAGTCTGACCGCAGCGCTTTTGACAGTGCTCTCAGCCGAAGAAACTGTGGGATTGGTGCGACCTACATAGCTGAGTTGAAAAATAATTATTCATAACATATTGATTAATAGTGTTAATTTTATTAAGTAAGTGCCATTCAGCCACGAACTCTTTTGCAGACCATTCCTGAAGCCACTGTCGTTCATACGCCCCCCAGCTTTATTGAAACCCGCATGATATTTTTTGCGGGCTTTGATGAAGCACTGATTATTTCCTTTTACACTAGACGTAAAAAGAACAACACGCCAATGCTTTTGATCTTATTTTTTTACCCTAACGTTTCTGATAACCGGACCACGGAAGCGGCGCACAAGGCAAAGAAGGAGTGAATAGGTCCGCCGCTGGAGTGGGTCCGGTTAATTGGTGAGTTAGCTCGTATGTCCGATTAGCGCAGCGTAATCGGACGCATGTCAATCACACCATTAACGGCCATCGCGGGATTACCACACCAATTCAAAGGGTAGATGCCCCGCTTGACGTAACGGTGAAAGGTGGAATATGGCCAATCCTGCACGCGCGCCACCAAACCATGCTTCACCGGGTTAACGTGAACATAATCCACATGACGTCGATACCATAATAATAATCACGAATCGCATGTTCCAAAAAATGGCGTTGCCATCTCAGTCATCCCCTCATTTTTTAGCTTAAACAAAGCCAAGCATTGCACTCCATGCACTCCATGCACGCTGCTCACGCAGCAACTCCGCGAATTTTTGCATGATAGGCGCAAGCCATTTCTCTGGCATGTTCGGGATCAACCCGTAAATCATCCAGCCTTGGTGGAATAGCGAATGCGTTCGGTGCTTCACCGTGTTCGTTTTTAGCAGGCGGTCGTAACCAACGCTTTCACCAGCAGCACCTAACAGTGTCAATAACACGATGGCAAAAGCGGAGAGCAGAAATAGTCTATCGCGCCGCGCTGTACTCGACGTACGCGTGGCATACATGCCCATGCCAAAGCGGGTCTTACGAGATAGCCCAGAGACGTCAGCCGACGGCCACCCTGGCCATCAAACTTTATCAGGCATATGCTGCCGCAGGTGACTGGTAGAAGGCGGTTGCAGTGATGCGCGACTGGTCGTCCAGACATCCTCAGGATCTCAATGCCAAGCAGGCCTTGGCCGAGGCCTACCTCCGTCAAGGGCAGTACCAGCAGGCTGCCGCTGTGTATGAAGAGGTGGCAAAAAATGGTCCGGATAATGGCCCCTTGTTAAGTAACCTCGCCTTCACCTACCTCATGATGGGCAAGCTCAGCCGTGCCCTGGATCTGGCGCAGAAGGCCTATGGTCTCACGCCCAGTGATGCCGGGGTCAGCGATACCCTGGATTGGGTGCTGGTAAAAAGCGGTCAGGCGGAGAAGGGGTTGCCCTATCTGCGTGATGCCTACTCACGCGCCTCGAACAACCCGGAAATTCGCTATCACATTGCCTCCACCCTGGTTGAGTTAGGTTGTACCACTGAGGCCAAGACGGAGCTGAGTGCAGTCCTGAATTCAAAGCTGGAATTTGATGACATTGGTGAAGCGCGCGCGCTGCAGCGACGCCTGGTTAAATAAAGGTAGTGTCGGATTTCTTTGCAGATGGTGGCGAAAACGATGCAACGAGGACTCGCTAGGCTAATCTTATTACCTGATTAATAAGGCAGTTTTAATAGTGGCTCAAATATTGCTCAACTACAGTTAAAGTAGGGTTTTGCTTCTCAATAACGCGCTATCTGGCAGTGAGGTAAGGATTGAATATGCGTAATTATAAGTGGCAGGTAAGTGGATTGTTGGTTGCATCGATTGCAGCAACGTTGCTTTCAACTTCGGCGGTTGCCGCTATCAATTACAGTTTTACAGGTAGTTCGGGGCAGACCGTGACGGGGTCGAGTTTTTGGGCGGCGGGTGGTGGCTGGAGCTTGATAAGTCATCTCTCCAACGTTTCCAATGTTTCGTCGAACAGCGCCAGCATAACCGGCAGTACAAGCTTTATTACTGGTGCCAGCCCGGTATTTCATCTTACTGGCTAGTGGGGGCATACAATCCTATTGTTGGTAGTTCTCCTGGTTGGACGAGAGATAATGATTTTGTCAAAATCAGCGGCTTGACAGGTAGCACCAAGCCGACTGGCGGTGGACAGGTGCCAGAACCCACCACACTGTTATTGATGGGGGCGGGATTGTTGGGCATGACTTATGTGCGTCGTCGTGAGGCACCGGTTAAGTCTGGGGGCAAGGCGGATAACACTCTTTCCTGTTAATTATCGCGTTTGTTCGTCAGGGAGCCTCTGAATAAGTACACCGTACCCAAAGCACTTCGTGGGGTAGGTTCTTCGTGGTGAGCTTGTCGAACCATGAATGGAGGACAGTTAATAATCAATATGTTACGTTGCCAGCCCTTCGACGGGTTCAGGGCGAACGGGGTTGTTCAGAGGTTCCTTAGATAAAAAAATGTGGCTTTATCTGTGGTGTTGAATAGCCACGGCTGTATTGGTTATGGATGACCCAGAGGTATGAGGTGAGGCGGAGTTCTCGCAACATATAAAAACAACAAAAGTGGTTGGAGTCAGACGTAATGTTGCAAGATGGTTATGGCGAGCCATGCTTTAATGGTGCGGAACGTCGCTCAGACAGTGAGCGCCGGAAATACTCGTTGATCACCGTAATGCGTTCGCTCTATGGGCGGCGCGCCCTGGGTCGACGTACCTCAGACGGGATCGGCACCTATGTTGATCGTTTCAGTCCCCGTATCCTGTTGTTGGGTCTGGCCATCGTCAGCCTCTGTTGCGCCGATGCTGTTTTTACCCTCAGTCTCATCAATTCAGGTTCTGCCTACGAACTCAATCCGCTGATGCGCTGGAGCATGGAGCAGAGTGTTTATCTCTTCCTTACGCTTAAGATTGGAGCCACCTGTCTGGCGCTGTTTGTGCTGTTGGGACTGAAAAACTTCTATGTCTTTAACTGTATCAAGGTCAGCTATATCCTCTACGGTACCTTGATTGCTTACGCGTTGCTGATCAAATACGAACTGTTGCTGCATCTTGTGTAGCCCGAGGGTTTTTGCTCCAGACTTTGTGAGCAACATGGCCAGCGGAATTTAGGCTGTCGGGTCCAGCAGAGTATAGAATGTCGTTTTTGCCACCAACGCTGGGATAAGAGATTGTCAGATCTGCTACAACGTATCGCTAGCGGCGCCACAGTGCTCACCGTCAATAGCCGTCTTTCGCGCCATCTAATGGGCGAGTATGAGCAGTGGCAGCTAAAGCAGGGCAACACTCACTGGCCGACGCCGCAGATTGTGCCATGGAATGGTTGGGTGCAGCGGCAGTGGCAGGAGCTGGCCTTTGTTGATGTTGATCTGCCAACACTGCTTGCCGAAGAGTCTGCGTTGGCGCTGTGGGAGCGGGTGATTGAGGCCTCACGCTGGGGTGAGCTGCTGCTCAATAGTCAGGCTACTGCCCGCGCCGCCATGCAGGCGTGGCGACTGCTGCGGCAGTGGCAACTGCAACCTGCGGTGCTGGCCCATGAAGAGGGGGCGGATGTTGAGGCCTTTTACGCTTGGGCGGAGGCGTTTCAGAAACGCTGCCACAAAGAGCGCTGGCTTGATGAGGCGGCACTGCCCAATCAGATCGCCGCCGCACTTGCTGACGGCAAACTCAGTGTTGCCACTGAATTTCTCTGGATTGGATTTGATGACCTGACACCGCAACATCAGGCGTTGATGGCGGCGCAACAGCAGGCCGGTGCGGCCGTGACGCAACTCGACCTGCCGCACAAAAGCGCCCAGCCACACACGCTGGCCTGCGCCGATAGCAGCGCTGAGATTCGCGCCATCGCCGCTTGGCTGCGCCAGCTGCTCGATAGTGGCGAGCCTGGCCCCATCGGCGTGGTGGTGCCGGAGCTGGCGGCGCAGCGTCACAACATCGAACGCATATTTGATGAAGCGCTGCTGCCCGGCGCGGTGCTAGATCTGAGTCAGCCGCACCCCAAGCCCTACGACATCTCGCTCGGTTACGGTCTGGCGACACTGCCGGTAGTTCACACCGCACTCAATCTGTTTGCGCTGGTGCGCGCCCCGGCACCGTTACATCAGTGGGGCCGACTGCTGCTCTCACCTTTTATTACCGGTGGCGAACAGGAGTATCTGCTGCGGGCACAACTTGATGCCACGCTGCGCCGTCATGGCGAGAGTTCACTAACGCTGAAAAATCTGATCTATCAGGCCGGTCGTCACCACTGCCCGCTGCTGGCCCAGTTACTTAAACGTTTTGCCGATAGTTACAGCGCCCTGCCACGCCGCCAGAGTCCTGCTGCCTGGGCGCGCAGTTTTGAACAGTTGCTGCAGACAGCCGGTTGGCCCGGCGAACGCAGTCTCGATAGCCATGAATATCAAACGGTAGAGGCGTGGCGCAAACTGCTGTTACGTTTTGCCGCACTCACCGAAGTGCTGCCCGAGCTGAACTACGCCGATGCGTTGAAACAGCTACGGCAACTGGCGGGCAGCACACTCTTCCAACCGCAGAGCCAGTCACGACCGATCCAGGTGATGGGGGTGCTGGAGGCGGTAGGGCTGGAGTTTGCCCACTGCTGGGTGATGGGGCTGCACGATGGCGTCTGGCCACCGGCGCCACAGCCCAATCCATTCCTGCCGATCACACTGCAACGTAGCTTGCAGATGCCTCATGCCTCGGCCGAGCGTGAACTGAATTTTGCCACCCAGGTGAGTCGCCGCCTCTTTGCCGCTGCACCACAGGTGATCATCAGCTATCCGCAACATGAGGGCGATAGTGAGCTGCGCCCGAGTCCGTTGATTGCAGAGATTGAACCGCTGTCGCCACCTGACTGGCTGACACAGCCGCCGCCACGTTATCGCAACCAGATATTTGCAGCTCGAGTGTTGGAACAGTACAGCGACTGGCAGGGACCGGCATTGGCTGATGATCTGCCTGTCACGGGTGGTACCAGCATCTTCAAGGATCAGGCCGCCTGTCCGTTCCGTGCCTTTGCCCGCCATCGTCTCGGTGCGGAGTCGCTGGAGGAGCCGGCGTCGGGGTTGGGCGCCGCCGAACGTGGCAGCCTGGTACATAAAGTTCTGGAGCAGTTTTGGAAGCAGACCAACGATCTGCACAGCTTGAATCAGCTTGATACCGAGGCGTTGCAGCAACGGGTCACCGAGGTTGTTGTCGCCATCATCGCGGTGGAGGCGCAAAAATATCCACAGATCTTCAGCGAACGTTTTGCCCAGCTCGAATGTAACCGCCTCATTAAACTCACCTGCGCCTGGCTTGAGGTTGAGCGTGGCAGACCCACGTTTGCGGTAGCAGCACTGGAGGCGGAGCAGCTGTTTGCCATCGGTGGCATCGAGGTGAAGATGAAGGCTGACCGCATCGACAAATTGGCCTCGGGCGGCGAGATGATCATCGACTATAAAACCGGCAAGACCAGCGTCAACGACTGGTTTGGTGAGCGCCTCAACGAACCGCAGCTGCCGCTCTATGCGCTGGCGCAGGGCCATGCAGCGGAGGCAATCACCTTTGCCTCGCTACGTCCGGAGCGGTGTGCGTTTCAGGGGGTGAGCAAGGACGAGGCGGTGGCCAAGGGCATCAGTCAGAGCAAGATTGATTGGGGCGTACAACAGGGAATCTGGCGCGATGCGTTGACTAATCTGGCGCAAGAGTTTCGCCAGGGGCGTGCCGTGGTCGAGCCGAAGGAGGGGGCCAAAACTTGCACCTACTGCGACCTTGGTCCGTTGTGCCGCATTAACGAACTCAACGGACTGGGATTGGCTGAAGTGGAGAGTGAAGATGAATAGGGTTGTTGATGCCGCCCAGCGGTTGCAGGCATTAGAACCTAACGGCTCCTTCATTGTTCAGGCCCCTGCTGGCTCGGGCAAAACGGGCCTTATCACGCAACGTTTTCTGGTGTTGCTGGCGCGGGTCAACTCACCGGAAGAGATCATCGCCATCACCTTCACGCGCAAGGCGGCGGCCGAGATGCGTGATCGTCTGTTAAGTGCGTTGCGGCTGGCGACCAAACCGTTGCCTGTGGATGCGGATCCCTACCTGAAGCAAACCCGCGACTTGGCCTGCATCGCGCTGGAACGTGATGCCGAATTGAACTGGCAGCTGCTGACCAATCCGGCACGGCTGCGCATCCAGACCATCGATTCACTCTGTGCCTCACTCACACGCCAGTTGCCGATCATGGCCCGTTTTGGCGCCCAGCCTGCAATTGCCGATGATCCCGATAGCCTCTATCGCGAGGCGGCGCAGCAGACCCTTGCCGATCTTGAACGGGGTGAGGCGTGGTCGCCTGCCATCGAACATCTGCTGGCCCATCTCGATAACAACCTGGCTGTGGCCGAGTCGATGCTGGTGCAGATGTTGGCCAAACGTGATCAGTGGCTGCGCCATCTGGTGAGCCTGAGCAGTGAGGATGAACGGCGCGAGCTGCTGCAGTTGGCGCTGCAAGGGGTGATCGATGCCACGCTGCAACGGGCGCAGCAGCTGTTTCCTGCCGCGCACATTTCTGAACTGTGTGGCGTGATGAATTTTGCCGCCAACCACGTCAACGATGATCATGCCATGGCCTGCTGCCGTGAGTTGAGTGATCTGCCTGATGAAGATGTGGCGCAGTGGCAGGGTGTTATCGAACTTCTGCTAAAGCAGGATGGCGAGTGGCGCAGCAACGCCAAGGGCGTTACCGCCAAGCAGGGTTTCCCGGCACCCTCAAGCACCAAAGATAAAAGCGAGGCGCAGCTTTTTACCCGTAAAAAAACCGCGCTAGTGGAGTTGACGGGCTTGTTGAGTGAGGTGCCCGATCTGCAACAGGCGCTTAATGATATTCGCAGCCTGCCCGGCCCAAATTACAGCGACGATCAGTGGCAGATTGTCGAGGCGATGTGTGAGCTGTTGCTGGTGGCGGCGGCCCATCTGCGGGTTGTCTTTGGCAGCCGTGGGCAGGTCGATTTCAGCGAGATACAGCAGTCGGCACTGCAAGCGCTGGGGGAGGAGGATAATCCTACCGACCTGGCGCTGGCGCTCGACTACCGTATTCAGCATCTGTTGGTGGATGAGTTTCAGGACACCTCGTTTGGCCAGTACCGGCTGTTGCAGCGCCTCACTGCCGGTTGGCAACGTGGTGATGGCCGTACGCTGTTTCTGGTCGGTGACCCGATGCAGTCGATCTACCGTTTTCGTGAAGCGGAGGTGGGGCTTTACCTGCGCGCGCGCCACGAAGGGATCGGTGAAATAGCCCTAACACCACTGACGTTGAGTGTTAATTTCCGTTCCAAGGCGGGCATCGTTGAGTGGGTCAACCAGAGCTTTGCGCAGGTGTTCCCGCAGCAGGAAGATGCCACCGTCGGGGCTGTCAGCTACAGCGATTCGGTCGCCTTTCATGATCATGCCCAAGATCAAAACGGTGCCGCTGTGCAGATCCACGCGGCGCTGAGCCACGATATTGAAGGTGAGGCAAAACAGCTGGTGCAGCTGGTAGGAGAGGCGTTGCAGCAGAATCCCAACGGCACGGTTGCGGTGCTGGTGCGGGCGCGCAGCCATCTGGTCATGGTGGTGGCGGCTCTGAAATGTGCCGGGCTACGTTATCGCGCCATTGAGATCGAGGCGCTTGGCCACCGTCCGGTGGTGCAGGATCTCTATGCACTGACACGGGCGCTGTTACATCCCGCCGACCGTGTCGCCTGGCTGGCGCTGTTGCGGGCGCCGTGGTGCGGCCTGTCGCTGGCTGATCTGGCTGCACTCACCAACGCACCACGCCGTGCGGTGGTCTGGGAATTGATGCAGGATGTGGCGTCGCTCTCAGTGACTGGCCAACAGCGTTTGCAGCAGCTGCGAGTAGTCTTGGCGCAGGCACTGCAATCACGTGGGCGTCACCGTTTACGGCGCTGGATTGAATCGGTTTGGGTGCAGCTTGGCGGCCCCGCCTGTGTTGAGAACGCCACCGATCTTGAAGATGCCGAGGTCTTTTTTAATCTGCTGGACAAGCTCGATAGCGCCAGTGGTCTGGATGAGTTGAAACAGCTTGATGAGTCACTGGCGCAGCTCTACGCATTGCCAGATGTTGATGCCGATGAACGTATCCAGGTGATGACCATTCACAAATCCAAGGGGCTGGAGTTCGATACGGTGATCCTGCCCGGCCTTGGCCGCAAGGCGCCACCCGGCGATAGCCCGATGCTGGTATGGCAGGAGCGCTGGTCCGAAGGTGGCAGTGAACTGCTGCTGGCACCGGTGCGCGCCACCGGTGAAGAGCACGATGCCATCTATCGTTATGTGCAAAAGATCGCCGCCCAAAAGGGTGAGTATGAGACCGGTCGGGTACTCTATGTTGCTGCTACCCGCGCCAAACGCCGGCTGCATCTGCTGGGCCATACCACCTTAAGTGAAGAAGATGAGCTGCGCGAACCGCAGAAGAGTTCTTTGCTGCGGTTGTTGTGGCCAGTGGTGCAGCCACACTTCAGTGAATTGCAGCGTGTAGAGTCTTCGTCGCAACCGGTGGAGCTGGTATTGCCGACGGCTGCGCCTGTGTTGCGGCGGTTGGTCTGTGATTGGCAGCGACCATCACCAACAGCGGCGGTTACGGTGATCAACCAGGTGACGGCGGGTGGTGATGAGCCACTCGATCCTGACTATCTCTGGGCCAGCGACAGCGCACGTCATATCGGCACCGTGGTGCATGAGCTGCTGCAACGTATTGGCGAGGAGGGAATGGGGCAGTGGAGTGCGGTGCGTATTGAGTCACTGTGCCCCTATTATCAAATTGCGTTGTCACGTCTGGGCGTTGTAATAGATGAGTTGCCCACTGCGGTATTGCGGGTGGAGCAGGCGCTATTGCAAACGCTGGGTGATAAACGCGGCCGCTGGCTGTTTGATGATTCACATCAAGAGAATCGTTGCGAGTATGCAGTGAGTGGGTTGTTAAATGATCAGGTGGTACGTAGTGTGATTGACCGGACCTTCGTGGATGCAGAGGGAAGGCGCTGGATTGTTGATTACAAAACCGCCAGCCATGAGGGTGATGATCTGGATAATTTTATTGCCGCTGAAGCGTTACGCTATCGTCCGCAGTTGGAACGTTACGCACAGATGATGGCGCTTGAAGATGAGCGTCCCATTGAGCTGGGTCTCTATTTTCCCTTGTTAAAAAAATGGTATAGCTGGTCCTATTTGTCGCCTGTTAGCCATGAAGGGGGGTGAAGTTTGCCGTGGTTGCGATCTGGGCGGATGGCCTCTGATATTTTTGAATTTGGGGAATATCAATGCTTGCGTCAATGTTTTGCAAAGGTATAATGCTTACAGTATTTGGCCTCAGCCAGAAACAAACGGCTGTTTTATAATGTGATTCTGTATCGCATTGAAGTATCTGGAGGGGGGCCGGCATATCTCTGGGGAGGGAAACGTCTGAAGTGATTTCAGACTAAGAATGCCGGTATTAGTCCTGGGGAGGACGCCATGGATGGCACACTAAAAATAATAATAATTGTGAAATCGACCATCGTTGGTGGTCTTCTCTAAAGTGGTTGAAGTGGGAGAAGTATCCATGAGCCACTGGATGGTGTAGGTCAACCAATTGACGTGGCGGCTTAATTTGGACTCGAGTCGCCTGGTTTTTTCCGCAGTAGTTTCTATTCCAAGATCGTCTATCTTTGCCCCCTGTCTGGGCGAACTCTCTTTGTATAGTGTTTATAGGTTTGTGGTGGTTGCAATCGAACCTTCGTTGCATAAAACATCCCTTATGCGGTGGGTTTGCTAGAATAGCCCTCTTGGCCTCTCCAACTATGAAGTTCAGCCATGATTTAAAGGATTGAGATGACGGTACGTACCCGCTTTGCCCCCAGCCCAACGGGCTATCTGCACATTGGTGGCGCCCGCACAGCGCTCTTCTCCTGGCTCTATGCGCGCAAACATGGCGGCCGTTTTGTGCTGCGGATTGAGGATACCGACCTGGAGCGCTCTAGTACCGAGTCGGTCAATGCGATCCTGGAGGGCATGACCTGGCTGGGGCTGGAGTATGACGAAGGTCCGTTTTATCAAACCAAACGTTTTGATCGCTATAAAGAGGTGATCCAGCAGCTGCTTGAGCAGGGCCACGCCTACCACTGCTACTGTTCGCGTGAGGAGCTGGATGCGATGCGTGAACAGCAGATGACCAATAAAGAGAAGCCACGTTACGACGGTCGTTGCCGCCATAGCAGCGCGCCGCGCCCCGGTGTGGAGCCAGTGGTGCGTTTCAAAAATCCTATTGATGGCGATGTGGTGATCGATGATCTTGTAAAGGGAGAGATCGTCATCAGTAATCAGGAGCTGGATGACCTGATCATCGCCCGTTCTGACGGTACCCCCACTTATAACTTCTGCGTGGTGGTGGACGATGCCGACATGGGCATTGATTATGTCATCCGTGGTGATGACCATATCAACAACACCCCACGCCAGATCAACATGCTCAAGGCGATGGGGATTGAGCCGCCCAAGTACGCCCACCTGCCGATGATCCTTGGCGGCGACGGCCAGCGCCTCTCCAAACGCCACGGTGCGGTGAGTGTGATGCAGTATCGTGAAGAGGGGTTCCTGCCTGAGGCGCTGCTTAACTATCTGGTACGACAAGGGTGGTCGCATGGTGATCAGGAGATTTTTTCCCTCGATGAGATGATTGAACTCTTCTCGCTGGATGGGTGTAACCGTGCCGCCTCGACCTTTAATCCTGAAAAACTGCTCTGGATTAACCACCAGTACATCATGAACAGCGATCCGGCCCATGTGGCCCGCCACTTAAGTTGCCATCTGGGAACGTTGGCGATTGATCCCACTACCGGTCCCGACATCATCGAAGTGATCAAGGCACAGCGTGAAAAGGCTAAAACTCTGGTTGATCTGGCCAAGGTGTGTGAGTTTTACTACCGCGATCCAGAAACGTATGACGAGAAGGCGGCCAAAAAAGCCTTTAATGCCGAGGCGGTAGTGGCGCTGACCAAACTGCGTGAGGTGCTGGCCGTTATGGATGAGTGGTGCCGTGAGGCGATTCATGCAGCGTTGCAACAGGTGGTGGACCAGTTGGGTGTTGGCTTTGGTAAGGTCGGTATGCCAGCGCGTCTTGCCATCACTGCTGGCGCGCCATCCCCCGATCTCGATCTGGTGATCCAATTGGTCGGTCAAGAGGCCACCTTGCGCCGTTTTGATAAGGCGATTGAGTTTATCAACGCTTCAATATAAAAATTAAGGTAGCCCGGATGTAGCGTAGCGAAATCCGGGACTGTCTCCCCGGATTACATTTTGTTACATGCCCAAAGCGCTTCGCGGGGCAGGCTCTCCGGGCTACATATATAGGAAATTTCAGGATGAGCGAAACACCCAATACTCTAACCAATTTCATTCGCCAGATCATTGATGAAGATCTGCGCAGTGGCAAGCGTACCAACGTAGTGACGCGCTTTCCGCCCGAACCTAACGGCTATCTGCACATCGGCCATGCCAAATCGATTGTGCTTAACTTCGGCATCGCTGAGGATTACAACGGCAGCTGCAATCTGCGTTTCGATGATACCAACCCCGGCAAGGAGAACATGGAGTTTGTCGAGGCGATCCAGCGTGATGTGAAGTGGCTCGGTTACAGCTGGGATGACAGGCTCTATTACGCCTCCAACTATTTTCAGAACCTGTATGAATTTGCGCTAGAACTGATTAAAAATGGCAAGGCCTACGTCTGTGAGCTTAACGCCGAGCAGACCCGTGAGTATCGCGGCACCTTGAAGGAGCCAGGCAAGGACAGTCCGTATCGGGGCCGTTCTGTTGAAGAGAGCCTTGATCTGTTTGAACGCATGAAGGGTGGTGAGTTTGAGGATGGCACCAAGGTACTGCGTGCCAAGATCGACATGAGTTCTCCCAATATCAACATGCGCGATCCGGTGCTCTACCGTATTCGTCATGGCGTCATTCACCATCAGACCGGCGCTGAGTGGTGTATCTACCCGATGTATGACTATACCCATCCCATAAGTGATGCGATCGAGGGGATCACCCACTCACTTTGTACTTTGGAGTTTGAGGACCATCGCCCCTTCTACGATTGGGTGCTCGACAATACCTCTGTTGGTTGCCATCCACAGCAGATTGAATTCTCACGCCTCAATCTTGAATACACCGTGATGAGTAAACGTAAACTCACTCAGCTGGTGAGTGAGGGGTTTGTGAATGGCTGGGATGATCCACGCATGCCAACGTTGGCGGGTATCCGTCGTCGTGGTTACACCGCTGCTGCGATGCGTCTTTTTTGTCAGCGTATCGGCGTGACCAAGAGCGAAGGCACGGTGGAGATGGAGCTGCTGGAGAACTGTGTACGCGACGATCTGAATATTGTTGCGCCACGCCGCATGGCAGTGCTTGATCCACTCAAGGTGGTGATCACTAACTATCCTGCCGATCAGGTGGAGCAGTTAACGTTACCCAACCATCCCCAGGATGAATCCATGGGCACACGTCTGGTACCTTTTTGTAACGAGATCTATATCGAGCAAGAGGATTTTCTCGAAGAGGCGGGCAAGAAATATAAGCGGCTGGTGAAGGGTGATTGCGTGCGGTTGCGCAATGCCTATATCGTTCAGTGTGACGAGGTGGTCAAGGATGATTTCGATAATATTCTTGAAATCCACTGTAGTTATATTCCTGGCTCTATCGGCAGTAACCCAGAAGGTATCAAGCCGCGAGGTGTGATCCACTGGGTCTCGGCGCGTCACGGCGTTGTGGCTGAAGTGCGGCTCTACGACCGTCTCTTTGCGGTGGCTGCGCCTGATGCGATGGCCAATAAAGAGGATAAGGCGTTTACTGACTACCTGAGCCCTGACTCCCTGCACACATTGATACACTGTGTGGTTGAGCCAAGTCTGGTTGATGCCCAGCCGGGGGACAGTTATCAGTTTGAACGTCAGGCCTACTTTTGTGCCGACCTTGATCACGGTAATGGTAGGGTCGTCTTTAATCGCACCGTGACGCTACGTGACACCTGGGCCAAGATCGAACAAAAGGGTGGCTGATAAAGGGGTAGCGTGAGAATTATGGGAGGGGTTGTAATTGTTGCTTGACGAGGTGGTGAGTCACGCTTAAAATGCGCATCTCGTTTAGACACGGGGCTATAGCTCAGCTGGGAGAGCGCTTGCATGGCATGCAAGAGGTCGGCGGTTCGATCCCGCCTAGCTCCACCAAATTTTTGGTTTTAAAAGTTTGCGTGTCCCCATCGTCTAGAGGCCTAGGACATCGCCCTTTCACGGCGGTAACCGGGGTTCGAACCCCCGTGGGGACGCCATTTAGTACCAAGGCCCACCGTGAAAGTGTGGGCCTTATTTAAAATAAAACTCTTCGGCGCTGTATTTTTAGGCCAATTTGCCGAAGTAGATTCAGTGATACACAAGGTTTTTAAAGTTTGTGTGTCCCCATCGTCTAGAGGCCTAGGACATCGCCCTTTCACGGCGGTAACCGGGGTTCGAACCCCCGTGGGGACGCCATTTAGTACCAAGGCCCGCAGCATATGCGGGCCTTTTTTTCATCCGCACTTTCGTGTCTGCCCGGTATTATCTGAGCTAGAAGTTTACAATAATATTGGCACCACCCATGGTGATGACCGATCCTTCTCTAAGTTGTTCGCCATATTGGTTGATGTTTGAGTTGTTAAAAACAATGGCGTAACTTTTTAAATAGAGTGAGAAGTCGATGGGGGCACGGCGCATAGAGGTTTTGATGCCAACGGCTCCGTAAATATCGATGGGGTCGGAACTCTGTTCTATGTTGGCGTTGGTATTGGCCTCAGAGCCCTTGCCGATCTCATGCACCAGGTAGTCACCAAGATCGATGCCGATCTCCACGTACGGGGAGAGCGTCGCTGGCAGCGATAACTTGGCAAAGGCATAGACTGGGTAGAGGGTGTCTCTGTTATCAATTTCCAGCGGTTTGGAGGAGGTGATTTTGTTTGCGCTGACCCCCAGTCCAAAACCTTTATTGTAAGCCGTGAATGAGATGCCAGACGCGCGACTATCATCACGTTGTTCGTGATGTACGGCAAGATAGCCACCTTTGGTGGCGGCCTGGCCGGGTAGCGAGATGGTTAATAGCAGGGTGCAGAGGGCTGCAGGTCTAATAAAGCGTTTAATCATCCGATTTTCACCACAGTTCTGCCAATGCTTTTGCCAGCCAGCATTGTTTCAAACGCCTGGGGTAGCTCGTCAAGTGAGATGACGCTGTGTACGATTTTATCAAGGTGTTGTGGTTTGAGTTCATTGCCTAGCCGCTTCCAGATCTTACGCCGCAAGGTAGCGGGGCAGTTGGCAGAGCTGATACCGAGCAGATTGATGCTGCGTAATATAAATGGTAAGACGGATGTTTGTAACTCGGCCCCAGCGACCAGGCCGATTGAGGCGATATTGCCGCGCTCTTTGGTGGTGCGGGCGAGCCAGGCCAGGATGTCGCCACCAACACTGTCAACAGCACCGCCCCACAGACCCTGTTCCAGGGCTGCTTTGCCCATGGTGAGTTCGTCACGCAACAGAACCCGGTTGGCACCCAGCTGCTGGAGTAGGGCGGAGTGATCTTTTTTACCGGTGAGGGCTACCACTTCATAACCGCGGGTGGCAAATATATCGACGGCCAACATGCCAACACCCCCGGTGGCACCGGTCACAACGATAGGTCCGTAGCTGGGGTTTTGGCGATTTTCTTCCATGCGGTGCAGGGCCAGTGCGGCGGTAAAGGCAGGGGTGCCCATGACCATTGCTTCAAACGGGCTGAGTCCTTTGGGCAGTGCGACCACACACTCACTGTGGACACGTACATATTCGGAATAGCCGCCGTCGTAAACTTCGCTCAATCCGGCACCGGTGACCAACACTTCATCACCCACAAGGAATTCGTCACTGCTGGAGTCAATTACAACCCCTGCCACATCAATGCCGCCCACTAATGGAGAGTGGCGCAGAATTTTGCCTTGGCCTGTTGCGGCCAGTGCATCTTTATAGTTTACGCTTGACCATGAGGCCTCGATGACAACATTGCCGGCGCTCAGGTCACTTAACGAGAGTCGTTCTAATCCCGCACGAGTAGCATTGTTATCACTGTGGATACGGTAGGCGCGGAAACTCATCTTCTCTCTCCTGGGGCGACAAGGGTTTGACATACTACGCTGACTTTAGGGGGCGTGGCCAGTGTGCAGACTTAGTCGAGTTCTAATGTCGGGATATTACGAAAAAACTCCAGTGCTTCCGGATTGGCCAGTGCATCAGTGTTGCTGAGGGGACGGTTGTGGATGAGATCACGTACCGTCAGTTCAACAATCTTGCCACTACGGGTGCGCGGAATGTCACCGACCTGAATGATCTTGGCGGGTACGTGGCGGGGGGTGGTGTGGTTGCGAAGGGTGGTTTTTATTGTGCTGATCAGCGCATCATTTAGCGTCAGGCCTTTTTTTAATATGACAAAGAGGATTATGCGTACATCGCCGTGCCATTGTTGAGCGACGGCGATGCTCTCCTGAATCTCGGGTAGCTGCTCTACCTGACGATAGATCTCAGCGGTACCAATACGGACGCCACCGGGATTTAATACGGTATCGGAGCGGCCATAAATGATCATGCCATCATGTGCTGTCAATTCAGCATAATCGCCATGGGCCCAGGTGTTGGCAAAACGTTCAAAATAGGCGGCCCGGTAACGGGCACCATCGGCATCACCCCAGAAACAGATGGGCATTGAGGGTGCCGGTGCCTCACATACCAATTCCCCCTGTTGCTGCTGAAGGTGTTCTCCCTGTTCATTGTAGACAGCGACTTTCATGCCTAAACCACGGCACTGCAACTCGCCTTTATAAACGGGCAAGAGTGGGTTGCCCAGGGCAAAGCAGGAGATGATATCTGTTCCGCCTGAGATTGAGGCCAGCAGTAGCTCTTGTTTGATGTCGCGATAGACAAAATCAAAAGATTCGGGCAACAGTGGTGAGCCAGTACTCAGAAGCGTTTTCAGTGATGAAAGATTATGAGTTTGATTCGGTTTTGCAGCGCTTTTTTCCAGTGCAGAGAGATATTTGGCACTTGTCCCGAAGATCGTTGCCTGCTCTTGCTCAGCATAATCAAACAAAATTTCATTGTGCGGATGGAACGGAGAGCCATCATAGAGCAACACAGTGGCCCCTACTGCCAACGAGCTTACCAGCCAGTTCCACATCATCCAGCCGCAGGTGGTGAAATAAAATATACGGTCTTCTGCTTTCAGGTCCGTATGTAATACCAGCTCTTTTAGGTGTTGTAGCAGTGTGCCTCCTGCACCATGAACAATGCATTTTGGCAACCCTGTCGTTCCTGAAGAGTAGAGTATGTAGAGCGGATGGTCGAACGGTAGCTGTGTAAACTCGATTTCAGTGGCGCTATTGTGGATGAAGTCATGCCAGTGAGTTGCGTGTGGCACCGTTGCGATACTGGGCTGAGACTCTATGTAAGGTATCACCACCACATGCTGTAGCGTTGGTAGCTGTTGTGTAATGTGTGTGGCACGGAGCAGGGAATCGATTTTTTGCCCTTTGAACCAGTAGCCGTCTGCGGTGAAGAGCAGTTTTGGTTCAATCTGGCTGAACCGTTCCACCGCACCATTCACACCAAAGTCTGGTGAACATGAAGACCAAATCGCACCAATGCTGGTTGTGGCCAGCATCGCGATTATCGTCTCCGGCATGTTTGGCATAAACCCCACCACCCGGTCGCCTGTTGTCACCCCTTGGGTGCGCATTGCCGCGGCCAGCTGCGCCACCTGTTGATAAAGTTCACGATAGCTTAGGGTCCGTTTTACCTGATCTTCACCCCAAAAAATTAATGCCGTTTTATCATCACGGCGTTGTAACAGGTTTTCTGCGAAATTGAGCCTTGCGCCACCAAACCATCGGGTTTCTGGGATATTTTTACCATGCCTCAACACCTCATCCCATAATTTTGAGGACTTCACCTGAGTGAATCGCCATACCATCGGCCAGAATTCCTCTGGCTGAGTGATAGACCAGTTATAAAGTTCACTATAGTTTTGAATGGAGTAGTTGAAGTTGTTATTGGCGCGGGCAATAAATCGGCTCAGGTTGGCATCAATAATACGTGTGGGTGATGGGCTCCAGAGGGGCAGATTCATAGTCACTCTCGTTAGCATCAGGTTGGGGTTACTACTATAGATCGTATGTGTGGGGTTACTTCTGAAGTCATTCTGGTATTAATCTTTACCTCACGTTTTAGCCATAACTACCGATGATAAGGGTTAAGCAAAACTCTGAAACAGGGGGAGTATATCCATATGACTGCATCCATTAGTATTAAAGTTCTTATTGTTGCTGTCTCAGCAGAGGTAGGCAAAAACGTTGCTCAAGCGGTAACAAAAGCCGGTTTTAGCACTAAAGGTAAATTTGCCACCAGTTTGGAGATTTTAGAAGCTGAACTCCAGAAGCAGCCGTGGGACTTTGTGTTGGCCGCGGATACATTGCCAGATTCCATGGGATTGGCACAGATTGTGGCGATAACAAATGAACATCAGGCGCATACCCCGGTTGTTGTTGTGAACCAAAATGTTGACGACAATCTTCGCTATGAGGCACTAACGGCAGGCGCAAAGGATGCCGTATCAAGCCAAAATTTAAAATTATTGGGATTGGTCTTAAAGCCGGGGAAGGTGCAGGAGACCTCTTCTTTAGTCGAAGGTATGGAGGACGATTTTTCGACTGACCCTGAAATATCGTTACCCTCTGATGGCCCCAAAAAGAAGATGCCTGCGGTTGCTGCGGCTGTTTTAGAGCCTCTTTCTGAAGAGGAATCCCTGTGGAGCATAAAAATTAGCAAAGCACTTGAAGCAGGTCGATTCATTTGCGCCTATCAACCAATTGTCAATTTGAATGCCGAGCCATCTGCAAATTATGAACTCTTGCTGAGGATGCTGGACGATGATGGTAATGAGATACCGCCGGGGGCTTTTCTTGGCGTGGCCGAAAAAACAGGACGAATGAGTGACATCGACCGCTGGGTCATTTTACATGCGATTAAAACCATTAAAACAAAACTGAAAGAAGATCCAACTACGCGATTCTTTATAAAGCTTTCAACCCAGACATTGCAGGACAGTAAATTGATCCGTTGGCTAAGTGAGCAGCTTCATGATGCAAAGCTGCCAGCCCACCGTTTTGTATTCGAAATCACTGCTGATGCCGCGTGTAAGAATGAGCAGCGAATCACTACTTTGGTGAGCGCAATTAAAATGAATAACTGCATGATCTGTATCGACCGTGTGAACGATACAGAAAGCCATAAAAGATTGGCTGCTGACCTTGGTGTTAACTATCTTAAGCTTGCCGGGCAGTTGATTCATGAGCTTTCAGTGAATAGAGATAATCAATATGCGGTAGATAGTATTTCCCGCTATGCAAAAGAGAATAAAATCCAAACGATTGCCCAGTTTGTCCAGGATGCTTCATCGCTGGCATTCCTGTGGCAAAAAGGGATTAACTATATTCAAGGGTATTATCTGCAGCGCCCGGATTCAGAATTGAATTATAAATTCGCGATTGAAGAGGCTGAGTGTGAGGCCCCACCACCCTGATTAGGGTGGGTGATGATCACGGATTAAAAACATTGTAAATTAACTGTATCGCGATGTGACTGACTGGATATTTCATTCATAATAAAGTTGTAAAACCATGAATGGAGACAAGTCATTTTTAGCGGCTGATATTGCTACCTTTTCGAATAGACAAAAACAAATAGGATTGAACGGAGTCTGTCTGCCCCAGTATTGCGTGACTGTTGGTGTTACTCAAAGTCATTCAGGTATTTTCTGACAGCCATAAATAACAGACAGTTATGATCAGCCGTTCTTGCATCAAACTCAATACCCATGTTAAAGGCATCAGTCGCAGGTAAATCAGGAAGGGGGTCTCTGTTCTCAATGCACCAGGCGACTCTGCCATTGATAGCCAGTTTCAAATCGGCGGCATTAAAGTTCAGGCGAATATTGGTGTTGGCCTCAACCTTGTGAGCGAAGGCAATACCAACGCCAGAGATGGAGACATCTTTAATATCAAGTATGGGGTATGTTTTACCATCGATAGTGATTTGAAATTCACCGAGTATCTCACCGGCAACCCGCTTTCTTTCATGCCGGCGTCTTTCATGTGTACTCATCTTTTATACATCCTTATTTTTAGTATGGAGTGTGTAAATGCTATCGGTTTTAACAGTGCTCCCTGTAGAGATTTTCACCTAAATAATTGTTTATATTTTGTGTGGTAAATTAGTTGCAATAAAATTGAATATATTGCGGGTAGATATAGGGTTAATGCAGTGTGGGCCCTGTCTCTATTTTGGTTGCATCCGTAATGCCCCATCTAATCTGATTACCTCGCCATTTAGCATGGGGTTTTCATAAATATGCTGTACTAGTTGCGCAAATTCATGGGGTTGTCCAAGTCGGTGGGGATAGGGGGTATTGGCGGCGAGGGCCTCGCGGGCCTCAATGGGCAGGGTATTGAACATTGGCGTTTCGAAAATGCCAGGTGCAATCGTCATGACACGTACACCGATACGGGAAAATTCGCGGGCCAGTGGCAGCGCCATGCTGACCACTCCGCCTTTGGATGCGGCGTAGGCGGCCTGGCCAATTTGCCCTTCCAGGGCAGCGATGGAGGCGGTGTTGATGATGACACCACGTTCCCCATCCGGCCCTTGGGGGGTGTTGTTCTGCATGATATTGGCAACGGCGCGGCAGATGGTAAAGGTGCCGACAAGATTGATGCGGATGGTGTGTTCAAACTCTGCGGTACTCATTAGACCATCGCGGGCCAGTACGCGGCGGCTGGGGGCGATGCCGGCGCAATTGACGGTTAGTGTGATCTCACCAAGTGTTGAGGCGACAGCGGTGACGGCACTGTCCACTTGAGATTCTGATGAGACGTCGGTTTCGAAGAAATGTGCACGTGGGCCGAGTGCGGCGACGGTGGCGCGATTTTGCTCGGGTTTGATGTCGAGTATGGCCACTTCACCACCGGCGTCGAGCAGGCGTTTTGCCACGGCGAGGCCGAGGCCGGAGGCACCGCCGGTGATGAGGGCTTTGCATTGGCTGAAGATCATTTGATGGGTTCCTGTTTTTAATGTCCCTCCTTGTAGGAAGGGGGCTTGTGGTCACATTGGAAGGCGGGGCAAAACTCTTCCTACCCTGCTTTGATTCTCCCGGCCAAGTTTTTCGCAGATGAACCTTCCTGCATCCGCCAATACATCAAGATCAACGCCAGTCTCAATGTCCATTCCTTTTAACATATAGACCAGATCTTCAGTTGCCACATTACCGGTGGCACCATTGGCATAGGGGCAGCCACCCAAGCCTGCGACTGAGGCGTCAACAACGCCAACACCTTCTTGCAGACAGGCGAAGATATTGGCTAATGCCTGTCCACGGGTGTCGTGAAAGTGCACGGCAAGGTGTTTTATGGATACGTGTTCGGCGACTGTCAGTACCATCTCGCGGGCCTTGAGTGGCGTACCGACACCAATGGTGTCACCTAGCGATATTTCGTAACAACCCATGGTGTGAAGTTGTTTGGCGAGCCTGGCGACCCTTTCCAGCTTTACATCACCATCACAAGGGCAGCCTAGCACGCAGGAGATGTAGGCACGGATTCGGATGTTCTGTTGTGTTGCCAGTTCAATCACCGGTTCGAAGCGTTGTAGTGACTCAGCAATGGAGCAGTTGATGTTCTTCTGGTTGAAACTCTCGGAGGCGGAGGTGAAGAGGGCTATCTCTTCAACACCTACAGTCAGTGCCCGTTCCATGCCTTTGATGTTGGGTATCAGTACGGGGTAGGAGACGCCGGGCAGTTTGTTGATGTTGGTATAGACAACTTCAGCATCGGCCAGCTGCGGAATGCGTGCTGGATTGACCATGCTGGTCGCTTCGATGACGGTGAGTCCAGTGGCGGAGAGGCGGTTAATGAACTCAATCTTAGTGGCACTGTTGATGATGCCAGGTTCGTTTTGCAGGCCATCGCGTGGGCCAACTTCGACGATTTTGACGTGTTTGGGAAGGTTCATCGGGTACCACCGTTGTCATTTCGGTGAATGCCGGAACCTAGGCAACCGCTGTTGTATGAGGTTGTTACACCCCTTTCATCGTGTGGCTGTGAAGCATTTTGGGCAATGGCGGTACCCATAGTCATGGCTTTATCCAGTGTGGGGCACGTTTCTCCAAAAATGCTGTTAACCCCTCTTGCCCCTCTGGCGATGTCCGCAATGCTGCAATCAACGCCACCAGTTCGTTATCAATCTCATCACTGCTCAGCCGTGGTATCAGCCGTTTGCACACCTTGATCGCTTCAGGGCCTGCTTTTAAGAGTTGGCGGATGGTTTTATCGACGGTCTCGTCGAGTTGTTCGTCAGCCACGACCTGATGTACCAATTGCAGGTTTAGTGCTTCATTACTGCTGAACTGTTCTGCGGTTAAAAAAAGTCGCCGTGTATGGCGTGGGCCGATGCTCATTAATATGTAGGGTGATATTACTGCGGGTACTAACCCAAGCCGTACTTCAGTAAAGGCAAACTGTGCGTTGTGGGTGGTGATGGCGATGTCACAACAGGCGATCAGACCTAGACCACCACCGTATGATGAGCCATTAATACGAGCGATGGTTGGTCTCTGCACGTCAGACAATGTACGCATTAGTATGGCGAGTTGCACCGCATCTCTGCGGTTGGCCTCTTCATCATGATCAACGGACGAACGCATCCATTCGAGATCGGCACCACTGGAGAATGATGCACCTGCACCGGTGATCACAATCACACGTACTGTTGCATCGCTGTTGCACTCATCAAGTGCGGTAATCAGTTCGCTGATTAACGCATCATTCAACGCATTATGACGCTCGGGGCGGTTGAGGGTGAGGATGCGTACGCCACATTTATCAGTGGTTACCAGCAGATTTTTCATCACATTACATCCTGAATATGCCGTAGTTGGTCTTGTTGATCGGTGCATTGAGCGCGGCGGCAATGCCAAGACCAATCAGGTTGCGTGTGTTTATCGGATCAATGATGCCATCATCCCACAACCGTGCCGTGGCGTAGTAAGGGTGACTCTGGCGGTCGAACTGTTCGCGGATGGTGTTGGCGTAGGATTCGGCTTCTTTTCCTTCCCACTTTTTGCCCGCCCTGATCAAGCTCTCTTGCTTGACAGTGGTGAGCAGATTGGCGGCGGTCTCGCCACCCATCACGGAGATCCGGGCGTTGGGCCAGATCCACAACTGCCGTGGACCGTAGGCGCGGCCACACATGGCGTAGTTGCCAGCACCAAAGGAACCGCCGATGATGACAGTGAATTTTGGCACCTCGGCGCAGGCGACGGCGGTGACCATTTTGGCCCCATGTTTGGCGATCCCTTCATGTTCAAATTTTTTGCCGACCATAAAGCCGGAGATATTTTGTAAGAACAGTAATGGAATGCCGCGCTGATTGCAGAGCTGAATGAAGTGTGTGCCCTTTAATGCGGAATCGGAGAAGAGCACGCCATTATTGGCAATGATACCGACGGGGTAGCCGTGCAGATGGGCAAAGCCGCAGACCAGCGTGACACCAAACTGTTTTTTGAATTCGTGAAATTCGGAGCCATCCACCAGTCGTGCAATCACTTCGCGCACGTCGTACTGTTTACGCATGTCGTGGTGGACAATGCCGTACAGCTCTTCTGCTGGATACAATGGCGCAACGGTGGCCTGTTGTGTGATCACTCCGGCCTTCTGATAGTTGAGATTGGCGACAATGTCGCGGGTAATCTGTAAGGCATGTTTGTCATCATCGGCAAGATGGTCGGTAACACCGGATATCTTGCTGTGAACATTGCCACCGCCGAGTGTTTCGGCATCGACGATCTCCCCGGTAGCGGCTTTTACCAGGGGTGGACCACCGAGAAAGATAGTGCCCTGTTCACGGACAATGACCGCCTCATCGGCCATCGCCGGTACATACGCGCCCCCAGCAGTGCATGAGCCCATCACCACTGCAATTTGTGGAATTCCCTGTGCCGACATGCGGGCCTGATTGTAGAAGACGCGGCCAAAGTGATCGCGGTCGGGAAAGACCTCATCCTGCATTGGCAGGAAGGCACCGCCGGAGTCAACCAAATAGATACAGGGCAGGCGATTCTGTTCGGCAATCTCTTGAGCACGCAGATGTTTTTTTGCCGTCATCGGATAGTAGGTGCCGCCCTTGATGGTGGCGTCGTTGGCAATGATGATAACCTTCTGTCCGTGTACAGTGCCGATACCGGTGATGATGCCCGCGCTGGGTACTTCGTTGTTGTACATGCCAAAGGCGGCGAGGGTGGAGAACTCCATGAAGAGTGTTTTTGGATCACACAATAGCCTGATGCGGTCGCGTACCAGCAACTTGCCACGTTGCAGATGTTTGTCACGTGCCACGTTACGGTGGCCGGTGGTGACGTTTTCTATATTCTCACGCAGATCATCGATGAAGAGCTGCATGTGGGCAGCGTTTTCCATGTACTCATCGGAGGCTGTTTTTATTTTTGATTTGATGATGGCCATGTCGCACCTGCTTGTTTTGGAAACTGCCAATTCAATTTATCGCACGGAGAGCATCTTCTATTTCAAGGAAAACAATCTGATAGTTACGCCAACCGTTCGATAGCGATAGCGGTTGCTTCACCCCCGCCAATACACAATGCCGCAATGCCACGTTGTAGATTACGTGTCTGTAACGCATGCAGGAGTGTGACGATGATACGTGCACCGGTTGCGCCGATGGGGTGCCCCAAGGCACAGGCACCGCCATTGACGTTGACCTTGTTGTGATCCAGCCTCAGTTCACGCATTGCTGCCAGGGTGACAACGGCAAAGGCTTCATTGATTTCGTAGAGATCGACATCATGATCTGACCAGCCACTCCTGGCGTAGAGCTTTTTGATGGCGTGGATCGGGGCATCGGTGAATAGCTCTGGTGACATAGCCTGGTGGGTATGGGCAACGATGCGGGCCAGGGGTTGTAGTCCGCGTATTCTGGCATCGCTGGCACGCATTAACAGCAGGGCGGCGGCACCGTCTGAGAGGGAGGATGCGTTGGCGGCGGTGACAGTGCCCCCCTCAGATTTAAATGCGGGTTTGAGTCTGGGTATTTTGCTGGTGTCGCATTTGAGTGGTGTTTCGTCTTGATCAAAATGCTCTTCACCTTTGCGTCCCGTCACTGTGATGGCGGCAATCTCATTGTTAAACGCATTGCTACTGCCGGCACTTAGGGCACGTCTTACCGATTCAGCTGCGTAGTGATCCTGGTCGTTGCGACTGAAGCCAAAACGGCTGGCGCACTCTTCGGCAAACATGCCCATCGCCTGGCCATCATAGGCGTTTTGTAGACCATCAAAGAGCATGTGGTCGAGTAGCTGACCATGGCCAAAACGTAGCCCCTGGCGCATGTTGGGGATCAGAAATGGGGCATTGCTCATCGACTCCATGCCACCGGCGATGACAATGTTGGCCGATCCAGCGGTGATGCTGTCATGCCCCTGCATAACTGCCTTCATGCCTGAACCACAGACCTTGTTGATGGTGGTGCAGCCAGTGGCAATGGACAGTCCGGCCTTGAGTGCCGCTTGTCGTGCGGGGGCCTGTCCCAGTCCGGCGGGTAGCACACACCCCATCAGGACTTCGTCGATGGCCTCTACCTTGAGGTCGGTACCCTTAAGCAGCGCACGAATGGCGGCTGCCCCCAGTGTTGGCGCGTCAGTTCCGGCAAACTGCCCCATCAGCGCGCCAATCGGTGTGCGCCGGGCGGCAACTATTACGATCTCATCGGTGGCCATCAGTTACCTCGTGAGTGGGTTATCACTATATGGAAACAGCGGCTGATCAGGCAAATCCTATATGGTGTATAGATTGGTCAGTATGGTGCCCCCCGTTTTCGGTGTACACTCCTGCCCCAATTAAATGGACTGGTTAAATATTAGACCGGCAGGTTGAGGGGGGGCGAGTGGGCGATAACAGAAAAAAATGGCTCTCGAGCGATGTGATGTTGGTGCTGGTGGGGGCAGTTGTGGTGGTGACGGCGTTGAATCAGTGTGATGCTGAGGGTGGCTGTCGTTATACCTATCGCTCACTAGATGATTGCCAAAGCGATTGGGGGTATGGTGTCTGCCGTCAGCAAAATGGCCAGTACTATAGTCCAGAGCAGCAAGCGTGCGGTGACGGAAAGAGTGAGGGCGGTGGCACCGGGGGGGCGCATGGCGGTGGTGGAGGTTATGGTTCAGGTGGTCAGGGTGAACGTGCCACGGGTGTTGAGCGTGGTGGTTTTGGTGGCTCTGGGCGTGGTTACAGCGGGGGTTGATGATGCGGCGTGAGCAGATAGCTGCGCGTCGCCACTGGCAGTCGCGGGTCGAACAGATAGGTTTTACTTTTCATAGTATCGGCGGTGTCTATTGGAATGAGGCTGCCTGTTATGTTTTTGAAGAGGCGGAGATAGAGTTGATCGAGTCGGTAACAGCGACGCTGCACTCCATGTGCCTGGAGGCGGTGGAGTTGATGGTCCGTAGTGGTGATTACTATGATCGGCTGGCTATTCCTGAAGGGTGCCGTAGCCGCATCGAGTTATCATGGCGGTTGCATGAGCCTGCCTTGTATGGCCGTTTTGACCTCAGTTATAACGGCAATGAACCACCCAAGTTACTGGAGTACAACGCCGATACACCAACGTCAGTTTACGAGGCGGCGGTGGTGCAGTGGTTTTGGTTGAAGGAGGTCCGCCCTGAGGCGAATCAGTTTAACTCAATTCATGAAAAGCTCATTGAACAGTGGCGGTTGCTACTGCATCAACAGAGTTACGGTTCAACTCTTCACTTCAGTTCGTTGCGACAGAGTGAGGAGGATTTTCTGACGGTTGAATATCTGCGTGATACCGCTCAGCAGGCGGGTTTTGAAACAGACTATCTGGCGGTGGAGGATGTTGGATGGGCGGCAAAAGAGCGACTGTTTGTCGATTTGAAAAACAGCCCAATGCGGCGCTGGTTTAAACTCTATCCCTGGGAATGGTTGATACGTGATCCGTTTGGTCAGCATCTGTTGACGGGCGAGATGCAGATGCTGGAGCCGTGGTGGAAGTTGCTATTGAGTAACAAGGGGCTATTGGCTGTGTTGTGGGAGCTCTTTCCCAATCACCCCAATTTGTTGCCCGCCTATTTTGATCCTGCACCACTGCGTGACGGGTATGTACGTAAGCCGTTATTGGGCCGGGAAGGGGCGAACGTTGAAATCATCACCCCGCAGCAGAGATTACATAGCCCCGGCAGTTATGGCAGTGAAGGGTGGGTCTATCAGGCTCCAGCACTGCTGCCCTGTTTTGATGGTAATCATGCGGTGGTCGGTTCATGGGTGGTCGGTGAGCAACCGGCAGGTATCGGTATGCGTGAAGATGATACGGCGATCACGCGTGATACCAGCCGTTTTGTACCCCACTGCTTTAAATAGGATAAATCTCATATGGAACACTCGGTTGCTGAACTGCTGTCAACTTTTGGTGACTTCACGCTCTATCTGGTGAGTGCTTTTGCGCTGACCTGGCTCTTTGTGGTTGTCTATGTCAGGGTTACCCCATACCGTGAATTGCCACTGATTCGTGCGGGCAATAGTGCTGCGGCGCTTAGCCTGGGGGGGGCGATACTCGGTTTTGTAATGGTGTTGGCAGCGGTGATTATTCATAGCGTGAGTCTGGTTGATCTGCTGTTATGGGGTGTGGTGGCGGCGTTGACGCAGATGGTTGCATATGCCGCTGTTCGGTTGATGATTAGCGATATCGCTAAAGGTGTGGAGGAGGATCGGCTTGCCCACGGGGTTTTTCTTGGGGCTTGCTCACTGGCAACGGGCATATTGACAGCGGCCTGTGTAATACCGTAGAGGATGAGGTGAAATGTATATAGGTGGCTGTCTATGTGGAGGTATTCGGTTTGAACTGCACGGCAGTATCGACAACATCGTCTGTTGCCACTGCTCTCAATGTCGCAAGGCGCAGGGGTCGGCCTTTGCCACTAACGGTGTGGTTCAAGAGGCTGAGTTCCGGTTGTTGGCGGGGGAGCCGTTATTGACGGGGTATGAGTCATCGCCGGGGCAGAGTAAATATTTCTGCCGTCAATGCGGCTCACCTCTCTTCAGCCGTCACATTCATCGCCCCGGTGAGCTGCGGATTCGACTGGGTGTGATTGACTCTGATATTAATGAGCGACCAGCGGCCCATATCTTTGTCGGTTCCAAGGCATGTTGGGAAACACTCACGGGTGACCTGTCACAGTTTGATGAGTATGAGCCATCGCGTATGAGTACAGGGCGGGATGGGGATGGCGCTTAAAATCCCACCACTGTTTCTGACGCTACTATTTATGCTGCTGGCCTGGCTGCTGGCGCAGTTGCTGCCGGATGTTGCTCTGGTCGTGCCGTTGCCGTTTTCTCTACTATTAGCAATGGCTGGGGTTGTGGTGTGCGGTGCCGGGGTAGTCAAATTTCGCCGTTTGGGTACAACCATGAATCCAATCGACCCTACAGGCTCTTCACTGCTGGTCACAACGGGTATCTATAGAATTAGTCGTAACCCGATGTATCTCGGCTTTTTCTTTTTATTAATGGCTTGGTCGCTCTATCTCGGGTGGCTGACGGCGCTGTTGGTGTCCCCCGCCTTTGTATTGTACATGGACCGTTTTCAGATCAGCATCGAGGAGCAGGCCTTGGCCAGCCGTTACGGTGACGCCTATCAGGATTATATGTGCAGGGTACGCCGCTGGCTGTGAGGTAAGTTAACCGTTATCTCTCACCCTATGTTGCCGATATCCCTTAACAGTGACATGTTTGGGTTGCAGGTGTAAGGTTTTGAAGTCTCATACCACTAATGTGTACCGTGACCATTATTTGTATGGAGTTGTTATGAAAAAGCAGTTGTTACAGGCATGTGTAGTGGTAGTTTTGTTATTGGCAGCGTTGCCACTACGTGCTGAACAGACCGAGACGGCAATTTTTGCCGCTGGTTGTTTCTGGTGTACTGAGAGTGATTTTGACAAAGTGGCTGGGGTTATCAGTACCGTCTCCGGTTACATTGGTGGCCATAAAAAGAACCCCACCTATCGCCAGGTCTCGGCGGGCGGAACGGGCCACACCGAGGCGGTACGGGTTGTGTATGATCCCGCTAAAGTCAGCTATACACAGCTGTTGGACCATTTCTGGCGTAATGTAGACCCGACGACAGATAATGCCCAGTTTTGTGATGCGGGCAGCCAGTATCGCTCTGGAATCTTCTATATGAACGATGAACAGAAACGTCTGGCTCTTGCCTCAAAAGCGGCCCTGGAAAAAAACAAACCGTTCAAAGAGTCGATAGTGACAGAGATTGCCGCTGCCACTACCTTCTATCCTGCTGAGGAGTACCATCAGGACTACCATACCCGCAATACCGTGCGTTATAACTATTACCGCTGGAGTTGCGGTCGTGATCAGCGCCTGGAAGCGCTGTGGAGCAAAAAATAATATTTGGGTTACGCAATAAAGTCCGTTTTGGCCGCCATTACAAAATCATTGGTATGTAATCCTTTGATTTTGTGAGTCCACCATCTGACCGTCACCTTGCCCCATTCTGTAGTGATGGCGGGGTGGTGGTTATGTTGCTCAGCAAGCTCCCCCACCTTGTTGGTAAAGGCCAGCGCCTGTTTGAAATTGGCAAATGTAAAAATAGCCTGTAGCTGTTTAATACCGTCGATCTCGATTATGTCCCACCCCGGTAGCTGAGGCATAAATTCAGCAACCTCTTGTTCACTGGCCTGGGGTGAACCGACTTGGCACGCCTCGCAGCGCATTTGTGGTAGATCAATCATCTCTGTCTCCTAACCTATATAAAAGTGAATTGTTATGGGCCAATATTTGAGATACGGTAAACTCACACAACCGTAGATTAACAGACAGGTCGTCCCCGTGCAGTGCCCCAAGTGTAAATATGTGCGTCAACAGGGTGATAGTGCCCCGCAGTGGCAATGTCCTGGATGTGACATCGCCTATGAGAAATTGTCGGGGAGACCCCCAGTGCGTGTGTCCGTTAACGCCGGGCACACCTTTGACGCTGATTCGTTACGCAGTAAAAAGGGGGTATCTGCTATCAGCTTTAGAAAAATACGGATTGCCATCCTTCTGGTAATTCTTCTGATGGTGGGGCTTGATAGCTGGCTGACACTGGTACGCTCCACCTCGTGGGAGCGCCCATTGTGGGTGGTGGTCTACCCCATTAATGGCGATGGCAGTGTTGTTGCTGATGAGTATATACAGACACTGACAACAGCCGATTTTAATGATGTGGAACAGTTCATGGTTGATGAAGTACAGCGTTATAAGCTGCCGATAAAAGATCCCGTTGATGCGCGTATTGGGCCTGTTATAAAAGAGTTGCCACCCTTGCCGCCCGAAGCGGGGGAGCTTTGGAAAACAATGCTGTGGAGTCTACGTTTACGTTACTGGTCTATCGTTAAAGATAAATATGATGGCCCTCAACCCAGTATTCGGATATTTGTTCTCTACCATAACCCAGAAAACACCCCACGACTGCAACACTCCACTGGCCTGCAAAAGGGGATGGTGAGTGTGGTGCATGCCTATGCTGCAGAGAAGATGGAGGCGCGTAACAGTGTGGTGATTGCCCATGAGATGTTACATACCCTGGGGGCCAGTGATAAGTATGATCTGAGCAGTGGTATGCCAATCTACCCCGATGGTTATGGTGATGCGAAACAGGAGCCATTGTTGCCACAAAAACAGGCAGAAATCATGGGCGGAAAAGTTGTTATCACGGCAACCGAGGCGGTGATGCCAAAAAATCTGAAACAGGCGCTAATTGGCACAGCCACAGCACGGGAAATTGGCTGGTTGGCACTGAAGCCCAGTGAGTAGTTGCGAAGTATTATGTGTTGAACTTTGAGTCTTGCCCCTCTGGCTGGTCGCTGCGATAGACCAGAAATGCGACCACGATTGCTTCGGCGGTTTTTTTACCATCGAGGTATAAACTACACTCCAGCGTATATTTTTTTTTGTTTTTGATCTCCGTCACATGGGCGCGTAGTTCCAGTGGCCGATCAATCGGGGCGGGTTGCAGATATTTAACATTGAGTGAGCCGGTGGCGAAACGCAGGTACGGTTCTGACGTGAGCGGGCGGTTCTCGTTGCGGATTGCCGTGGCCATGGCGGTGGCCATGCAGTGGCAGTCGATGAGCGTGGCGATGATGCCGCCGCAGGTGACACCCTGCCACCCTTGATGAAGCTCTCCGGCCTGCCAGTGGCAGATCGCCTCTTTTCCATCGTCGTCCCAGTAGCTGTGAATGTGCAGTCCTGCCGGGTTTGCGCTACCACAGCCAAAACAGAAATCACCGGGCATGGCGTGCTGAAAGTAGTCGCGTTTGGTTGTCATATTTTCACCCACAGCGCCATGAATTGATCAACAGGCATGGCGGCCAGCTGTGTTGGATCCTGCATAAGCTTAAGCAGTTGCTCGGCTCGCGGGACAGGGAAGATGGTGTCGAGACTCGTCTCAAACTTTTCGATCAACAGCGGCTTGGCCTGATCGCGACGACGGCGGTGACCGATGGGGTACTCGACTGTGGCCTGTTCCACGCTGCCATCCTTGAGGTGGATGGCGATGCTGTTGGCGATAGAGCGTTTTTCCGGATCAAGGTAGTCGTGACTGTAACTTCTGTTTTCGCTTACCACCATCTTGCTGCGTAGATGGTCGATGCGCGGATCCTCTGCCACTTCATCGCTGTAGTGGCGGCTCTCAAGGTCACCAAAGAGCAGGCCGATGGCAACGGCGTATTGTAGCGAGTGGTCGCGGTCGGCGTGGTTGTGCAGTGGGCCGGTTTTATTAATGATGCGCATCGCTGGCTCTTGTGTGGTTAATTTGATGTGATCGATTTCGGCAAAACGTGACTTGATTTTGTTGTGCAGCTGAATGGCACACTCCACGGCGGTCTGGGCGTGGAACTCCACCGGGTAACTTACTTTGAAGAGGATCTGCTCCATCACATAACAACCTAAGGGTTGCGCCAGTGTTAGCGGTTGTCCCTTAAACACCACATCCTGAAACCCCCATTGCGGTGCAGTGAGGGCGCTGGGGTAACCCATCTCACCCTTGAGGGCGAGATGGGCGTGGCGTACGGCGCGGGCTGTGGCGTCGCCTGCCGCCCACGACTTGCGCCAGCCGGTATTGGGGGCGTGGCGATAGGTACGCAGGGTACCGCCATCGAGCCAGGCGTTGGCGAGGGCGTTGATGATGGCCTGTTGGTCGCCGCCAAGCAGTGCGGTGGCGACAGCAGTAGAGGCGATCTTGACCAAGATTACATGGTCGATACCAACACGGTTGAAGCTGTGGTTGAGTGCCAGCACCCCCTGAATCTCATAGGCCTTGATCATGGCGTTGAGCACGTCGTTCATGGTGAGTGGTGTTGTGCCTTGGCGGCTGATGTAATCGGCACAGGCGAGAATGGCGCCCAGGTTGTCGGAGGGGTGGCCCCACTCGGCGGCGAGCCAGGTGTCGTTGTAATCGAGCCAGCGTACCATGCTGCCGATGTTGTGGGCCGCCTGTACCGGATCAAGTTCATATGTTGTGCCGGGCACACGCACGCCGTTGGTCAATACAGCGCCGGGAACGATGGGGCCAAGATGGCGCTGACACTCCGGTTCATGTAATGCCAACATGGCGCAGCCAAGCGCATCCATCAGGCAGTAGCGGGCGGTGTCGAGCGCTTCGGCGCTGGCGCTGTTGTAGTGCTGGGCGTAGTGGGCAATCTCTACTAATAGTGTGTCGAATGGTGGGCGGGTATTGTGGTTAATGTTGCTCATCACTGGATGCCTTTATTATTTGGAAATGGCCTGGGCGCGGGACCGACGTACTCAGCCGTTGGTCGGATCAATCTGTTTTCGCGGCGCTGTTCGATGATGTGTGCCGCCCAGCCGCTGGTACGGGCGATAACAAAGATCGGCGTGAAGAGTGACGTAGGTATGCCGCAGTAGTGGTAGGCAGAGGCGCTGTAAAAATCAAGATTGGGACACATCTTCTTTTCACGCATCACCACCTGCTCGATCCGTTCAGAGATCTCGAAGAGTGTTGCGCCGTTGTGATGGTCCGCCAGCTTTTTTGACCAGGCTTTGATGATGGAGGAGCGCGGGTCGCCCTGTTTGTAGACGCGGTGGCCAAAGCCCATCACCAGTTGATGATCCTCCAGCATTTTCATTATGCCGTGTTCCGCCTCATCCGCATCTTTAAAACGGTTAAGCAGCTCCATCGCCGCTTCGTTGGCACCACCGTGTAATGGACCGCGTAGTGTGCCGATAGCGCTACAGATGGCTGAATAGAAATCGGAAAGTGTTGAGGTGGTGACACGTGCGGTAAAGGTGGAGGCGTTGAACTCATGTTCAGCGTAGAGTATCAGCGAGACATCAATAGCGCGCTGCTCTTCGCCATGGGGTTGTCTGTTGTGCAGTAGATGGAAAAAGTGACCGGCAACCCCCTCTTCATTATTAGTGACATGAATCCGTTTGCCACTTTGGTGAAAGTGATACCAGTAGAGCAGCATCGAACCAAAGCAGGCGAGCAAACGGTCGGCAATCTCTTCGGCAGGATTATCTTTTGTCTCCGGCTCCAGCGTGCCGAGCATGGAGCAGCCAGTGCGCAGTACGTCCATGGGGTGGGCGGTGGTTGGAATGTGTTCGAGCATGAGTTTGAGTGCGCCGGGGATCTCACGCAGTGATTGCAGCTTCTGTTTGTAGTGTCCCAGTTCGATCTCATTGGGCAGTGCGCCGTGGATCAGCAGATAGGCCACCGCTTCAAAGCTGGCATGTTCAGCCAGATCGTTGATGGAGTAACCACGATAGAAGAGGCCGCTGCCCGTTGTCTCCACTGTTGAGATGGCGGTGCGACCGGCGACGATGCCCGCCAGACCTTTATGCTCATTCTCCATGATCCAGCTCCTTATCCAGTTGCTGTTCATAACGGTAGTAGTCGAGGTGGTGGTATAGCTCTTCACGTGTTTGCATCTTGTCGAGCAGCGTTGTTTGTGTGCCCGTGGTACGCAGGGTGGTGTAGACATCGAGCGCGGCGGCGCTCATGGCGCGGAAGGCGGTGAGTGGATAGAGCGCGATATCGACACTGGCGCTCTGCAACTCAGCGACAGTGAACAGCGGTGTCTTGCCAAACTCGGTGATGTTGGCGAGGATCGGTACATTAATGGTGTTACGAATCTGTTGATACTGCACCAGTGCGGTCAGCGCCTCCGGGAAGATCATGTCAGCGCCAGCATCAACGTAGTGTTGGATACGTTGCAGTGCCGACGCCATACCCTCCACAGCGAGGGCATCACTGCGAGCCATGATGACGAAGTTTGGATCGCTACGGGCCGAGACGGCGGTGCGGATGCGGTCACACATCTCATCGCTGCTCACCAGTTTTTTATTGGGGCGGTGGCCGCAGCGTTTCTGTGTCACCTGATCTTCGATGTGCATTCCTGCAGCACCGGCAGCGATGAAACGTTCAGTGGTGGTGGCGATATCATCAAAGCCAGTGTCGGCATCCACCAGCAGTGGTAGGTGTGTGGCATGGGTGATACGGTGAATATCCTCGACCACATTATCGAGCGTGGTAAAACCAAGATCGGGTAGACCGTAAGAGGCGTTGGCAATCCCGGCGCCGGAGATATAGAGCGCGTTAAAACCGGCGTGTTCAGCGAGCAGGGCGCAGTAGGCGTTGATGGCACCAGCCATCTGCAAGGGGCGCTCTATAAGGAGTGCATCACGAAGACGTTTTCCTGCTGAGTAGGTATTCATATCAGGGCCTTCTCTTTTATCTCCTCTCCATTGAGGAGTCGGGGTTAAGCTGCTTAATCCGCCTTTTTCAAATCTTTTATAACAGCCATCAAAAACCGCGCAGCCTCACCACCGGTCACTGCACGATGATCAACCGTCAGCGACAGCGGCATGATGCGATGAATTACGATTTCACCATTGCAGGGCACCACCTCATCACGCATCCGTCCTGCGCCGAGTATCGCTACAGTGGGTGGTACTACAATCGGATCGGCATAACGACCACCGAGGGCACCGAAGTTGGAGAGGGTGATGGTATAGCCGCGCATCTCTTCTGGTGGAATGGTGCGCGCCTTGACGTGCTCCTTGATCTTGTTAAGGGCATCACGCAGATCGGCATTGGTCCGTTTGGCGACATCGCGCAGTACCGGGACAAAGAGCCCCTCTTCGGTATCCACGGCAACACCGATATCGACATGTTTGAGCAGGCGTCGCCCCATCTCTTTGCTGTCGAACCAGGCGTTGAGTGATGGCTCGACCTTGCAGGCGATGACGATGGCACGGATCAATCGCAGTGTGGCATCGGTTCCTGGCAGCCAGTCGTTGATATCGGCGTCGTCAACGATGGTGACATCGGCCACCTCAGCATGGGCCTGGGCCATGATGTGGGCCATGGCGCGACGCACACCACGCATCGGTTCGAGTGGCCCGGCTTGTGAGAGTGTTTTGGCGGCGCGCTCAACATCGGCAGAGATGATGACGCCATCTGCCCCCGTGGGGGTGACAACGGCAAGGTCAACATTCATGCGGTGGGCGAGGGCACGTACAGCGGGGGTTGCTTTGATGCCACCACCCGCGCTGTTGGCCTTGCCAACAACGGCGGCCGCCTCTTTCACTACCCCTCTATTGATCTCCATCTGGCCGACGACGGTACCGGTATCTTGTTTCTCTTCAGGGGTTGCAACAGTTTCAAACTCCACCAGTGGTGCGCCGACCTTGGGAATGTCACCCGCCTTCACAAAGAGTTTTTTAACACGTCCCTTTTCAGGGCTGGGGACGTCAACAATTGCCTTGGCGGTTTCGACCGAGAGGATCGGTTGATCAAGGGCAACCTCATCGCCCTCTTTGATCAGCCATTCAACAATCTCCGCCTCTTGCAGCCCTTCGCCCAGATCGGGGAGTTTAAAAATAGTCATGATACCTCCAGTGTCTTTTTGACCGCTGCCACGATTCGTTCGGTGCTGGGGATGTACAGTTTCTCGAGCCGGAAGAGCGGCATGATGGTGTCGTAGCCGGTGACACGTTGTACTGGTGCAAAGAGTGACATTAGGCCACGTTCAGCGAGTTGCGCGGCGATCTCTGAGCCGATGGCGCAGGTACGTGCCGCTTCGTGCACGATGACGCAACGCCCGGTTTTGGTGACGGAGGTGAGGATGGTCTCCATGTCGAGTGGTTTGAGGGTGGCGACGTCGATCACTTCAGCGCTGATCCCCTCGCTGGCCAGTTGATCTGCCGCCTGCATGGTTTCGTGAATCATCGCGCCCCAAGTGACGAGGGTGACATCTTTGCCATCACGGAGTTGGAAGCAGACATCGAGTGGCAGCGCTTCGCCGTTGTCGATCACCTCCTCTTTCATCAGGCGATAGAGGCGCGATGGTTCAAGAAAAATAACCGGGTCAGGATCGCGGATCGCCGCTAGCAGTAGGCCGTAGGCACGTTGTGGTGATGAGGGGATGACAACCCGTAGACCGGGCATGTGGGCAAACATCGACTCGGTACTTTCGCAATGGTGTTCTGGGGCGTGAATGCCACCGCCGTGGGGTGTGCGTAGCACCATTGGGCAGGTGAGGCGGCCACGGGTGCGGTTACGCATGCGTGAAGCGTGGTTGATGATCTGGTCAACGGCGGAGTAGATAAAGCCCATGAATTGAATCTCGATGACGGGTCTGATCCCCTGTGTGGCCATGCCGACCGCCATGCCGGCGATGGCGGTCTCGGCCAACGGCGTATCGAGTACCCGCTCACTACCAAACCGCTTTTGCAATCCAGTGGTGACACGGAAGACACCGCCATTGGCACCCACATCTTCACCAAAGACTACAACATTCTGGTCCTCTTCCAGTGCTCGTGCCAGCGCCAGGTTGATCGCCTCTACCATCGTGATCTCAGCCATGATCTTCTCCTCCCCTTGTAGAACCAAGCCGAATTACTTCGTCACGCTGCTCTTTATAGATGGCGGGCAGGGTTTCGTAGAGGTGGTCAAACATGCTTTCGGGCGGCATGGGTGGTGTATCGAGGTAGAGTTTCACCTCGCTCTCGATTTCGGCACTGCACTCGGCCTGTAACGCCTGCTCTTTTGCATCGTCCCAGTCAACGTTGCGGGTGAGATAATTTTTTAAACGCATGATCGGATCAAACTGGCGCTGCCCCTCCAGCTCAGCGGGTGGGCGATAGCGGCTGGCGTCGTCGGCAGTGGTATGGTCACTCATGCGGTAGGTGAGTGCCTCGATGAGTGTCGGACCGTCACCGTTGCGGGCGCGTTCGAGTGCCCGCTCCATAATATAGCGCATGGCGATGACGTCGTTGCCGTCCACCTGTTCGCAGGGGACACCTGCTGCGATGCCCTTTTGTGCCAGGGTAGCGGCGAAACTCTGTTCGTGACGTGGCAGCGAGATGGCCCACTGGTTGTTGACGATCACAATTACCACTGGCAGTTGCCAGGCACCGGCGATGTTGAGTGATTCATAGAAGTCCCCTTTTGACGATGCGCCATCACCGAGCACGCCGACGCTGACACGTGGCTCTTTGCGTAGCTTCATGGCAAACGCTGCACCAACGGTGTGAGGGATCTGGCTGGCGATGGGCACGGAGATGGGGAAGTCCTGACGCTGTTGCGCGTAGTTCATGCCACGTTCGTCACCACCCCAGTAGAGCAGGATCTCGTGCATGGCGACGCCGCGCATAAACTGCGTGCCATATTCTCGGTAGACGGGGGCAAAGACGTCGCATGGTTGCATGGCGCTGCCCATGCCGACGGCGACCCCCTCCTGGCCGTTGGATGAGGCGTAGGTACCCATCTTGCCGGTGCGTTGCAGTGCAATCGCTTTGTTGTCGAAGAGGCGTGTGAGCACCATGGCGCGATAGAGTTTGATCAGTTCCGCTGGGTTTTTGGCAAAATCGGGAAGTGGGCCGAGGGGAGCGCCGTGGTGGTCGATGATCTGGGTGTGTTTGATCTCGAAGGCGACGACTCTGGTCTCGCTGCCAAGGGGGTTGCTGTGGTCGGGTCTCTCTGATGCGTTCATCTCTTTCAACCTCTCTACTCTCTATCGATCATCGTCCTTCCGTGGTGTATTTGTGGGTCTAAATATAGTGTACTGGCAGCACCTTCACCTTTTTAGGGGTTAATGGTAATCATCCAGCCCGCGCTGAATGATGCCGTCGTTGAGGGCGTTGTAATCACCCTTGATGGCTCGTAAACCAATGGCTTCATGTTCATGATCATCGTTGATCAGTAGCCCTTTGAGTGTGGTGCAAATCAGTTTTTTGCTGATGCGGTATTGTTCATCAGCGAGCTGCCAGGCGTACTCCTGGTTGATCTTCTGTGCGTGCAGTGCGGTAGCGATGATGGTGAAGAGCTCTTCACCAACGATGTCGATACGGTTTTGTCGCCCCTGGTCGTCACGCATCGACTCGCGGCAGATGAGCATGGCGTAGAAGATGCGCCGTGCCAGGGCGCGGCTGGTGTTCTCTATATATTCCAGCTTTATGCGTACGCGTGGATGGTTAAATTCGGAACCATTGGGGATAGGTTGTCTCTTCCACTGGCGCAGGTACCAGGGGATATAAAAACGTAGCAGGCGCGGTAGGGCGCTGAGTTTGATGCCGTCATCCATTGTGTCTTTAATCTGTTCGAGATGGATATTGAGTCCTTCACGGGCAACAAAGGGGCGCAGGATGTCAGTAGCCCCTTCGCCGATGCGATACATGGTCGCGTCGCGCACCAGCTGCTCCAGGCCAAAGGCGGGTTCACCGCGCACCCGTTTGGAGTCGGCAGTCTCATAACCCATGCCGCCGAAGATCACCTGGGCGTCATTGAGAAACTGGATTGTCTGCTCAGAGCAGATGATCTTGGTGAGGGCGGCCTCAATACGTACGTCGTACTGTTTTTGATCAGCCATCTGCCACGCCAATTCACATAACGCCTCCATGGCAAAGAGGCTGGTGGCCATCTTGCCGATACGGATCTGCTGCGTCTGCCGTGATGACAACGGTTTGCCAAAGGTGATGCGGCTGTTGGCGCGGTCGAGAGTGGGCTGCCACGCCTGTTTGGCCATGCCTAGGCAGATGGCGGGCACACTCACGGCGCGACCGATGTTGAGGATTGAGAGCGCGTATTTGAGGCCGCTGCCGATCTCGCCAATGACACAGTCAGCAGGAATTTTTACATCGGTGTAGGTCATGAAACCGTTTTCGATACCGCGACACCCTTCGAATTCGCAGCGCTGATTGACCACCACGCCAGGCGTTTGCATGTCGAGGATAAGGGCGGTGTGGACCTTTGATTCGGCCCCTTCACCATTGGGCACAGCCACCCAGCGGCCATTCTCCTTGCGGGCGGGTACACGGGCGATCAGCGTCAGGTAACGGGCGATGGGGCTGTTGGTGCACCACTGTTTGTTGCCGTTGATGGTGTAGTAGTTGCCGTCGCTGCTCAGCACTGCTTCGGTCTGCACGTTGGCGGCGTCGGAGCCGGTGGTCGGCTCTGTCAGTGCAAAGGCGGAGATGGCGTGGCGGGCGACGATGGGCAGGTATTTATCCTTCTGCTGCTGGTTGCCGTAGAGCATGATCGGCATGGCGATGCCGATCGACTGCGGTACGGCGACGGTGAGCGAGAGGATGTTGCTCCAGCTGGCGATCACAGTTAGCACGCGGCCGTAGTTGGTGTGGGAGAAGCCGAGACCGCCGTACTCCGTGGGGATCTTCATGCCAAAGGCACCCATCGCCAGCAGGCCGTTTAATACTGATTCAGGGATCTTGCCACTGCGTTCGATCTCGTCGGCATTAACGTGGTTGATGAGGAAGGTCTCGATCTCTTGGCAGTAGGCCAGACCAACAGCCCTCTCTTCGGCTGATTCGGGCGGGGGCAGCAGTAGATCGAAGTCGGGTCTGCCAGTGTAGAGGCCGGACATGAAGCTGGCACCTTTGATCTGTTCACGCGCCTCTTCGATGCGTTCAAGCCCTTCAAACAGTTTGCTCATCGCCGCTCCCTTTCTGTTAGTACAGATATTGGGTCTGTTTGGGTTATCGACCTGTTGCGGGAAAAGTCTGAGTGAATCGGGTGTTGCGGGGTGCTCGCCGTAGGTATGGTTTCTGTTAAGTGATGGGTTGGGAGGTATATAAGGGTATATAAGTGTGACGTGATTGACTAATATACATGCTCGGGGAGGGGGCTAGTGGTTACATATGGGGTTTTAAATTTCAGTGTCTACAATTAAAAACAGTAAAAAACATTTGGGGATAGTGGGTCTGGCTCTACCACTTATTGCTATGAACCTGCATGCAGATGAGATGAGTTCACCATTGTCTGAGGAGGTTTTCTGGGGGGATATGCCGGTCGTTATGTCGGCAACCCGTATGCCACAGCTGGCTGTGGATGCACCAGTGGCGGTGACTGTGATCGACAGACGCATGATTGAGGCATCGGGGGCACGGGAGATCCCGGAGCTGTTTCGGTTAGTGCCGGGGTTTATTGTTGGTTACCATGACGGACACTCCGCTTCAGTGAGCTATCACATGTCAGATGAGCGTTATGCCCGTCGTATGCAGGTATTGGTTGATGGCCGCTCGGTCTATACCACAGCCATTGGTGATACTCCCTGGTCTACGCTGGATGTGACGCTGGATGATATTGAGCGTATTGAAGTTGTACGGGGTCCTAATTCCGCCAGTTACGGGGCCAACTCCTTTCTGGGGGTGATCAATATCATTACCCGTTCAGCACTTCTTGACCGTGGCGTATCGTCAATAAAAGTGAATGCTGGAACGCAGGGTGTGCGCGAGATTTTTGTGCGGCATGGTGGTGGAAGTGGAAAGCTTGATTATCGGGTTAGCGCTGGTTTTAGCGAGGATGATGGTTTTGCCAAACGATATGACGATAAGCGTACCAATACTTTTTCGGTGCGAGCCGATTATGCGCTGAGTTCGATAGATGCGTTAACATTTTCCGGCGGGGTTGGGATGGGACCGCGCCAAGTGGAAAATCGGTATGTGCCTGATTTGAGTGTGGATCGTGAAAAACATGAGCTAAACCATAACCAAAGCATTAAATGGGAGCGAACATTAGGGCTGGGAGAGAGTTTGTCGGTTCAGCTTTACCATATCTACAACCATAACGTTGAATCATTTCATACAGGTGCCTTCCGGCTTGCGCCAGGATTGGCCATTGATCCTGTATCTCCCTACAATGAAGTTGATTTTGGTCGTCGTACCGATCGTTACGATCTTGCACTGCAACATAATGTTTCCCCGCTTGATAATTTGCGTGTGGCGTGGGGGGGTGGTTTGCGTGATGACAAGGTGTGGGGCGGCAGAAATTTGATGGGTGATGTCACCATCAATAATTACCTTAAATATGGATTTGTGAATGTTGAATGGAACGCAAATAACCCATGGTTATTTAATGCAGGTTTGATGGTGGAAGATTACAGTACGACCGGCACGGCGGTGTCGCCACGACTGGGGGTTAATTACAGTTTTTCACCAATGCAGAGTGTGCGCTTGACGGGGTCAAAGGCCGTGCGAACCCCGTCGATGTTTGAGTATGCAACGGATTACGGTATCTATGGCGCAGCTACCAATCTGTATAGCGGTAATACATTGACTGGCCCTGGCCCAGCGCTTGATCTGCTCTTCTGGGGTGGGACACGGCAGACGCGGGTTGAGAAGATCACTTCGTTTGAACTCGGTTACCATCTGGCGACACGGGCAGACAGCGCTTTTTTTGACGCTAAAATCTATCGTGATGACCTTAGTGAGTTGATCTTTAAAGTTGATAACCCCGGCACATTTGGTCTGGGGCACAGCTCACTCTATCTTAACTGTTGCCATATTGTGATTAAAGGCGTAGAGCTGGAGACGAAGCTGACTGTGGCGGAGAGAAGCAGTCTCTATTTGGGGTATGCGTACACCCATATGCGTGATGCCGACACAGGTAAAACAGTGTTAATGGCCCCAAAACATAGCGCAAGCCTGCTATATATGGTTGATTTTGACAAAGAGTATAGTGCCGGTGTTGGTTACTACTTCACTGATAAAATTCAGGGATGGGAGTCGGCAGATGCTGAGGCGGTGAGAAGTGTTGTGCACCGCCTTGATGTGAAAATAAGCAGGAAATTTGTGATGATGAGTGATGAGATTGAGGTGGCTTTGGTCATCAGAAATGCGTTAGGTAAATATGAAGAGATGGAAGTCTTGCGACCTAAGGCCAGTTTTGCAGAGTTAAATGAAATTGGCCCTTCAGCATATGTGAGCGTAAAGGTGCAGCTAGACTGAGCAGATGGTTGAAACCGTGGGGGCGGTTGTCAGCGTAGGCGGGTGAATTAGGCGATGTGGTTGATGAGATTAATGTTGTCGACAGCATTGGCACTGTTATTCAGTGCCAATGTTGATGCTCGTCTGCTACTAATTGTAAGCCAGGAGAGTCCGGTCTATCAGGAGTTTCAACAGGGCATGTTAGGTACGCTGAACAGCGTAGCAGCGGAAGCGCTGGATTTTCGTTCGGCAGATGATGTTGATGGGTTGGATTTTTCTCAGTACAGCGCCATTGTTGTTGCAGGTGTTGACGCTGCCAAAGTGGTGGCTGCACGCAATTTGCTAAACAAACCGGTGTTATACACGATGCTGCCTTTAAGCAGCTATCAGTGGCTGGATGCACATGGCATGCTGAGCCCACAACACAAACTACTGTATATAGATCAACCGGTCGGCCGTTATTTGCAGCTTGTACGTGCTGCCATGCCGGATATAAACACAATAGCTTATTTACACGGTGAAACGTCGGCGTTTTATATTGATGAGCTCAAAAAAACTGTCGATGCCACTAAATTGCAGATGATTTTTGGGGACCTGATGGGGAGTGAGCGGTTGTCGAGCCTGCTTAAAAACATGTCTGCCGACAGTGATGTAATGTTGCTTCTGCCGGATCCATTTTTTTATAATCGTCGTGTAGTTCAGGAGGTATTACTGGCCAGTTTTCGTTATAAACATCCGTTGGTTGTTTATTCAGAATCATTCTTGAAGGCGGGGGCGATGTTGGCGTTGTTCTCTACACCAGGGCAGATTGGTCGTCAGACCGCAGAGATCGTTAACTGTTTAGGACGGCCATGTTATGGCACTGTTATGCAGCGCTCTGCGCCAAAATATTTTTCTGTAATGGTAAATGATGTAGTTGCACGTCAAATGGGGATGAGCATCAAAAGTGCCGAAGAGCTACAGCAAGAGCTGGAATCCATAGGCACTTCAAGACCGCGGTAGCGGTGAGCGTTGTATAGATCTTTCCTTGTAATTTTTCACTTCTTGACTATTGTTCTAACGGGCGTTGTTGGTTTTTCCCAGGCATTAAAGGCATTTTCCCAATTTTTATACTTTAAACAGGAGTATATATATGGTTGAACAGCGTAGTGCAGGTGATGATGATATGATCATTGTTGTGGGGGCCGCAGTAATTTTGCTGATTGTCGGTTTTTTTGGCAAAATGCTGATGTGACACGGTTATTTTGTTTGGTGTAGATACTTCTCTATGATTTTTTAAGGGTCGCCACGGCGGCCCTTCGTTTTTGGTGAGGTTCCTGATTGCATTATAGTTTTAACACGATTGGGATAGTCCACTCCTGCTTTAAAGATAAATTCGGAGTACCTCGTCAGCCAGGGTTGATTGTTGGTGCACGAGGTGAAATTGAGCTTTTTCCTCCTTACGATCGTGCTGAGGCTGTTGCCGGGCTTGAGGCATTTTCCCATCTCTGGATCAGTTTTGTATTTCATCACTGTCTTGAAAGTGATAAGCGCCTGAGCGTGCGGCCACCACGACTGGGGGGGAATAAAAAGCTGGGTGTATTTGCTACCCGGGCCACACATCGTCCCAACCCCATTGGATTGTCGGTGGTCGCGTTGGATGAGATTGTTCAATATCGGGGGAGGATACACCTGCGGGTTTCGGGACTCGATTTGGTTGAAGGGACGCCTGTTCTGGATATTAAACCCTATCTGCCTTATGCGGATTGTATTGTTGACGCGAAGGCGGGTTATGCACAGGAGCCACCTCGTAGTGTACTAAAAGTGGATTTTAGTGCTGAGGCCCAAAAGAGCTGTGCTCAACATGAGCAGCGCTGGCCGGGGTTGGCTGATTTGATTGAATCGGTGATCAGCCTCGATCCGCGTCCTGCATATAACCGTCGTATTGAGCCTGAACGGGTATTCGGTATCTGTCTGTACGATTTGGACGTGCGTTGGCGGGTGAAAGAGGAGGGGGTGGCGGAGGTTGTAGAGTTATGTAAAGTTGCATGATATGCCATGTTGTTTTTTTGTAACTTGTTGTATTTTTAATCATTTTGCTCATTAATAATGTTTCTGTTAATGTGCGCCTTGCCAAATGAGCGTTTCTGCTACCATTTGCGGTCATTTAATCTTTGGGTGGGGGTTGTTTTAGTCATGGTCTGCGATTGTCGCTATCTTGGCTCTGCGGAACTCCAAAAACGATAGAAAAACAGAAAGTCATGCAGACAAAAAATAGTTATACACGGGATGAGTTACTGAGCTGTGGGCGAGGTGAACTGTTTGGTCTGGGCAATGCACAATTGCCACTGCCGCCGATGCTGATGTTTGATCGTGTCACTTCGATTACACGGGATGGGGGAACCCACGGTAAGGGGCAGATTATCGCTGAGCTTGATATTACCCCTGACCTCTGGTTTTTTGATTGCCATTTTCAGGGCGATCCGGTCATGCCGGGGTGTCTGGGACTGGATGCGATGTGGCAGTTGATCGGTTTTTTCCTGGGTTGGTGTGGTGGTCCGGGCCGTGGTCGTGCCCTGGGTGTGGGTGAAGTGGGCTTTCGTGGTCAGGTGACCCCTGAAAAGAGGTTGGTGACCTATCGTATCGACATGAATAGGGTCATTATGCGTAAGTTGTTTATGGGAGTAGGTGATGCTGAAATGGAAGTTGATGGCAAGGTGATTTACACTGCTAAAGATTTGCGAGTTGGCTTATTTACTTCCACTGAAAATATGTGAGGGTGTGACCGGTGAGACGTGTAGTTGTCACAGGAGTCGGAATTGTTTCCAGCATTGGTAACAATCAGCATGAGGTTGTTGATGCGCTTAGAACCGGTCGTTCCGGTATCGAGTTTGCCCCTCAATATGCCGAGATGGGGTTTCGCTCCCATGTTCATGGGGCCATACACATTGATACTGAGGTACTGATTGAGCGTAAGCAGCGCCGTTTTATGGGTGATGCAGCCGCTTTTAGCTATATTGCTATGCAGCAGGCTATCGAGGATGCGGGGCTGAGTGAAGAGCAAGTCTCTAATCCCCGCGCAGGTTTGATTGTGGGGTCTGGTGGCGCTTCCCATGCCAGCACAGTTGCGGCGGCTGATATCTTGCGTGAGAAGGGTATTCGTCGTGTGGGTCCCTATATGGTGCCCAAGACCATGGGCAGCACCACGTCGGCTAACCTGGCCACGGCCTTTAAGATTAAGGGTATTAACTACTCCATTAGCTCTGCATGCTCTACCAGCGCCCACTGCATAGGTAACGCAATGGAGCAGATCCAGCTGGGCAAGCAGGATGTTGTGTTTGCCGGTGGCGGTGAGGAGCTGGGCTGGGAAGGTTCCATGATGTTTGACGCTATGGGTGCGCTCTCGTCCAAGTATAACGATACCCCCGCTAAGGCTTCGCGTGCTTATGATGCTGAGCGTGATGGTTTTGTCATCTCTGGTGGTGGCGGCCTGTTGGTGCTTGAGGCGCTGGAGCATGCTCAGGCCCGTGGTGCCAGGATCTATGCTGAGTTGGTGGGATATGGTGCCACGTCTGACGGTTTTGACATGGTTCAACCCTCAGGTGAAGGGGCGGCCCGCTGTATGCGTCTGGCGCTGGAGGGGGTGAGTGGAAACGTAGACTATATTAATGCCCACGGTACCAGCACACCTGCCGGTGATATGAAGGAGCTGGAAGCGATTCGTGCGGTGTTTGGTGAGGGCGTGATCCCGGCTATTAGCTCTACCAAGTCACTCACAGGCCACGCCTTGGGTGCTGCCGGTGTGAATGAGGCGATCTATTCTTTGCTGATGATGCAGCACGGTTTTTTGGCTGCCTCGGCGAATATCGATAATCTTGACCAGTCGGCTGACGGTATGCCGATTCTACTTGAGGCCAGACACAACGTTGAGATCAACACAGTGCTGTCCAACAGTTTTGGTTTTGGCGGCACCAATGCCTGTCTCGTTTTTCAGCGCTATCACGGCTAGTTTCTACCGCTAGTTATTCAGTAGGTCAGCTCTGCCTGACAAAGGCAAATCTCATGGACACCCCACTGCAATTTTTTGCCACCGTGCCTAAAGGCATGGTGGCCTCTCTACTAACTGAGTTGACACTGCTTGGTGCTGGCTCTGTGCGTGAACAGCCTGCGGGTGTTGAGTTTACCGGTTCGATGGAGACGGCTTATCGGGTCTGCCTCTGGTCACGCACCGCCGGCCGGGTATTGTTGCCACTGGCCACGTTTGCAGTGTCGTCTGAAGAGACGCTGTATGCCGGTGTGCAGACCATCGATTGGCAGCGCCATTTTGATGTTCATGCTACTTTTGCTGTGGACTTTACTGGTCGTTCTGACGCCATTCGCCACACCCAGTTTGGCGCGCTTAAGATCAAGGATGGAATTGTTGATCAGTTCCGTCTTGCCACGGGGGAGCGCCCTTCGGTCAATCTGGAACAGCCGGATATCCGCATTAATGCTCACCTTCATCGTGACGAATTGACCATCAGCCTTGATCTGTCGGGCGAAAGCCTGCACCGCCGCCACTATCGGGTTGAAACGGTGACTGCCCCTTTGAAGGAGAACCTGGCAGCCGCCATTCTGTTGCGGGCCGGCTGGCCAGAGGTGGCGGCTCAGGGGGGGGCGTTTTTTGATCCAATGTGTGGTTCGGGCACGTTTGTCATTGAGGCGGCCATGATTGCGGCAGACATCGCCCCGGGGCTGTTGCGGGATCACTACGGGTTTTTCGCCTGGCGTCAGCATGACGCAGATGTATGGCAGCGGCTGGTCGATGAGGCGCAAGTGCGGCGTAGCGGTGGGATCGATAAGCTGCCACCCATCTACGGTTACGATATTGACCCACGAGCCGTCTCTGCCGCGCAGGCTAACGTGACGGCGGCAGGGTTGGAGGATTACATTCGTATTGTTCGCCGTGATGCCGCTGAGTTGGCACCGCCAGTGGGCGTGATGCCTGGGTTGTTGGCGGTTAATCCCCCTTATGGTGAGCGTCTCGGTCAGGAGGCTGAACTGATGCCGCTGTATGCCCAGTTGGGCAGCCGCTTAAAAACCCATTTCACCGGCTGGCGCGCGGTGGTGCTGACGGGCAACCCGGAGCTGGCCAAGCAGATGGGGATTCGTGCCCGCCATACCCACAATATGTTTAATGGCGCGCTGGAGTGTAAGTTGCTGCGTTTTGAGCTTGATCCACAGTGGTACATCACGCTGGGGGGCGGGCCGCGCCCCGCCAAGCTTGAGTCCCTGGGGCCGGGGGCAGAGATGCTGGCCAATCGCCTGCGTAAAAACCTGAAGGAGCTGGGTCGTTGGGCGGAGCGGGAAGCGATCAGCTGTTATCGACTCTACGATGCCGACATGCCGGAGTATAACCTTGCCATTGATCTCTACCAGGGTGAAACGTGTTGGGTCCATGTGCAGGAGTATGAGGCGCCTAAAACGGTTGACGAACAGAAGGCCACCACTAGGTTGAAAGAGGCGCTGGCAGTGATCCCCTCGATATTGGATATCCCTTATGAGCAGATGTTTCTCAAGGTGCGTCAGCGTCAGAAAGGGGTGTCACAGTATGAAAAACAGGCCGACAGAAAAGAGTTTCATGAGGTGATGGAGAGTGGCCTGACGTTTCTGGTCAATTTCAGTGACTATATCGATACAGGGCTCTTTTTGGATCACCGCATTACCCGCCAGAAGTTGCGCGGCTGGGCGAATGATCGGGACTTTCTTAATCTTTTTGCGTATACCGGCGCAGGTACGGTATACGCGGCGGCGGGCGGGGCGAAGAGTACAACCACGATTGACATGTCCAATACCTATCTCGATTGGGCCAAGCGCAACATGGCCTTGAATGGGTTCAAGGGGCGTGACCACCATTTTGTGCAGGCGGATTGTTTGCAGTGGCTGGCGGAGCAGGCCAGTAGTCCGTGGGGCCGGCGTTATGGGCTGATTTTCCTTGACCCCCCCACCTTCTCCAGTTCTAAGCGGATGCAGCAGGCCTTTGATGTGCAGCGTGATCATGTTGAGCTGCTGCGTCATGCCATTAAACTGTTACAGCCGGGTGGGGTGCTGGTTTTCTCCAATAATAACCGGCGATTCCGTTTTGATGGGGAGGCGCTGGCGGATACAGGGGTGGTGGTAGAGGAGATGAGTGCGGCGACCATTCCACGGGATTACGCCCGTAACCCGCGCATCCATGTCTGTTGGATACTGCACAAACCGCAATAAAAAAGCCGGTGACTGCTCTGCGAGTGATCACCCGCCTCATTTGTAACCCTTCTTATACCCGGAACTGAATCACTACATTGTTGAGCTGTTTGGCAAGCAGTCCAAGTTGCTGGGTGGATGATGTTATTTCCCCTGCGCTGGTACTGGATTGCTGGGACATGTTACTGATGTTAATGATGCTGTTGTTGACCTCTTCGGCGACAGCGTTCTGCTCCTCTGCGGCACTGGCAATCTGGGTGGTCATCTGTGAGATGGTGACGACGGCGGCGGTGATCGATTCCAGTGCGGTGCCCGCATTGTTTGCCTGATCAACACTCGATTGCGCCCGTTTTTGACCACGTTCCATCACGCTGACGGCTTCATGAGTGCCGGACTGTAGCCGTTCGATCATTTTCTGGATCTCTTCGGTTGATTTCTGGGTACGACTGGCGAGTGTGCGGACCTCATCGGCCACCACGGCAAAACCACGGCCCTGTTCTCCTGCGCGGGCGGCCTCTATGGCGGCATTCAGTGCCAACAGGTTTGTCTGGTCAGCAATCTCTTTAATCACGCTGAGCACGCTGCCGATGTTGTCGCTGTCCTTTTCCAGCCGTTTCATCACCTCGGCAGCCTGGCGTACCTCGGCAGCCAGGGCGTTGATCTCTTTGATGGAGTTGACAACAATCTGTTTGCCGTTAGCGGCCTCGCGGTTTGCCGCATTTGCCGCATCGGCAGCATCACTGACGTTCCGTGCTACCTCTTGTACTGTGGCAACCATCTCATTCATGGCAGTCGCTACCTGTTCAGTCTCCTGCTGCTGCTGGCTCAGGTTATCTGTTGTGTCGTTGCTGATCTGTGTCAGCCTGCCCGTTGCTAAACCGAGCTCGCCCGATGATGTGATAACTTGCTGGATGGATGTTTTTATTTTACCTATAAACAGGTTGAAACCACGGTTCACATCACCGATTTCATCGTCATGGATGACCGACATGGTGGTGGTGAGGTCACCGTCACCTTCCGCCAGTGCCAGAAACTGTTTTCCCATGTTACGGATGGGGGTGACAATTGATTTGATGATGACAATATAGGCAATGAGGGTGAGTAGTATCCCCATGGTTGCGCTGATGAAGATGGCGCTGTAGGCCTCGGCCTGGATGGTAGCTGTTTTGTCGGAGAACTCTGTTACCTTACTGGTACCCGTTGCCTCCAGTTTAGTCAGCAGCGCCAGCAATGTTGATGAGTTGGATAGCAGACGTTTGTTGACTTCAGCCATGGTGGCGCTGGTTTCGTCGTCGGGGCTGCTGCGATAGTTGGCGTAGGCACTTAGCGACTCGTTGCGGGTATTGGCAAAGGAGCTGCGGGCACTCTCCAGCTGATTTAACAGCCCTTTTTCGATAAGACCGGTGGCCGCCATGAGGGTTAAGGCCTTGTCAGCGATGGTTTCCTCTTCTGCAATTTCTGCGATTATCTGTTTTGCTTCGTCCTCGTCGGTAGTATTAGCCAGATGGTTGAGGTGAATGATCTGTTTCTGAATGTGAATGATCCCCTCCATGGCACCATCAGAGGCATCCCAAGCAATGGTGGTGATGTACTGCAACCCGTCGGCGAGTTTTTTTGCCCCGTAGTACCCGGCACCGCCACATGACAATAACATTACCGCGATGCCGGCAAAAATTACCCCAACGCGGGTGCTGATTTTTACACTCATTACAACTCTCCAGATTACCGCTTAATTTTTTAAATATGGCTCCACTGTTTTCGGAAGGTTGGGGTTTTTCATGAGCATAAAGTTTGTGATTTATTACGTTGTTACTTTGATATGAGGATAGATGGTGGTCGGCTGTAACGTTGTCAGGTTGATATAAAGCATTGTTCATACAGGTCGATAGACTCATTGCTGGCTATTGTGCAGAGTGAATCTGCCGGTATTTGGGATGATTAATATTGCCAAGACACGGATCAGTTCGGGGTGTTGTTATGCGATCTACGCTTATTGTCTTATTTTTCCTCATGCTGCTAGGCGTGAGTTCTACCTATGCCGAGCAGGCATTGGGTGGTAAACAGCCGGTGACCGATGTTCGTGTATTGATCGATATCTCTGGCAGTATGAAAAAAAATGACCCTCAGAACCTGCGTGTGCCAGCCTTGAAGCTGGTGACACAACTGCTGCCTGAGGGGACCAAGGCCGGGGTCTGGACCTTTGGTGAGTTCGTCAATATGTTGGTGCCCAGCGGAGAGGTCAATCAGGCATGGAAGGCCAAGGCCAAGGGGGCGGCTAAGGCGATTAACTCTTCGGGGAAATATACCAACATTGAAGGTGTGCTTAAGGACTCCACCTGGGATTGGAACAAACCTGATCCAAAAACCAGCCGCCACATCATCTTTTTAACCGATGGCATGCTTGATATGTCAAAGGATGAGGCCGTGGATCAGGCAGCCCGTGGCCGTATTCTGGGTGAGATGCTGACGCGGATGAAAAATAACGGCGTCATTATTCACACGGTGGCCCTGTCGGGCGAAGCAGATAAACCCTTTTTACGGCAACTCTCGGCGGCCACCTCGGGCCGTTATGAAGAGGTGGGCAGCGCCGCTGAGCTGGAGCGGGTATTTTTGCGGATGTTCGAGAAGGCAGTGCCGGTTGAGTCACTGCCACTGGTCGGTAATAAAGTGTTGGTGGATAACTCGGTGAATGAGTTGACCATGCTGGTATTCCGTAAGGAGGGGGTAAAGAGCGCCTCGCTCAAGATGCCGGACGGTAAAGAGATTGATCCGCAGAATAAGCCGGACGGCGTGCAGTGGCAACGGGAAGATCGTTACGACCTGATCACCATCGATAAGCCGATGGCGGGTGAGTGGCAGGTCAATGCGGAGCTTGATCCCGATAATCGTGTGATGATTGTGACAGATTTAAATGTACGGGCCAGCCGCCTGCCTAACATGATGATGAGTGGTGATCGTCTACCCTATTTTGTTGAGCTTCATAACAAAGACAAGATCATCAACAAACCGCAGTTTCTCGACTTTGTTACCACGGCGCTGAATCGTAACTACCAAAGTACCCTGGAGCAACGTGTCCCCCTGGATGATAACGGCAAGGGCGAGGATACTACTGCCCGTGATGGCCGTTTTAGCGGTGCAGTGGGCGGTGATCTGCGTGTGGGTGAGTATGATTATGAGCTGGTGGTTAATGGCACCACCTTTAAACGGTCAAAACGTTATCTGGTGCAGGTGGTGGATAAACCGGTAGCGGTGAGTGTGAAGGAGGTGAGCAAAGGTGACCCCTCCCAGTACTCACTGACGTTGATCCCCTATTCTGAATTGATCAAACCAGAGTCGCTGGTGATCTCTGCCAAGGCGACAAAAATAGGTGGAGCGACTACGGAGTTGACCATTCCCAGGGCGGGGCCTAATGAGTGGCGTCTGGATATGGATGTTCGTAGTGGTGACCGCTATGAGGTGGCGTTGTCGATTCAGGCTGAGCGGGCCAATGGGCAGAAGATTGCCTCTGATCTGGGTACCTACCTTATGGGGGCAGGAGCGCAGGATGCGCCACAGGGTACACCAGCCGTGGCCAAGCCCAAGATTGAGCTCCCGGTCCCAGTAGTGGATCACCCTACAGCCACTGATACAGATGGTGCGGTGGCAGAGCACGCAACACCTTCCGCAACAGCAGAACAGGGCACACCGCCTGCTGAACATGCAGCTGCTGCTGATCACGCCCCCCCGGCAGGCGAACACCACAAGGATGCCGCACCAGAACATGCCGATGCGGCCAGCAGCGATGAACCTGCTGATGAACAGACAGCAGACGATGAGTCACCCAACTGGATGATGGTCGGGCTTAAGGTGGTTGGTGTAAACGTCCTTTTGTCACTGATCGGTTTCTTTGTGTATCGCAAATGGTTCCGTAAAACAGAGCCGCAGCCGGAAGGGGGCTCTGAAAAAGAGTCTGAAAAACATGATTAAAATCGATCCGACAATTCTACTTATATTGGGCGAGATAATTCTCGCCCTGTTGGTGGTGACAGTGGGACTCATTGTCTTTATCTGGAAGAGCAGAAAACGTGAGCGTGACTCGGTATTCGCTGCCGATGAGCTGCGCGTACGGGTTAAAAACAACGCTCCAGAGCGTCAGGAGTGGTTCCAGCAGGTATTGGCTGAGTGCATTGAAAGCAGTGATCCAGAGATCAACCGTGAACTGGCCAGCAACTGGGTAGAGCGGGAGGGGTTGCTCTATACCAGCCTGCTTAACATGTACCTGAAGCGTGATGCGGTGGCGTTGCGCGGTTTTGATAGAAATGTTGAAGGATATAACGGTATATACCACGATTTAATTGCGCTGATCCGGACCCGGATTGACCAGGAGCGCGATAGTGTTCCTGGCGAAATAGCGGCGCAGTTGGAGCAGTTGACAGCGGCGGTACAGACACTGGAGCAGGAGAATCAGCGTCTTAATAGTGAGGTATTGACCGCTAACAATGAGATGGACCAGGCGATGCGTGAGTATAGCGTGGCCTTCCGTCCCGGCAGCGGCATGACCGGGTCGGCCAGCGCGGTGGTGGCCGCTGTTGCCGCTCAGCCAGATTTAGACGAGGCTCAGGCCAAACCAGCCGCAGTGGTTGCTGGTGTCGACGAGTCACCAGATGATGAGTTGGATACCTTGTCTGCAGAGCTCATGTCTGAGTCTGGGGGAGAGGGGCAATCTTCATCGTTCGATGAGATTGGCGAGATGGATATTGATAGTCTTGATGAGCAGGTATTGCCAGCGGCCGATCCGGATCAGCCAAGCACGGTGCTGAGTGATGATTGGGGAGCCGCGTTTGATGAGTTGCCCGATGCCGATGCCACTGAAAAGGGGCCGGTAATCGACCTGTCCGATGAAGGGGATATTGTATTGCCACAGTTAAATGAGCTGATGACAGCACTCGACTCGACTGAACAGGAGGAGGGGGTCTGGACAGACGAGGTGATGGGCGATGAATTGTCTGAGCAGGATCTGCCACTGCTGAATGAGAGTGTTGGGAGCGAGGAGGATGAGCTGCTGGCGCAGCTTGAAGGATTGGATGATATGGACATGCCGTCGTTGGCAGACGCGTTCAGTGAAGAGGAGCTTGCCAGCATCACCACGCCCCCTGTCAAAACAGCCGACAAACCCCCTAAAGCTTGAGTGGTTATTCCGCTTCCTCCATAGTCAGTGCAATAAACGCCTGGGCCGCATTGGAGAGTGTGCGGCGCGGGTGATGCACAATCCCCAGCCTGCGCTGCACAATAATCGGGTTGGACTGGGGCAGTAGTAGTGTCTGCTCTAGCATTTTTTCCGGTAACAGGCTCCACCCCAGGCCCACGCTCACCATCATCTTGATCGTCTCAAGGTAGTGCGTCTCAAATTTCGCCTCAAGTTGTGTGACCGCCAGCTGTGTGTCGATGAGTTGACGGGTATAGGTGCCACGTCCCGGTAAAATGGCGGAGTAACGGGCCAATACAGCGGGGGTGATTGTGATTTCACTCCGTAATGGATGGTCGGTGGGCACGGCAAGCACCAGATGGTCCAGCCAAACTTCAATTACAGTTAACAATGTGCTATTGGCCGGTGGTAGTGTCACCAGCGCCAGCTCCAGCTCGCCCAGCGCCACGGCACGACAGGCCAGCTCAGAATCCATAAAACTAAAATCGAGCTGTACCTCAGGGTAGAGCGGCAGATAACGGCGCAAAACCGGTGGCAGGCGGTGCAGGCTGATGTGGTGGCTGGTGGCAAGTTTGAGCGGCCCACTCACCGTGCCACTGAGATTGTTGATGGCACGACGGCTATCTTCTACCTCGGCAAGGATACGCCGGGCGTGCTGCTCAAGGGCGCGCCCGGCCTCCGTCAGGCTGATCTGGCGGCCGATACGGTCAAACAGCTGGGCGTTGAGGTGGCTTTCAAGCGCCGCCACCCGTTTACTCACCGCAGGCTGGGTCAAATGTAGCTGCACAGCCGCCAGAGAGAATGAGCGGTGCTGGGCAACATAAAGAAAGGCGTGCAGATCATCAATATTCATGTGTGTCATTGTATTCCAATATGGAATTGCTTGAATAAATTTTATGAATTTGAGTTATTCGAGGCGTGGCATTATGATGGTTGCCACGGTTAGAGACCTCAATATTATAGAGTCGAAGGAGAAGTCCATGAGTGCCAAAACGTTATACGACAAATTGTGGGATGCCCATTTAGTCCGCCAGAACGATGATGGCAGCTGTTTGATCTACATAGACCGGCAGCTGGTACATGAGGTGACATCTCCCCAGGCCTTTGAGGGGTTGCGTCTGGCAGGGCGTAAACCCTGGCGTGTTGATGCCAATCTGGCGACCCCCGACCATAACGTACCGACCACGGGGCAGTCCGCCGGGGTGGCGGGTATCGTGGATCCAGTCTCCAAAATCCAGGTAGAGACACTGGATGCAAACTGTGATTTTTTTGGCATTACCGAATTCAAGATGAATGATATCCGTCAGGGGATTGTGCATGTGGTGGGGCCAGAGCAAGGGGCAACCCTGCCCGGTATGACGGTGGTGTGTGGTGACTCCCACACCTCCACCCATGGTGCTCTGGGTGCGTTGGCCCATGGGATTGGCACTTCGGAGGTTGAGCATGTTATGGCGACCCAATGTTTGATCCAGAAAAAATCAAAAAATATGCTCATCAAAGTCAACGGCAAGGTGGGGCCGGGGGTGACGGCCAAAGATATTGTGCTGGCGATCATCGGCAAAATCGGCACCGCCGGGGGTACCGGCTACGCCATTGAGTTTGGTGGCGAGGCGATTATGGCGCTCTCTATAGAAGGGCGCATGACCGTCTGTAACATGGCCATTGAAGCGGGTGCCCGCTCCGGCGTGGTGGCGGTTGATAATAAGACGGTTGACTATGTAAAGGGGCGTCCCTATGCACCTACGGCGGGGCAGTGGGATGCAGCGGTTGCCGCCTGGCGTGATCTGCACTCTGATGCCGATGCCCGGTTTGATGCCGTGGTGGAGTTGAACGGTGCCGAGATTGAACCACAGGTGACGTGGGGCACCTCCCCCGAGATGGTGGTGGCGGTCGGTGGTAACGTTCCTGACCCCGCCGCTGAAACTGATCTGGTCAAACGGACAGGTATGGAAAAGGCGCTTGTCTACATGGGTTTAAAGGCCAATACCCCTATTGAAGAGATTGCCATCGATAAGGTCTTCATCGGTTCTTGCACCAACTCGCGCATTGAAGATATGCGTGCCGCCGCTGCCGTTGCCCAAGGGCGTAAAGTAGCGGCCACTGTCAAACTGGCGTTGGTAGTGCCTGGTTCGGGGTTGGTGAAAAAACAGGCGGAGGACGAAGGACTGGACAAGATCTTTATCGCTGCCGGTTTTGAGTGGCGTGAACCGGGTTGCTCCATGTGTCTGGCGATGAACGCTGACCGTCTGGAGCCGGGTGAGCGCTGTGCCTCCACCTCTAATCGTAACTTTGAAGGGCGTCAGGGGCAGGGGGGGCGTACCCATCTGGTAAGCCCGGCCATGGCCGCCGCCGCGGCCGTGATGGGTCACTTTGTTGATATACGTACACTGGGTTAAGGGGGAACGATTATGGAAAAGTTTGTCACATTGAATGGGTTAGTCGCACCGATTGACCGTCCAAACGTCGATACTGACGCCATCATTCCAAAACAGTTTTTGAAGTCGATTAAACGCTCCGGCTTTGGTCCAAACCTTTTTGACGAGTGGCGCTATCTTGACCATGGCGAGCCGGGCATGGATAACAGCACACGTCCGCTGAATACCGAATTTGTGCTCAATCAGCCCCGTTATCAGGGGGCGCAGGTTCTGTTGGGACGGGAAAATTTTGGTTGTGGCTCATCCCGCGAACATGCGCCGTGGGCGCTGGAAGATTACGGTTTTCGGGCAATCATTGCGCCAAGCTTTGCGGATATCTTCTATAATAACTGCTTTAAAAACGGCCTGTTGCCCATCGTGCTGGATGCGGCGGTGGTTGATGCGCTCTTTAATGCATGTGCTGAAACTGAGGGGTACCGTCTTACGGTTGACCTGTCAAAACAGCAGGTGGTGACAGCAACAGGTGAAGCCTTTGCCTTTGATGTTGATGGCTTTCGTAAACATTGCCTGCTGAACGGTCTGGATGATATTGGCCTGACGATGCAATATGTGGACGACATTAAAGCCTATGAGTCCAAACGTCGGGTGAGTACTCCCTGGCTGTTTAATTGATCGGCCAGGAATAGATGCAGTGTGGGTGGGGCGCTTGCCATCACCCACCAAACCGCCACCAACGGCGACCCATTCAACATTGAATTTGAGAGTTAGGTTCATGACTAAAAAAATTGCTGTGCTTCCCGGTGATGGTATTGGCCCTGAGATTGTGTGCGAAGCCGTAAAGGTATTGCAGGCACTGCAGAATAGCGACGGTCTGAGTTTTGAATTGGAGTACGCCAACATTGGCGGTGCCGGTTACGATGCAGAAGGTGATCCACTGCCAGACTCCACGCTCAAACTGGCCAAGGCCGCTGATGCCATTCTGCTCGGTGCCGTGGGTGGCCCGCAGTATGACAAGCTGGATCGGCCATTGCGCCCCGAGCGCGGTCTGCTGCGTATTCGCAAGGAGCTGAATCTGTTTGCTAATCTGCGTCCGGCGATGCTTTACCCGGAGCTGGCAGAGGCCTCAACCCTGAAGCCGGAGGTGGTGGCGGGGTTGGATATCATGATCGTGCGTGAACTGACCGGTGACGTCTACTTTGGTCAGCCCCGCGGCATTGAGGTGCGGAATGGCGAGCGTGTAGGTTTTAATACCATGCTTTACTCCGAGTCTGAGGTACGCCGTGTTGCCCACGTTGCCTTCCAGATCGCTATGAAACGTGACAAAAAACTCTGTTCCGTGGAAAAGGCCAATGTCTTGGAGTGCAGCGAGTTGTGGAAAGAGGTGGTCATTGAGGTGAGCAAAGAGTACCCAGAGGTAGCATTGAGTCACATGTATGTGGATAATGCCGCCATGCAGTTGGTGCGGGCACCTAAACAGTTCGACGTTGTGGTGACCGGTAATATCTTTGGCGATATCCTCTCTGATGCGGCGTCGATGTTGACAGGCTCCATCGGCATGTTACCCTCCGCGTCGCTGGACCAGAACAATAAAGGCATGTATGAGCCGATCCACGGTTCTGCCCCCGACATCGCCGGTAAAAATATCGCCAATCCGCTGGCAACTATTCTCTCGGTCTCCATGATGTTGCGCTACACTTTTGGTAACGAAGCTGCCGCGCAACGTGTTGATGATGCCGTGCGCAAAGTGTTGCAGCAGGGGTATCGTACCAGCGACATTTTGAGCCAGGGAATGCGTCGTGTGGGTTGTGCTGAAATGGGTGATGCGGTAGTGGCTGCGTTGCAGTAAGCCGTACTTTCATATAGGAATGAATGCGATGAAAAGAGTAGGTTTGGTCGGGTGGCGGGGCATGGTCGGTTCGGTGCTGATGCAGCGTATGCGGGAAGAGAACGACTTTGCCCATATTGAGCCGGTGTTTTTCACCACCTCGCAGCCCGGCCAGCCCGGCCCGAATGTTGGCAAAGCTGTTTCAGTGCTTAAAGATGCCAACAGCCTTGATGAGTTGAAGAGGATGGATGCCATCATCTCCTGTCAGGGCGGCGACTATACCAAGGCAGTCTATGGTCCGCTGCGGGCAGCGGGCTGGACTGGTTACTGGATTGATGCCGCATCCACCCTGCGCATGAAAGATGACGCCATCATCATCCTCGACCCTGTTAATAAAGGCGTCATTCAGGACGGCATCAGCAACGGTGTAAAGACGTATGTAGGTGGTAACTGCACCGTCAGTTTGATGTTGATGGCGATTGGCGGTCTCTTTGAGCAGGGGCTGATTGAATGGATCAGCCCGATGACCTATCAGGCCGCCTCAGGTGCAGGCGCGCGTAATATGCGTGAACTTATCCAGCAGATGGGGGCCGTTCACGCCAACGTTAAATCGTTGGTGGATGATCCCGCCTCGGCGATTTTGGAGATAGATAGAGCGACGGCGCAGTTCATCCGCTCCAGTGACTACCCGCTAGAGACGTGGCCGGTGCCGCTGGCGGGTTCACTCATCCCCTGGATCGATGTACAACTTGAATCGGGGCAGAGCAAAGAGGAGTGGAAGGCCCAGGTCGAGTGCAATAAAATTCTGGGTCGTCGTGATGGACAGATCCCTATTGATGGCCTTTGTGTGCGTGTGGGTGCCATGCGCTGTCACAGTCAGGCACTGACCATAAAAATGACCAAAGATGTGCCGCTGGATGAGATTCATGCCATTATCGCCGCCCATAACGACTGGGTGAAGGTTGTGCCAAACGACCGGGAGCTCACCATGCGTGAACTTACCCCCACTGCCGTCACAGGCACACTGAATGTTCCCGTAGGGCGGATGCGTAAGCTCAACATGGGACCACAATACCTGTCGGCGTTTACAGTCGGTGATCAATTACTGTGGGGTGCCGCTGAACCGTTGCGCCGCATGTTGCGTATTTTGCTGGAGGCGTGATCGGTTGAGCTTATATAATGTAGTTGTTGTTGGTCCATCCACATTGGTGGGCGAGATGTTATTGAATTTGTTGGAAGAGCGTGAGTTTCCGGTAGGGGAAATTTATGCGGCCTCCGGGAGTGGTGGTGAGCGCGCCACCTTCAGGGACCGTGGTGTTCGGGCAGAGGCGCTGGACAGCTTCAACTTTGCCAAGGTGGATATCGCCTTTTTTTGTGATGGCGAAGAGATTGCCGAGGAGTATGCTCCGAGGGCAACAGCCGCAGGCTGTGTGGTGATTGATGACAGCCCGGCATTTCGCCTGGAGGGCGATGTGCCGCTGGTGGTCCCCGAAGTAAATCGTGAACAGCTGGGTGGTTATGAACGGCAACGGATCGTTGCCAACCCCAGTAGCTGTGCACTCATGTTGGCGACAGTATTAAAACCATTGCAAAAAGCTGTTGGGATAGAAAGGGTTAATGTTGTTACCATGCAGGCTGCGTCCGGCAAGGACCGCCCGGGGGTTGAGGAGTTGGCGGGGCAGGCTACGGCAATGTTTAACATGAAACCGGTTGAGCGGGAGATTTTTCCAGCACAGCTTGCTTTTAACTTAATCCCTCAAATTGGCAGTTTTTTCGACGATGGTTCCACCCGTGAGGAGATGAAGCTGCGTTGGGAAACGCAAAAACTTCTGGAAGATGAGCAACTTAATGTTAATGTAACCGCTGTAAGAGTCCCCGTTTTTCATGGTCATGCCATGGTTGTACATCTTGAATTGGCGGGTGAACTTAGTGCAGAGTCAGCGCTTCAACTGTTACAGGCGGCACCGGGGGTTGAGGTCATGGATGAGCTGGAGGAGGGGGGATATCCAACCCCGGCGCTCGACTGCATCGGCCAAGATTCAGTGTTGGTTGGCAGAATTCGTAAAGATGCGGGGAACCCCAAGGGTTTGAATTTATGGGTCGTTGCCGATAACATTCGTAAAGGTGCTGCATTGAATAGTATTCAGATAGCTGAAATTTTGATACAAGAGTACTTACAACAACAATAGTTGGCAGGCATTTTTAATTTTTTTGCGGGAGGTTAGTCGAATGGTTAAGATTCGGCCGGACTTGGCCGACAGAGTTACTGAAAGATTATGTTGGTGTCGCCAATATTCAAGGCAGATTAATTGTTGGGATCAAATTCGAGGCTAGACTTTGCTTAAAGGATTTAAAAAACGTCAGCTAGCTGTAGTGATTGGGGCATGTATGATGCTGCCTTCAGCCGCAGCTTATGCTTTGGGGATGGGGGAGATCGAAGTCCACTCGGCTTTGAATGAACCCCTGAAAGCGCAGATTAAGTTGTTATCCACAACGGTTGCCGAAGTGAATGCATTGCAGGTCGCACTTGCCTCAAATGAGGCGTTTAGCCGAATGGGGATAGAGCGGACTGCAGCGCTGCGTGACCTGCGCTTTAGTGTGGTGACACAGGGCGCGGGTGCGCCGTACATCAGTATAAAGTCTGATGTACCGATGCGAGAACCTTTCCTAGACCTGATTTTAATGGCCAGCTGGTCCAATGGTCAGCTGATGCGTGAATACACCCTGCTCCTTGATCCCCCCGTTTTTGATGATAGTCAGGCTGTTGCAGCTGTGCGTGCTGCCAAGACCCAGTCCGCTGCTATCGATCGTGGCCAGAAAAAAGTGGTTGAGGCGGCACCGGCAGCTAAATCCACACCGCGAACCACCGACAGCTATGGCCCCACTACCCGTACGGACACATTATGGCATGTGGCGCGGGAGATGCGTCCGAGCAGTTCGGTCTCCGTGCCGCAAATGATGATGGCCCTCCTGAAGGAAAACCCTGAAGCGTTTGTTGATGGTAATGTGAATAATTTGAAAGCAGGGCATATTTTGCGCTTGCCTTCTAAGGATGTGATTAGCTCAATCGCCAGCGCTGATGCAGTGGCTGAGACCAATCGTCACTATCAGGCATGGCAGTCAGCAGATGTTGATCTGTCTGCTGTCAATCAGCGGGCTGTTTCCGCGCCTGCCAAAGTTGCGCCAGCGGCTAAGGCAAGTGCGCCAGATGCTGCCGTCAGTACCAATGCCCGTTTGAAGCTACTGTCGCCAGAAGATGCTAAACAGCAGGGTGGAGCAGGTGGGGCAGGCAAAGGTAAAGGGCGCGCGACAGAACAGCTGGCTCTGGCACTGGAAACTGCAGAGGCGACCAAGCAGGAAAATGCAGAGCTTAAGGCGCGCCTTTTGGATATTGAGCGTCAGCTGCAGGCGGTGCAGCGTCTGTTGACACTCAAGGGGGACACCTTGGGTGCATTACAGGCCGGAGCGGCCCAGGATAATGTTGTTGCAGTTGATCCGCAAACGGTGGCCTCTACTGCGGTTGAGTCGGCAGCGGTGGACGTTGCTGCAAATCCAGCGGCGTCTGCTGATGGCCAGCCCGAAGTTGTTGCAGTAGCCCCTGTGGACTCTTCTGAGTCTGGGCTTATCGAACAAGTTATGGCTGACCCCGTTCTGCTGGCAGCAGCAGCGGGTGGTCCTCTGCTGTTCCTGTTGTTGGTGGCATTGATACGTCGTCGCCGGTCGTCGTCTCAAGAGGTTGAGACGGTGGTTAACATGCCACCTATTGGGCGTGAGGTTATGCCTAATGCAGCCGGATCTGATAGTGGGCCTACTATCGTTAAACCGCATGCTGCCAAGCCGCAGAGTTTTAGTGAAGTGATAGAGAAGTCTGCCAGCCCAGATTTTGGTGTGAGTGCTGGTATGGGGGCAATGCAGACAGAGGATAGTGAAATTGACCCAATTGCTGAGGCGGATGTTTATCTTGCTTACCGCCGCTATGAGCAGGCGGAGGCATTATTAAAAGAGGCCATTCGTCAGGATGGTGATCGGAGTGAGCTGAAGCTGAAGCTGCTGGAGATTTATTTCACAACTAAAGATAAAGATGCCTTTGAGGCGCAAGCCGAGGCGTTATATGCCTCTCTTGATGGACAAGATGATGAGGGTCTTTGGGAGCAGGCAGTTGAGATGGGGCGGGAGATTGCTTCTGACCACCCTCTCTTTGCTGAATCCGGTGGTGCAGTTGCATCCGGTGTGGCGCTGACAGGTGCAACGGGAGCGGTTGTTGCGGTAGCGGGTGAATCAGCGGGTTCTGATTTTGCCGATGAGTTTTCGTTTGACTTAAGTGATGATGATCTGGCCAAGAGTTTGAACATCTCATCCTCGGACGGTGGCGAGATGGCTGTTGGTGAGGAGTTGATGGATTTGGATGGCGTGGAGCAAGACAGTTTCTTGCTCGATGATATTGATTTCTCTGCTGAAAATGAGTTTTCTCTCGACGCGGGCATTGAGGTGTTGGATGAGGTTGTCTCAGAGGTCGATTTTGAGCAGTTGAGTCGGCCACAAAAGATTGAGCCCTTGACTGTTGTTGGTTCTGCAAAAACCGGCTCCAAGGGTGAGGACTGGACTATTGCTCCGGCGATATCGTCGTTTCAGTCGCGGGATGTGAAGGCAGAGATGGACGATGGTTATGTGCCAGTCACTAACGTCTCAAAAAACAGTGCTGATATTAAAAATCTCGATCATCTGAGTTTGGGTAAGGATGAGCCTGACCTGCATGATGGTTTGGGTGACGGTATGTTTGACGGTAGCAATGATATCGTCGGTACCAAGTTGGATCTGGCGCGCGCTTACATTGATATGGGCGACCAGAGTGGTGCCCTCTCTATTCTGGATGAAGTGGTTAAAGAGGGCGGTGATACTCATCGCCAGGAAGCTGAGCAGTTAATGCGCCAGATATCCTGATTTTTTGATGGATCTGGCCGTTGGTCGATTTTCGTCCTTTCATCCAGTTGTTCGTATTGTCTCTTTTTTTCTGTTCAGCCTGTTTCTGGCGTTAGGCAGCTCCTCTCAGCTTGTCGCTGCCGCTATCCTTCTATTGGTTCTCTATCTTATGGTCGGTGTTGGCTCTCTTGCCAACGCAGTGTCAATGTTGCGTCGTATGCGCTGGTTCTTTTTATCCATCATTATTATTTACGCTTGGTTGACGCCAGGGCGGCCACTTTGGGGGGAGGGGTTGCCCATCTCATGGTGGGTGCCTACTATGGAAGGGATGTTAATGGGTGGGCATCGGTTATTGGCATTGGTAATGATGGTGTTGGGGGTGCAGTGGTTACTATGGGTGACAAGTAGGGCGCAGTTGGTCTCTGCCCTTTATTGGTTGTCAACACCGCTGCGGGTGATTGGTTTTTCTCGTGATCGTTTGGTGGTGAGGGTGGCGTTGACTCTGGAAGTACTTGAGCAGATTCAGGGCTATCTTGGCGAACAGTTAAAAAAAGCGACGGTGAAGCGGGGCGATCTTCGTGGTTATGCCGCGGTGGCAGCGACTTTGGTTAGTGATGTGGCGCAGCGGAGCGAACATGTATCTTGTCAGACGATGGTGATTGATATCGAGCCACCACCACCGCTTGCGCAGTGGTTGTGGCCGCTTGCATTGACTGTGCTGATGTTGTTGGCGGCCTGATAATAGGTGGTTATTGTTGCCCCTCTTTGTGGGTGAGCTGCATTACGACCCCGGCCAGCGGTGGCAATGTTATTTCGATAGAGTGTGGGTGCCCCATCCACGGGATATTTTCACTATGTATACCGCCACTGTTCCCCATGTTACTGCCACCGTAGTATTCGGAATCGGTGTTGATTATTTCGTGATACATGCCAGCAACAGGAAGGCCTATCCGGTAATTGCGTCGTGGTAAGGGGGTGAAGTTAAGTGCGGTGATGATGAAGTCGGTACCGCTGCGGCGCAGGTATATAAGCACGGATTGTGCTGCATCATTGCAATCGATCCATTCGAAACCCTGGTTTTCAAAGTCGAGCCGGTGTAGTGCAGGTGTAGTGCAATAGGTATTGTTCAAATCGCCGATCAGTTGTTGAATTCCTTGATGAAGTGGGTAATCGAGCACATACCAATCAAGTGCCTTACTGTGATTCCACTCATTTCCCTGGCCAAACTCACAGCCCATGAACAGTAGTTTTTTCCCGGGGTGTGTAAACATGTAGCAGTAGAGTAGACGTAGATTGGCAAAACGTTGCCACTCGTCACCAGGCATTTTATTGATCATGGAACCCTTTCCGTGCACCACTTCGTCGTGAGAGAAGGGCAGGATAAAGTTTTCGGTAAAGGCGTAGAGCAGGCTGAACGTTAGTTTGTCGTGGTGGTAATGGCGATGGATGGGGTCTTTGCTGATGTATTGTAGTGTGTCGTTCATCCAGCCCATATTCCACTTCATGCTGAAGCCAAGACCGCCGAGGTAGATGGGGCGCGATACCATCGGCCAGGAGGTCGACTCTTCTGCCATGATCATGGTGCCGGGGTGGAGGTCGTGGGTTACTTCATTGAGCTGGCGTACAAAATGGATCGCCTCGATGTTTTCGCGGCCACCGTACTTGTTGGGGACCCATTCGCCCGCGTCGCGGGAGTAGTCGAGATAGAGCATTGAGGCAACGGCATCTACCCGTAGGCCATCTATGTGGAACTCCTCCAGCCAATATATGGCGCTGGAGAAGAGAAAATTCCTGACCTCATTGCGACCATAGTTGAAGATGAGTGTGCCCCAGTCTTTATGTTCACCGAGGCGTGGATCTTCGTGTTCGTAGAGCGCACTGCCATCAAATTGAGCGAGTCCAGCGGCATCTTTGGGGAAATGTCCAGGTGCCCAGTCGAGCAATACACCGATCCCATTGGTATGGCAGTAGTCAACAAAAAAACGGAAATCGTCAGGTGCGCCAAAGCGGCTGGTGGGCGCATAGTAACCGATGGTTTGATAGCCCCATGAGCCATCAAATGGATGTTCGGTGATGGGCAGCAGCTCTATATGGGTGAAACCAAGTTTTTTGACATAGTCAACCAGACGGATAGCGAGCTCTTTATAGTTTAAAAAGTTGCCATGTTCATCCAGTTGCCAGGATCCCAGGTGGACTTCGTAAATGGAGAGCGGCGCATGTAACCAGTCGCACTCAGTGCGCTGTTTTATCCAGTGACTATCCTGCCAGTTGTATTGATTTTGATGGGTGACAATTGAAGCAGTGCCGGGACGTAGTTCAAAACTACGTCCGTAGGGGTCGGTTTTTAGTAATATTTGGCCACCGCGATTGCTGCGAATTTCAAACTTATAGAGTGTGTCAGCGGTGAGCCCGTGAATGAATAGTTCCCATATGCCCGATCCACCCCGTGCGCGCATGGGGTGGCAGCGGCCATCCCAATGGTTAAAGTCGCCCACAACACTAATGCGTTCTGCATTCGGTGCCCAGGTGGCAAATAAAACCCCACTGACATCAGCGACCTTAACTACTTTTGCGCCAAGAAAACTATACGCGTGCCAATGTTTTCCTTCGCCAAACAGATGCAGATCATACTCGGAGAGTTGGGGTTCGAAGCAGTATGGGTCATAGCTGACGTGGGGATTGCTGTCACTGTCCAGCCAGTTAATGCTGTACCTGCTTGGCAGCTGCGTGGAGTCACCTTGCCATTGAAATAGATCAGTATTGCCAATACGTTGCAGTGGAGCGTTATTTTCTACAATGTGAGCTGCAGATGCCTTGGGTAAAAAAACTCGAACGATGGTCTGTGTTTTGCTGATGGGATGACGCCCCAGTACCGCAAATGGATCGTGATGGGTCGCATCTAAAATGCGTTGCAGGTCTGTTGTGATTTTATCTTTATTCTGCACAGTAGGCATAAATTTGGGGTATGATCAAGTTGTGATATTGGGTTAGATCATAGCATAAGCTTCTATCAACAAAAGTTTTTTGGGGATCAGCCGATGTTAACCATCGCTGCGCTGCTTGCATCGCTAGCGGGCCTCTGCAAATTGAATGGGTGATAGCATGACCATGGAAGATACACGTTTTGTTAGTCGATTAACTCGAGATACCTTGGCGCTGATTTTGGCGGGTGGGCGTGGTACACGTCTTAAACAGTTAACCACTTGGCGCGTGAAACCTGCTGTGCCTTTTGGTGGTAAGTTTAGAATTATCGATTTTCCTCTCTCTAACTGCATTAATTCTGGCATACGTCGTATTGGCGTGCTGACACAATATAAATCCCACTCGTTGATCCGTCATATCCAGCAGGGTTGGGGCTATTTTCGTGGTGAGTTTGGTGAGTTTATTGAGCTGCTGCCGGCACAGCAGCGTATTGAAGAGACGTGGTATGCGGGTACGGCGGATGCTGTTTATCAAAATATAGATATCATTCGTGCTCATAAGCCTAAGTATGTTTTGATTCTGGCTGGTGATCATATTTACAAAATGGATTACGGCCCTATGCTGGCACATCACGTTGAGAATAACGCGGACATGACGATTGGTTGTCTTGAGGTGCCGCTGGAACAGGCCAAGGCGTTTGGTGTGATGAGCGTTGATGGGAGTGGTCGCGTGAATGACTTTAATGAAAAGCCATCCCAACCCCAGTCCGCACCCGGTACGCCCGATACTGCGCTGGCCTCTATGGGGATCTATATTTTTAACACAGATTTTCTTTATGAGCGGTTGATCAGTGATGCGGATACCAGCACATCGGCGCACGATTTTGGTAAAGATATTATTCCTGCTGTGATTAAAAAGTATCGTGTCTTCTCTTATCCATTCCGTGATGTGCAGACAGGACAGCAGAGTTACTGGCGTGATGTGGGAACGGTGGATGCTTTCTGGGAGGCCAATATGGAGCTTGTGTCGGTGACGCCGGAGCTGAATTTGTATGATGCTCAGTGGCCGATCTGGACTTACCAGGAGCAGTTGCCGCCGGCAAAATTCATTTTTGATGATGAGGGGCGTCGTGGTCAGGCAATTGACTCCATGGTCTCGGGCGGCTGTCTGATTTCTGGTGCAACGGTGCGTCGTTCACTGCTCTTTTCTAATGTACGGGTCCACTCATTCAGTAAGCTTGAAGAGACGGTGGTATTGCCGGGTGTTGAGATTGGGCGTAACTGCCGTATCACTAAAGCGGTTATCGATAAGGGGTGCAAGATACCGTCAGGCACGGTCATTGGTGAGGACCCCAAAGTGGATGCTGAACGTTTTCATGTCTCAGAAGGTGGTGTGGTACTGGTCTCCCCAGAGATGTTAGGTCAAGAGTTGCACTATGTCAGATAATGGTTCGAATAAAGGGGTAGTAGATGCGCCGTTGAAGGTGGTGTTGTGTTGGCACATGCACCAACCAAACTATTTTGATCCGGCGGCGGGTGAGTATCATCTACCCTGGACCTATCTGCATGGCATTAAAGATTATGTGGATATGGTGGCTCACCTTGAAGCGGTGCCGAAAGCTAAGGCCGTGGTCAATTTTGCGCCTATTCTGTTGGAGCAGCTTGACGATTACAGCCATCAAGTTGAGCGGTTTTTGAAAGAGGGGGGCGTGATTACCGATCCCCTTCTGGCAGCGCTGGTGAGTCCGGCGTTACCGAAAGATAATGAAGGACGGACACAGCTGGTCAAGGCCTGTTTGCGTGCCAATGAAAAGACCATTATTCACCGCTTTCCGAACTATCAGCGATTGGCGGATATGGCGTTGCGTCTGGAGTTACGCTCCGACGAGTGGATGTATATCAATAGCCAATATCTGGCGGATCTGTTGACTTGGTACCATCTGGCCTGGCTGGGTGAGACGGTGCGTCGTAGTGATACACGGGCTCAGACGTTGATTGCAAAAGGCAGCGGTTTTTCGATGTACGACCGGCGTCTGTTGCTGGAGCTGATCTCTGAATTGTTGAGTGGTGTGATTGGCCGTTACCGTCATCTGGCTGAAGAGGGGCGTGTGGAGCTGTCGGTGACCCCCTATGCACACCCAATTGTGCCGCTGCTGCTCGATATTGGCAGCACCCGAGAGGCGATGCCGGATGCCAAACTGCCGTTGGCTGACCACTATCCCGATGGTTTAGGGCGTTCCGAGTGGCATATTCAAAAGGGGATTGAGACCTACGAGCACTATTTTGGTATGAAGCCCAAAGGGTGCTGGCCATCTGAAGGGGCCATAAGTATGGCGACCCTGGCGTTGATGGATAAATATGGTTTCAGCTGGGCCGCTACCGGTGAGGGTGTGTTACGTAACAGTTTAAACCTGCCACAAACCCCTGCTGAGTTGCGCGATGTGCAGGTGATACATCAACCCTATCGCCCGGCTGAACAGCAGATAAATTGTTTCTTTCGTGATGATGGACTCTCTGACCTGATCGGCTTTGTCTACTCCAAGTGGCATGCCGATGATGCGGTAGGTGATTTTATCCGGCATCTGGAAAATATCGCGGCAGCTAATGTGGACAAACCTGATGCGGTGGTCTCCATCATTCTTGATGGTGAGAATGCCTGGGAGTATTACCCCGAAAATGGTTATTATTTTCTGAGTGCCCTGTATGAGCGGCTTGCCAACCACCCGTGCCTGGATCTCACCACCTTCAGTGAGGTGTTACAACAGCAGGCATCGCCTTCACCTTCGTTGCCCCATATTGTGGCGGGCAGCTGGGTCTACGGCAGTTTTTCCACCTGGATTGGCAGTGAGGACAAAAACCGTGGCTGGGATATGTTGGTTGAAGCCAAGCGTGTTTATGACCAAGTGGCCACGTCTGATAAATGGAGTGAAGAGCAGCGGCGGGCGCTGGAGCGCCAGCTGGCGATCTGTGAAGGCTCTGACTGGTTCTGGTGGTTTGGCGATTACAACCCCTCTGACGCGGTACGTGATTTTGAGCGGCTCTACCGCTTGCAGCTCAATACGCTCTATCAGATGCTGGGGGTTGCACCACCCGAATATCTGGCACACTCCTTTACCCACGGGGGTGGCAACCCTGCGGCGGGTGGTGTGATGCGTCAGGGGCGTGAGTCTTAGTGGTCGTCGCTGATACCCCGCTGAGTCGTCGCCGTAGTGGTGTCCTATTACACCCAACCTCTCTCCCAGGCGGGGTAGGGTGTGGTGATCTGGGCACCGACGCTTACCGTTTTGTCGACTTTCTGGCCGGTAGTGGTATGAGTGTCTGGCAGGTATTGCCGTTGGTACCCACCCATGGCGACCTCTCACCGTATCAGGGACTCTCTGTGCATGCGGGTAACCCCTTGCTGATCAATCTTGATCGATTGCAGGAGTGGGGGTGGTTGCAGGCGGGGACCACGGATGGGGTTGTGGATTTTGAGCAACATCGGCGTGATCAGCTACAGTTGGCCCATCAAGGGTTTTTGCAACGTGCGGACGACTCCGTTTGGGCTGAATACAACCACTTTGTGGCTGAGCAGAGTGGCTGGCTGGAGGATTACGCACTATTTCAGGCGATTCGTCAGGCCCAAGGGCACCGCCACTGGTTAGCGTGGCCGGATGAGCTGCGTGATCGCGCCCCGTTGGCGCTGGCGGCGATGGGTAAGGTATTGAAGGATGAAGTGAGCTATGTTCGTTTTGAACAGTTTGCTTTTTTCCGGCAGTGGCACCAGTTACGTGGTTACGCCCATCAACGCGGTGTGTTGCTGTTTGGTGATCTGCCCATTTTTGTGGCACACGATAGCGCTGAAGTCTGGGCCAATCGTGAGTTGTTTCTTTTAGATGAGCATGGCCAGGCCCAAGTTGTGGCGGGGGTGCCGCCGGACTATTTCTCCGCGACAGGGCAGCGTTGGGGCAATCCGCACTACAACTGGGGACGGATGCAGGCGGACGGTTTCAGCTGGTGGAAGCAGCGTATCGGTGGGCAGCTGGCGATGTTTGACTGGGTCCGCATCGACCATTTTCGTGGCTTTGAGGCGTACTGGGAGATTCCGGCCCATGAAGCAACAGCGATGAATGGGCGCTGGGTCAAGGCCCCCGGTGATGAGCTGTTTGAGGCGTTGCACCAGGTCTTTGATCCACTGCCCCTGGTGGCGGAGGATCTTGGCGTTATCACCGCTGAGGTCGATGCACTGCGCCAGAAATATCACCTGCCAGGTATGAAAATAGTGCAGTTTGCCTTCGGCGGAGATGCAGACAACCCGTACCTGCCCCATCACCAGACGTTTGATAGTGTGGTCTACACCGGCACCCATGATAACGATACAACCCTGGGCTGGTATCAGTCACTGCCCGAGTCTGTGCAGCAGCATGTGCAGTCTTATCTTGGGTTTCCACAGGAGAGCATGCCGTGGCCGATGATTCGCTCGGCACTGGCGTCGGTTGCCCGGCTGACAATTTTGCCGATGCAGGATCTGCTGGGGCAGGGGAGTGAACATCGCATGAATACTCCCGGCACGTCAGACGGTAATTGGCGCTGGCGTTTTGAGTGGGCACAGCTGGATGAAGGGTTGGCACCGAAGTTAAAGCAGTTGATGAGACTCTACGGCCGTGGTTGAGTAGCGAGCTACTCCGGCACTAACCACTCCACATTTACCCCCCCCTCTTTTGCATCACTCAGGAGCGGCCATAGCCACTCAAGCTCAGATTTGAGCTGTTGGTCCAGCTGCCAGGGGGGGTTAATCATGATCATGCCGCTGCCACACATCGCCTTCTCTGTCTGAAGGGGGGTGATGTTCAGTTCGGCGGTGAGGATTTTGCGGATCCCGGTCTTTTTTAGGGCCTTAAAAAAACTCTCCCGCAGGGTTGTGCTCATGAGTGGGTACCAGAGGGCGTAAATACCCGTAGGCCAGCGCTGGTAACCGTTTTGCAGCCCACGAACGAGCCGTGTGTACTCATCCTTCAACTCATAAGCAGGGTCTATCAGCACTAGCCCGCGTCGCTCAGTGGGCGGCAGGTAGGCCTTGATACCTTGATAGCTATCTTGCAGATGCACCGTCACCTGTCTGTCGCCGTTGAACTCCCGTTTTAATGTTTCACAATCAATAGTGTTGAGTTCTGTGACTACCATACGGTCATTGGCCCGCAGCAGTGCGCGCCCCAGCCGCGGTGATCCGGGGTAGTAGCGCAGCTCATCGCCACTGTTAAAGGTACGTACGATATCAAGGTAGCGCTGTACGGCAGCAGGTGGGTTTGGGGCCTGCCAGAGTCGGCTGATGCCGCTGAGGTACTCGCGGTTTTTATCGGCCTCGTGATTGGTTAGGTCATAAAGACCAATGCCGCCGTGGCTATCCTGCAGATAGAACGGTTTGGATTTTTGCTGCAGCGCCTGCAACAGGCTGGTGAGGACTACGTGTTTAACGACGTCGGCATAGTTGCCAGCGTGAAAGTTGTGGCGATAACCAAACATACTCTGAACCGGATAAAAGAGGAGCGGCCATTCTAAGCTACATCGCTGCGGAAGGGGGAGAGCTGTTGCAGCGCGACAACCCTTTTTTCGATCTCGGTGGCTTCAGCCAGCGCAAATTGCCCGATGGCCTTGCGGAACTCGGGGTGGGCAATCCAGTGGGCGGACCAGGTGGTGACGGGCAGAAAGCCACGGGCAATTTTATGTTCGCCCTGGGTGCCGGGTTCGAAACTTTTTAGCCCCTGTTGAATGCAGTATTCCAGCCCTTGGTAGTAGCAGGTTTCAAAGTGCAGGGCGGGGATCTGGTCGCGACAGCCCCAGTGACGACCATAGAGTGTTGTGTCGCTGCGTAGATTCAGGGCCGCCGCAATACAGTCACCCTGTTGGTAGGCCAGTACCAAGACCACTTGGTTGCCGAGTGTCTGGCCAATCTCTTCAAAAAATTCCAGCGTCAGGCTGGGTACGCCCCATTTTCGGTCATAGATGGCGCAGTAGTAGTGGTGAAAGAGCTGCCACTCCTGAGGGGTGATCTCAGGACCATGCACGATACGAAAGGTGATGCCGGCCTCCTGTATCTGGCGTCGCTCTTTGAGGATGTTTTTACGTTTGCGTGAACTGAAGTGGCTCAGATAATCATCAAAACTTTTGTAATCGTTATTGTGCCAGTGGTACTGGCAGTCGAGGCGTATTGCCAGGTTCTGTTGCTGTAGGCGTGTTTTTTCAGCATCGGTGAGAAAGAGCCAGTGTATTGAGGAGGCGTTGTAGATATTGGCGACCTGAAGGGCAGCGTCGAGTATAGCGCTGTGTACGGCTTGCTGGTCAGCATCTGTGGCGATCAGTAGTCGCTCCCCGGTCATGGGGGTAAAGGGGATGGCACCCACCAGTTTGGGATAATAATCGAGCCCGTTGCGCTGATAGGCCTCTGCCCATGACCAGTCAAAGACAAACTCACCGTAGGAGTTGTATTTGAGATAGAGCGGGGCGGCACCTATTAATGCACCGTCATCGGCGTAGATGACAATGTGGTGGGGGAGCCAGCCACTGCTGCTGCCGACACAGTTGTGCCGTTCCAGGGCCACGAGAAATTCATGCTTTAAAAAAGGGTTGTTGTCCTGGGTAAGGCTGTTCCATGCGGCGGCAGTAATGTCACTTAACTGTTTAATAAAGGCTGTTTTCATGGGGAGGCAGTTTTAATTGAGGGCTATGGGGTATTAGACGTGTTCTTTTAGAGCATGTCTAGCAATGGTGTAAAGTCATTGATGTTCTGTGAATAAAGGGGGTTGTTTCTGGTATTGCCATGGTGTTGGATTTTTGTGAATGGTGTGAGTTGTGACGTGGGTCTCATAAAAAAACACAACCCTTCTGCGTTGCCTGACGATAAAAGAGTTCAACTGATTTGAAGTTTTTCAGCCTGACTTTTTTGTGGCAGTGATGGTAGCTGCTAACATATTCAAACAAGGTGAAATTATGCATCAAAAATTTTTACTCAAGGCGGTAGTGGCCGGTGTGGCATTGGCACTGTCGGGTTGTGGTGGCGACAGCGCGACCTCGACTGTGGGCGCAGCAGCCACGTCATATACATTGCCGACAGAGATATCAGCGGTACCGGCCTCGACTTCAACGGCGGCCTCCCTGCGTAGCGTATCGCTGCTGGGACGCCTGGATCGTGCGGCGTCAAATTTAAGTGCCAGTTCAGATTACAACAAGGCCACAACCTCCAAGTATGTTGAAGAACATGCCCTGGAGCAGTTCTCCATTATTGAGCAGGTGATGAGTGCACTGGCCCAGACCCATTACGACAGCAGCGCCAACCAGAATGGTGTTGCTTATAAGGCGATGGTGGCGTGGGAGGATGAGAACAACGGCGTGTCGGTGAAACAGCTACAGCCATGGGTGATTAAATCCGAGATTGTGACCGGCACCCACCCCAGCGGTAGCAGTGGCAGCCTTAACAAAGTTCAGGTCTGGATTGAGGAGGAGGATGAGGACAATCCCGGGCAAAAGCGGGTGATTCGTGCTGAGTTTAAGATCTACAGCGGTGCTACCTTTAATCCCAGTGGCACGGTGTTGAGTTACGGCGAGTGGGATCTGAATGTTGCATTTGACAGTGCAGCCACACAATCTTTTGTTGCCACATCGCGCAATAACAGTGGCACGACAGAGTTGAAAGTTAATGAAAGTGGCGGCAACGGGTTCTCGCGTGCAGTCCTGTATCGTACGGGCAGTTCTGGTTACGGTAAAGTGGAGTACCCCGATTATAGTAACTGCATGGGCCCCAACTGCACGCCGGGTGTTGCTGCGGCCTCGTACGCCTATAACGACGCCTATCTGGTCGTAAACGATGGCAGCGGTCCTGTCTACAAGGATCGCAATAGCGAAGTGGAGATGACCCACCGTTACGGACTCTTTTATGCCAATGCCGCCACCGGCGTAGCGGCAGGTGATGACGTACAGAAACACAAATCGTTTGGTTTTCCGGTCTCCTATACCGACAGCCATGGCGCTACCCAGCACGCCTATTATGGCGCTTGGCAGGGACGGCATCAGTTATGGGGCGGCGGCCAAAATGGCGTACCTTCGGGCACAGTAGTGACCCGCGAGGACTTTGGTGCAGGCACCACACCGGAGCAGTTTACCGTTTCAGACCGGTTTAATGGTTCCTTTACCAAACGTACATTGGTGGCTGGCAGCCCCGCTGATATCAAGGATATTGCGGTTGAAACCTTTGTTAATAAACATTTTGAGCTGTTTAACGAAAATGGCACGTGGAAGGTGTGTGAGGGAGGGCAGGTGGACTTTAATGCAGCCCCTTCAGCCAAATGTGTGTCGTTTGAGACCAATACAGCCGGTCCTCTGGTGGCATTTACCCAGTGGGCATCTCTGAAGGGAGATAACCGCAAGACGGTGAATATTGGTCGTTGGGATAATGTGAACCAGGTCTCCGTCAACTACGTCTATCTGGCGGCGGCAGATGGTGTGGCAAACTTTACCACCGCTGGTTTCTACCCTGCGACACACGGTCAGGAGGGTTTGACCACCACCGCCAGTGGCAATGTATACGTGGGTACTAACGGTCATCAGTTGAGGGTTGATATTGGTGGTTCTGTTTATATTCAGTACACCGGTGATTTCACCTCCGGTAAGACCGGTTGGGTGCAGAAGAAGTTGACCTCGTTTGATCAGCAGACCTGGACGCCTACCTTTGAGGTTTCCGGTGACATCAACTTTACCCCTGAACAGGGGCGTGAGTATTACATCAACAGTAACGGTGTGAACTATGCGGTACGCCGTGTTGCGGCCAATAATGTGGCGGCGGACTATGAGGTACAGCTGGAGCTGCAATCAACCGTCAATCCATCCACCATCACCACATTCCTGCCCGCAGGAACCGACCACCTGGGCACACCGTGGCGACCTGAAGTGAAGTTGATGCTGGATACCAATCCGGCCAATACCACCACCTTCATGAAGCTGGTGTACAAAGCGGATGATCCAAGCACGAATGGTGATGATACCGGCATGGTATATACCTCTGGTGAGTGGGGATTGCAGGCGTTTAATACCTCGAACCAACCACTGGATGCCTCAGGCGCGGCGGTGACGGTGGATGGATTTGGTGTGCCCACCGGTAGTACCCGTCCGGTACAGTTTAACTGGGAGTACTCAGAGAACGGCGGTTGGGGGAGTCAGCAGTATCTGATTGGCGCAAACAGCCAGTATAAACTGCTCTCTGATCCGATCAGCCTGGTTGCCCAGTCATACAGCTACAGTTATCAAACGGGAGCCTCTAAAACATTGGCGCTGCAATTTGATGGCTGGATGCACGGTATGCCAGACCTCTATAGGGACCTGCAGAAGAGTGGCTGGAGGATGAGTTCAGCGCTGTCACAAAAGGTGATCAATATTCCGGCAGGCACTCAGGTGACGGGTAGTGATGGTGTGCAGTACTACATCAAACCGTTGCGAGTGAGCATCTTCCTGGCGGAAGTGGCACAGCCTTCAACTGGGGCACCTGATGTTACCCTGGGCAGTGCGCTGAATGTGGGTGTGGGCAGTGGTTTGCTGCCAACCTTTGTTGAGCATGGAATGAGCGGTACCATTCCAGCGGCGACAGTGAGGTACTCTGAAGGTAAAACGCTGTAAAGCCTGATTCAGTTAAACCCCAAGGGGCGCAGCAGTGCGCCCCTTTTTATTGGTGGTTGCTCCATCTTGGTGATCAGCGCCCTATCATGGTTCAATGGGGCTGCTTGAGAGACTCGGGATTCACCTTGTCATCTTGATAACAGGATGATCCCTATGCAGTGACTGCCACTGGTACGGTTACTGCTTTGGTTGTTGATTCAACGCAAGCAGCGATTATCGGGTGGGGCGTCGCGGTAAGGGACATTATAAAAACAGATCAGGAGTCATTATGACTTTCTCAAATACAGTGACAGTGATCCTCGCCGGTGGGGCAGGATCACGTCTTCATCCATTGACGGAGGAGCGCGCCAAACCGGCGGTGCCGTTTGGTGGCAAATACCGCATTATCGATTTTGTGCTGACCAACTGCCTGCACTCGGGGGTACGGCGGGTATTGATGTTGACGCAATATAAGTCCCACTCACTGCAGAAACATGTGCGTGATGGCTGGTCGATATTCAATCCGGAGCTGGGCGAATACATTACGCTGGTACCTCCACAGATGCGTAAAGGTGAGCGTTGGTATGGGGGAACGGCTGATGCCATCTACCAGAATATCTATCTGCTGGAGCGTAGTGGTGCCGAGCATGTGATGATCCTGCCGGGGGATCACATCTACCGCATGGACTATGCACCGATGATGAACGCCCATCAGACCAGTGGTGCAGAGCTGACAATCGCCTGTATGGATGTGGTTTTGAATGAGGCGCACCAGTTTGGTGTGCTGACACTGGACGATCAGCAACGGGTGACAGATTTTGTTGAGAAGCCGGCCGAACCAGCAGCGATGGATGGGCACGAGGGGCGCGCCCTGGCCTCGATGGGGATCTATATTTTCTCGCTCAAGCGGCTTCTGGCGGTGCTGGAAGAGGACCAAGCGCGCAGCGACTCCAGCCACGATTTTGGTAAGGATATTATTCCGCGTATGTTGGCTGGCGGCCAGATATATGGCTATCTGTTTGGCGGCGAGGGGGGGCGTGTCTCGCCCGACCGTTATTGGCGCGATGTAGGCACGATCGACGCCTACTACAAGGCAAACATGGATCTATTGGATCAGGTGCCGCCCATGAATTTATATCAAAAGGAGTGGCCCATCCGTACCTATGCGGGGCAGCACCCACCGGCCCGCACAGTGGCGGGGCGCATGGGCAACGAAGGGATTGCGATCAATTCGGTCATCTCCAATGGCGCGGTGATCTCTGGCGGCTGCGCTCAACACTCGATTCTGTTCAATAATGTGTTTGTCGGGGATGAGGCGATGGTGCACGACTCGCTGCTCTTTGAAGGGGTAACGATCGGCCGCGGTTCACAGATCAACCGCTGTATCATTGATAAACATGTGGCTGTGCCAGAAGGGGTCATGATCGGCTTTGATCAGGCGCAGGACCGCCAGCGGTTTGAGGTCTCGGCAGAGGGGATTGTGGTGGTGCCCAGGGGGTACAGGTTTGAATAACACTAAGTGGATGGAGTATTACCAACCGAATCAGCAGCACTGTTGAGTGTTTGACTGTTTCAAGTTGGTGCCGGGAGCGAGAATCGAACTCGCACTCTGTCACCAGAACCGGATTTTGAGTCCGGCGCGTCTACCAGTTCCGCCATCCCGGCGAACCCCATTTAAACGGGAGCGCGTAGTATAACGACTTTATTTAATTCGGCAAGCCCAAAACAGACGCGCAGATTCGCTAGACGCCAACGAAACTGATAACATCCCGCGCCATGCAACGTAGTGACTTTAATTATCAACTCCCACCCCAGCTGATCGCACAGCAGCCACTGGCTCGGCGCTGCGACAGCCGCCTGCTGCTTGTGGACGGTGGGAGGGGTGTTTTGGCGGACCGTATGTTTGCGGATATTGTTGAACTGCTCCAGCCCGGTGATCTGCTGATCTTTAACGATACACGGGTGATCCCGGCGCGGCTGTTTGGCTGCAAGGCCAGTGGTGGCAAGGTTGAGGTGATGATTGAAAGGGTGTTGGACCCGCACCACGCCCTGGCCCATGTGCGGGCCAGCAAATCCCCCAAGGTTGGCAGTCGTCTACAGCTGGATGGCCCACTCAATAATGGCGTTGAGGTGGAGGTGCTGGGACGGGAGGCGGATCTGTTCCAGCTGCGTTTCCACGACCCACGCCCACTGTTTGAGATTTTGGATGAGATAGGCCACATCCCCCTGCCACCCTATATAGATCGCGCTGACGAACTGGCCGACCACGACCGCTATCAGACCGTCTACGCCGCCAACCCAGGTGCTGTGGCAGCCCCAACGGCGGGCCTTCACTTTGATCAAGCCACGCTGGATAGGTTGGCGGCCAAAGGGGTGGAACAGGCGTTTGTGACCCTGCATGTTGGGGCGGGCACGTTTCAGCCGGTACGGGTTGATAATATTGATGACCACCACATGCACGCCGAGTATCTGGAGGTGAATCAGACCTGTTGTGACAAGATCGGCGCCGCCCGGCAGCGTGGTGGGCGAGTGGTGGCGGTCGGTACAACGTCGGTCCGTAGCCTGGAGAGCGCGGCGCAGCTGGCCGGTATCGAAGCAGGCCGATTGCAGCCTTACAGTGGCGAGACCCGCCTGTTTATTACCCCTGGCTACCAGTTTAAGGTGATCGATCTGTTGATCACCAACTTCCATCTGCCGGAGTCGACGCTGCTGATGTTGGTGAGTGCGCTGGGCGGATATGAACGGATGATGGCGGCGTATCGCCATGCCGTTGAACAGGAGTACCGTTTTTTCAGTTATGGCGACGCCATGTTAATTCTGCCCCAGGCAGGTGTATTGGCGGCAAGAGAGATCCCCAATGAAGTTTGAACTATTAAAAACCGATGGCGCTGCCCGCCGTGGCACTCTGGCTTTTGACCGTGGCACGGTACAGACCCCCGCCTTCATGCCGGTGGGCACTTACGGTACGGTGAAGGCGATGACGCCGGAAGAGCTGCGTGGTACCGGTGCCGAGATTATTCTGGGCAATACTTTTCATTTGATGTTGCGTCCAGGCACGGAGGTGATCCAGCTGCACGGTGATCTGCACGATTTTATGCACTGGGAGGGGCCGATTCTGACCGATTCCGGTGGTTTTCAAGTCTTCAGTCTGGGGGAGATGCGCAAGATCACGGAGGAGGGGGTGACCTTTCGTTCCCCCGTGAATGGTGACAAGGTATTCCTCGATCCTGAACGTTCCATGCAGGTACAGCGTGAGCTGGGGGCCGATATCGTGATGGTCTTTGATGAATGCACCCCCTATCCCGCCAGCGAAGCGCAGGCCAGCAGTTCGATGCAGCTGTCACTGCGCTGGGCCAAACGGAGCCGGGCTGCCCATGAGGGGAATGATTCGGCACTGTTTGGCATTGTGCAGGGCGGCATGTATCCGGCGCTACGAACAACCTCCTTGAATGGTTTAGCTGAGATCGGTTTTGACGGTTATGCCATCGGTGGACTTTCAGTGGGTGAAACCGAAGAGGAGCGCATCATGATCCTCGACCATCTGCAGCCGCAGATGCCGACCGATAAGCCACGTTACCTGATGGGGGTGGGACGGCCAGAAGATATTGTTGAGGCGGTGCGGCGTGGCATAGACATGTTCGACTGTGTGATGCCCACCCGTAACGCCCGCAATGGTCACCTCTTTACCCATTTTGGTGATATTCGTATCCGTAACGCCAAGCATGAAAAAGATACCCGACCACTAGATGAGAGCTGTGGCTGTTATACCTGTCGTAACTACAGCCGTGCCTACCTCAAACATCTTGATAAATGCCAGGAGATTTTAGGTGCACGTTTGAACACCATTCACAACCTCTACTACTATCAGGAGTTGATGCAGGGGTTGCGTGCGGCCATTGCCGACGGACGCCTGGAACCCTTCGTAGCGGAGTTTTATGCCCGGCGCGCCAAAAATGGAGAAGCTGTGTCATAATGAGCGCCGTTTGCGCCAGGGGCGCTTGATTAATAGGCGCGTATGCCGATTAGCCGAACAGTTTTAATTGTGTTTTTAATTAATTAGGGAAGGATGTTATGAGCTTTTTTATCACTGATGCAATGGCCCAGCAGGCACCCGCTGCCGCTGCGGAGCCAGGTTTTGCCAATATCATTTTCCTGGTGGTACTGTTTGTGATCTTCTACTTCATGTTGCTGCGTCCTCAGCTCAAACGTGCCAAGGAGCACAAAAAGATGACCGCAGGCATGGCTAAAAATGACGAAGTGGTGACCACGGGTGGTTTGGCGGGTCGTATCACCAAGGTGGATGAGAGCTTCATCACATTGCAGATTGCCACCGGTGTTGAGGTGCAGGTACAGAAGAATGCTGTGGGTTCACTGTTGCCTAAGGGTAGTTTGAAGCTTTAACCCACAATTCACTCATGAAACAGCGGAAGTTCCGGGTACCTAAAATATGATTAATCAATACCCCTGGTGGAAAAATCTACTGATCGTCGTTGTGATGGTGGTTGGTGTTTTTTACGCATTGCCAAATATTTATGGAGAGGATCCGGCCATCCAGATCTCATCTGTTCGTGGTGCCGCCGTCACCGATGCGACGGTTGATGATGTGCGCTCCCAGCTGCGGCGTCTGGAGATCGACTCCAAGGCGATGGACCTGGAGCCGCAGGGGTTGATTGTCCGTTTTAATAATACCGAAGAGCAGCTGAAGGCCCGCGACGGACTGAAAAAGAGTCTCGATGAGGGGTATGTGGTTGCCCTGAATCTGGCACCTTCAACGCCGGACTGGCTGCGTGCCCTGGGGGCAATGCCGATGTATCTGGGGCTTGACCTGCGTGGTGGTGTGCACTTCCTGATGGAGGTGGATACCGATGCGGCTATTGAGATGGCTGAAGATCGTTATGTGGGTGATATACGTGGTTTGATGCGCGACAGCAAAATTCGTTACCTCACCATTGGTCGTGCCTCGGCGGGGGGTGTGCAGATCAAGTTCCGCAGCGTTGAGGATCGCAAGAGTGCTGAGACGCTGATCCGCAAGGAGTTTCGTGATCTGATGTTGGCGGATGAGGAGCAGGGTGATGCGTTTCTCATAAGCGTAAAACTGGCTGATCAGGAGATGCGTGAAACCCGCAAACTGGCCGTACAGCAGAACGTAACAACACTCCGTAATCGTATTAACGAGCTGGGTGTGGCTGAACCACTGATCCAGCAGCAGGGTGAAAACCGTATTGTGGTGCAGTTGCCGGGGGTCCAGGATACTGCTCGTGCCAAGGAGATTCTGGGTGCCACCGCAACCCTCGATTTCCGCATGGCGGACGAGACCGGTGATCTGCAGGATGCCATTGGCGGTCGTGTGCCTGTCGGTTCACGCCTATATAAAGAGCGTAACGGTAACCCGGTACTGCTGCAGAAAAATATTATTATCACGGGTGACTCGATTGTTGATGCCTCTTCCGGTCTGGATCAGACTGATGCCAGCCCGGCGGTATTTATCTCCCTGAATGGTACGGGCGCTACCAAAATGCACGACACCACTAAAGAGAATGTTGGCAAGCTGATGGCAGTGGTGTTTGTCGAAAGTAAGACTGAAACCAAGATTGTTGATGGTGTTGAGGTGAAGCAAAAACTGAAGGTGGAGGAGGTGATCAGCCTCGCCCGCATCCGTGAACCGTTCAGTAAACGTTTTCAGATCACCGGCCTGGATGGCGCTAATGAAGCCCGTGATCTGGCGCTGCTGCTGCGTGCCGGTGCCCTTTCAGCGCCGCTTGAAATTATCGAAGAGCGTACCGTTGGCCCAAGCTTGGGTCAGGACAATATTGATATGGGCATGAAATCGATGGTGATCGGTTTTGCCGTGGTGATGACATTCATGGTGCTCTATTACCGTGCCTTTGGCATGATTGCCAACATCACTTTGGTGATGAATCTGGTGCTGCTCACGGCATTGTTGTCAATGTTGCAAGCGACGCTGACCCTGCCCGGTATCGCTGGTATTGTCTTGACCATTGGTATGGCGGTGGATGCCAACGTGTTGATCTACGAACGTATCCGCGAGGAGCTACGTAACGGCAACTCGCCACAGGCTAGTATTCACGCTGGTTTCGAGCGGGCGGCCGCGACTATCGCCGACTCCAATATCACCACGTTGATTGCCGGGATCACCCTTTTTGGATTGGGGTCGGGGCCGGTCAAGGGGTTTGCGGTGGTGCTCTGCCTCGGCATTCTCACCTCCATGTTCACGGCCATACTTGGTACTCGCGCGCTGGTCAATCTGGCATACGGCGGCCGCCGCGTGAAGAAGCTGTCGATTTAAGGAGAGGGATGATGGAATTTTTCAAGGTCAAAAATACAATCGACTTTATGGCCAAGCGCAAGCTGGCGCTGCTGGTTGCGTTGGTCATGGTGATCATCTCCGTTGTTTCGGTGGCGACCCGTGGCTTGAACCTGGGGATCGACTTTACTGGCGGCACGTTGATAGAGGTGGGGTATGAACAGTCGGCTGACCTGCAGGAGGTGCGGGGTGCGCTGGCCAAGGGTGGTTTCGACGGAGCGGTTGTGCAGCATTTTGGCACCACGCAGGATGTCATGATCCGCCTGGCACCAAGTAAATCGGCGGCGGCCGAGATCAGCAACAAGGTGCTGGCGGCGTTGAATGCTGACGGTCACAAGGTTGAATTGCGTCGCATTGAGTTTGTCGGGCCGCAGGTGGGCGATGAGCTGACCGAGGATGGCGGTTTGGCGGTCCTGGCGGCGCTGTTTGGCATTTTGATCTATGTCTACTTCCGTTACGAGATCCGCTTCGCCGTTGGCGCCGTGCTCGCCACCCTCCACGACGTTATCATCATGGTGGGTGTCTTCTCCATTTTCTGGATCGAGTTCGATCTGACGGTGCTGGCGGCGGTGCTGGCGATCATCGGTTATTCGATCAACGACACCGTTGTCGTCTACGATCGTATCCGCGAAACCTTCCGTAAGGTACGCAAGGAAACGGCGGCCGAGATCATCAATCAGTCCGTCACCCAGACGCTGTCACGCACTATCATGACCTCCGGTACCACCATGCTGGTCGTGGTCTCACTCTTCCTCTTCGGTGGCACCACCCTCCACGGGTTCTCCCTGGCGCTGATCATTGGTATCGCGGTCGGCACCTACTCATCCATCTTCATCGCCAGTAGTCTGGTTATCCTGATGGGGGTGAGCAAGACTGATCTGGTGGTGGTTGAGAAGGAGGGTGCCGAGGTCGACTCCACACCGTAACGGGAGCACTTGTAATAACAACAAAAAAGGCCCGCTTGAAGCGGGCCTTTTTTATTTCAGGTCGTTATATCAGGGCGCGGCGACTGGGGAGCTGGGTCAACTCATCCGTCACGCGCAGCATGTGGACTCGGGTCAGCTCATCTTCCAGCCGCTGGCTCTCGCTTGCAAACGCATTAAGCTGCTGCTGGATGGTGCTGAATTTGGTAGTAAAATATTGAGCAGCTTGATGTAGCGCTGCCGGTGGGTGATGCGCCATCTCGTCGATATCCTGCTTGGCATCTACCAACCGGATCGACCCATCGACTCTTTGATTAGATGAGCTGGTGAGATGGCCGTGGATATGGAGAGGGCAGTCTTTGCCGAGTGGGTCAGCTGTCATATAGTAGTTCAATCAGCTGCCTCATGACGTAGCTTGAATAAATGCTCATGCTGGTCCGCTATCTCCAGGAGTTTTTCTGTGGGACTCCTGCCCGCTCTAGGCTGCTGTCTGAAAATTCGAATTATCGGGCTTAACCCTAAGGCAGAACCGGCCCGAATCGGGTATCCTAGTAACCCTTTCAAGTTTCTCTTTTCAGCTTAGCCGGAGATATGTAACGCCATGTTTACCAACGATATGACCATTGCTGGATACGATGCAGAACTGTGGGCTGCGATGGAGCACGAGCGTGAGCGTCAGGAGGTGCATATTGAACTGATTGCCTCCGAGAACTACGCCAGCCCACGAGTGATGGAGGCCCAAGGGTCCGTTCTCACCAATAAATATGCCGAAGGGTATCCGGGCAAACGCTATTACGGCGGTTGTGAGTTTGTGGATGTGGCTGAGCAGCTGGCGATTGATCGCGTCAAAGAGCTGTTTGGTGCTGGTTACGCCAATGTGCAGCCGCACTCCGGTTCCCAGGCCAACGCCGCCGTCTACATGGCTCTGCTGCAACCGGGTGATACCGTGCTGGGCATGAGTTTGGCCCACGGCGGCCACTTGACCCACGGCGCCAAGGTCAGCTTTTCCGGCAAGATCTATAACGCCATTCAATACGGTTTGGATGAGACGACCGGTGAGATCGATTACGAGCAGGTTGACGCGCTGGCTAAAGAGCACAAACCAAAGATGATCATCGCCGGTTTCAGCGCCTACTCCCGAGTAGTGGATTGGCAGCGTTTCCGCGACATCGCCGATAGTGTTGGTGCCTATCTGTTTGTGGATATGGCCCACGTTGCGGGGCTGATTGCTGCGGGTGTCTATCCCAACCCGGTGAGCATTGCTGACGTTACCACCTCTACCACTCACAAGACATTGCGCGGTCCACGCGGCGGCATCATTCTCGCCAAGGCCAATCCCGAGATCGAAAAGAGGCTCAACTCCGTTGTTTTCCCCGGTATTCAGGGCGGCCCTCTGATGCATGTCATCGCCGCTAAGGCGGTGGCCTTCAAGGAGGCGCTGGAACCTGGTTTCAAAACCTATCAGCAGCAGGTAGTAAAAAATGCACGGGTGATGGCGGACGTCTTCACTAAACGTGGTTTTGAGATAGTCTCTGGTGGTACCGACAACCACTTGATGTTGGTGAGCTTCATTAAACAGGGGCTGACCGGCAAAGAGATCGATGCGTGGCTGGGCAACGCCCATATCACCATCAACAAAAACAGCGTACCTAACGACCCGCAGTCGCCTTTTGTCACCTCTGGTATCCGGGTTGGCACACCCGCCATCACCACCCGTGGTTTTGGCGAGGATGAGTGTCGTGATTTGACGAGTTGGATTTGCGACATTATCGACGCCAAGGGCGAACAGGCAGTGATCGACGCGGTGCGCGAAAAGGTCGCCGTGGTCTGCAAGCGTCTGCCGGTTTACGCTAGCTAAACTCCAAGCGAGGAATAGAGCGCAATGCGTTGCCCCTTTTGTGGTGCCGAAGAGACCAAGGTGATCGACTCACGCCTCGCCAATGAAGGTGACAGTGTGCGGCGGCGGCGCGAGTGCCTCACCTGCGCTGAGCGCTTTACCACCTTTGAGACCGCCGAGCTGGCGCTGCCGCGCATCGTCAAACAGGATGGTATCCGCGAGCCGTTTGACGAAGAGAAGCTGCGTCGCGGTATGCAACGCTCTCTGGAGAAGCGGCCGGTGGCCACTGAGCGGATTGAGGATGCGATCAGCCGTATCAAAAACCAGCTACGTGCCACTGGTGATCGGGAAGTGCCGTCACGTCGTCTTGGAGAATGGGTGATGGCGGCGCTGGCCCAGCTCGACCAGGTGGCCTATATCCGTTTTGCCTCGGTCTATCGCAGTTTTCAGGATGTTAGCGCCTTTCGTGAGGCGATAGACCGTCTCGAAAACGAAGCACCGGCTGAACTGACCGCCCAACAGATCTCGCTGCTGCCCAACAGTGATCAGAAAAAAACCAAGAAGGGCAATGAGTAGTTGTCGCTTTACTGATCTGTATATCAGGTAATCTCCCTATATGTTTACGACCGCTGATTATACCTACATGGCCCAGGCGCTACGTCTGGCCGAACGTGGTTTATGGACCACCGATCCCAATCCGCGGGTTGGTTGTGTCGTTGTGCGTGATGACGAGGTGGTGGGTGAGGGGTGGCATGAACGGGCCGGTGAGCCACATGCCGAGGTTAACGCCTTGCGTCAGGCAGGTGATCGGGCACGGGCGGCTACCGCCTATGTGACGTTGGAGCCGTGCAGCCATTATGGCCGGACCCCGCCCTGTGCTGAGGCGCTGTTGAATGCCGGTGTGGCACGAGTGGTGGCGGCGATGGTTGACCCTAATCCAAAAGTATCAGGACGGGGATTGGCGCTGTTGGAACAGGCCGGTATTGAGACCGCTGTTGGATTGCTGGAGGCAGAGGCGCGGCAACTCAACCCCGGTTTTATCTCCCGCTTCAGCCGTGGCCGTCCCTACGTGCGTTGCAAATTGGCGATGAGTCTGGATGGCCGTACCGCGCTTGCCAGTGGTGAGAGTAAATGGATTACCGGCAAAGCGGCGCGCGAGGATGTGCAGCGGCTGCGGGCGCGTAGTTCGGTGATTGTGACTGGCATCAACACAGTGTTGGCCGATGACCCGCGTCTGAACGTACGTGTACCGTTTGAGTGTAAACAGCCGGACCGGGTAGTGCTCGACACTGCACTGCGAATCCCGCTGGATGCCCAGATACTACAGCAGGAGGGGCAGATCTGGATCGCCACCAGCCCTCCCGATGAGGCGTCTCGCGAAGCGCTGGAGCAAGCGGGTATTGGTGTGATCGAACTGTTGAGTGAAAATGGCAAACTCGATCTCCATGGACTCATGGGGCAGTTCAATGATCTGCACTACAACGAAGTGTTGATTGAGGCCGGACCGACATTGAGTGGCGCTTTTCTCGCGGCAGGATTGGTCGATGAGCTGGTGGTCTATATGGCACCGCATCTGCTGGGGGATGGTGCCAGCGGCCTTATCCGTCTTCCACTATTGGAAAAAATGGAGCAGCGGGTGGCGCTGGTGTTGAAGGATGTGCGGCAGGTGGGTGGTGATATTCGCCTGACGTTATTAACGCGTCATTGAAACAGTGTGACGGTTGAGTTGGATATGTTCGAATAGTTATGGTGGATTTGTATGACAGTGGTACTGCGCATCGCTTGTACCCGTTAGGGTGACCCCAGCCTACATTTGAGACTTGAGGAACGGCATGTTTACCGGAATCATCGAAGCACGTGGCACCATCAAGGCGCTTGCAGCCAAGGGCAATGATCGTCGTTTGACGATTGCTGTGGGCGATCTTGATATGGGTGATGTGGCGCTAGGCGATAGCATCGCCGTGGATGGTATCTGTCTGACGGTGGTGCAGTTCAGCGCCACTGATGTGGCGATGGATGTCTCTGCCGAGACCCTCGATAAAACTACCCTCGGGGATTTCAGGGTTAGTCGGGCGGTGAACCTGGAGAAGGCGCTGACCCCCACCACACGGCTGGGTGGCCACCTGGTCAGCGGCCATGTGGACGGGGTGGGGATCATTGAATCGCGCCAGCCGGTGGGGGAGTCGTTATGTTTTTGTGTGCGGATTCCCGATGGGCTGGCCAAATATGTGGCGGTGAAAGGTTCGATCTGTATTGATGGTGTCAGTCTGACGGTGAACCGGGTTGATGGTGCGCTTTTTGAGGTCAACATTATCCCGCATACCGGCATGATTACCACAATCAATGAATATAACGTTGGGCGGCGCGTTAATATCGAGGTCGATCTGGTGGCCCGTTATCTGGAACGGCTGTTGCTGGGTGACCAGGCGGCAACAGCTAACGGTATCGGGGTATCACTGGCACTTCTGGCTGAACACGGTTTTTTGAAGGGTTAACTGAGCGCATGGCACTGAATAGTATCGAAGAGATTATTGAAGATATCCGCCAGGGCAAGATGGTGGTGTTGATGGATGATGAGGATCGTGAAAACGAAGGCGATCTGATCATGGCGGCAGAGTGTGTGCAGGCCAAAGATATCAACTTCATGGCCCGTTACGCCCGTGGCCTGATCTGCCTGCCATTGACCCGTGAGCGGTGTGAGCAGTTGAAATTGCCGCTGATGGTGGCGGATACCCATGCTAAACATGGCACTAATTTTACTGTTTCGATTGAGGCGGCAGAGGGGGTGACTACCGGTATCTCCGCCGCTGATCGGGCCATGACAGTACAGGCTGCCGTGAGGGCTGGTGCCGTGCCGGAGGATATTAACCAACCCGGTCACATCTTCCCCCTTATGGCCCAGCCTGGCGGGGTATTGAGTCGCGCTGGCCACACAGAGGCGGGGTGTGACCTGGCGCGTCTGGCAGGGTTTGAACCTGCCAGTGTCATCGTTGAGATCCTGAATGATGATGGCACCATGGCACGTCGTCCCGAGTTGGAGATTTTTGCCAAAGAGCACGGCCTTAAGATTGGCACGGTTGCCGATTTGATCCGCTACCGCCTGCAGCACGAAAAAAGTGTTGAACGGGTGGCAGAGTGCCAGCTACCCACGGAGTATGGCCAATTCCGGCTGCTGGCCTACCAGGACTACGCTGATAAAGCATTGCATTTGGCCCTGGTGAAGGGTGAGGTCCTACCTGATGTGCCCATTCTAGTGCGTGTGCATCTTGCGGATACCTTCACCGACTTGCTGGCGGTGCAGCGCGGGGATGGGGGATTGCCACTGCGTGTGGCCATGCAACGAGTGGCCGATGAGTCATCAGCGGTGATTTTGCTGTTACAGCATGAGGAGAAGCCGGCGGATCTGGTCAAACGGATCCGTGATTACCAGCTGCAGGACCGTGGCATTAATCTGCCCCGTCCCGAAACCAGTTCAGACCTGCGTGGCTATGGTGCCGGGGCGCAGATCCTCTCTGACATTGGCGTGCGTAAAATGCGTGTGATGGGCGCGCCAAAGAAGCTTCATGGGTTGGACGGGTTTGGTCTTGAGGTGGTGGAGTATGTGTAGCGAGCGCATGCCGCGAGCCTGTTTGCGGTGATCCGTTGTATCCGGAAGGCTCTAGGGGCGGTTACAATAGGCCGCTAACGCATGCACGGGCCTGAGTGCCAACTGTTTTAAGGAAAATAGATGAAAGACGTGAATTTAATCGAGGGTGATTTCAGCGCCGCTGGCCACCGCTTTGCCATTGTTGCCGGCCGTTTTAATAGTTTTGTGGTGGAGCATTTGGTCGCTGGTGCTATTGATTGCATCAAGCGCCATGGCGGCAAGGTCGAGAATATCGACCTGATCTATGCCCCCGGTGCGTATGAGCTGCCGCTGTTGGCACAACGAGTGGCGGCGAAGAAAAAACATGATGCCATCATTGCTGTTGGTGCAGTGATTCGTGGGGGTACCCCCCATTTTGAGTATGTGGCGGGTGAGTGTTCCAAAGGGTTGGCGATGGTGGCGATGCAGCATGATCTGCCAGTCGCCTTTGGGGTATTGACCGTGGACAGTATCGAACAGGCGATTGAGCGTTCTGGTACTAAAGCTGGGAATAAAGGTGTTGAAGCAGCCATGTCGGCGATTGAGATGATCAATCTGCTTAAGGGCGTTGATAAGCTGTAGTAGAAATTCCCCGTTACTTTGCTACGAAGTGCATCCAGTCCCCTCGCCCCCCCTGGGGGAGAGGGTTAGGGTGAGGGGGGATAAATTAAGGAGCAATAAAATTTGAGTAATGCCCGTTCCAAGGCACGTCGCAGTGCCGTGCAAGCACTCTATCAGTGGCAGATGGCTGGAGAAAATATCTCTGAAATCCACGATCAGTTTCTGGTGGAGCGTGAGATGGCCAAGGTTGATCTCGAGTACTTTAAGGTGCTGCTGCATGGGGTGGCGGGTCAGCTGGAGGCCCTAGACCAGCAGATCAAACCTTTTCTTGACCGTGATATTAATAGTGTTGACCCGGTGGAGCGTGCCATTTTACGGATGGCGACGTTTGAGTTGGTATCACGTCCCGACGTCCCGTATCGGGTGGTTATTAATGAGGCGCTGGAGTCGGCCAAGATGTTTGGCGCTGATCAGAGCCATAAATATGTCAACGGCGTACTGGATAAGGTTGCCCAGCAGACCCGTCAGCTGGAAATTCAGCGCACCCCAAAAAAATAGTGCGTTGGCCGGACGCCTAGCAGACACACCATGGCTATCTCTGAATTTGGGCTGATCAAGCGCTATTTTAGTCGCGGCATGGCGGCCCGTGGTGATGTGCTGCTGGGGGTAGGGGATGACGCCGCACTGTTGACCCCCGCCGCTGGCGAGAGTCTGGCGCTGAGTATGGATACCTTGGTTGAGGGGGTCCATTTTCCCTTGCACACCTCCCCTGATGATATTGGTTACAAAACCGTGGCGGTCAATCTGAGTGATATGGCCGCCATGGGGGCGGAGCCTGCCTGGATGTTGCTGGGGCTGACACTGCCAGCGGTGGATGAGCGCTGGTTGCAGGGGTTTTCTGAGGGGTTGAGCCAGCTGGCCGCCGAGCATGGTGTGGCGTTGGTGGGGGGGGATACTAGCCGTGGCCCGCTCACTATTACGTTGCAAATCTGCGGTTTTGTGCCCCCTGGCCAGGCGTTACGCCGTGATGGTGCCAAGGTCGGGGATCTGATCTACGTGACTGGTCAGCTGGGTGATGCTGGATTGGGATTGCAGTTGGCATTGGATCGTACTGAGTTAATTTTGGCCCCGTCACGTCGTGACTATTTTATCTCACGGTTACAGCGCCCAACACCACGTGTGGCCGTGGGCCTGGCGCTACGTGGGTTGGCAACAGCTGCGATTGATATCTCCGATGGTATGGCCGGGGATCTCGGCCATATCCTTGTTTCCAGCGGTGTTGGGGCGACGGTGAACCTTGATAGCTTGCCCGTGGCCGCTGAGGTGAAGGGGGGCGGTGATGAGTGGTGGCGGCTGCCGCTCACAGCGGGGGATGATTATGAACTCTGTTTTACACTGCCTGCTGGTAATGAGGTGGCGCTGAGCCAGGCGCTGCAAGCGATCGACTGCGCTGTCACCTGCATTGGCCAGATTGAGGTGCTGCCAGGTCTGCGGTTAACCTCTGACCGTGGTGACGCTATTCCGTATCACGCCGGGGGGTATCAGCACTTTGGCTAAACAGCGTGGTGTATTACCCAAATTAAACTGGCGTAATCCGATCCATCTGCTCGCCTTTGGCTTTGGCAGTGGTGCGATGCCCAAGGCACCGGGTACCTGGGGCACGCTGGCGGCGGTGCCGCTCTACCTGTTGTTGCAGCCACTCTCCCTATCGCTATATCTGCTGATTCTGCTGCTGTTGACACTGGTTGGAATCTGGCTCTGCCACCGTACCGCCAGTGACATGGGGGTGCATGACCATCCGGGAATTGTCTGGGATGAGTTTGTGGGTTATCTCATCACCATGGCGGCGGCCCCTGTCGGGTGGGGTTGGGTGGTGGTGGGTTTTGTGCTCTTTCGTCTCTTTGATATTGTGAAACCCTGGCCGATTAGCTGGGTTGATGCCCATGTTCATGGCGGCGTTGGCATTATGCTGGATGATGTTTTGGCGGGTGCGATGGCGCTGTTGTGTATGCAGCTGCTGGTTTACTGGCTCTAGTCGCCTGGTATTCCAGCTATCTAGACCATCTCAGGTTCAGGTCGTGTATTGCGTGGCTTGATATCGGCGCGCCATTCGGTATTGGTTTTCAGCCATTGATAGAGTTCACTACCGTGCAGAGGCTTGCTGATAAAGAAGCCCTGAGCATGGTCGCACCCCATGCTGGCCAGCAGGGCAAGGGCCTCTTTACTGTTAACCCCTTCGGCAATGACCCGGTGGCCCATGTTGAAGGCGAGGTCGACAGTGGAGCGGACGATGACACGATCCTCATTGTTGCTAACCATGCCCTCAACAAAGGAGCGGTCGATTTTGATCTCATGTACGGGGAGCTGTTTGAGATAGGCAAGGGATGAATAGCCGGTGCCAAAATCGTCAATAGAGAGTTTGATACCCATGGCGTAGATCCGCGATAACGTGCTCATGGCGCGGGCTGGATCCTCCATGATGGCGCTTTCGGTGATGTCCAGTTGCAACTGTTCAGGCAGAACCTGCCAATGGTTCAGCAGTCCATCGATCTGTTTGACGAGATCAGGGTCGTTGAGATTACGTGCCGACAGATTGACGGCCATACGCAGCTGCACACCTTTTGCCTGCCACTGGTGCAGCTGTTGCAGCGACTCATTCAGCACAAAGAGGGTCAATCCCTTGATGAGGCCGGTCTGTTCCGCCAGGGGGATAAACTCGCTGGGTTGCAGTGTGCCACGGATGGGGTGTTGCCAGCGCAACAGCGCCTCAACACCGACGACCAGACGTTGTTTGATATCAACAGTGGGTTGGTAGTGAACCACCAGTTGGTTCTGTTCCAGGGCGCGGCGTAGCTCACCCACTAAGGCGAGACGGCTGGCGCTGTGTTGATCTTGTTCAGGGTTGTAAAAGGCGTAGCTGCTCTGTGCCCGTTTGGCAACATACATAGCTACATCGGCGCGTCGCATGAGATGGGCTGAATTATCGCCATCTTTGGGATAGATGGCGATGCCGATACTGATGCCAACATGAAAATTTTGGTTTTCAAGAATGAAAGGGGCGTCCATGGCGGTGGCGATTTTGATGGCGGCCTGAGTTGCCTGCTCCTCATTCTGGATGGTGGGTAGCAGGACTGCAAACTCGTCGCCGCCGAGCCGGGCGACGGTATCGGAATCACGTAGTGCGCTGCGTACCCGTCCCGCCACCTGTTGCAGGAGCAGATCACCGTAGTGGTGGCCGAGGGTGTCGTTGATCTCTTTGAACCGGTCCAGATCGGTAATCATCAGTGCCAGTGAGTGGCCTTCACGTTTGGCGGCACGTGTGGCCTGTTGCAGACGGTCCTGCATCAGCACCCGGTTGGGCAGACTGGTGAGGGCATCGTGCAGTGCCTGATGCTGTAGCTCTTTGTTGACAGAGGCCAGCTCCAGGGTGCGTTTAACAACACGCTGTTCAAGGTCATCCTTGAGCGATTTGATCTCCAGTTCAGCCTGCTTTTGCACACTAATATCGCGGCAGATGACGATGGAGATGCAGCCTGCCAGTTCGCAAATCTCACTGATTGAGGCCTCCATATGGAAGGTACTGCCATCTTTACGTCGTCCGAGTGTTTCATAGGGGGCGTGTTGTTCGATCGTGGCGCGGGCCTCACCGTTATCCGGATTGCGCGAGATAAGGGGCGCGGCAAACAGGACGTTAACAGAGTTGCCGACCATTTCGTTGGCGCTGTGGTTGAAGATGCGCTCTGCTGCCAGATTGAATGATTGAATCTGCCCCAGTTCGTTGATGGTGATAAGGCCGTCAGCGATGTTATCCATGACCGCACTGACACGCGCTTCGCGTATCGCCAGATCTTCACGTTGGGTCACCAGCCTGTTACGCATCCGCTCCAGGCTGTTGGCGAGTTCTTTGACTTCAGTGATCTCTGTATCGGTATTGATCTGTTCCATGGGGTGGCCAGCAGCAATATTTAAGGCCGTCTGGCGCAAGTGCCGCAGTGGGCGTGTCAGCTGTGACCCGAGTAGCGCGATACCCAGCATGGCCAATACTACATAAGCGATTGCCAGGTTGATCCCGAAATGAAAGGCGTTGGTAATGCGTTGCTCAGTGGGTGTTTCGTCGTACCCCAACTCTAAAATCAGTTGTTCGCCTGCCGTTCGCAAGGGGGTGATTATCTGATAGCGGTGATTGCTGTCACTGCCATATGCCAAGTCGTGTTTAAAACTGCCACTGGCCCGGTCCGCACTGATCAGACGGGCGTGAACGATGTCGCCGTGGCCCACAAGACTCTCCAGATGGTAGGGGGGCGCGCTGTTTTGTAATAGGGTGGCAATACGCTTGGAAGTCTGTTGTGCCTGTTCAATGAACTGATTTTGGTATTCCTGTTTGAGTAGTGGCAGGGCAAGAAAGAAAAGTGCGCTTGCCAGCAAGGCGTGCACAGCAAGCTCGCCTAAGAACATGCGGCTGGTGAAGTTGTTAAAAAAGCTTTTCATCTGGCTACCCTTTATTTCCAGATGCCCCAAAAAATGCGTTTGAGTGACCTTTAATTAAAGTGGCGACTGCAACGGATTTTAAAGCATTCGATATTTATTTTTGTTAGCTGGGTCAGAGTACTGCGGTATGGAGATCACTTTATGCCACAGCATAGGTGAGTGAAAAACGAGACCTGCCTTTGCCCCCGGCATCTTCTGGAGCAAACTGTACTCCGATACCGGGGGCGAAACAAGGTAGTCATGAATATTGGAGATAAAACCACTATGTTAGTGTTTTATTGTGTTCTACCAGGGCGTAGGCTGAATGGTTGTGGATAGACTCAAAGTTTTCTGACTCTACCGTGTAGGAGTCGATTCGGTTGTCGCTATTGAGACGCGCTGCAACATCACGGACCATATCCTCAACAAATTTGGGGTTGTCGTAGGCGCGTTCGGTCACATATTTTTCGTCGGGACGTTTTAGCAAGCCGAAGAGCTCGCATGATGCTTCCCCTTCAACAAGGTCGATAATGTCCTCAATCCAGACAAAATCGTTGGTATGTACGGTGACGGTGACGTGTGAGCGCTGGTTGTGGGCACCGTAGGCGGAGATCTCTTTTGAGCAGGGGCAGAGGCTGGTGACGGGCACGACTACCTTGATGGCAACAGAGGGTGTGCCGTTTTTAATCTCGCCCAGCAGGGTGACATCATAGTCCATCAGGCTTTTTACTTTGGAGATAGGGGCCGGTTTCTCTACAAAGTAGGGGAAGGACATCTCAATGTGCCCTTCGTTGGACTCCAGCCGTTCCGCCATCTCCACCATCATCCGGTCAAAGTTTTCGACAGAGAATTCGCGCTCGTAGTTGTTGAGGATCTCAACAAAACGTGACATGTGGGTTCCCTTAAAATTGTGGGGTAGATGTACATACATGTTGAAGTTGGCGATGGTGTGCTGCTCACCCTGGCTGCGGTCTTTAACACGCACGGGGTGGCGAATATCTTTGATACCCACCTTATTAATCGGGATGCAGCGAACATCGACACTGCTTTGAACATCGATCATGGGGTTTTTGTCAGTCATTACTCTTGGTTCTCCGTGTAGCGGATGCAGGCCCGCTCTGTTTCCCAGATGGTAATAGCGCTAATTTTTGCCGTGGCGGTATTGAGCCGTTGACTCAGTTGGTTGTAGATGTAGGCGGCGATATTTTCAGCGGTTGGGTTGATGGTATCGAAGGGGGTCAGCTCGTTGAGGTACTCATGATCAAGATGGTCGCATACCTCTTTGGCCTCTTTGCGGATCTGTTTGAAATCCATGCCAATACCGACCTCATTGAGGGTGGTGGCGGTCACTTCCACTTCCACTTTCCAGTTGTGGCCGTGCATTTTGGCGCAATCACCCGGGTAGTTGCGCAGGGTGTGAGCGGCTGCAAAATCGGTAATCACTTTCAGTGTGTAGTGTGAGGACATGATCTGCTTACGTATTTCCTGACTAAAACGTTAGGGTATTTTACCTAGGCGGCGCTGCCGTGGCCAGCCATGTTTTCAGCGCTGTTTTCCAGATGGTGTTTGATGCGTTGAATAATGCCACTGCTGTCGAGGCCACAACTGGCGAGTAGGGCAATACGATCACCGTGTTCGATGAAGTGGTCGGGCAGCCCCATCTGGATCAGGTGCGGCGGGGCATCCAGGGTGTTGAGCAGGGTGGCCACCAGGCTGCCAGCACCACCGATGATGGCGTTTTCCTCGATCGTGACCAGCAGCTCGTGCTCCTGGGCCAGCTTCAGCACCATGGACTCGTCCAGTGGTTTAACAAAGCGCATGTTGACCACGGTGGCATCGAGCTGTTCGGCGGCGGCACTGGCGGCTCCTAGCATACTGCCGTAGGCGAGCAGGGCGACCCGTTTACTCTTTAATCCGCTGGTGCGGCGCAGTTCGGCCTTGCCCAGTGGCAGGGCAGTCATTGTTTTTTCAACAGCCACACCCGGCCCGGTGCCACGTGGGTAGCGCACGGCGCAGGGGCCGTTGTGCTGCAGACCGGTGTAGAGCATCTGGCGACACTCATTTTCGTTGGCCGGCGCCATCACCACCATGTTGGGGATGCAGTTGAGAAAGCTCAGGTCAAAGCTGCCGGCATGGGTGGGGCCGTCAGGCCCGACCAGGCCAGCGCGGTCGATGGCAAACAGCACGGGCAGGTTCTGGATGGCCACGTCGTGGATCAGCTGGTCGTAGGCGCGCTGTAAAAAGGTGGAGTAGATCGCCACGACCGGTCTCATGCCGTCGCAGGCCATGCCTGCCGCGAGGGTGACAGCGTGCTGTTCAGCTATGCCAACATCAAAATATTGGTCCGGGTACTTTTGGGAAAACTTCACCATGCCCGACCCTTCACGCATCGCCGGGGTGATGGCGACAAACCGTTTGTCGGTGCTGGCCATATCGCAGAGCCAGTCGCCAAAGACCTGGGTGTAGGTGATAGCACCGGCACTGGCCAGCAGCTCGCCGTTGTCCGGATCAAACTTGCCGACGCCGTGGTAGGTGCAGGGGTTCTCTTCAGCAGGGGTGAAGCCCTTGCCCTTTTTGGTGACAACGTGCAGAAATTGCGGGCCTTCAAAGTCGCGCATGTTACGCAGGGTGCTGATTAAGGTAGGCAGGTCGTGGCCGTCGATGGGGCCGATGTAGTTGAAACCCAGTTCTTCAAACAGGGTGCCGGGGACCACCATGCCCTTCATGTGCTCCTCGGCACGGCGTGCCAGCTCCCACACGGTAGGCATCTTGCCCAGCACCTTTTTGCTGCTTTCGCGAACACTGGAGTAGAACTTGCCGGAGAGGACCCGCGCCAGGTAGTTGGCCATGCCGCCGACGTTGGGGGAGATCGACATCTCGTTATCGTTGAGGATCACCAGCAGGTTGGCATCCAGATCACCGGCGTGGTTGAGTGCTTCAAAGGCCATGCCCGCCGTCATCGCACCATCACCAATCACCGCTGCCACTTTGCGTTTTAGCCCTTGGGCCTTGGCGGCTAGCGCCATGCCGAGGGCGGCGCTGATGGAGGTGCTGGAGTGGCCCACACCAAAAGTGTCGTAAGGACTCTCTTCGCGCTTGGGAAACCCCGCCAAACCACCGCGCTGGCGCAGTGATGGCATTAGCTCGCGACGACCAGTGAGGATTTTATGGGGATAGCTTTGATGGCCCACATCCCAGACCAGTCGGTCGTCGGGGGTGTTAAAGACGTAGTGCAGGGCGATGGTCAGTTCGACCGTCCCCAGTCCGGCGGAAAGATGGCCGCCAGTGTGGCTCACTGACTGAATCAGGAAGCTGCGTAGCTCATCCGCCAAGGTCGTCAGCTGCTCTGGCGGTAGTTGCCGTAGCTCATCAGGGGTGGGGATGCTATCTAAAAGTGGGTAGTGTTGGCTGGTCATGCTCTCAGCGTAGTGTAAAAACGGTCAATTATGAGGGGGCATTGGTATCGGCGCAAGTTTTGGAATGATTACAGAAGAGATTGCTAAAAATGATGGTGTTCGGTAGGGCGGATCGGGATCAGTGGGTTTGTGAAAAATAAGGGGGCTTTATGTGGTGTGTAAATTAAAATCAGGCCCTTTGTGGCTGGGTGTTTTATTAATACAAATCATTCTGTTGAAGGTGTTTTATGAGGTTGTGACGGAGGTTTTTTTGGGGTTTATGTGGGGAGGTTAGCTTATTTTTAATTAAGAATTTTCTTCTGGAACCGTTAACAAGCTAGGTGTTTGGCGGTTTTTATTATCTCACAGACACTTTGTTCAACGCTGCGGTCGTTGTCTTTTTAGAGTGTTTATCTTTGATAAACAGCGAGTTGAGTGGAGTTGTTTATGAGTTTTCGGTATCTTTTAAAACTAAATCTGGTTGTATTGCCGACGCTATTAATATGCGCCCCTATCGTGCAGGCAGCGGTGGATGATCGCGCCCGACAGCTCAGTTTTTCTACGGTAGACCTAAATTGTGTTGAGTGGCAGCAAGCGACGGTCAATCGATTGGCGGCCCCCTGTAGCGATAATCAGTTTCTCCATGTAGTGAGTCCGGTCCAGCAGAGTGAGCTGGCTGATTTTTACTATTACGGCGAACAGGTTGCCCAAGATTACCATCAGGCTGCTGCCTGGTATCGCAAGGCGGCGGTGCAGGATTTTGCTTATGCCCAGTTCAGCTTGGGGTTTATGTACAGCCGTGGCGAAGGGGTAGTGAAGGATAGCTGGCTGGGGCTGAAGTGGTTACGCAAGGCCGCGGACAATGGTTTGGCGGCGGCACAATATGCGGTGGGTGACATCCACTATTACGGTGAAGGGGTGGTTAAGAATTTAGCTGAAGCTGAGCGTTGGTACCGTTTGGCGGCGGAACAGGAGTACAGTTTTGCCCAGTATAGCTTGGGTTACATGTATAAAAAGGGTGATGGCGTGGTCCAGAACTTTGAGCTGGCGCGGGAGTGGTTGAGCAAGGCGGCTGCCCAGTCCAGCCCGGATGCCCAGGTGACCTTAGGCATGATGTATATGAATGGCGAGGGGGGCGAGGTTGATCTGTCCAGATCATTTGAGCTGTTCTACAAGGCGGCGACCCAGGGAAATGTGGTGGCTCAAACCAATCTGGCATTGATGTACCGTGATGGCAATGGGACTGGGCGTGATTATGAACGTGCATTGATGTGGTACCAAAACGCAGCGCGACAGGGGTACGCAAAGGCCCAGAGCAGCATCGGTTTTATGTACCACAAAGGGTTGGGCGTGGCCGTGGATATGGTCAGGGCGATTGAGTGGTATACCTTGGCTACACAGCAGGGTGAGTTGACGGCGCAGTTTAATCTGGGGTTGATTTACCTGACGGGTGATGGTGTTGCAAAGGATCTTAAAAAGGCCGCGCAATGGCTGACAGTAGCGGCTCGTCAAGGTGATCCCGATGCCCAGTATCATGTGGCGACACTCTATAAAAATGGTTGGGGAGTGACACAGGATTACGCCCAGGCGTTGCAGTGGTACCGCATGGCTCAGCAGCATGGCAATGAAAAGGCGGGGCTTGAGGTGGTTGAGCTTGAGGCGATCTATTCCGCAAAAGTGGATATCACCCCGGCGCTGGTGGTGCGTCGCTGAAACGGGCATTTAGCACGTCGATTGCCTGTCTGGATTTCTGCATTATAATGGCACGGCGCTGCCCGTTGCCCTGAGTGGGTGTAGGTTGCGGCGTTGCAATTTCCATTTTTCTTTTTATCACTGTCCGTTTCTCTGAGTTGAAGAGGTATGGTGGTGTGTGTTCAGTCAACCTCCATTAGTTGCGGTCGATAGCATGGTTGTTCAGGGCCATAAAAAATGGGCGCTAATTTACGAATCAGGCGAAGGATGCCAGTATGAATCTTCATGAATATCAAGCAAAACAGCTCTTCTTGCAGTATGGCGTGCCAATACTCAAGGGTGTCGCTGCCAAGTCGGTGGCCGAGGTAGAGGCCGCAGCCAATACATTGGGTGGTACTGGTTGGGTAATTAAGGCCCAGGTTCACGCCGGTGGCCGGGGTAAGGCAGGTGGCGTGAAGCGGGTCAAGAGTGTTGATGAGCTTAAGGTGGCTGCGCAGGGTTATTTTGGTACACGGTTGGTGACACACCAGACCGATGCCAAGGGTTTGCCTATTAATACGGTATTGATCGAGTCGCTTTGCGATATTGATAAAGAGCTGTATGTCAGCCTGCTGGTGGACCGTGGTAGTGAGCGTATTGTGTTAATGGCCTCTGCCATGGGGGGTATGGATATCGAAGAGGTGGCTGAGAATCAGCCCGAGGCGCTGATCAAGGTCGTTGTCGATCCCGCTGTGGGGCTGATGCCTTACCAGTGCCGCCAGATCAGTTTTGGCATCGGCCTGCCTGCCGAACTCGCCGGTCAGATGACCAAGCTGCTCATGTCGCTCTACAAGATGTTTACCGAAAAAGATGCCAGCATGGTGGAGATCAATCCACTGGTGATCACCAAGGCCGGTGAGCTGCTGGCGCTGGATGCCAAGGTCGGTATCGACAGCAGCGCGCTGTATCGACAGAAACATGTGGCGGAGATGCAGGACGCCTCTCAGGAAGACCCCACCGAACACGAAGCTGAAAAACACGGCCTGAACTATGTGACGCTAGATGGCGAGATCGGTTGCATGGTCAATGGTGCCGGTCTGGCGATGGCGACGATGGACTTGATCAAGCTGCACGGTGGTTTCCCTGCCAACTTCCTCGATGTTGGTGGTGGTACGACGGCTGAGAAGGTGGCAGAGGCGTTCAAGCTGATCCTCGGTGATAAAAAAGTGAAGGCGGTACTGGTCAACATCTTCGGCGGCATCGTGCGTTGCAATCTGATTGCTGAAGGGATTATTGCGGCAGTAAAAGAGATCGGGATGTCGATCCCGGTGATCGTGCGCCTTGAAGGGACGAATGCGGCACTGGGCCGTGAGCTGCTGGACAACAGCGGTCTGGCGATTACCAGCGCGCTTGATCTGACCGATGCGGCGCAGAAGGCCGTTGCAGCCTCCAAAGGAGTGAAGTGAGATGGCGGTTCTGATCAATAAAAACACCAAGGTGATCTGCCAGGGGTTTACCGGTAAGCAGGGTACCTTCCACTCCGAACAGGGCATTGCTTACGGCACCAAGATGGTCGGCGGTGTCACGCCGGGCAAGGGTGGTCAACGGCATCTCAACCTGCCGGTGTTTGATACCGTGCACGATGCGGTGCGTGAAACGGGTGCCGATGCCACCATGATCTACGTGCCTGCTGCATTCGCCGCCGATGCCATCCTTGAGGCGGCCGATGCCGGTATCAGTGTTATCGCTTGCATCACCGAAGGGATTCCAGTGCAGGATATGCTCAAGGTTAAATATGCGCTGGCGGGTAGCGATGTACGCCTGATCGGTCCCAACTGTCCTGGCCTGATCACTCCCGGTGAGTGCAAGATCGGCATCATGCCCGGCAACATCCACAAGCCGGGCAAGATTGGTATTGTGTCTCGCTCCGGCACACTTACCTACGAAGCGGTGTTCCAGACCACCAACAACGGTCTGGGGCAGAGCACCTGCATCGGCATCGGTGGCGACCCGATTCAAGGCATGGATTTCATCGACTGCCTTGAGCTGTTTCAGAACGATCCACAGACCGAAGGGATCGTCATGGTCGGTGAGATCGGTGGCAGCGCCGAAGAGGCCGCCGCTGAATATATTAGGGAGTATGTCACCAAGCCTGTAGTTGCTTATATCGCGGGTGTCACCGCGCCGCCCGGCAAACGTATGGGACATGCCGGTGCCATTATCGCTGGTGGTAAAGGGACGGCGGAAGAGAAGTTTAAGGCGCTCTCCGCCGCTGGTGCCCATGTGGTTCGTTCACCCGCCGAGATTGGCAGCAGGATGCTGGAGGTTCTGTAACCGATCTACCCTGTTGTGGGTGTTTGAAATCAAAATGCTGCTACTTCTTATCGGGGAGTAGTGGCGTTTCTGCTTTAAGCCGGAGAGAAAAAACGCGGGTTGCCCCGCGTTTTTTTATCCATTCCTGTCGATCAAGGACGTGATGGGTACATGCCACTGACGCAGATGATGAAGTTTATACCCAGGTATGGTGGATGGTTATCAAAAGCCTGGCCGTTGCCAGTGGCGTCGACAGTCACCGTGCCTGAGCCACTGACTGCGGTGCTGATATTGCCGAGTGCCACCAGATTTGCTGTTGGTGCAGGGGTAATGTAAATATCGGCACCGCCAGGCCCTCCTGTCGTCGCACATAAAGAGGCCCCTGTTGCAGGCGTGTTCGAACCGCCTCCTTGTGTAGAGACATTCAAGGTTGTGGTTGCACCAAGTCCCGTCAATGACATCGTTGCTGGGTGGGTGTGAGAAGGGAGATTGCTTTGGGTGAGCGTTGTGTTTGCCATGCCGCCTTGCTGGCCCAGTGTGTAACTGGGCAGTCCAGTACCCTGGCCCATGCCGATGGGCATACGTCCACGCAAGTCGGGCAGTGCAAACGTAGTGGTTCCATTGCCGCCGAACTTTGTGCCGAGCAGTGAGAAAAGTGCAGTGTTTTGTTGCACGGCTATTACAGCGCCGTCACATATTGCCCAATTCTGCGGTGCCCAGTCCATTGGCCACATTACTATTGTTCCGAGATAACCATCCATCAAATTTTCCTTACGCTTTGGTTGTGATTGAAAATGCCTCCCGTCAGTGACGGGTTCTTTTCCAGAATGGCAGATTAAATTCTTTCCTTCAAATAAATTTAAAGTAGATCGGAGGGCAATCCGATAGTAATCATGCTCGTTCTGTTTGTAACAGAATGATGCGGCACTACATCTTAGTGTGGCGAAGAAAAATAAATGGATGGCATTGATATCAACACGGATGTGAAAAATCAAAATTTTGGTTTAATCAGGCCCTCTGCCTGAACTGTGCATGATTCATTGGGCCTCAGTTTTTTATAAATAAGCATGTTCTAACTATCCTGGAGGGATAAATGAACAAATCGAATTTTGCATGGCTGCCGCTGACAAAAATAGTGCTCCAGTTATCAATGTTTCTCGCCCTCTTTATGGTGGTTTTTCAGGTCAGTGCCGCTGTACTGAACTCCCATACTGCTACTTCTCACGAGATTATATTTATTGAAGGCAATGTCGCTGATTATCCGGCATTGTTGAGTGGCGTTAAGCCGGGCGCAGAGGTGCATCTGCTTGACGCCACGCAGGATGGTCTGGCGCAGATGGCGCTGATTCTGGCAGGGCGTAGCGAGATTGATGCAATTCATCTTGTATCCCACGGTTCGTCTGGCGCTTTACAACTGGGCACGTTCGATTTGACTGCACAAAACATGGCTGTTCGCACTGCTGAGCTTGTAGTTATTGGCAATAGCCTGAAGCGCGGAGCAGAGATCCTGCTCTATGGATGTAATGTGGCTGCCGACATGGCAGGCCAGCGATTTGTCCGGGATTTTGCTACAGCGACAGGTGCATATGTTGCCGCATCGAATAACCTGACCGGAGCCACCGATAAGGGGGGCGATTGGCGTCTGGAAGTTAGGACTGGGCCAATTAATGTGGCTTCCTTGGCACCAGCAGATTACAAAGGTGTATTGGCAAACGGCACACTCACATTTACCTCTGACGGCGGTTGGGCAACCGGTGTTGCTACCGATGGCCAAGGTGGTTCAACGGATCTGGCTGGCATAGCCATTGAAGTCCTCAACATCAGCGATACCAATGGCACCAGTGTTGGAAAGATTGAGTGGTATAACAATTCCAACCTGGGTCTGCCTGCGGGAGGTTTTACGGGCCTGACCACCTTTGATGGAAGCGTTGCCAGCGGCTGGAAGGGCATGAGAATCAAGAGCTCCGATGGTTCTGATTTCCAGATCAACCAGTTTAAATGGCACGACTGGGGCTATCTGGGGGGCACGGTCAACGTGGTGGGTTACAAGAATGGCAGCGTGGTCACCTCGACAAGCTTTGCGGCCAATTCCGATGCCAGTGTAATTACAGTCAATTTGGGTACGGGCTTCGACATCGTTGATGACGTCCGCATCACTTACTCTGCTGGCAACGGTTATGGCACGATCAACGATATTCAGATCGCCGATGCCGCTCTCCCCACGATCACCTCAGCTACTTACGATGCTTCAGGCAACGTGTTGGCAGTGACTGCCACCAACATGACAACAGGTGATACGATCGCTGTAAACAATCTGACCCTGACCGGGCAGGGTGGGGGGACTTACACGTTGACTTCGTCTAATGTGACGGCCTCCAGCAGCACCGCTTTTTCGGTGACGCTGAACTCCACTGACCAGAGTGGTGTTGAGGCGCTGCTCAATAAAAACGGCCTCTCGTCGGTGGGCGGTACTACCTACAATCTGGCGGGGGCGACAAACTGGAACAGCACTGCGGCCTCGGCTGCCGACCTTACCGGTAACAGCATTACCGTCAATAACATCTCCGTCCCCAGTGCCCCGTCGGGTGCCACGGCGACGGCGGGAGATACCCAGGCGACAGTTAATTTTACCGCGCCTGGCTCCAGTGGTAGCAATGCCATTACTGGTTATACCGTCACTTCCAGTCCGGGGGGTATTACTGGTACGGGGGCCGCCAGCCCCATCACGGTCACGGGTTTGACCAATGGCGTCGCCTATACCTTTACGGTGACGGCCACTAACTCGGCCGGTACCGGCAGCGCTTCATCCGCTTCCAATAGCGTGACGCCAAAGGCGAGTCAGACCATCACCTTCGCTAATCCGGGTGCACAGAGCTTTGGTACAACACCGACATTGAGTGCGACGGCGACGTCAGGTCTGACAGTGAGTTTCAGTTCGACCACTACTGGTGTCTGCACCATCACGGGTGGCGGCACGTTGACCTTTGTCACCACCGGCACCTGTAGCATCGATGCGGATCAGGCGGGCAATAGCAGTTATCTGGCCGCGCCTACGGTCAGCCGCTCGTTCAGTGTGGTTCCGGTAGTACCCGGTGCGCCGACTATCGGTACGGCGACGGCAGGTGATACCCAAGCGTCGGTGACCTTCTCCACCCCCGCTTCCAATGGTGGCAGCGCCATCACTGGCTATACCGTCACCTCCAGTCCGGGTGGCATTACGGGTACGGGGGCCGCCAGCCCCATCACGGACACGGGTTTGACCAATGGCGTGGCCTATACCTTTACGGTGACGGCCACTAACTCTGCCGGTACCGGCAGCGCTTCATCCGCTTCCAATAGCGTGACGCCAAAGGCGAGTCAGACCATCACCTTCGCTAATCCAGGTGCACAGAGCTTTGGTACAACACCGACATTGAGTGCGACGGCGACGTCGAGTCTGACAGTGAGTTTCAGTTCGACCACTACCGGTGTCTGCACCATCACGGGTGGAGGCACGCTGACCTTTGTCACCACCGGCACTTGTAGCATCGATGCGGATCAGGCGGGCAACAGTAGTTATCTGGCCGCGCCTACGGTCAGCCGCTCGTTCAGTGTGGTTCCGGTAGTACCCGGTGCGCCGACTATCGGCACGGCTACTCCGGCTAATGCTCAGGCGGCGGTGAGCTTTTCCGCGCCTGCGTTTAACGGTGGTAGCAGTATCACTGGTTATACGGTTACCTCTACTCCCCACGGGCTTACTGGAACAGGGAGTGCTAGCCCCATCGTTGTGACCGGTTTGACCAATGGCACTGCCTACACCTTTACGGTGACGGCGACCAACTCAGCGGGTACGGGCAGTGCTTCGTCCGCTTCCAGTAGCGTGACGCCAGCGACAGTGCCGGGTGCGCCTGTGATTGGCGCGCCGACAGCGGGCAATGGTCAGGCGATGGTCAGTTTTAGTGCGCCATCCACGGGTGGTAGCGCCATTACCGGCTATACAGCGACTTCAAGCCCCGGTGGTTTTACGGGCACGGGGGCTTCCAGCCCGGTGACTGTGACGGGGTTGAGCAACGGCACGGCCTATAGTTTCACTGTTACTGCAACTAACGCCATCGGTACCGGTAGTCCGTCGGCCTCTTCCAGCAGTGTGATTCCGGCTACTGTGCCGGGTGCGCCCACGATCGGTGTCGCGACTGCGGGTAATACCCAGGCATCCGTATCCTTCTCTGGCCCCGCCTCCGATGGTGGCAGAATGATTACGGGGTATACCGTTACCTCTACTCCCGGTGGGCTCGCCGGCACGGGCAGCGCCACGCCTATTATTGTGACGGGTTTGACCAATGGCACGGCCTATACCTTTATGGTTAGCGCGACCAACAGTGTTGGCAGTGGCAGCAACTCTGCTGCGTCTAACAGTGTGACGCCTGCAGCGTTGCCCGGTGCTCCCACTATTGGCAGCGCGACCGCGGGTGATGCGGCGGCGGCGGTTGCATTTACCGCTCCGGTATCAAATGGTGGTAGCGCGATCACCAGTTATACGGTCACCTCCAGCCCTGGCGCTCATGTCGCAACGGGCACCTCCAGCCCGATCAGTGTGACGGGGTTGAGCAACGGCACGACCTATACCTTTACTGTCAAGGCAACCAACAGTGTCGGGACAGGGATCGATTCGGCCAGCTCTAACAGTGTGACACCGAAGGGGGTTCAGACCATCACCTTTGCCAACCCTGGCGCAAAGAGTTTTGACTCTACACCTGCATTGACGGCAACAGCCTCTTCGGCACTGGCGGTGGCGTTTACCTCAAGCACCACTAGTGTCTGCACCATTACCAGCGCGGGTGCGCTGACCTTTGTCACGGCGGGCAGCTGTACCATCAACGCCAATCAGGCTGGCAGTGGCAGTTTCCTGGCGGCAACCCAGGTGAGCCAGTCGTTTACGGTGACGGCAGTGGTCCCAGGGGCACCTACTATCGGTGCTGCTGTTGCTGATAGTGGTCAGGCGACCATCAGTTTCACTGCCCCGGCATACACCGGCGGCAGTGTAATTACCGGTTATACCGTCACCTCCACTCCGGGTGGTCTCACCGGTACGGGCAGCGCCAGCCCCATCACAGTGACGGGGTTGACCAATGGCACTGCGTACACATTTACTGCGGTGGCCACCAATTCGGCGGGCAGCGGTGCGGCTTCAGCCGCCTCGAACAGTGTTACACCGGCCAGCGGCCCCGCGATCACTGCGCCGGCAGATGTGACGGTTGATGCGGTGGGGCTGTTCACCCCCGTGGTGATTGGTACGGCGACGGTTGTGGAGAGCGGTGTTACGCCGCAGGTGACACTGGTGAATGGTGTGGCCGTGACGGCCAAGCCAACTCACTTCCGGCCGGGTGCCAATGTTGTTACCTGGAGCGCAACGGATGGTGCGGGCAAGAGTGGAACGGCGGTTCAGAGGGTGAATGTGACGCCGCTTGTTGACTTTAGTAAGAGCCAGGTCAGCGCAGAGGGGGCAACGGTGAGTTTCAAGGTGATCCTCAATGGTGCGGCGGTGAGTTATCCAGTCACGGTTCCGTATACCGTGGCGGGCACCGCCTCAACCGATGGCAGTGACCACAATCTGGTGGCTGGCAATATCATCATCAACGGCCCTGGCCTTGAAACGTCCGTGAATGTTCAGTTGGTGAATGATGGGGCAGGCGAGGGGACGGAGTCTCTGGTCATTACCATGGGTACGCCGACCAATGCAGTTGCCGGTTTGGTGAGAACGCACACAATGGAGATCCACGAAGGTAACGTTGTACCTACTGTGGGGTTGAGTGCTGTTCAGGGGAGTGGCGCAACCCGCATCATCGGCCAGAGCAGCGGCATGGTGACTGTCACCGCTACGGTTACCGACCCTAATCTCGGCGATACACACAGCTATAACTGGAGCGGTACCGATAACGCCCTGGTGGATAGCGATGGTGTGGCCAGTACCTTTACGTTGGACCCAAGCGGATTGACACCGGGTATCTACACCTTGAAGGTGGCAGTGGGTGATGGTGTGGCAAGTGGTAACGCTGAACTGCTGATCAAGGTTGAAGCCACACTGCCAGTGCTGACCGCGGTGGACAGTGATGGCGATGGTATCAACGATGATGTTGAAGGTTATGGTGACAGTGATGGTGACGGCATACCCAACTACCTCGACAGCTCCACCGTGGCGCGTAATGTGGTGCAGGAGAAGCAGGCCGAAGCCAGCCAATATCTGATGGAGACTGAGCCGGGACTGTCAATCAGCCTGGGACGGGTTGCCATGCAGGCAGGGGGCAACAGGATCGGGGTGAGCGACAGTGATGTGTATAACTACGGTCGTGACGGTGCAGGCGCAGTAGAGGATGAAGGGTATACCTACAATAATGGGCTGTTCGACTTTAATGTTGCTGAGTTGCCGGTTGCCGGGCAGCAGATCAAAGTGGTGTTAGCGCAGTTTGAAGCGATCCCCGCCAATGCGGTCTATCGCAAATTGATGGCGACAGGGTGGCAGGCGTTTGTTGTCAACGCCAATAACAGCATCGCCTCTGCCGCAGGCAGCGCCGGTTACTGTCCTCCCCCTGGCGATAGCGCCTATATCAGCGGCCTGACCGAGGGGCACTGGTGTGTGCAGCTGACCATCGAGGATGGTGGTCCCAACGATGCCGATGGTGTTGCAGATATGCGTATTAAAGATCCAGGTGGTGTGGCGCAGCCGATCTCGCAGCTGATCACCATTACCATCACCGGCGGTGGCGGTGGTGCGGTGTCGTACTGGTTACTGCTGCTCCTGGCGGGGGGGGTGTTGATGCGTCGTTATGGTTGCCGTGTGCTGATGTTGCCACTGCTGTTGATGGGTGCCACTGCCCAGGCAGATAGCTCTCTGATGCCCGGTTATGCAGGGCTGAACTATCTGTCCGTCAGCAGTGGTGAGCGAGGCGCTGATTTTGAGCGTGATCTCACCGCCCTTGGCCTTACCGCCAGCGTGACGCAGACCGATCTGTCACGCAGAGGCTGGTCGCCCTACATCGGTTATCAGATGAATGAGCTGCTGGCGATTGAGATTGGCTATGTTGATCTGGGCCGTGTCACCACTACCGCTACAGGATCTACCTCCGATCTGAATGGTTACCTGGATGCGGCCTCGGGGGTCTATCCCACCACCGCTTCCGGTTGGACCTTTAATTATGTGATGCGTAAGCAACTCTCTGAGCATCTCAATGGGCTGGTACGATTTGGCGCGTTGATATGGCAGGCTGATTACACGTTGACCAGCGCCACTGCCTCAAGAAAATTCAGTGATGACGGCATGGATATCAATTTCGGTATTGGAGTGGAGATGAATATCACGCCACACCTGCCGCTGCGTCTGGGGTGGAATCGTTATCGTTTTACGGACATCAATGTCGACGCCGTGGAGCTGGGAGTGGGGTATCGCTTCTGATAGTGAATCTCTGACAAGGGCAGGTGGGGGTGTTAGAATTCCTCCACTTCCATAGTGAATGCCCGCTTGATACCTATGTCCGAAACCCTTCGTATTGCCATCGCCCAGCAGAATTTTCTGGTGGGCGATGTTGCCAACAATGTCGCCAAGATAATCGCTGTTGCCGAACAGGCACGCGACGAGCTGGGTGCCGATCTGGTGCTGTTCCCTGAATTGGCCTTGACCGGTTATCCGCCTGAAGATCTGCTGTTGCGCCCCGGTTTAGAGCGCCACGTGCGTGAGGGGCTGGAACGGCTCAAGCAGGTGAGTGGTATTGCCATGGTGGTTGGTTATCCCGAGGTGGTGGAGCGTTGCAGATACAACAGCGCCGGGTTGATTCAGGAGGGTGAAATTCGCGCTGTTTACCACAAGCAGCAGCTACCCAATTACAGCGTCTTTGACGAAAAGCGTTATTTCGACGCGGGTGATCAGCCCTGCGTCTTTGAGTTTAAGGGTGCACGTATCGGCCTGACGATCTGCGAGGATATGTGGCATCCAGGGGCGATGGCCCAGGCAGCCGCATCTGGCGCGCAGCTGCTGCTCAACCTCAACGCTTCGCCATTTCAAAATAATAAATGGCAAGAGCGCGAGGTGGCGATGCGTGAACGCCTGCAAGAGGCGGCGCTGCCGATTGTCTACTGTAATCTGGTCGGTGGTCAGGATGAGCTGGTCTTTGATGGTCAGTCGTTTGTGATGGCCGCCGATGGCACGGTGACACAACGGGCCGAGGCGTGTGTTGAAGGGCTCTATCTGGCGGAGTTTACCGTGGGCGCGCAGCTTGAGCCGTTGCCTGCCACGTTGATGGAGCCGTTCTCGGTTGAGGCGAGTATCTATCAGGCGCTGGTGCTGGGTACCCGTGACTACATTCACAAAAACGGTTTTAACGGCGCAGTGATTGGGCTTTCTGGAGGCGTCGATTCGGCGCTGGTGCTGGCGATTGCGGCTGACGCCATCGGTGCCGCGCATGTGGAAGGGGTGCGGATGCCGTCGCGTTACACCGCCGACATGAGTCTGGAAGATGCCGAGCTGGAGGCCAAGGCGTTGGGCAGCGAGTGCCATACCATCCCGATTGAACCAGCCTTCAATACCTTTCTTGATCTGCTCAAAGATGAGTTTGCCAACAAACCGTGGGATACCACCGAGGAGAATATCCAGGCGCGCTGTCGCGGTATTTTGCTGATGGCGATATCCAACAAGAAGCGTAAGATCGTGCTGACTACCGGTAACAAGAGCGAGATGGCGGTCGGTTACTGTACCCTTTACGGTGACATGGCAGGTGGCTTTGCACCGATCAAGGATGTACCCAAAACACTGGTCTATCGTCTTTGTGAATATCGTAATTCGATCTCACCGGTGATCCCGCAGCGGGTGCTGGAGCGGCCACCGTCGGCGGAGTTGGCACCCGATCAGAAGGATGAAGATAGCCTGCCTCCCTATTCAGTGCTCGACCCGATTCTGGAGATGTATATCGAACAGGACATGTGCAGCGAAGAGATTATCGCCGCCGGTTACACCCCAGTGGATGTAAACCGCGTTGTCTATCTGGTTAATCTTAACGAATATAAACGGCGTCAGGCCCCGCCAGGGGTGCGTATCAGCCGCCGTGCCTTTGGTCGTGATCGGCGTTATCCCATTACCTCAGCTTTTAAGTGATGGAGAAAATGGTCACAATAGTGGCAGAATAGACCGCAAAGTACTTAGAGTGAGAGATGAGATGAAAAAAATCGAAGCCGTAGTAAAGCCTTTTAAGCTGGATGATGTACGTGAGGCGCTGTCTGATATTGGTGTCACCGGCATGACCGTGACGGAGGTGAAAGGGTTTGGTCGTCAGAAAGGACACACAGAACTCTATCGTGGTGCCGAGTATGTAGTTGATTTTCTACCTAAGGTGAAACTCGAGGTGGTGGTGCTGGATGAGCAGGTGGACCGCTGTGTTGAGGTGATTGCCGCCTCGGCGCGCACGGGTAAGATTGGCGATGGTAAGATTTTTGTCACTACCGTGGAGCGTGTTGTGCGTATCCGTACCGGCGAGGAGAATGATACGGCTATTTAGGCGTATCTCGGGCTGCCGGAGGAAACAGGCCTGGTTCCTGACGGGGTTCCGGGCTTTTGTTCTTTTGAGATAACGGCTTGATCCTCCTGATGGCGTTGTAAGAGTGGTTTTATGACGGAACGGTATAAACCGTCGTTGCAAACTTGAGTTTTGGTCTGCATTGACGACATAACTCTATACGGAATAACAAGAAACGGGCGTTTGAAGGATGAGCCAGGATAAATCTAAGGATCGTTACCACGCTTTTTTAGAACAGAGCTACCTCTTTGGGGGTAATGCGCCGTTTATTGAAGAGCTTTACCAGCAGTATCTGGATGACCCAGCGCTGGTGGAGCCAACGTGGCAAGTCTACTTTAAACAGTTGCAGAGTGCCCCAGGCCCGGCGGCGGCAGATGTGGATCACGCTGTTATTCGTGCCGAGTTTATTAAATTGGCCCAACATCAGCGGGTGGCCACGACCACCTCCACCAACTGTTCAGTAGCGGTGAGTGAGAGTAAACAGGTGGCGGTATTGCAGCTTGTAAACGCATACCGTGTGCGTGGTCATCAGCAGGCGCGCCTTGACCCGCTGGGTTTGCAGGAGCCCACTGCACTCTCTGAGCTTGACCCCAGTTACCACGCGCTGACAGAGGCGGATATGGATACCGTCTTCAGTACTGGGTCGCTGGTGGGATTGCCGCAGGCAAAGTTGCGCGACATTCTTACCCAGCTGCAGGAGACCTACTGTGGCTCCATTGGTGCTGAGTACATGCACATTACCGATACGGTACAGAAGCGCTGGATTCAACAGCAGCTCGAGAGTACCCGCTGCCAGCCCAAGTTTTCTGCCGAATACCGTTGCCACCTGTTGCGTAAAGTGATCGCCGCTGAAGGGCTGGAGCAGTATCTGCACACCAGGTATGTGGGGCAGAAACGTTTCTCCCTGGAAGGGGGGGAGAGTCTGATCCCCTTGTTGGATGAGCTGGCTTGGCGTGGCGGTGGGCAGAAGGTTAAAGAGGTGGTGATCGGCATGGCCCACCGTGGTCGTCTGAATGTGCTGGTCAACATTATGGGTAAAAATCCTGCCCATCTGTTTCAGGAGTTTGAAGGGGTTTTTGACCTTGAAAATGGCGGTGGTGGTGATGTGAAGTACCACCAGGGTTTTTCATCCGACATGAAAACACCGGGGGGTGTGGTGCATCTGGCACTCGCCTTTAACCCCTCCCATCTTGAGATTGTGAATCCGGTGGTGGAGGGGTCGGTACGTGCCCGCCAGCACCGTCGCCGGGATCTGGAGGGTAGCGAGGTATTGCCTATCCTGATTCATGGTGATGCCGCCTTTGCGGGTCAAGGGGTAGTGATGGAGACATTGAACATGTCTCAGGCGCGGGGTTTTACCACGGGTGGCACGGTTCATATCATCATCAATAATCAGATTGGTTTTACCACCAGCAATCCACTGGATGCCCGTTCCACCATGTATTGCACGGAGGTGGCGCGGATGATTCAGGCCCCCATCTTCCATGTAAACAGCGATGACCCTGAGGCGGTGGTTTTTGCAACCCAGCTGGCACTCGACTATCGCCAGGAGTACAAGCGTGATGTGGTCATCGATCTGGTCTGTTATCGCCGTCATGGCCACAACGAGGCCGATGAACCGGCGGTGACGCAACCCATTATGTATCAGGCGATTCGTAAACACCCGACCACGGTGCAGCTGTATACCCAGCGCCTGATGGCTGAGGGGGTTGTTACTCAGGAAGATGCGGATACCATGTTGCGCGAGTATCGCGCTATGCTTGATGCAGGCAAGCTGGTATCCCGTGAACTGACCAGTGAGACAGAGAAGGAGTTTGTCGTTGATTGGAGTCCCTATAAGCGGATTCACTGGACACAAGCCTGTACCACTAAAATCTCTCTGGAGCGTCTGCGTGAGATCAGCGCGGTGCTCACCACCATGCCGGACGAATTTGAACTCCACTCCCGTGCTGACAAAATTGTGGCCGAGCGCCGCAAAATGGCGGCAGGTGAGGCACCTCTGGATTGGGGCTTTGCCGAAAACGTTGCCTACGGGGCACTATTGCTGGAGGGGCATCCTATTCGCCTGACGGGCCAGGACAGCGGTCGTGGCACCTTCTTCCATCGTCATGCCGTTTTTCATAATCAGCTAAAACGTGACTCTTACGTACCGTTGCAAAATATGGGGCCGGACCAAGCCCATTTTCGTGTGATCGATTCACTGTTATCGGAAGAGGCGGTACTCGGTTTTGAATATGGTTACTCCACCGCTTCTCCAGAAACATTGGTGATCTGGGAGGCGCAATTTGGTGATTTTGCTAACGGCGCGCAGGTGGTGATTGACCAGTTCATCAGCGCCGGTGAGGTGAAGTGGGCGCGGCTCTGTGGTCTGGTGATGATGCTGCCCCATGGTTATGACGGCCAGGGACCGGAGCACTCATCGGCGCGTCTTGAACGTTATCTGCAACTCTGTGCTGAAGATAATATGCAGGTGGTCTACCCCACCACGCCAGCGCAGATGTTCCACCTGTTGCGGCGTCAGGTGATTCGTCCTTACCGTAAACCATTGATTATTATGTCGCCCAAAAGTCTGTTGCGGCACAAGCTCTCTGTCTCTACGTTGGCGGATCTAACCGACGGGGCGTATGAGGTAGTGATAGATGAAGTTGATGTCATCAAGCCAGAGCAGGTCAAACGTATTGTTGCCTGCAGTGGTAAGGTCTACTTTGATCTGTTGGAGAAGCGGCGTGAGCTGAACCTTAAAAATGTCGTGATAGTACGTATTGAACAGCTCTTTCCGTTCCCAGAGGAGCGCCTTGCCGCTGTGTTTGACCGTTATACCAAGGTGACAGAGGTTGTCTGGTGTCAGGAAGAGCCAAAAAACCAGGGGGCCTGGTACTTTATCCATTCACGTCTGCGCGATTTGGCTAACGTCAAACAAGAGATTTTTTACGCCGGCCGTCCAGAGTATGCAGCACCTGCCGAGGGGTTGTTACGGTTGCATCAGCTGGCGCAGGCGGCGTTGGTAGATGCGGCGCTGAATGGTAAAGCTGAAGCCAACCAGCGCACATTGCGCCCGACCAATTAATTTGAAAATTACATTTTTTGATGCCGCGTGCGGCACAGAGTTGCTTGAAAGGGAGTCCAACAATGCTGATTGAAGTCAAAGTACCGGTGCTGTCTGAATCGATACCCGATGCCACCTTGGCGCGCTGGCATAAAAAGAGCGGTGATTACGTGCTGCGTGATGAAAATCTGGTGGATCTTGAGACCGATAAAGTGATGCTTGAAGTGGTGGCACCACAAGATGGTCTGTTGACTGAGATCAAAAAAATAAGTGGTGATGTGGTGACCAGCGGTGAGTTGATCGCGGTCATCGATACCGATGCCAAGGCCCCTGCGGTTGTAGAGAAAGAGGCAGCGGTTGACGTACCTAAGCAGGCATTAGCATCAGAGGCTGAGCCAGCGGCCGCCATGGATCTCAGCCCTGCAGTACGGAAAATGGTGGCAGAGAATAAACTTGACCCTGCCAGTATTGCAGCTACAGGTCGTGATGGACGGCTCACCAAGGCTGACGTTGTTAAACATATGGATCAGGGCAGTCAACCCGCTGTCAGCGCTACTATATCTACCAGTGTGGTTGGTGCCGGTGGCCGCCCGGAACAGCGTGTGCCGATGACACGTCTGCGTGCCCGTATCGCGGAACGTCTGTTGGAAGCGCAACACACCACGGCGATGTTGACCACCTTTAATGAAATCAATATGAAACCGGTAATGGATCTGCGTGCCAAGTATCAGGAGCAGTTTCAGAAAAAGCACGGTATCAAACTCGGTTTTATGTCTTTTTTCATCAAGGCGTGTTGCGAGGCTCTGAAAGAGTTTCCCGCCGTGAACGCCTCTATTGATGGTAATGACGTCATCTATCACGGCTATTTTGATATGGGGGTGGCGGTGAGCACTGAACGTGGTCTGGTGGTGCCGATTATCCGTGATGCCGATCAGCTCAGTCTGGCGGAGCTGGAGCAGGCGGTGAGCGACTTTGCAGCTAAGGCGCGGGATGGAAAGTTGTCGATGGAGGATCTGAGTGGAGGTACTTTCAGTATCACCAACGGTGGCACCTTCGGCTCGCTGTTATCAACACCTATTTTGAACCCGCCACAGAGTGCCATTCTTGGTATGCACAAGATCGAACACCGTGCGGTGGTCGAAGAGGGGCAGATTGTTGCCCGGTCCATGATGTATGTCGCGATCTCTTATGATCACCGCATTATTGATGGTCGCGAAGCGGTATCGTTTCTGGTCAAGGTGAAAGAGGTGCTGGAAGATCCTGCACGTATGCTGTTGCAGATATAGCCCGTTGGGCGCATTAACATCTGGCCACAGATCCCGGTGTTGAGTGGTGATGAACGTCGATATCTGAGCGCAACTCTATATTGAGCTGTGATTGAGGAGAGTGAATATGGACCGTTATGACGTGGTTGTGGTGGGGGGTGGCCCTGGCGGTTACGTGGCTGCCATCCGTTGCGCACAGTTAGGGTTGAAGACTGCCTGTATTGATATGTGGCTCGATGGTGATAACAAACCCTCATTGGGGGGGACCTGTCTTAATGTGGGTTGCATTCCCTCCAAGGCACTGCTTGATACCTCGCACCACTACCACCGTTTGAAACATGAGTTTGCCTACCACGGCATCAAATCCAAAGGCGCTGCTATTGATGTGGCGCAGATGATGGTACGTAAAGATGACATCGTTAAAAGTCTCACAGGGGGTGTCGCCGCACTCTTCATGAAAAACAAAGTTACATGGTTACAAGGCCATGGCAAGCTTTTGAGTAATCAACAAATTGAATTTACGCCCCATAAAAAAGAGAACAACGAGATTAAATCAGCGATCCTTGAAGCGGAGCACATCATCATTGCTACGGGGTCGGTGTCAGCAATAGTTGATTCCCTGCCGTTGGATGGTGACCATATTGTTGACTCCACGGGTGCGCTCAGTTTTGACGAAGTACCTAAGACCCTGGCTGTGATAGGTGGTGGTGTGATTGGTCTTGAGCTTGGCAGCGTCTGGAACCGTTTGGGCAGCAAAGTAACCGTATTGATCAGGCGTGATCAGTTTTTGCCAGCGGTTGATAAACAGCTGGCTGATGCAGCGTTGAAAGAGCTGCGAGGACAGGGACTAGAGGTACTGCTGAATACTAAAACCAAATCAGCGAAAGTGACTGCATGTCATGTGGTCGTCACCATAGAAGATCAAAAAGGTGAGAAGGAGCTTAAATTTGACAGAGTGCTGGTGGCAACCGGCCGCAAACCTAATACAGCGGGATTAAATGCCGAAGAGATCGGATTAACATTAGATAACGGTGGTTTTATAGCGGTGGATGAGCGCTGTCGTACTAACCTGCCTAATGTGTATGCCATTGGTGATGTTGTGCGTGGCCCAATGCTCGCACATAAAGCATCGGAGGAGGGGGTTGCCGTCGCTGAACATATTGCCGGTGAAGTGAGCCACATCAACTACAACACCATTCCGTGGGTTATCTATACCTGGCCCGAGATCGCATGGGTTGGCAAAACATCACAAGAGTTAACTGAATCGGGCGTCGGTTTTAAACAGGGGGTGTTCCCCTTTATGGCCAATGGTCGCGCCCGTGCCATGGGCGACATGGTGGGCATGGTCAAAATACTCAGCGACGCCAAAGACGATACCATCCTCGGTGTACACATCATGGGGCCAAACGCCTCGGAGCTGATCGCTGAAGCGGTGCTGGCCATGGAGTTCTCCGCCAGCAGCGAAGATATCGCCCGCACCATTCACGCCCATCCATCGCTGGCTGAGGCGATGCATGAGGCGGCACTGGCCGTAGATAATCGAGCCGTGCATTTCTGAGTTAACTCCGCGTTGCCTGTTAGCAGAGACTGACTCACAGATCAGGAAGATACTGTCCCGGTTCCGGTTAAACCTCAAATTTAATTGAGGCAGTGTATTCGGGACAGTATAGCCATATCACTATCGACGATATGTGTAGTTCGCGCCAAGCACGTTGTTCGTCATGCTATTGATTCCGAGCGAATCAAGGCTCCATACGTTTCCTGTCTTGATGTCGCCAAGATAGAGTTTGTAGCGCCCTTCACGCGTCCCTGAGAAGATCAATAAATCTTCATCGACAGGAGCCGCGTCCGAGTTGTTCGAGCTGCAATGATTCAATTTGAGCTGTATATTGCTGTTCGTGTTGGGAACATTCATATAGATCAGGTCGAATTTATTGGTGGCGTTATCCCAACGCGAATAAAAAAAGCTGGTGCTATCGCGTACGATGGGGTAGTAGTCAGCCACATCAGGGGTGCTTATCAGCGCTTGCGTGGTCATATTCTGCAAATTGGTTCGATAGATGTCGAATGTTGTGTTGGCGCCTCGCGTGTACAGGACATATTTTCCGCTTGGTGTCATATATGGCATGGACTCTTCAGTCTGAAAACCGTTACTCGTGACGTGCAGAATACTGCTGATGGCTGGCGGTGTGGAAGAGAAGTTGATCGTCGCGATCTTGATATCGCCATTCCGTTTGAACGCGATCTTCTTTCCGTCGAAGGAGAACTTCGGGTCTTCGTTGCGGGTGTCCGATAATGCGGTCAGATTCGCTGGCAGCGTGCTTGATCCCACTTGCCACAAAAAAACATGCCACTTGGCGTTTTGGATGCCCATGAAGGTGATCCATTTGCCATCCGGAGAAAAATTCGCATTCATCGGGTCAGTGATGCCCCAGCTATTGCTCAGCACACTCAGTTGCGAAGTCTGGAAGTCAAACAGGTACAGCTTCGAGGTGCTGTCTCCATAGGTGCTGTAACTGTGATAGACGAGCCGGCCCGATAACGCGGGCCGAGTGGAGTCCGGCTGGTAAACAGGTGTTGTCGTACAATTTTGCGCGAACGCCGATGCACTCGAAAACAATAATGCACTGGCTGTGAGAATAGAAATGAGTTGACAGTGTTTCATGCTTTTTTCCTTGTAATAAATGTTTTGAAACAGCCAATACATTACATGATTGGGAAGAAATTTGACAAGCGTGGACATCCGGGGATGCTCTCGTAAATTTTTCGTATGAATAAATAAAGAGGCATTCGCCGAAGTCGTACTCGTAAAATAATCGTTCGTTGGTACGGAATCTGAAATCGTTCAGCTTGATGTGATCGGCATGGTTAGAACAGATGATGTCACCATCGTGGTAAACACAGTGGCCTTGCCCGTGAATTCCAAACTGATCCAAATGTGCATCGCTCTAGCTGAAGATGACCTGCGGTGTGTAGGGATTATGTTGTTGTTGCACACCAAAAGTCAACGTCATATTATTGGGCTGATTTGGCGAATCCATGCGTGAGGTTGGTAAACCTCAGTGCCGGAATCGGCTGTCATTGAGGGTTTAAGGTTAGCAAAAAACTAAGTGCGAACTGTGCATATGTCGTTGGTATTGAGGCGGGCACATCAACGTAAAATGGAGAAAGTATGAAAAAGCGAACCGTGCATTATCTATTTTCGGCGATACTGGGTTTCACGCTGTTCAGCGTGGTCGGCACTGCAACTGCGGTAATACCCAATGCGGTTACAAATCCGGATGGGACAGAGGAACAAAGAAAATGGCACGAATACTATCAAAAGGGTTATCTGGTTGTGAGTGCATATACAGGCGCCAATAACACAAATCCAGCCATATCGACACCAAAGTTGCAGGAGGCGATCACCGACGCGCGAGACAATAATCTGGCGTTATACCTCCCAGCGGGAACTTATTTCGTAAACGATACGCTACGTGCGTATACCTCGACCACAAGTTCAGTAATTTCAAAAATTACCAGTGACGATACGTACCCGATCGCCATTGTGGGGGCGACCGACGTAAACGGTGGCCGATTAGCTACCATAAAGGTGGCAGGGACAAGTTTTAACTCCGGAAAAAAAATTGTTCTGGATTTTAAAAATTTTGAAACTAAAACTCGCGCTAACAATGCGATATTGAATCCTACAGAAGAAAATTTTCGTTGGGAACAGCCGGCTGGCGGGTATCACCAATTGCTCCGCAACGTAAACATAGACTGTAGCCAAAAAACGGGTTGTGTCGGGTTGTATTTCAATCAGGCCCAAGACAGCTCAATTGAAAATGTAAAAGTCATCGCTACTGGTAGCGAGCATGCTGGCATTCAAGGGTTGCCGGCACGGGCTGCCGGTGCGGTGAAAATCGAAGTCGAAGGGGGAAGGTTTGGAATAGATACCTACCTTACTGAAGCCGCCGGTTGTAATGTTGCAGGAGCAACTGGGTCATGTCGCTCGTTAGGAAATATTGGTAGCACGATTGTTGGAGTTAAGCTTCGGGGGCAAACAGAAAGCGCAATACGGCATACCGGTGCAACGCTAACTGTTGTCGGTTTCGAGATAGACACCCTCGGACAACCAGTTCCAGGAATTACAACTTATCGGAACAGTGTAGCTCATGCCCATGTTGGCAGTTTGGCATTGGTCGATGGATCAATAGCAGTTTCTGGCACGAACCCTGCCGTACTGAATTATGGTGACCGTCTGGGGGGCGCGGGGGGGAATGAGACATTTGTTCATATGAAAAATGTTTACGTAAAATCAGCTGCCGTGACCCACACATTGTACGCATCACGTAGCGGTACACAGATCAGCTGTGGAGAAAGTTGCAGGGGCGCCGGCAATGCAATCTCACATGTTAAGGAGCTTAGTGTTGAGCACAGGGCCCAGACCACGACTGTCGGGGGTGGACATGTCATCAATCAAATAGGCGCAGCCTCCCTAACGCCGGAGCATGTATGGAAAATTGGTGCAGCAAGCATACCCAGCGATTTGATTTCAAAACATGCCTGGAAATCGCTGCCATCCGTTGATGATAAGGATTATGTTGTCTTTCCGGCAATAGAATCACAGACACCGGAGAATAACTACGAAAGCAAGGTCTACAATCTCACGGTAGAACAATTTAATAATGCAATCGACAGCAATCGGAAAATTTTTCTACGTAAAGGGATCTACCGTTTGACGTCAACTCAAAATTATCCGTTTGTTAAGTTGAAATCAGATTCCATCCTTTTTGGTGCGGCTGGGCATTTAACCCGCATTGAAATTAAAGTGGATGCCTCGGGTGTTCCGGACTATTTTATGAATGGGTGTGTAGGCAAAAATCTCACCTGCAATAGGCCGGTTATTTCCACCGTGGCAGACACTGAAGCGACAACTTATCTTGGCGATCTGTCGATTGGTGTTCCAGCGAAGGATCAAAACTATGACTATTTCACGGCGTTAGATTGGAATGCTGGAAGAAACTCCATGGTCCACATTGGTCGCTTTTACCATAATCCATCTGGTGGTGAATTAACCAATCCGCATGATCTGGTAAAAATAGGCGCAACCGGAGGCGGTCGTTGGTATTTTTTCAGTCGTGGCCAATCGAAAGGAATGTCACATCGAGATTATAGAATCCTCAGGGCCACTAATAACTCGCAGCCATTGTCATTTTATGGATTGAATATGGAACACGCAGATAGCGCAGCGTTTGCTGAATTTACGAGTGCCAGCAATATAAGAATCTACGGCTTAAAGACTGAATGGGAGAATAAAAACGACGATACTTCTGGAAATCTTACTGATAACGATTTTCTGCGCTTTAGGAATGTAAATAACGTGGCTGTATATGGACAGACCAATTTTGATCGAGCGCCAGCGAGTGGTTTCAGCATAATCAAATTTCTTGATACAGGCTCAACTAATTTCTCTGTTGCGCAGGCTATTCCTGATGTCAGTGCAACTGGTCCATTTGTGTTATTTGCAGAGGGATCATCACCTGATATTCAATTCCCGAATGGTGTTGGATTTTACAAAAAGGGAGAACCCAATGATGCGTTGATGGAGCACAATGATATCCAACAACTTCAGACTACGGGGTACAAGCCTCCTCGTTCTACCACGGGTATCACATGGGCGGGTGACGCAAATGGCTTTGAAAGTGTAGCGACTAACGGCACTGTGAATTCATCGCCATTACCGGCGGATGTTGTTACTGCGGTTGCCGGGGCTGGCAATGGTGTTGCGCTGGATATCAACAGCGGCAGCGGTGACTCCACTACTAATTGTGGCGATCCCCAGCATGATGTGCATCACTTTTCTGACTTCGGGTTTGCTATTCCGTCGGGCAGGACGATCAAGGGTATCGAAGTCAAATTCAGAGCAAAAGTCTCAGAAGGAGCTCCTGGCGGAAAACTTTGCGTACGTCTAAATGATGGATCAGCGACTTGGACCGAGCATACTGTGGGCCGAGAAAAAAATCTGGGCGACGCCTACGCAAACTACCAGATTGGTGGAAACGGCGATTTATGGGGAATGTCTACATTTACCCCTACTGTCATGAATGGCACACAATTTAAAATTCGCATCTCAAATGTGTCGCCGTCTCCCACTCAGAATTTTTATCTTGACGAACTTCAGGTGCAGGTGTTTTACCAATAGTTGAGAGGTGTTCTGGCGTCAGCCATTCTTGAAGGTGCACAGAATGGGCTGACCCAATAACTGGTTACCGACGGGTCCACGAATTTGGGCCCGTTTTTTAACAGGTGAAGTTAAAAGACCATGACTTGAGATGGATGGTGTTATTTTCCTGCAAGGCAATAAATATGCGATTCAAAACTTCATTTCAATATCCTTGGTGGAAACCACCGGCTATAGCCGGTGACTTTGATCTTAAATGTTTTGACTCATGCGCAAACCCACCTATTTTAGTAGGTGGTAGTTAAGTCTGGTTGATGGCTTCAACTAGTGTGGGGGAGGTCTGTTCATCGATACAGACGGTCCAGATGCTGGGCACGGCATTGTCGGCCAGGGTGTGTAGTTTATCGGTGACTGCCTTGGCCCAGCTGTTGTTGTTGCGGCGGGCCAGTCGTAAGAAGTCGCTTAGCAGTGGTGAGGTGAGCAGTGCTTGAATTTTAAGACTGAGGATGATGCTGTACTGCATGATCAGATTGATGTCAGCGGCAGCAAAGATAATGCTGTTACTGCGCCGGTTCTGTCTGACAACGGTATATATGTTGGGATTAAGATCCTTAGCGGTTACGAGAATGGATAGATTGTTGGCATCATCGTCGGTGCCCGCGATGATCCCTACCGCCTTATCGATATCAGCGGCGCGTAGCGTGACGGCTTCGGTGCCTCGGCCTTTATCGCCCCTCGCAGCTGGTTTTTTCTGGGTCAGCCTCGATAATGGTGGTGGGGATGCCCTCAAATTGCAGATATTTTCCTACCGCTTTACCAAAACGGCCATAACCACAGATGATCCAAGGGCCGTGGGGTGGTTCTGTGCAGTTAAACAGTGCTTCGTGTATATGTTGTGTCAGCCATTCAAAGATCAGATGCATGGCGGGTGAGTGCAGGGCGATGGCGAGCTGTTCGGCAAAGGCGTCGTAGGTGTTGATGATGTGGTCGGTGCCAAAAGAGGCCATGTTGGCCTGGGTATCTTTACTTTCGGCGCGGCAGATGATCGTAGGTTGGGGTTGAGTAGTTTGCTGGTGATGGCAATTTCGAGATTGCTGTGGTCATCATCGGTGAGGGCTAACAGACCGATGCAGTAGGGGGAAGTTGAGTCCGGCGGCACGCAGGATGTTGGGTTCACCGGCATCGGCACATAGCCCCGGTATGTAGATGCGGAGTTCGTCGAGTAACAGCATGTCGATCCGTTCCGGTCGGATGTCGATGACAACTGCCGGGGTTTTGCGCTGGGCCAGGGCTTTGACGACTTGAGTGCCGGTATCGCCATAGCCACAGACGATGTAGAACGGTTGTCTCATGTTTCTGACGTGGTTGGCAAAACGGTTCTCAGTGAGTGTCCGTTTGAGGGCGGGGTCCTGTATGAGCGTGAGTATGGTACCGATGGCGTAGAGCCAGGAGATTACAGTGATATAGATAGTGGCCAGTGCCCAGAAGCGTTGGCCATTGGTAAAGGCGAAGGGGAACTCGCCAAAGCCGATGGTGGTGGCGGTATAGCTGACAACACAAAAGGCGTGAAAAAAGCCCACTCTCCAGAGTTGGCCCTGATCATTCATGCCGGGAATGCGTGCAAACCCCAGAATTGAGATGGCGTAGGCGGTGATGAGCACAATGAATGGTGCCCTCATCCGCCTTAAAATCAGCGAGAAGGCCCTGCTTTGGGTGTAATGACGTGCCATTAGCGACGCAGCGTGACGGCTTCGATGATCAGCAGGATGACCGACGTGAGATTGGCCAGTAGTGCGCCAGCGGCGAGGGAGACGATGGAACTCATTACATGGCTGGTGAGGCCAACCTCGGTGATGTATACCGCAGTGCCCCAGATGATGGCGGCGATGAGGCTGATGATAAGGGCGGCAAAGAGTTCTTACACATTGTGGTGCCTGGGGTTGTCGATATCGCCAAGCACAAAACCGAAGTTCACAGTGAGTGCAAGCACTATGAAAAAACCAAAAACTACTTTTTCAAAATTTATCGGTTGGCTCCCGGGGGCTGGGTGGAATGCTGTGTGGGCAGGGAATATCAGAAATAAAAAAGCCCCGCAGTGCGGGGCCTTTAACTATGGCGTTGATGCTGTTGGTTATTCGATGCTCTTAAGTGCTTTTTCGGCCACTTTGGCGGGTACCGGAATGTAACCATCTTTGATAACAACATTCTGGCCAGTTTTCGAGAGCATCATCTTCACAAACTCTTTTTCCAAGGGGGGCAGGGGCTTGTTGGGGTGTTTGTTGACATAGACGTAGAGGAAGCGTGACATTGGGTACTCACCCGAAATGGTGTTTTCGTCATTGGCTTCAATATAAGGCTCGCCCGCTTTTTGGGCCAGTGGCAGTGCCTTGACGCCTGAGGTTTTGTAGCCGATACCTGAGTAGCCGATGCTGTTGAGTGATGAGGAGACTGACTGAACCACAGAGGCAGAGCCGGGCTGCTCATTGACAGTATTTTTGAAGTCACCTTTGCAGAGGGCGTGGTCTTTGAAGAAGCCGTAAGTACCGGAGACCGAGTTACGGCCAAAGAGCTGCATGTCACGGTTGGTCCAGCTGCCAGTCAAACCGATATCCCCCCAGTTATTGATGGCCGCTTTGTTACCGCATTTACGGGTGCTGGAGAAAATGGCATCCACTTCGGCGATGGTCAGACCTTTGAGTGGGTTATCTTTGTGCACATAGACAGCCAAGGCATCGATGGCCACTGGAATGGCGGTGGGTTTGTAACCGTGTTTATCTTCGAAGGCCTTGATCTCGTTATCCTTCATCTTGCGACTCATGGGGCCGACGTTAGCGGTACCTTCAGTCAGTGCGGGTGGCGCGGTGGATGAACCGGCGGCCTGTACCTGTATATTGATATTGGGATACTCACGTTTGAACTCTTCGGTCCAGAGTGTCATCAGGTTGGCCAGGGTGTCAGAACCAACACTTGAAAGGTTGCCGGAGACGGCACTGGCACGGGTATACTCCGGCAGCTTTGGATCCAGTTTTACTTCGGCGTAAGCGGCAGAGACCAAGCTGAAGCTTACTGTTGTTGCTAACAGGGTAGTACGTAATTTCATCAAGTAACTCCTAAGGTTGTAGATGAACTCTGGTGGCTGAATACTAGTGTCTGGCAGTGTGCCGTTGAGTGATGAAGAGTGTGTGACACTAATGTTAAGATTTTATGACAGGTACAAGCCTGTCGTTTAGCTGGCTACGTTGGTTAGTGCTTGTCGTTGTATGGTCTGCTTCAGCGGGAAGTCGCAGGTGAAGGTGCTGCCACGATTGACCTGGCTGAAGATACGCATCTGGCCGTGGTGGCGTTGCAATACATGTTTGACGATGGCAAGCCCCAGGCCGGTGCCACCGGTCTCGCGGGAGCGTCCGGTATCCACACGATAAAAGCGCTCGGTGATGCGGCTGATATGTTGGGGGGCGATGCCAATGCCGGTGTCCAGCACGCTGAGATGGGCACCGCTGTCGTCACGGTACCAGCGGATGGTGATGATGCCTTCGTTGGGGGTGTAGTGCACAGCGTTAAATACCAGATTGGAGAAGGCGCTGTAGAGTTCTGTGCGGTTGCCACGGAGCTGGAGCCGTTCATCGGCCTCGATGATGATCTTCTGCTGCTTCTCGTGCCCCTTTTCGCCGAGGGCCAGGGCGGCGCTCTGGATGGTTTGCAACATCTCTGCGATGTTGATCTCTTCCTGCTTGGTGGGGCGCTGCTCGGTCTCCATGCGCGATAACATCAGCAGATCATCGACAATGTTCTGCATGCGCCGGGTCTGCTGGTTCATGACGTCGATGGATTTTTGCCAATGGGCAGCCTGTTGCAGCTCATCATCGTTCTGCATGGTCTCCAGATAGCCGCGCAGCACGGTGAGTGGGGTGCGGAGTTCATGGGAGATGTTGGAGATAAAGTCGCGGCGCATCTGCTCCAGCCGTTTGATCGGGGTGATGTCGCGGGCAATCAACAGGCGCTGGTTGTTGCCATAGGGAATGATACGAACCGAAATATGCTCTTGGTCGTTGAGGGGGGGGTGGGTCTCTAACGGTTCGTCAAAATTGCCTTTGGCGATGTAGGCAAAAAATTCGGGGGTGCGTAATAAGTTGCTGATGTGTTGGCCAATATCTTTGGATGGTAGTAGCCCGAGATGTTTTTGCGCAGCCTTGTTAATCCATTCGATCTGGCCAAACTCGTTTAATACCACCGTGGAGTCGGGCATGGCGGAGGTGGACTCTTTGAAACGGCTGAGGTAGTCGGTGAGCCGTTTTTTACGGCTGCGGCTCTGTTTCTGCAGATGGTAGAGGCGGTCAAAGATCTCCATCCAGATACCGGTGCCCTGAGGTGGCTGTCCCGACTGTTGTAGCCACTGTTCAAGGCGGTAGACGTTAACCAGATGCCAGGTCAGATAGAGGGTGACGATGAAGAGCAGCACCCGGATGGGGTGGCCGATAATCAGACCAATAATGAGTCCGATGATCAGGTAGGTACTGAGACGCCAGAGTTCACGCGGCCATGGATTCATGTGTAATTATTCTTTTGTCGAAAAACGGTAGCCGGAGCCACGGACAGTCTGGATATAGCGATCCAGCCCAGACGGTTCCAACGCCTTGCGCAGGCGGCGGATATGGACATCGACGGTACGGTCACCGATGTAAACATTGTTCCCCCAAACCTGATCGAGCACCTGTGAGCGACTGTAGACCCGCTCGGTATGGCTCATAAAAAACTGTAATAGACGGAATTCGGTGGGGCCAAGCTCCACGGCCTCACCGTTGGCGGTAACGCGGTGGCCCTGTAGATCAATCTCCAACCCACCCTCTTTCAGCCGTTCATCGCCGTGGGCTGGGCCGGTACGGCGTAAAACGGCCTTGATTCTAGCGATAAGTTCACCGGGTGAGAAGGGTTTGGTCATGTAATCGTCAGCGCCGGACTCCAGACCGCGGATTTTATCTTGATCCTCTCCCCGGGCGGTGAGCATGATAATGGGGATGTCGCGGTAGTTATCTTCGCGGCGTAGGCGTCGTGCCAGATCAACACCACTCATGTTAGGTAACATCCAGTCGAGCAGGATGAGGTCCGGGCGTATTTCAGCCATGTTAAGCAGGGCTGCATGGCAATCTTCTGCGCTCTGAACGGCGAACTCCTGGCGTTCCAGGGCAAATGTGACCATGTCACGGATCGCAACTTCATCATCAATAATCAGGATTTTTGGAGTCATAGTCTCTTTGTGTCATTGAGTGTGCAGTACCCGCATTAGAAGTCAGTCGTGTTACACCATTATGACAATCTTTTTATGGTACCCGCACGGTCTGTTCAGAGCGTGAGAATATCCAGGTGAGTGTGATACCAATCAGATGGTAGCTGCGACTCTCTACCAGGGGGCTATCGCTGAAGGTGGCCCCCTTTAGGGTATCAAAGCGGGCAAAGGCGGATAGCCATAGCTGATTAAAGTTTTTACCCGCCATCAGTGTTAGGCGGCTGCCGCTGTAGCCGCTACTGGCCTCATAACCGGGGCGGTCGGTTGTACTGTACTGTGGCGCCACGCCGTAAAAGTAGTTGTGATAGCGATCGTCGCTAAATAGTGGGCCGATGGCGATGCTGTTGGTCCAGCCGCTGCGCCCAAAGTCGTAGCGTTGCCACTCCAGGTAGGGGGCAAAAACCCAGCCTTGATGGGTAGCAGGGTTGGCGACGACAAATGCACTACGCAGTGGCAGGTGCAGCCATGCGTTTTGGCGTCGATCCTGGGAACGCCAGAGGCGGTACTCCAGTGATGGCCCGATTTCAACCGTGGGGTCGAGTTTGTTCATGCCGCTGCGGGGGCCATTCTGGCCATTGGGCACAGGCAGACCGGCGGCCAGGCTTAGATCCAGATTGAGCTGGTCACTGCGGTAGAGCCAGCCACGTATCCCCTCTCTATCTACATTCAGATATTCACCTCGGTAGGTGATATAGGGGTAGGGGATGGCGTAACTCCGGCTTGAACTGCTGCCCCGGTAGTAGGGGGCGTTCAACGTAACGACACCGACCCCTAGCTCCCATAGCGGGCGCTCCCGTGCTGCGCTGCTGGTGGAGAGCAGCAGTCCGGTGAGCAGCAGGGGTAACAGTAGGTTAAAGGCGCTGGGTGAGGATGGCATGAAGTTCATCATCGGTTAGGCAAATGGGGTTGGTCTGCATACTGCTGCCACGGCTATTAGCAATGATGTGCGGGAAATCTGCGGCAGTGATGCCATAGCTGCCCAAGCGTGGCAGCTGCAGGCGGTAGTTCCATTCCGCCAGTTGGGTGATGAGTAGCATGCGGGCGGTTGCATCATCGGCGTCGGGTTGATCACTTAACATGCGCCCCACCTGTGCATATTTGGCGAGGGCCGGGTTGTTAGGTTCGCGTGCCAACATGGCGTTGATATTTATCTCGGTCGCCACCGCCACCAGGGTGCCGCAGACCACGCCATGAGGAATGGGGAAAAAGGCACCCAGTGGCGAGGCGAGGCCATGGACAGAACCCAGCCCCACCTGCGCCAGGGTGATGCCGGAGAGCAGGGCGGCGTAGGCCATGGCACCGCGCCCCTGTTCAGCAATGGGGTCGCGCCCGTTCCAGGCGGCAAAAAAGCCCTGTTTGACCGCCTGCATACCGCTCCAGGCCAGTGCATCGATCATGGGGTTGGCCTTGAGTGAGACGTATGATTCGAGCAGCTGTGTAAACGCATCCATACCATCGGCGGCAATGAGTTCTGATGGACAGCTCTCTAATAGAGTGGCGTCGATGAGGGCATATTCAGGTACCAGACACTCATGGCGGAATGACTTTTTAAAACCATCAGCCCCTTGTTGACTCAATACGGCGTTTTTGGTCGCCTCACTGCCTGTTCCCGCCGTGGTGGGCACCGCAATAAAGGGGGTGCTGGGACCGTGGTAGGGGAGGTTGTTGCCTACCCCTTCAAGATGGTCCATCACTGAGTTGCCATGGGGCAACAGCCCGGCGATGGCCTTGGCGGCATCCAGTACACTGCCGCCACCGATGGCGATAACGCAGCTGATCTTTTCCGGGCGATAGCGGTTCACGGCCTTATCGACCAGGGCTGGTGAAGGTTCTCCATGAACAGTCATGTGGTGCCACGTTAGCCCTTCTGCGGTGAATGCCTGGGTGAGTCGTGACCAGCGGGGTGTTGAGCAGAAGGAGTGTTGACCGGTGACGACCAGCACAGTTTGGCCGTAGCTGGCCACTAGCTTGGGCAGTTCGCTGATGCGTCCGGCACCATAGATAATGCGCGGTAGCCGTGAGATGGCAAAAGGGGCAAATATCATGCGGGGTTATTCCTTTGGAAACAGGCCAGTGTAACGGATGCCTTGGCGTGGTTCGGCCATCCAGGGGGCTACGCTGTCGCGCCAGGTGAGGTAGTGGGCAGTTTTTTTATGAGCCGCCGCCGCGTCTGCCGATAGGTAGGCCTCATAGAGCGTAAAGTGGCCGGGAATGTCGGCGGATTGCAACACGTCGAAACGGCGGTTGCCCGGTTCCTGGATAGAGGCTTCATGGTTGAGTTGTGTGGCGGCGATAAAGTCATCAATGTATTCAGGTTTTACCCGCACGTGAACCAGTGTGGTATGCATGTGGTGCCCCCTTTGGTTATCAAGTTGGGTATATTACCGTAATAGTCTCGATAAAAATCACTGAGTTAAGGAGTGTGTATGTCTGATTGCCTGTTTTGCAAGATGGTGGCCGGGGAGATCAAGCCTGATGTGGTCTACGAAGATGATGCAGTGCTGGCCTTTCGTGATATCAATCCTCAAGCGCCTGTCCATGTGCTGGTTATTCCGAAACAGCATATATCGACCATTAACGATATTCAGGATGAGCAGGCCGAACTGATTGGTCGCCTCTACCTAGGCGCAAAGAGAGTGGCAGAGCAGGAGGGGATTGCGGCGGATGGTTACCGCACCGTGATGAACTGTAATGCGGCGGCGGGGCAGACGGTGTTTCATATCCACCTGCACCTGCTGGGGGGACGGAACTTGAGTTGGCCGCCGGGCTGAGTTTGTGCGTGGTTCAGTAAAAATAGAAGAGGCGGTTATACCGCCTCTTTATACTGATAACACACTGCCTGGGCAGCGTGGTACAGGGGTCTTATTGTTTATTTGCCGTCGTTTGTTTTGTATACCTGGAACAGCAGCACGATCATCATAATGCCCACTACAGTTGCAACGCCAATAACCATATTGGTAATAAGTGCTTCAGTAATCATCTAAAAACCTCCCCTTCCATAAGTAAAAACCGTCCCAATCTTACCACTGGATTGGGACCCGCTGGCAAGCAAAAATTAATAGTGCTGTTTAAGCGCTATGTTCAGTAAAAAATCGGGGGTTGTATCGGTAAACAGATTTTCACCCACCCCGATGTCAAGTTGTGTAGTGGGGGTGAGGTGAATTACTCCGCCCACGGTCAATTGCAGTGTGTTGTTGCTGAGCTGGTCAAGGGCGCTGCGGTAAAATCCTGCATGGCTATCAAACTGGGCAATAACATCAATCTTTGGTGTGGCATTCCAGAGGATGCCCGCGCTGCCAAAGAGTACTGAGCGGCGCTGGATGTTGGCAAACTTATCGCTGTCGCCCAGCAGCAGTATTCCGCCATTGAAAAATGCGTTGTATTGCCAGCGACTGAGCTGGTACTGGTGAGAGTAGGCGGCGGAGATAGCCAGATCAGTTGCGCCGCTGCCGTTGAGCCGATTAGCATCGCCTGTGGGTAGCTTGAGGCTGACATGTAGGCTCAGTGCGCTGCGATCATCGTTATGGAGCTGTCGGGCCCCAAACAGGCGGATGTCGCCCAGCCCATTTTCGGGGCTTTGTATGCTTAATACGGTGGTGCCATCACGTGCGTAGGCGTAGTTCAGTACATTGCTAGGGCTCTGGTTGCGCTCGGTATTGGAGAGTCCGAGCGTTTTGTGCCACCCCTCAATGAAGTTGTCCAATATACCGTTGTGGTGCCCAACCAGCGGCAGTTCTGCGCCAATCTCGGTGTGGTTGCCGATGGCCCGTCGCAGGGTGAAGGAAAGGCGGATGCTCTCTCCATCCAGGGTGATGACTTCGTTGCCTATTGCTTTGTTTATAATGGAGTTATTGGCAGTGTCAAAGGCTATGTCAATAGCCGTTCTGTCCGTTGGTAATAGTATTGCCGGTTGTGTGGTGGGCAGTCCAAATATCTGAATGAACGGGTTTTGATTCTTGATGGAGAAGGGCTGGGGAGGGAGCTCCGTAGCGAAGCTCGTCTGGCTAAAGGTTAACATTGTTAAAACCAAGAGCAGGATTGGTTTTATCGCGTGCAACACTTATTACCAGCTGAGATGTGCTTGTAAACCCACGAGTGTGGGCAGGGAGTGGTTATCGTCGTGGGTGCGACTCAAGAGCGGCACAATCTCTATACTGGCTTCTTTGTAACCAAACGCCTTGTCAACCCGCTTATTAATAACGCCGAGTGGGTCAGTGAAAAAGAGCTTAATGTTGTCGCCAGTGGTGGCATAACCACGCTGGTTGATGTCGCGGAGGATGTTTTCACGTGCGATCATAAAGTATTCGCCAACAATCGCCCCACCCACCGGGGTAAATATTAGATCCTGTATTGAGGCGGGTTCAAAAAGCGCTTCAATCCCGTATTCATAAATGGTCGACATAACTGTGCCGTAGAGTAGGGCCCCCTGTCTGTCAAAGCCACGTTGACGTGCACGCACGTAATAAACAGAGCCAAAGTAGGGGTGACCTATATAGTTGACCTCCCACTTATCTTTATCTTTACGCAGATTGTGAACGTTGTCGTCCCATTTGCGAAAGATATTGCCCCGTTTCTGGTCGTCCCCCCATTGCGATACACTTTGCGGCATCAGGTAAAGCACACCAACCACACCTACTTGATAGAGCATGAATAGCTTGCTGTCGTGCAGCAGGCCATCCCAGTCAGGTGTGGCTGGCAGGTTCAGATGAGGGAACTCTAGCTGATATGGGGTGATTTGGTTGGGGATAGAAGGTGATATTGCCAGATTGTTATTGTCACTTTCTGTTGGTGTGTCCAGATAGCGGATATCGCCATCGGGTGGCGGAGTGCCAAAACAGAGCCCTGACAAGGTTAAACTGACAAACAGCACAATAGTTTTGAAAATCATTAAAGTAAGTCGTTAAATCCGAGAAATATAATACCGCCCCGGCATTAAGGGGCAATTAGATAGAAAACAGGCTGCAGAGGATAGCGGGTTTTGGCGGCTATTACCATTTTACTAGTGTCTTTGGCTGTTTAATGGGGGGTGTGCTGTCCGGTGGCTGGGTTTTTGTTGTTCGATGAGAGGCGGTTGAGATAGCACGGTTATTGGAATAATGTAAAAAGTAAAGTTAACTGATTGATTTTTGGTCGATGTGACGCTTATCCACAATAGCTGTGGATAAGTGTGTGGACAAACCTTGGAAATAGCCGTTTAGCCCCGGTAATATCAGGGGCTGTAATAAAATGGTCATTTTTTGACCGGATTGTAACTCATTGAAAAATAAGAGAGATGGAAAAGGTTTTTGTGGGTATTGAGAAAAGTGACAGAGATTGACATGCTCGCATGTACTGATATGAGTGACTGTTAGTAAGTGCAGACATTGGGGCGTGTTAGGGTTGCAAAAATAGTCGATATGTGAAGATTATGAAGCGACTTGAGCCAAAGTAGTGGATGTGGGGGTTGGCCACTGGCACATATAGTTGCGTACAGAGTGGCTAGATTTCTGTAGCATCAACTGCAGTTGTATTGGGTGGAGAGGTGTCCGCCGGTTGACCTGGATCGTGGTTTGGACAAATGAGAAAAAGGATCTAATACGATGAATTTCGTTTTTAAGGTGATGATGTTTTTTGCAGCCATTCATCTGAGTTCATGGGTACAGGCCGAAGAGCAGTTGAACGAGCCTGATTGTGTACCAGAAGGCAAGGTGTTGTTGCCAGCACCGAATCTCTGGACAACAACCCTTGGACTGATTGAGCAGGTCAAAGATCAGGACATTGTGCTGCTTGGGGAGCATCACGATAACGTTGAACATCATCGCTGGCAGTTGCAGATGATTACGGGATTGCATGTATTGAAACCAGATCTGGTGCTTGGTTTCGAGATGTTCCCTCGCCAAGCCCAACCGGTACTGGACCGTTGGGTCGCGGGGGAGTTGACTGAGGAGGAGTTTTTAAAACAGGTGAAGTGGGCTGAGTATTGGAATTTTGATGCGGCTCTCTATTTGCCACTATTTCATTATGCACGGATGAATAAAGTTCCCATGTATGCATTGAACGTCGATCGTACATTGATACATAAGGTTGGGGCTGGTGGATGGGATAGTGTGCCGGTCGCTGAGCGAGAGGGGGTTTCCAAACCGGCCCCTGTTGGCGAGGATTATAAAAAAATGCTGGCATCGGTTTTTATGAGCCACGGTACGGCACATAATGCAGGTGCAAATGCGGATGACCAGCTTGGATCTGTTGTGGCAACCCCGGCATTTAACCGTTTTGCTGAGAGCCAGTCTGTTTGGGACCGTGCCATGGCTGAAGGGATTGTTACAGGACGTCAACAGCATAATGGGGCAATGATGGTGGCGATTATGGGAAGTGGCCATATGATGTACCATTTTGGCGTCCCTGAGCAGCTGAAGGCGCTGGGTGAAGGGAAACCGGTTGCACTTATCCCATGGGATACAGAGTTTGACTGTAGTTATATAGATAAAAAATTTGCCGATGCCGTCGTAGGTCTGCGTATTTCTCTATCTTCACAAAAAAATGAGCAACAAGAGCGCCCGCGGTTAGGGGTCTATCTGGAAAAGGGAGAGACCGGGGTAGTGATTAAACGTGTTGTGCCAGGTAGTTTGGCAGAGCAAAACAGCTTAAAAGAGGCAGACGTTATTGTCGAAATGGCATCCCGGTCTGTGACTGAGGTGGAACAGGTTGTTGACAGCGTGAAATCCATGCAGTTAGGTACATGGTTACCTATGAAAATAAAACGCGGTAAAGATCAGGTGCTCGATATTGTTGTGAAATTCCCCAACAAATAAACAATCATAAATTGATGTATGTTGAACAACATGTGCTCCTTGTTGGGAGTCTTGTTTTATGTCAACTATTAACAGATACGGACAAGCTGTCTAGATGCGTGACATAAGAAGAAAGACTGTTAGATTGGGGTTCAGGAGGCAGATTATCGCCTTAAGCCTGTTTGGTATGTTCGCCTTGACATTGACAGGCAGTATAGCGGCTGCTTTTTTGGTTAATCAAAAACTATCCGATAACGCCCTGAATCAAGGACATCAAATTGCATCAGCATTGGCCTACCAAAGTATTTTATCGTTAATGTCAGATCTTGTGGACAATGCCAGTGACGGCATTAGCGCTACGTTGCGGTATTCAAATATACGTGGCGTAGCAATTTTTGATAAACATGGAAATCTGCTTGTTAATGCAGGTGAGAGAAAGATTGCTGTATTCAGCGGTTATTCCCATGCTTTTTTACCCTTTGAAGCACTATTAACAGACGAAAGTGATGATATGTGGGAGTTGACTGCTGCGGTTTATGATACTGATGTGCATGACCCAGCAGTTGACAGCAGTATCGACCATCTTTATGAAAATCAGCCTAAATTGCTGGGGTACGTCAGTGTCCTTGTAGATAAAACCAATCTTTATAAAATCCAGTATGAACTCCTTAAGGACAGCTTGTTGGTTTTTGTCGGCATGGCATTAGCGCTGATGTTGGTTTCCGTTGTAGTTAGCCGTCAGATGACAACGCCATTGCACCATCTGGCAAGCCTTATGAAACGAGCCAAAAATGGCGAGGATGGGATTCGTTCAGATACGGATGGGCCGCTTGAGGTTTATGAGATGGCGAATGCCTTTAACTCAATGATGGATGCACTCGAACAGCGAAAAAAGTATTCAGATGAGCAGCATCTATCGCTTCTTCATGAGATTGATGAGCGGCAATTGGTAGAGTGCAATCTGCGCGAGAGCGAACATCGTTTGTCGACCATTTTTAATAATGTGGTTGATGGAATGTTGATACTTGATGATTCGGGAGTAATTGAGTCAGCCAATCCAACGGCTGAATTAATGCTTGAAACAGCAATGCCACTTATTGATTGCCACTATGGTGAAGTCATCCGAAAACTGCTGGTGGATAGGGAACCTCCAATCCCCATGGATATAGATAAATTGTTAAAACATTGCACGGGTGGTTGTCATTTTGCCATTAAAAAAGGTGCCGGATTTATTGATATAGACTCCAAGTTCAGTGTAATGCAGATTAACGGTAATGATAAATATATCGTCATTATTCGTGATATTACTGAAACACAGCAGCAGAAAAATAGAATTGAGTTACTGTTGTCGCAGCACAAAGCGGTGGTATCCAGTGTGCCGGGCATTATGATGGAGTTGGATAAAAAAGGGCTGGTTCTCTGGTTTAATAAACATGCTGAGAATATTTTTGGTCATCTTTTAACAGGCCGCGGGGTGGCCAGCATTTCCCGGTTTTTTGCTGTGTCTGAGTTTGATAATGTTGAAAAGTGTATGGAGGCCACTTTCAGACTTGGAAAATCTGAAATCCACATTGATTTATTGACGTTGCATGGCACAGTTCCTTACCAGTTTAATATGGCAAGTTTGAAGGGGCACGGTGACGAAGAGACGCTATTGTTGATTGGTTTGGATCATAGTCAGTCCATTATGGCGCAAAAAGCATTGCAAAAGGCCAGAGATGTGGCCTTGGAATCGGCAAAATTGAAGAGTGAGTTTCTTGCCAATATGAGCCATGAGATCCGAACGCCGATGAATGGTATGTTTGGAATGTTACAGTTGATATTGGGAAGCGACCTGGGTAGTGAGCAGAAGAGTTATGCTGAAATTGCTTTACGATCAGCGGATCAACTTCTCCATATTATTGACGATATCCTGGACTTCTCGAAAATTGAGGCCGGCAAGCTGGAGATGCTTCAGGTTGAGGTTTCGCCCCGAACCTTGATTGAAGATCTGGCAGAGCTTTTTTCGCAACGTGCGGATGCTAAAGGGGTAAAGTTTTATTCCAAGGTAGAGACGGATGTGCCGGACATTATTTATGGTGATCCTATTCGGTTGAATCAGATTATTTCTAATTTGATTAGCAATGCAATTAAGTTTACAGATGAAGGCCACATCTTGATCTGTTGTGTGGTAGAGGAGGTGACGTTAGAACAGAGTAGGCATCGGGTACTTCGTATTTGTGTTAAAGACACGGGTGTTGGTATAGACACTGGGTTACAGGAACATATTTTTGAGTCCTTTGTGCAGGGTGATGGTTCATCGACGCGGCGTCATTCCGGTACAGGTTTGGGGTTGGCGATTGTTAAACAGCTGGTGGGATTGATGGGCGGGGAGATCTCGTTGACATCAGGATTGCAACAGGGCAGCGAATTTACTGTGACATTGCCGCTGACTGTTCCTGACAACACGTTTGTGGGTGCTGTTAAACAGGCGGTGCCGATAAGGTTTTCTGCGTGTTATGTCGGAGACGATGAGATGGCGGCATCCATACTGCGTGATTATCTAAAACCGTCCGGGTACGGTTTGGATGTGGTGAGTATCGATCATATTCGAAATGGCAGGGTTGATCCGCAAAAGTATGCACTCTATTTTGTGGATTATGACCCGTGTGACTATGAGTCTGTTGTCGCACAGTTGGCAGGTAGGCCTGTCAAAGTGGTGGTGATGATAAATCAGGTTCAGAAGGCAGATGGGTTTACCTATCCTGTTGAGGTGGAACTATATAAATTGGTCAAACCCATTCGCTATCATGCGTTGAATACATGCCTGCGAGATATGAGTGGAGCAAGGATGACCGATTCCCCATTGGCCGGGACAGTTGTTGAGACTGAGGTCATTGCCCCTAAGCAACGGTTACGACTTCTAGTGGTGGAAGATAATGAGGTCAACTTAAGGGTGATAGAGGCAATGTTGCATAAGCTGGGTTATGCCTCGATGAGCGTGCGCAATGGTCGGGAGGCTGTCGAGCAGGTAGGTCAGCAGTGGTTTGATATTATATTAATGGATTGCCAAATGCCGATAATGGACGGCTATCAGGCAACGGTTGAAATCAGGAAAGGGGCTGGCAGAGGGGCTGTCATCATTGCTATGACGGGGAATGCCATGGAGGGGGACAGGCAGCGCTGCCTGGCGGCTGGCATGAATGATTACATATCTAAACCCGTCAGGCTTACAGCATTGGCCGAGGTCTTGTTAAAGTGGTCGCCGGATCCCTTGCATCAAACACTGGAGTTGCACTCGTGAGTGAGTTCATACTGCCCCCCTTCGTTTAAGCTCTCTATACGTACTGAAAATCCCCATAGTCTGACTAAATGTTTGAGCACATCATTGGTCTCTTGGTTTAACGGGCGCTGTTGATGGGCGTCATAGCGGAGTGTCATGGAGCGATCACCGCGTCTATTGACTTTATAAACCTGCATGTTGGGCTCGCGCGAACCAAGGTTGTACTGCTCTGACAAGGCGTTGCGGATATGTTTGTAACCACGTTCATTGTGGATGGCAGAGACCTCTAATGAGTTGCGTTGATCATCATCAAGAATGGTAAACAGCTTCATGTCGCGTATTACTTTTGGCGATAGATACTGTGATATAAAGCTCTCATCCTTGAAGTTACGCATGGCAAAATCAATCACGGTAAACCAGTCGCCACCCGCAATATCGGGGAACCACTCTCTATCTTCATCGGTGGGTGACTCACACATCCGTTTCAGATCCTGATAGATGTTTAATCCCAATGTGTAGGGGTTCAGGCCGCTGTAGTAACGACTGTTGAAGGGGGGTTGATAGATGACACTGGTATGTGATTGCAGGAACTCCAGCATAAAACCATCGGTCACCAGCCCTTCGTCATACAGGCGGTTAATAATGGTGTAGTGCCAAAAGGTGGCCCAGCCTTCGTTCATCACCTGTGTTTGGCGTTGTGGATAAAAGTATTGGGCAATCTTACGTACGATGCGCACAATTTCACGCTGCCAGTTTTCCAGAATGGGTGAATTTTTTTCAATGAAATAGAGAATGTTTTCCTGTGGCTCAGACGGCCAGATAGGATCCTCTGTCTCTGATTTTGATTTCTGCTGATCGGTGGGCAGTGTGCGCCAGAGATCATTCACTTGAGATTGCAGATACTCTTCGCGCTCTTCCTGGCGTTTCTCTTCGTTATCCAGAGATACTTTTTTCGGACGTTTGTAACGGTCCACACCATAATTCATCAGGACGTGACATGAGTCGAGCAGCATCTCCACTTCAGCAACACCGTAACGCTCTTCACACTTGGTGACGTAGTTACGGGCAAATAACAGATAGTCGATAATCGAATCGGCGTTGGTCCAGGTTTTGAACAGGTAGTTGTTTTTGAAAAATGAGTTGTGACCATAGGAGGCGTGGGCGATGACCAGTGCCTGCATGGTCATGCTGTTTTCTTCCATCAGGTAAGCGATGCAGGGGTTGGAGTTGATAACAATCTCATAGGCCAGCCCCATAAAGCCACGTTTATAGCGCTGCTCCACACTTAAAAACTGTTTGCCAAAAGACCAGTGGTGGTAGCCAACAGGCATGCCCACAGTGGAGTAGGCGTCCATCATCTGTTCGGCAGAAATTACTTCGATCTGATTCGGATAGGTATCGAGTCCAAAGTCGGCTGCGATACGGGCTATCTCGCGGTGGTAGGTGTCGAGCAGCTCAAAAGTCCACTCGGATGTCTCAGAGAGACGTTTTTTTGTGACTGCTTCTGTTGAGTTATTCATGCCATTGCTTCTCGAAAAGTTTTCTGAAGACAGGGTATATCTCATCAGGTGTGGCGAGTTTTTGCATCACAAAACGGGGTGATGCTTGTGATACTTTCATGTATTCACGCCAGAGGCTACCGGCTGGCGAATTATCTTCGGCAATCTCAATGTATGCGTAATACTGTATTTGTGGCAGTAGTGTATTGATTAACAAGTCACGACAAGCGGGGGAGTCATCGGTCCAGTTGTCACCGTCAGAGGCCTGTGCTGCATAGATATTCCAGTCGCTGGTGGGGTAGCGTTTTTTGATGATGTCAGCGGTCAGTTTAAGCGCGCTTGAAACGACGGTACCTCCGGTCTCACGTGAGTAGAAGAACTCCTGCTCATCCACCTCTTTGGCAACGGTGTGGTGGCGAATGAAGACCAGTTCAATGCGTTCATAGGAGCGGGTCAGAAAAAGATAGAGTAGTGTGAAGAAGCGTTTGCCAATATCTTTTTCATATTGCCCCATGGAGCCGGAGACATCCATCAGGCAGAACATAACGGCCTGGGTGGTGGGTACGGGTTGGTCGATGCGATTGTTATAGCGGATATCAAAGGTATCGATGTAGGGTACGCGGCGGATGCGCTGTTTCAACAGCTCTATCTCCTCCCGTAGCGCGATGATACGGTCGTCGCCTTCATCCACCGTTTCAAGCAATGTTTGCAACGCTGCCTCAGCTTCGTGCAGGGTCCGTTTATGCGGGCCGGCCAAGGCAATACGGCGGGCCAATGCTCCTTTCATTGAGCGAATAACATTGATGTTGGAGGGCGAGCCATAGCTGGTATAGCCGGCCCGGATTTTTTTGTATTGGGCCTCTTTGGCGAGTTGAGTCTTGATCATGTTGGGCAGTTCCAGATCTTCGAAAAAGAGTTCCATGAACTCTTCACGTGAGAGCGCAAAGGTGAACTCATCTTCACCCTCTCCGGAGTCGCTGACCGATTTGCCTTGTCCACTGCCCTGTTGTGGCCTGTCGATGGTGTCGCCTGTGGTGAACTCTTCGTTGCCGGGATAGATGGTGTCACGAATCCCCCCCTGGCCAATTCCAAAGGTTGGCTCAGAGATATCTTTGCTCGGGATGTTGACCTTCTCACCTCTTTCCATGTCGGTGATGCTGCGTTCGGCAATGGCACCTTCGACCGCTTTTTTCAGATGGGTTTTGTAGCGACGAATAAATTTCTGGCGATTGACGGCGCTTTTATTTTTTCCGTTGACACGACGATCAATGATTTGGGTCATAATTCATCATCCCTTTCATTGGGCCATCCTTGGCCTTCTCTCTTTAGGTGGACTTGCGGGTACGCAGATGCCATTCGCAGAGCAGACGCACCTGTTTGGGTGTATAGCCCTTAGCGACCATTCGATTGACAAACTCCTGGTGTTTTTTGTGATCGTCGGTGGATGCCTTGGTATTGAAAGAGATGACGGGCAGGATCTCCTCGGTATTGGAGAACATCTTCTTTTCGATCACGCCACGCATCTTTTCGTAACTGGTCCAGGCGGGATTTTTGCCAGCATTGTTGGCACGGGCGCGCAGGGTGAAGTTGACCACCTCATTGCGGAAATCTTTGGGATTGCTGATGCCGGCAGGTTTTTCAATCTTCTCCAGTTCGTTGTTGAGCGAGGCGCGGTCGAGCATCTCACCTGTATCGGGATCGCGGTATTCTGAATCCTGAATCCAGTAGTCGGCATAGGTGACGTAGCGGTCGAAGATGTTCTGGCCAAATTCGGAGTAAGATTCCAGATAAGCAGTCTGAATCTCCTTGGAGATAAATTCGGCATAGTTAGGTGCTAAATACCCCTTCAGGTAAGAGATATAACGATCTTTCAGTTCGGGCGCGTACTGCTCCTGCTCGATCTGTTGTTCCAGGATGTAGAGTAGATGCACAGGGTTAGCGGCGATCTCTTCATGGTCATAGTTGAAGACCCTGGAGAGAATTTTGAAGGCAAAGCGTGTTGATAACCCTGTCATGCCCTCGTCAGGACCAGCATTGTCCTTGTACTCTTGCAGTGACTTGGCCTTGGGGTCGATATCTTTCAGGTTTTCGCCATCGTAGATACGCATCTTGGAAAAGATGCTCGAATTCTCTGGCTCTTTGAGGCGCGTGAGTACAGCGAATTGCGCCATCATCTCCAGCGTATCAGGTGCACAGGGCGATTTAACCAAGGAGCTATGGACCAGCAGTTTTTCGTAGATCTTTACCTCGTCAGAGACACGCAGGCAGTAGGGGACTTTGACGATATAGATACGATCGAGAAACGCCTCGTTGTTTTTATTGTTTTTGAATGTCAGCCACTCAGACTCATTGGAGTGGGCCAGGATCACACCGTTAAAGGGCATCGCCGGGAACCCTTCGGTCCCTTTGTAATTGCCCTCCTGGGTTGCTGTCAGCAGTGGATGCAGCACCTTGATAGGCGCCTTGAACATCTCCACAAACTCCAGCATCCCCTGGTTGGCAAGGCAGAGGCCACCGGAGTAGCTGTAGGCATCGGGGTCATCTTGTGAAAATTGTTCCAGCTTGCGGATATCAACCTTGCCGACCAGTGCCGAGATATCCTGGTTGTTCTCATCCCCCGGCTCGGTCTTGGCAATTGCCTTTTGTTGGAGCACGGAGGGACGTACACGCACCACTTTGAATTGGGTGATGTCGCCGTTAAATTCGTGCAGACGTTTGATAGCCCAGGGTGACATCAGCCCCGGCAGGTAACGGGAGGCGATACCGTACTCTTCCAGCAGGATGTGGGCATCCTCGTCACGGGAGAAGAGACCGAGCGGTGATTCGTTAACCGGCGAGCCCTTGATGGCGTAGAAGGGCATCTTCTCCATCATCGACTTGAGCTTTTCGGCCAGGGATGACTTACCTCCACCCACAGGGCCGAGCAGATAGAGGATCTGTTTCTTCTCCTCCAGCCCCTGAGCGGCGTGCTTGAAAAAGGAGACAATCTGTTCGATGGTCTCCTCCATGCCGTAAAAATCCTTAAAGGCAGGGTAGATCTTGATCATCTTGTTGGAGAAAATGCGGCTCTGGCGCTGGTCTTTGCGGGTATCCAGCAGTGCCGGTTCACCAATTGCCAGCAACATTCGTTCGGCAGCAGAGGCGTAAGTGGATGGATCTTTTTTACAGAGATCCAGATACTCATGAATCGTTAGCTCTTCATCTTTAGACTCTTCGTAACGAGCCTGATAAGTTTTGAAAATGCTCATAGTGCTCACCTCTCTGCGTTCACAAGTCCCTAGTTGATATAGCTGCCACTTGGGTAGATTCCTTTAATCATACAACCAGCAAAAAGCAGGCCACGGTCACTTTTTTCATCTTAACGGCATTTTTCCCATTGTGGTGGTGATTTTGCTGTTTTGAGGGGGATATACGTGTTAAATGTTCAAATGTGCTGGCATTTGGACAACGTAGAGCTGGCGATGTTCGCCGAAAAGTGTCAATGAAACGGTGGGACGAGGGAGTGGTTAGTCAAACAGCTGTTCGTATTCGGCGGCGTTGAAACCGATGTGCAGGGCGTCGTTCTGTTCCAGCACAGGGCGTTTTATCAGGCTCAGATTGTTTAACATAAGGGTGATCGCTTTTGGTTCGTCGACATTGCCCCGCTCAGCCTCTGAAAGCTTGCGCCAAGTGGTACCGCGGGTATTGAGCAGTGGTTGCCAGCCGATCTGTTTAACCCAGTGTGTGAGTTGGGCCTTATCCAGCCCAGCTTTTTTATAGTCGTGAAACTCATAGCTAACCGCGTGTTCATCCAGCCATTTCATGGCCTTTTTCATGGCGTCGCAATTTTTGATGCCGTAGAGTGTGGTCATAACGAAGCACTTTTGTAATGGAGGGGTGTAAAGGGGAGTGCGTAGCGCTCCCCCTATATTGATATGTTAGATATCGCGCAGCAGTTCGTTGATACCCACCTTGCTGCGGGTCTTGGCATCTACCTGCTTAACAATCACGGCGCAGTAGAGGCTGTAGGTACCATCTTTCGACGGCAGATTGCCGGAGACAACCACCGAGCCAGCCGGGATGCGGCCATAGCTGATCTCGCCGGTCATGCGGTTGAAGATGCGCGTGCTCTGACCGATGTAGACGCCCATGGAGATAACCGAACCTTCCTCAACAATCACACCCTCTACCACTTCAGAACGGGCACCGATGAAGCAGTTGTCTTCGATGATGGTGGGGTTGGCCTGGAGCGGCTCCAGCACACCACCGATACCAACACCGCCTGACAGATGTACGTTTTTGCCGATCTGGGCGCAGGAGCCAACGGTGGCCCAGGTGTCGACCATGGTGCCGCTATCCACATAAGCACCGATGTTGACGTAGGAGGGCATGAGCACCACGCCGGAGGCGATGTAGGCACCCTTGCGTACAGTGGCGGGCGGCACTACACGCACACCGGCTTCGCGGAATTCACGTGAGTTGTAGTCGGCAAACTTGGAGTCAACCTTGTCAAAGTAGTTGGTGAAACCACCCTTCATGAAGTAGTTGTCCTGGATGCGGAAGGAGAGCAGTACTGCCTTCTTTAACCACTGGTTTACAACCCAGTCGCCCTCTTTTTTCTCGGCCACGCGCATGGCACCCGAGTCGAGTTGGTCGATGACTTCCAGTACCGCCTCTTTGACATGGGTGTCCACATTGCGTGGGTTGATGTCGGCGCGGCGTTCAAACGCCTCTTCGATAATGGTTTGCAGGTTGGACATGGATAACTACTCCCTTGGTTTGATGGTATTAAAGTGATTTGATTAGTGTGCGGATACGTGTTGACGCTTCGACACACTCTGCCAGTGGTGCCACCAGCGCCAGACGGATATGGTTCTGCCCCGGATTGATACCGTGGGCCTGGCGTGACAGATAGCTGCCGGGCAGCACCGTTACGTTCTGTTCGGCAAAGAGACGGCGGGCGAACTCGGTGTCAGCAATCGGGGTGCGGGGCCAGAGGTAAAAACTGGCATCGGGCTGTTTTACTTCCATCACACCCCCCAGAATATCCAACACTGCCTTGAATTTGGCGCGATAGAGATCGCGGTTCAGCAGTACATGGGCCTCATCTTCCCAGGCGCTGATGCTGGCGGCCTGATGGTATGGGGTCATGGCGCAGCCGTGATAGGTACGGTAGAGCAGAAATTGTTTCAACACTGCGCCGTCGCCTGCCACAAAACCGGAACGCATGCCCGGCAGGTTGGAGCGTTTGGAGAGGCTATGGAAGGCCACACACTGTTTGTAGTCGTCAATGCCCATCTCTGCCGCCACCTGTAACAGGCCGACGGGAGGACTGTTTTCGTCCGGGTAGAGCTCGGAATAACACTCGTCGGAGGCGATGATGAAGTCATGTTTATGGGCCAGGAGGATCAGTTTTCTGAGTGTGTTGTTATCGATCACCCTGCCGGTGGGGTTTCCTGGCGTACATATATAGAGTAGCTGGCAGCGTTGCCAGACATCGGTGGGTACGCTATCAAAGTCCGGCAGATAGCCGTTCTCGGCGCTGGTATTTAAAAAGTAGGGTTCGGCACCCGCCAGATAGGCCGCCCCTTCATAGATCTGATAGAAGGGGTTGGGCATCACCACCAGTGGCTGGCTGCTGCGGTCTACCACGGTTTGGGCAAAGGCAAACAGCGCCTCACGGGTGCCGTTGACTGGCAGGATGTGGCGCTCGGCGTCGATGCTGCTGGCCGGCAGCTGAAAACGGTTGACTAGCCAGCGGCCAATGGTCTGACGCAGCGCCAGGCTCCCTTTGGTGGTGGGGTAGTTTGATATCCCCTGCAGGTGGCTGAGGAGGGTCTCCGTGACAAAGTGCGGGGCCGCATGTTTGGGTTCGCCAATCGATAGGGCGATGTGGGACAGATCCGCAGGCGGCGTTGCCCCTGCCTTAAGCGCGGTAAGTTTCTCAAACGGGTACGGCTGTAGTCTGTTTAGGTCTGGATTCATAAGGTTGTTCACTCTGCCGTGGCGCTGGAACTCTGTAACGTTTTCTGTCAGGAAAGCGGCAATCTCATTGAACTGGGTGACAGGAATGTGGCCATCTGCCAGAAAAGCCGGTATAAGGTCCGTCAATCAATGGCCGAGCATTATACATAAAAATGAGAAACAACCGTTTATACGAACTGCTGCCCGTGGGCAGTCTACTGCTGGCCGTCACCTTCTGGGGCACGATGTGGTACCCGCTGCGGCTGCTGGACAAGGCTGGGCTGGATGGTGTCTGGACCAGCCTTATCGCCTATGGCTCCGTCCTGCTGCTGGCATTGCCGCTGCTGTGGCGGCAGCGTGACGAGTGCCGCGAGAACTTCTGGACGTTACTCGGCATCGGCCTCGCCAGCGGTTGGTGCAACCTCGCCTTTATCGTCGCCGTGCTTGACGGCACGGTGGTACGGGCGCTACTGCTCTTTTACCTCTCGCCACTCTGGGCGGTGCTGTTGGGACGGTTGCTGCTTAACGAACAGATGAGCCGTTATGCGCAGATCGTGTTGGGGCTGGCGATGGTCGGCGCGCTGATCATGCTTTGGTCGCCGCAGCTTGGCTTCCCCTGGCCGCAGAGCAGTTCCGACTGGTTTGCCATCTCCGCTGGTTTTGCCTTTGCCCTCTCCAATGTGTTGGTGCGTAAGGCGCAGCATATCTCACTCACCAATAAGGCGGTCTCCTCCTGGTGGGGGGCGCTGCTCATCTGTGGTGGTTGGCTACTACTCACCAGCAGTGCCCTGCCGCAGGTAGAGATGAATGCCGTTTATGGTGCGATGCTGCTTGGTATCTTTGGTCTCGGCATCACTACTGTGGCCGTGCAGTACGGCGTCACCCACATGCCGGTTCACCGCTCAGCCGTGATCATGCTGTTTGAGTTGATTGTTGGTGCTGTTGCCGCCTGGTTGCTGACCGAAGAGGTGGTGCGGCTGGTGGAGTGGATCGGCGGGGGACTGATTTTGCTGGCAGCATTTTTAACGGCGCGACGGCAGGTGGAAGCCGACGAAAATTTGAAAAGCGATTGAGCTATGGCGAAGGCATCCAGGCTCGCGTGGTCCAGTATGAGTGCGATCATCTTGGTGGTGTGCCCTATCTCAAGTGTATCTGCGCTATGCGCCGGTTTGGATTTGCCGATGTACTGACGGAGCACAGGCGGGTGGGAAAAGTGGTGGAGGAGTGATGTTGTCTGGGTGACACGTTGTTTGCGTAATCCAGGGAGTGGCAGCTATGTTGTTCCTGAGTAATCTTTTGCCACGAAGCTAAGGCAGGGTGCGCCTTGCGCACACGAGCTAGAGTTCAGCCAGCTAAGTTGGTACGTGGGCGACGAGGCATTATTGTTCCTCAAAAAATATTCTAGGCTGCTCCCTCTGGTCACTGAGTGAATGCAGTGATCGTAAAAGATCCTCCGTGCCCAAAGCACCGCGTGGGGCACGGAGGATTTATACAGACTTTCCCTAATTCACCCTGACCTTAACAGTGGCGCTGTTGTTGGTGAGGCTGCTCTCTTTGGTGGTGGTGCTGACGCTGGCTTTGTTGGTATAGGTTCCCGCAAAAAGGGGCCGCACGATGAGGGAGACGGTGCCATTTGCGCCGCTGGCCAGGGTACCCAGGGTGCAGGTGACGGTGAAACTGCCGCTGCAAGTGCCCTGGCTGCTGGTTGCTGAAACAAGGCTCATGCCTAAAGGTAGCGTGTCCTTGACGGTTACCGCTGCCGCACTGCCGACCCCGGCGTTATTGACATTGATGGTGTAGGTCAGATTGCTCAGGCGCTTTACTGGATTCGGCGTGGCGCTCAGGCTCACCCCCAGGTCGGTCGTCACCACCGGCGCGTTGACCACAACACTGGAACTGGCGCTGTTGTTGGCGGCATTGACGTCGCCATTTGCTGTTGCGGTGATGCTGTTGACAAGTGTGCCGGTCACTGTGGGGGTTACCGTGATCGCCACGGTTGCAGTGGCGCCGCTGGCAAGATCACCCAAGGTACACGAGACCGCTGCTGTGCCATTGCAGTAGCCCTGGCTGGGTGTGGCAGAGACAAAGTTCACCCCAATCGGCAGCTCATCACTCAGGCTCACGCCGGTTGCTGTTTCGGTGCCAAAGTTGGTGAGTGTGGCGGTATAGGTCAAGGCCACCCCTTGTGTGGCGGGATTGGGTGTTGCACTCAGGCTGGCCGTTACATCGACGCCATTCACCTTCGGTAGTTTGATGGTCCCTTCGAGATGGAAGGTGTAGAGGCGGTCATAGCCGTCTTGATAGAGGGGAATGACGCGCTGATATTCGAGTATGTAACGGTCGCCATCCAGACCGGCCGCACCCGCCGGGGTGACGGTCCACCTGGTGACGCCTGGGCAGTAGACCGGACTGGTGCACTCGTTGGAATCAGTGCCTAGGTTGGCATCAGTGCTGATGCCGCCAGCCTTGTTCCAGGTGCCGAGTACGGTCTTGCCGGCGCAGGCGCTGGCGCTCAGGCACGACTTGTCATCGAAAATGTTGGATGAGGCATCCGTCGGATTGTACAGAATGGGGGTTGTATAGATCGACCCCGGCGCTTCGACGGCGTCCACCCTTACAAATCCGGCGAGTTCGCCCGGTGCTGGGGAGACTCCGGGGGCTTGGCTTTTACCGACCACGATCCCGCCATCCGTTCCCGGCACGAAGTTGTAGTGATAGCGGGTAGTGGTCAGGGTGATGGCCATTGAAAAACAGGAGCCGGTATAACAGCGTGGCGAAGTTGCATCGTTGATGCCGGGGTCGATGGTGAGCAGGGTGCCGTTGGGCAGCGGCGCTGCCTGGAGCGGCATCATCAATGATCCCAGTAGAAGTGACATGGAGAGTGCGGCGAATGTCCGTTTGGTCTGCATGGTGGATATTCCTTTTGATTGGTGATGACGAAGAGCGGCGCAGGTGCGGCCGTTGATGCGGTTGCCACCCCCTGCGCTCAATTTACGATCAGATTCCGTTCACGACAAAATCAACCTTCGGGGTGTTGGAGATCACCTTGTAGCCCATCAGCCGCAAATCCTTTTTGTCGATCTTGCCGTTGCTGTCCATGTCGACCACCACATCCGGGGCAGTCCCCTCCACCACCGCCACAAAGAGTTGTGATGGGGTCTGTTCACCGACACGGCCGAAGGCGTTGGGCGCGCCGACGATCCAGGTCGACCAGATCTCGGTGCCCGACTCATCCTGGTTGGTGACGGTGTTGATGTTGAAGAGGTTAGAGAGATTCTGTCCCGGACCCATTCCAGTGGTGGTGGAGCTGAGCAGTACCACTAGGCTTGGGAAATGGTCGTGGTTGGCGCCCAAGCCGAAGGTGCCGGGGAAGGGGCCGCTGTTCTGCATCGCGCCAGGACCCGTCAGCTCGGGGGTGACACCGGTGGAGGCGAGGTCGCCGTTGAACTGGATGGAGAGATCGACCAGAAAGGCGCGGCTGCCGAGACCTGCTTTGTAACCATCTTCAGGTGCCAGAACCGTGATACGTACAGGTTTGTCGTCATCGTCACGCTGTTTATTGTTATCGGCCAACACTGGATTCAGCAGGCTGGACGCAGCCAGCAGTGCAATCATTTTCAATGGGAAAAGCTTGTTCATAAAACCTCCTCTCTATGGGTGAAGGAAAATTCAGCCAGGGATGGCGCTGGATCTGCGATGTCTCACAGATAGTGGAGGTCAATGGTCACGGAAGTATCACTAGATGATCACATTTGTTTGCCACTATTCAGGCTTGGAAATCTGGCAAGCGCGACTCACCCCCAACTATTTTTTATTATCAATGATGCTCTTGATGGCAAGCTCAGGTTTGCTGCTTGATGTGGCAAGGGGGGGCGGTGATGCGGCGATGCCCAAAGCACTACGTGGGACAGGTTTTGGGGCAGATTTTGAAAGTCAGCAGATTGTTAAGCCGGCGATGGTGCATTACCACCGCTGGTGGTTGTAATACACCACCGCCACCATTCAATTTTCTTCATATTTAACCGCAACGCCATATTTCTTCTGGGTTTCAGAAGTTGGCCCGCCAATTGCTGACAGGTAAATGTCGATGTGTCATCGGACACTCTCATTCCCCTCGTTAGGAGATACACTATGAAGTTATTTATTGCCAAAGCCGCCCTGGTTGTGTTGCCGTTAGCTGCATTTGCTGCTCAGAGTTTTGCCGCTCAAGGTGTTGTTGCCGCTAAGTAGCAGGCGAGTAGTTATATTGTGAAGGTGGAAAAACAGTCGCATCAAAATCTTCATAAGGAGTGTTGTCAGACAGCGCCAGCGGCTCGTGGCGATGACGAATCGGTGCCGTCGCAGTTTTCAACCAAAGAGCTAAAGAAGCGTTACGAAGAGTAGTGTGCCAGTTATAAATGTGGCAGTTGCAACACCGCTGCCACTCTACAAGTTCTTGGCAGGCCAGGTTGCCCGAGACTGGCGTTAGAAAGATCCTCACGGGCTTCTAACGCTGGTCTACGCCATTACCGTGCAGTACCATCATGGACGGCTGGCATGAGCTACGTATGTTGATATTGTCCACAGCCCGCGATCTATATCTAATATGTTCAAAACGCTTCTCTACTGGCCAGTCTGGTTGCCCGTTGCAATAACTGCCTCGCTGTTTGTTTTTTCACTGCTGTTAATGAACAGCACTGCCCGCAGTGGTCCTCATACTTTGGTCGGTGGAGGGAGCTACGATAATACCGCAGCTTGCCCTTCTACCTTGACCTGTGAGTTGCATTTACGAGTTGAATCCGCGGCGGAACGAAGCATAGTTTCAAGGTGATGATTGCAACCAAGGCATTCGGGATGGGTATAGACAAGCCGTCCATAGTCCAAGTGATTCACTGGATGGCGCCTCCATCACCTGAGGCCTACTACCAAGAAATTGGCCGAGCCTGCCGCGATGGTAGGAATGGGAAGGCAATCATGCTTTTTTCGGATGAAGATTCGATTATTACTAACCGGATACTTGACCCTGGAGCCAGCCTCGATGAAGCACGCAGTGCATATCAAAAATTTCAACAGAAAGGTGGGGAATTTTCTGGTGGAGATTTCATTCGAACTTTTTTCTTTCACGATAAGACATTCGTTGGACCAGATGAGGATATCAAGGCGCTGGCTCAAACGATTATACGAATTAGAGAGAGTGTTGGCAAAAGTGGGCGCGTAGTTATAAAGTTCGGTGATGATGAAAATATTTCGAGCGAGTACGCAATTATCAGACTGATTCTGCTGGGAGTTATAGAAGATTACACCAACGATTATCGCCTCCATACTCTTGAACCTTCCCTGAGAGAAGATTGGCTTGCGGTTCGAGATAACCCACAGGAGCTAGCCCGTGACTATGCGTATCATTTCCGGGAATATGCACAACGCTGTCAGATTTCATCACGCATCGAAGGTGAGGAAGCAATTCTAAGTGCGGGGACGACAGAAGCGGTGGAACGTGCGGCGATTACATCCATTGTGAATTACGTATATTCACAAATTGAGAGAAAACGCCGTCAGGCATTAAGGCAGATGCTTGAGTTGGCTCGTACTGGCAGTATGTAGTGCGCTTGAACATACTGCTACAAGTTTGCAGACAGCGGCGGGCACATTGAAAAGTCATGAGGTCTTATTGGAGCAAGCAAATCAGAGGTTAGGTCGGCTTGAGAATATGATTGATGCCCTATCTGCCACATTGAAGCAGCAGTCCCCTTTGTTGGAAAAGGCTGCTGGTAAGCGGGGAGTTGTTTTTTGATGGATGCAGAGAAGTAATTACACGATTTTGAGTTATTTTGTTCCAAGCATTGGCTGCAATTGCTGCCAGACGTTGTTCAGCAGAATCGGTTGTGCCGCCGCCGTTGGATGCAGGTTGTCGGCCTGAAAGTGGCGTGACGAATCTTCGAGTCCAGTAAACAGAAACGGCAGCAGTCTGGCCCGGTACTGTTTGGCCAGCGCGCTGTAGCTCTCTTCAAAGGCGCGGGTATAGGCGGGGCCGTAGTTGGGTGGTAGGCGTAATCCGACCAATAGTACCTGGGCCTTGGTGGCCTGACTCTGTTGGATCATCTGCGCCAGATTTTTTTGCATCTCCTTGATCGGCAGACCGCGTAGGCCGTCGTTGGCCCCCAGTTCAATAACCACAATATCCGGTTGATGCTGTTGCAGCAGCGTGGGGAGCCGCGCTGCGCCGCCTGCCGTGGTTTCGCCGCTGATGCTGGCGTTGATCACCCGCTGCTGGGGTAACTGCTGTTGTAACAGATTGACCCAGCCCGACTGCTGGGCGATGCCGTAGGCGGCGCTCAGGCTGTCGCCCATGACCAGAATGGTGGTGGCAAAGGAGGTGCCAGGTGCGGCCAGTAGTAGGGAGAAGGTGAGCAGGAGCTGGTATGCTGTTTTCATTACGGGTACTTTTGCCTCGGTGATTACTGATCAGATTCCATCTTACCTGAGACAATCAATATGAATAGAAATGCTGTCCTGTCGGTGCACCATCTTACTAAGCAGGTTGTTAGCCCCGAAGGGGTGTTAACGCTGTTGCAGGATATTAACCTGGAGATTATGGCGGGTGAGACCGTGGCGATTGTGGGTAGCTCCGGTGCCGGTAAGTCGACCCTGTTGGGGTTGCTGGCGGGGTTGGACAGCGCCAGTTCGGGCGAGATATCGCTGGCGGGGGAGCCGCTCTCTGCCCTGAATGAGGATGGCCGCGCCCGGCTGCGTGCCGCCAAGGTGGGATTTATCTTTCAGGCGTTCCAGCTGTTGCCCAACCTGACGGCGCTGGAGAATGTGATGTTGCCACTGGAGCTGGCGGGACGCGACGATGCGTTGCCAATAGCACAACAGGTGTTGGAGCGTGTTGGGTTGGCGGCGCGGGCACGGCACTATCCTAAACAGCTTTCTGGCGGGGAGCAGCAGCGTGTTGCCATCGCCCGCGCCTTTGCCAGCCGCCCCGCTGTGCTGTTTGCCGATGAGCCAACGGGCAATCTTGATAGCAAAACGGGGGAGCGCATCATAGAGCTGCTGTTCCAGCTGAATGCCGAGCAGGGCACGACCCTGATTCTGGTCACCCACGATGCCCAGCTGGCCAGCCGTTGCCAGCGTACTTTAGAGCTGGAAGAGGGACGTTTGAAGGGCGCGTCATGAGACAGGCACTACGCATGTTACGGCGTGACTGGCACGCAGGTGAGCTGCGAGTGCTGCTCCTGGCGTTGATTGTGGCGGTGGCTAGTGTCAGCTCAGTCAACTTTTTTACCAGCCGCATTGATCAGGCACTATCCAATCAGGCCAGTGACCTGCTGGGTGGGGATCTGGCGCTGCTGGGCAGTGCGCCTGTCAGTGCTGAACGGCAGGCGCAGGCCACCGCCTTAGGGCTGCAGCTGGCTGAGACGGTGGAGTTCCCCTCCATGGTGGTGGCGGGTGATAAGAGTCAGTTGGTGGCGCTCAAGGCGGTCAGCGGCCACTATCCACTGCGCGGGCAATATAGTATCGCCAGCCAGCCATTTGTGGTGGGGCAGGCGGTGGCGGGTGGCCCGGTAGAGGGCACGGTCTGGGTTGCTGCACCGCTGTTGACGGCATTGTCTATCGGTATAGGCGACCCTATTACAGTGGGCACCACTCAGTTGACGGTGGCAGCCCTGCTGGTGACGGAGCCGGATACCGCTGGCGGTGTGCTCTTTAGTGTGGCCCCACGGCTGTTGATGAATCTGGCCGATCTGCCATCCACGGCGCTGGTGCAGCCCGCCAGCCGTATCCGTTGTGCGTTACTGCTGGCGGGAACGCCGCCACAGATCGAGGCCATTCGTAGTGCCTGGCAGGGGTCACTGCTGCCCGGTGAGTCACTGCGTGATGTGCGTGATAGCCGCGCTGAGGTGCGTACCGCGCTGGAGCGGGGGGAGCGCTTTTTGGGGCTGGCGGCACTGGTGAGCGTGCTGCTGGCAGCCACGGCAGTGGCGATGGCGGCGCGCCGGTTTGTCAGTCGCCATCTCGATAATTGCGCGGTGATGCGTTGCCTGGGGGCCGAACAGCGTTTTATCAGCCGACTCTATCTACAGCAGATGGTGGTATTGGGGCTGCTGGCCAGCACTGTGGGCGTCGCAGTGGGTTATGGCGCGCAGTGGGGGTTGGCCGCGCTGCTCGGGCCGCTGGTGGGGGTGGAGTTACCGCCCCCGACGGCGCTGCCTATCTTCTACGGACTGTTTACTGGCCTGGTGACCCTGCTGGGGTTTGCGATCCCGCCGATCCTGCAGCTGAAAAATGTCTCAACATTGCGGGTATTGCGGCGTGATCTGGGCGGACTGCAAGGCGGCACGGTGTTGGCCTACGGGGTGGGTGGTGCGGCCTTTCTGCTGCTGGCGATTGTTCAGGCCCAGAGTGTGGTGCTGGCGCTGGCCGTGGTGGCGGGGATTGCAGCACTGTTATTGGTTTTGACACTGTTGACCTGGGGGCTGCTGCGGCTACTGCGTCTGGTTCGTAGCAAGGGTGGCTCGGCCTGGAGACTCGGATTGGTCAATCTGGCACGGCGTGGCAACCATACACTGGTGCAGATGGTTGGTTTTAGTATCGGCTTGATGGCGCTGCTGCTATTGGCAGTGGTGCGGACCGATCTGCTGGATGGTTGGCAGGAGCGGCTGTCGGAGGATGCGCCGAACCGCTTTTTAATCAATATTCAGTCGGAACAGTTGCTGCCGCTGCAGGATTTTTTTGCCACCCAAGGGGTGGCCGCGCCGCAGTTTTATCCCATGGTACGGGCGCGGCTCACTGAGATTAATGGTCAGCCGGTATCAGAAGATGGCTTTGAGAGTGATCGGGCCAAACATCTGGTGAGCCGTGAGTTCAACCTCTCATCAGCCGCGCAGCTGCAGTCAGACAATAAGATCGTGGCGGGGGAGTGGTGGCCAACCGATAACAGCGCTGGAAATCTGTTTTCGCTGGAAGAGGGGATTGCCAAAGAGTTGGGTTTGACGGTGGGCGATACCCTGACCTACAACGTTGCTGGGATGTTGTTGACGGCGCAGATCAGTAGCCTGAGAAGTGTGGAGTGGGACAGCTTTCAACCCAATTTTTTTGTAGTGACGCCGCCGGGCTTGCTGGCGGATTATCCTGTCAGCCACATCACGGCGTTTTATCTGCCACCCTCTCAGCCAGAGTTGCTGAACCAGTTGGTACAACAGTTTCCCAATATCACGGTGATTGATGTGGCCGCTGTGCTTGATCAGGTACGCACCATCATTACCCGTGTTACACAGGCGGTGGAGTATGTCTTTATCTTCACCCTGTTTTCCGGGGTGATGGTGATGTATGCCGCCATTCAGGCGACCCTGGATGAACGGACACAGGAGGCGGCGGTGATGCGAACACTGGGCGCACGCCGTGGCCAGCTGCTGGGCACCATCATGGTCGAATACGCCGGGCTTGGGCTGCTGGCAGGTCTGGTGGCGGCGCTCAGCGCCGGTGCGGTTGGCATGGTGGTGGCGCAGCGCTTTTTTGATCTTGGTTATGTGCCCGGCCCCACGTTGTGGCTGACGGGCATGGTGGTGGGGGCGGTTGGTATTGGTGTGGCGGGCACACTGGGGCTGCGTTTTGTGATCAATCAACCGCCGTTGCAGACGTTGAGGGGTTAGCCGAAGAGGCTCTCCTTAAACTGTTTCTGTATTGTTTCAATCTCTTTGCTGTGTGCCAGTAGCGCCTCAACACAGTCTGGGTCGAGCTTTTTACCGGCCAGCTGCCGTAGCTCAGCAAAGGCATCTTCATTGCTCCAGGCCTCTTTGTAGGGGCGGCGGCTGGTGAGGGCGTCGAAGATGTCGGCAACGGCGACAATGCGGGCTTCGAGCGGGATCTCGTCCCCTGCTTTGCTAAATGGGTAGCCAACGCCATCAATAGTCTCATGGTGACAGACGACGATGTTACGCAGGATACCAACGTAGCTGATGTTTCCCAGGCCGAAATTTTGCAACAGGTTATCGATAATGTCCTCGCCCTTGAGGGCGTGGGTTTTCATCACGGCCATCTCCTCTTCGTTCAGCTTGCCGGGTTTGAGCAGGATGTTGTCGGGGATGACAATTTTGCCAACGTCATGTAGTGGCGAGAACATAAAGATATGTTCAATGTATTCATCATCCAGATTGTATTTCTCGGCGAGTGCTGTAGCTATCAGGCGGCTGTAGCGAGACATGCGGTCGAGATGGCTGCCAGTCTCCGGGTCACGGTGGTGAGTGATGTGACCGGTGGTCTTGATGGCGGCAATCAGCGTCTGGATGGCATTGAGTTCGTTGACCGCCATCAGCGTAATCAGGTGGCCGTGCAGATCCAGTTCTTCCAGATGGTCTTCAGTGAAAACGCCGGTTTCGTAGGCGTTGAAGAAGATGAACCCGAAGAACTCACCATTGTTGAATAGTGGCAGGGTGTAACTGGCGGCGTAGCCTTGCTGTTCCAGGCGCTTGGTATGCTCCTTGCCGTGCTTATCGAAGTTGAGCATGTTATTGATGACGCGGGGCCTGCCACGGGCAAGAATCTCTTTAAGCGATGGTGCGTTATCAAGGAGGGCTTGGTAATGGTCCAGCGGGTTATCCTCGCCACTGCTGTGTACGTAGGTCTTAAGGATGTTGGTACTGGGGTCGTAGAGGACTACGGAGATGCGGGCGACAAAGGGTAGCTTTTCCTGTACCGATCTATGCACGGCAATCAGCTTCTCTTTGAGTGAGCCGCCTTGGTTGAGAAAGGCAAAAGTATCCTGGTGAGTGTAGCTGTTGTCGTTATCTGCCATGAATTTGAGAATGCATCCTTTCACACTGATTGAACAATAGTAACGCTGACTGTAACGGCCGGTGGTCTCGTTTGGATGAGTAGATGCTGATGTCAGGGCAACAAGTGTCAGGCTGTTGGGTTGCTACTCTGTCACTTCCATTCCAGCCCGGTTTTTAAATAGGGTGTTGCAGCTGGCATATGAATTCGGCTATTGGTGTAGAGGCTTTCCTACAACCTCAACGTAAAGTTGGGGGAGACCACTTTTGCTGCGTGCCTCTCAAACATGATACTAACGCTGAGGTTACTCATGCCTTGCCGACTCCCATGCATGGATCGCCTGTTTCCGGGTTTCACCCCAATGGTAGCCGCCCAGTTTTCCGTTTTGTTGAATAACGCGGTGGTACGTGATCCATATGCTCGATGGCGTGGAGGGCACAGGTTGTAAGGCATCATCCTATCCCGACCGGTGGTTTTCAGAGAGTCTAGTAGAATTGCTTAGTATTAAGGAAAAGAGGGGGTGTAACTGTTATCATTCTTTGACACTATAAATAGCTATGCTATCCATTGATTATAGGGAAATTAACAGGGATTCTGAATGTGAGTGATTCTACCATGACAGATGGAGTATATGCCCAGTGCTACTACGAGTGTCGTTCAGATATTGATGAGCAGGCTTCATCAATTCTTAAGTTGATGTCAACTCATGTTGGAAAGCTAGATGAACTCTCTGTGTTGGATGTGGGAAGTGGGCCTGGTCGTCTTGCTATACCAATTGGCCAAATGGTATAGCGTATAGTTTGTGTTGAGCCAGATAGGGTGGCTGCAAAATACCTTGAGTCTAGATCAGATGATATTAACATGCCAATTGAGATTCATATTTCAAAAATTCAGGAGTTATCAAATCGAAAAATAGGTTGTTTTGATCTGGTGATACTTTCACACATTATTCACTGGTTTGAACCCTTGTCACCTTTTGGATTTTCTACAAACTTTGTGAAAAATGGTGGTTTCATTCTGGTGTCATTTTTCGATCATGTTCATTTAGAAAGCATGATTTTCTACAATATATCAGGAGATGAAATTCTTGAAATTCAAAAAAATGATACGCCTTCTAAACGGGATATTGAAATAATGTTAATACAGCAGGGGTTCAAAGTTGTTGATAGTACTAATGTCCCTCTTAATGTTTTTTATGGCGATGATAAGTTAAAGAATATTATCAATAGTTCTGGGACCCTTGCCTGGAAAAAGCTAAAAGAGACAGTGTCCGAAAATAAATATAAACAGATAAAATCGCGAGCTCTTGCTCGGCTGGAAAATGATCCTTGTCTATCAGGAACAGAATATCGAACTATGATCTTAGCTAAAAAGGAAGTTTCATAACTATGGCATGGATTACAGCAGTTGAGACTGCTTACTTAGAGGCGTCTCCAACAATTGAGGAACGAACTTCAATTGTAAAAAGCGTTTTAACTAAAGTAAATATAAGTGCATATCAAGTATCCGCTGTACTAAGTACAGGCATAGATGTATATGTTCAACCATCTGATTCGGTTGCGATTTCTTGTGGGATTGGTGCGGCACAGGCCCTCGCAGCTTCAATTAACAACTCATGTGCTTCTGTGCCAGTTGCGATTGATATAGCTATTCATCAAATTAGTAACCACTCTGAAAAAATTGCAGTTGTTACATCATCAAGTATTTTTAATGATATACACAGAGACAATAATGAAAATAATTTCGCCAATGGTGTAGGTGTAGCTGTAATTACAAATAATGGCTGCGGGCTTAGAATCATTAAAATAAACCATCAGAGCGACGCAACCTATTTTGGTTTAAAAACTATTGAACCTGTGGTTGATAAAGTTTTCAAGTTAGCATTTAAGGAGAAAAGAAATGATCCTAATTGGAGTCAATACCGGCAGGCTGCCATTGACTTTCCAGTATCTGTATTGAAGGATTCTTTAGATGAAATTGGATGGTGTATACCAGATATTAGTCATTGGATTTTTCATAGATCTAAATTCACAAAGAAATGGTGCTCAGAATTAGGAATAGAAACACCAGTATTTTTTACAAACATGGGGCCTTTGACAGTTTTGGCTCAATTATATGAACTGTTAAAAAGTAAAAAAGTTATTGCTGGAGATAAAATTGCAGTCCTGGAGATAGGGCTGGGCATGAGCGTAAGTGTGATGCTTCTACAAAATGGGGATGATTTGTGGACGGGCTAAAAAAACAATTTCACAGAATGGCAGAATGGATAACAGATTTTAAGCCAATTCAATTTGGAGGGGTGTTTGCTATAGGTACATTTAGCTTGGCGTTTATTTTAGCAGATTTTTCTTACTTTGTTTTAGATGCATTTGACAAAGCTAAAGCTCTACCTCCAGATCCTGGAAAGTTAATGGTCATTTTTTTTCTTATTCTGTGGATTTTCGTGATGATATTTACGGCTGCGTTTATATTTGGGTTTGGTGGAAGGTTTATACGATACGATATCCCTGTAGATCGAGAGGATTCATTAAGAGAAAGTAAAATAATTTCTAAGGCGAATAAACGGATTTGGCTTATTGGTTTAAGTTTGCACCCTTTCTCTGGTGAGGGGTGGAGAATGGTCTTGGAAAACAAAGTAAGAGAAGGGGTCGAGGTTAAGCTTCTTATTTATAACCCAGAGACTGAATTTTCTAAAGCTAGAGTTAGCAGTGTTCCTGGAGAAAATAAGACACTTGCGGATGATATTAATCAAGCGATTAATAATTTTAAATCTGTAAAAGAAAAAATAATTAAAAATCACCCAACTCTAACTGATAAATTTGAAATTCGATTGTACAGTGGGAACGCTAGTATGTCAGCATTTATGATTGATAACGAAGTGCGGGTTGGACTTTATATAAAAAACAGAACAGGGCTTACGGCGCCCGAGATACGTGTGATTAACAAAGGAAAGCAGGCTGATATTTTTAGTATAATTGAAGGGCACTTTCTGGACGTTTGGAGCGAATCATCTGTTTTGAATGGATCGCCTTAGAGTTGGATTTGGAGAGTACTAATAATGAATGATAAATGTCAGTTTTGTGACCCGCTGAATAAATGGCCTAAAGATTACGTTATTGGGTCCTTAGAGTCATCAATTGTTGTTTTAAGTAAGGACCAGTTCTTTTATGGCTGGTGTCTTGTTATCGCTAAAGATCATGTTGTGGATCTTTTTGACTTAAGTAATCAAGCAAGATCTCAGTTAGAAGAAGATGTTAATAAGGTCTCAAAAGCTATACAGGAATTGTTTTTACCCGATATTATGAATTACGCTGTATTTGGAAATGTAATTCCTCATTTGCATTGGAATGTAATGCCTAGACATAAAAATGATGGTTTATGGGGAGCTCCACCTTGGCCGCATGAACCCAAAGAATTACATGGAAATGAAGCAAAAATACTTTCTTCTAAAATACGGGAAGCAGTTGGAGGGAGACAGTGGGGTTAGACTCCATGAGGCGAGGCCCATAAAATATTAATAAGAAAAAATAGTTAAGAGATTGTCTTTTTATAGACCGAGGATAGGAAAGTCGAAATATTATTTGAATGTAATTATTGATTGAATTAGCTTGGAAAAAACCGTGGCTTAGAGGTTTTTATACAGCTTCCACGTAAAGCTGAGGGGTGTTGGTTTTGGCGCGACCCTCTCAAACTTGATATTAAAATTGAGGTTACTCATATCTTGCCGATTCCCATGCATGGATTGCCTGTTTACGCGTTTCACCCCAATGATACCCACCCAGCTTGCCACTTTGCTGAATGACGCGGTGGCAGGGTATCAGCAGCGCGACAGGGTTTGCACCTATAGCCGTTCCCACTGCTCTTGCAGCGCTTGCATGGCCGATTGCGGTTGCTACTTGGGAATAGCTCGCCACCTTTGCCGGGGGTATCTGTAACAGCGCTTTCCAGACACTGATCTGAAAGTTGGTTCCGGAAACATGCAAAGAGAGAGGGAGTTTCAAACGCTTTTCTGCGCCGAACATGGCCTTGATAACCCGCAGTGTTCGTTGATGGTTTTCACGCACCATCGCATGGGGCCACTTTTTGTGTAAACCAGTTAGATCCCCGTCGATTTCCGCATGCTCCAAAAATGTAAAACTACAGATACCCCTGGGAGTGGTGGCAATAAACGCCTTTCCAAAGGGGGTGTCGTGTACTGCATATTCAATCGTTAAACCCGCGCCGCCCATTTTGTACTCCCCAGGGGTGACAGCTTCCAGATGGATGAAATGGTCATACAACCGCGAACCGCTGCTCAACCCCAGGGAGTCTGATACCTCAAGCAGTGGTTTCGATTCGTTCAGCAATTGCTTGGCACGCTCCAGCGTGAGTACTTGCAGGAATCTTTTGGGGGTCACACCGGCCCAGCGGCAAAACAGACGTTGGAAGTGAAAGGGACTCAGATGTAAGTGAGCCGCAATTTCATTCAGAGTCGGTTGGCTCTTTAGTCGGGTGGAGATAAAACCAATTGCTTCAGCTATGCGGTCATAATCAGACATCTATATTCTCCATGAACCTATTGACTGTACCTGTTCAGGTTCGGTTGATGGAAATCCCGCCGTCAGCAAGAAGCGCCGAACCGGTGGTAAAACTCGATGCATCGGATGCGAGGTAGAGGGCCGATTTAGCGATCTCTTCCGGCAAAGCCATACGCTTCAGGGCGTGAAGACCCTGGACGAAGGCTAAGGTGTCCGGTGTATTGGCAAACGCTTGGGCCATTGGGGTATCGGTGCCGCCAGGCAGGATAGCGTTCACGCGGATACCCTTGGCGCCAAACTCAGACGCAAGCGACTGAGTGAGGCCGATTAGCCCAGCCTTACTTGCCGCATAGGCTGCCATACCCGGCAGGCCAACGGTGTAACCGACGAATGTCGACGTGAAGATCAGCGACCCGCCGCTCCGGTCGAGCATCGCGGGAAGTTGATACTTCGCTCCGAGGAAACTACTTGTCAGGTTCGTCCTGATCGTGTCTTCCCACCCCGCAAGCGTCACATCAGGCGTGGCACCCATCTCACCGAGCGTGCCGGCATTATTAAACGCCACATCGAGGCCGCCGAAACGGCCTATAGCGAGTTCGACCAAAGCTTTCGCGAAGGCTTCGTCCTTGACGTCGCCGGCAAGCGCAACGGCATGACCACCCGCCTGGGTGATTTCCTCAACGAGTGCATCAAGCTCCGGTTGGCGTCGCGCGGCGACGACAACCTTGGCGCCCTCTCGGGCGAATAGCTTTGCGGTTGCATAACCGATCCCGGAACTTGCTCCGGTGATAATGGCTACTTTGTTGGATAGTGCAGACATTTTGCGAAACCTCTCATAATTTAATTTTCCGTACAACAAAAAATTTGGCGTACGCGTTAAATATGGGGGTTTAAGCGCATATCTGCGACCCGGATCTTGCTATGTTTGAGCCATAACGCAGAGCTAGCCTGCGAGCTACGAGACGCGAAGCGCCGACGTAGCGAGTCAGGTTGAGCGACGTGTTATGCCCGCTATATCCAGCCGACATTTAGCGCCCACTCCCGCCCTTTTTGTTTGTACTCGGTGAAGTCTTCAGGCGGCCTGCCACCCTCGGACTTAACTTCTTCTCTGTGTATCTCTAGCTCTTTTCGGAACAGAGCCAGGCCGACCTCTTTTCTTCTGGCATCAAGATTCGCAGGGTCTTCAACCTCGCACGAAAGCTCACCCCTTTCATTCCAGTCCAAAACTGTACCGTACACTTGGGGTTTGTTTTCATTAAACCGGATGCGATCGGTAAGGAATGCAACTTGTGTTCTGGGGACGTCACCGCTCTCGGAGGCTTTGGCCAAAAGTGTAAGGAACTTTCTCTGTAACTCGGGGGTACATATTGAGTGCTGTGCTATGAACCAGGCGGCTCGACAACCCTCAAGGCCCACTATAGAGATGCCCGGCCAGCCAGATTTTTCAATGATTCGGTTTAGCTGATTTGCGTTATCTCGGTGCACTTGTTGCATTTCCGGGGCGTAGCCGCCGTAGAGATTTCCTTCTTTCAACAGACGTGACCGCGTATCGGTGTCGCGTTGCTTCAA
>JANOSY010000023.1:0-32464 GCA_031416075.1 Tenderia sp. (SeqCode) | reverse complement strand
GCAATTTGGCGAAGATGCCAATCGCAGTCGCAAAGACCATTCGCCGGAAAACCTGGCGTTGATTCGACGCACTGCCCTTAATTTGCTACGCCAGGCCGAAGACAGCAAGCGCAGCCTGCGCCGCCGTAAATTGGTGGCCCTGCTCAACGATGACTATCGCTTTCGGGCCTTATTTGGCTCAGGGGCTATGTAGCGCGATTGCCCTGCTAGCTGAGCCATCCACCCTGGGCATAACCATACTCCATACCGAAGCCATCGACATGCCCCCTGACTACTTCGATCGAGCCACGCGTCTGTTCCCGGTGGGCTGCCCTGTATTGTCACGCTGGCTCCTGGCCAGAACGCCGCAATTTATCGAATCCAGCAAGGTTCTATATCCTGGCGTTGCCGACATGTTCCGAGAGTTTGACGTACAAAACATGTTGCTACACGGCCACTACGATCCAGATAGCGACTTCGTATCATTTTTCTGTCTTTATCAGGTCTCCACTTTCCTTTATGGGACATATGCAGATCTCCTCGCCGAGCAGATTCATCACAAACTTATCTCTTGCCCGCCGGAAGCTTCCGGCGCAACGGAAGAGCATATCTCCCTGACAAACGCAGAGCAGGAGATCCTCAAATGGTTGAAGATAGGAAAGACCAATTGGGAAATCGGCAAGATACTCGGCAAAAGCCAATGGACCGTCAAAACCCAGGTTCCACATATTTTGCGAAAAATGAACGTACGCAGCCGTCACGAACTAAGAAACACACTCTCCTTATCATCAACACATACTGGCCCCAGCGCCCAGTTCGAACACCAGCGCCATGTGTAATGGCTATAAACGCCATTTTTGCCTGTCACCCAGTATCACCGGCACTTTTCCTTGCATCGAGCAACTGTTGATCTGGCCTGATAATCCTGTACATTCAGGTCGACCACTCTGGCATGCACATCCCTGATCTGAGTTAATCAAGGAAAGAAGGATGGTCAGGGTGTTTTAGATCCTGCATCAACGCCGTATCATCAATACGGCAGCCCAGCCGCTGAGCGATAATCCGCATATCCTTTTCGGCATTATGCAGACAGCTGGTGGCACCGGGTGAGGGTGTCATATTAAAAATAATGCCATTGCCAGGATCAATCTTCGCCTCACCCATGTGCAGCTTGCGGTTGATCTTGTCGATCATCACCGGACGGATACCGCCAATCTTTTTGGCGAATTTCAGATCCTTCAGTTGCAGTGTCGGCACCACCTTGCGGGCATCTTTCAGGAACAGATGACGGCGCAATATCGGCACCTCAAACAACATATTTTTAAACAAGTAGTCACGAATGTCCTTGACCTTGAGCAGGTCTTTCATGACTGCCAATACCGGGCCATCCAGGGAAAAAACCTGCATAAACTCAGGGATAGTGCTGTAGTTGTAACGCTCCAACATCGGTAACATCAGGGCAGTGGGACCAAAACGGGTCTTGCCCGGCATCAGCACATCCGGGTCACCATGAATCGCCGCAAAGGGTAATTTATCGTTCTGTACTGTGTAGACCTTGCCATTGAGAGTGCTGGGGGTGTAGTAAAAGCTGCCAGCAACCGGCAGGCAGGCGTACTCCAACCCATGCCCCATGCGCTGGGCAAAGAGCAGGCTGTGGCCACCGGCAGAGACCACCACAAACCGCGCATTGATGACCCCTTGGCCGGTTACCACATCAAACCCGTCACCCTTACTCTCAATCTGTTTCACCCGCGTGTTTAACCGCACTTCAACAGACTTATTCGCCACCGCCTGGGCATCCGCAGCAAATGCTTGTGATAACAGTTGAAAATTGACAGCGCTATATTCGTTCCTCACCCCCAGCGCCAGTACCTGCTCCTGACGGCCACGGGTCACATTTGGTTCAATCTCACTGATCGCCTTCTCATCAAACAGCTCCAACGAAGTAAAGTGTGATTTGAATCGCTCATAACGTTCCTCCAAACCCTCACACTCCTGGGCACCCACCCCCAGTACCATTTTTGAATAACGGTAGAGCAGTCGCTCACAATCGACATGCGCGGTGGCGTAACGCTCCACCATCGCCGCCGATGCCTTTACCTGAATCGCCTTCTCAAGCGAATAGTTGGTTTCGATATCGCCACAATGCAGGGTTTGGCTGTTATTACGACTATGGGAGTTGACCGATGCCAATATCGAATATTTTTCGAGCAGGGCGATTTGTTTCAAGTCCGTATAACGGGCCAACATATAGAGCAGCGCCGTACCCGAGATGCCCCCACCAATAACAACCACATCTTGTTGAGAAATTTGCATACACTCACTCAGCCGCGACACATCCAGAGGTGCCACTCATAACATCGGTTTAAACTTATATGGACTTTAAAAGAGGGGGGCAGAAATCTTCTAATCAGATTTCTTGCGCGTCAATAACATATCTAACAATATCGGGATGGTACGCCTGACCGTGGCCGAACCGGCCATCCCTGACAACCGCAGCCGGGCCACAATAAAACCGGCCACCGCCGCCACACCCAAGAGTGGCCATCCGCCCTTATTTATCAAGGCACCAACAGTGATATTTTGCGCCGCCACACGCAGACGCACCTTGGCTTCTGCCGTTGTTAACGGTTTTTGCGAAGTGCTATCCATGCAAAGCCTCCCGCCACCGCCATCGCCAACAGGCCGACCAGCGCCTTTGCCATGATCGGCCCCACCAGCACAGAGAGCCACTGATAACAGGCCCAGAGAAAGAGAATGGCCCCCACCAGCACCAGAACAGCAGCCACCGACAGGCACATCAACCAGAGCCACGTATTTAAGGTAGAGCGTCGTAAAGCCCGCCCCTCAGCCTCAAACAGTTCGACCAGCGCGATTGCCAGCTCAGCAATGCTATTCAGCGGCGCTCTCCCAAATCAAGCAGCTTGGCTATTAAAAAACCAACCCCAAATGCTGCCAAAACACTGGCGGCTGGATGTTCACCTATTTTCTGGCCCACGTGGTGCGCCCCTTCACGCCCCTGGCCCAGCGCCTCATTAAGTTTGCCCTCAAGCGATTCCCATGCAGTGTGAATCTTATCTCGCGCCTGGGCCTTGGTCTCATCAACCTTATCTACCGCTGCATCTTTAACCGCGCTGGTCAAACCTGCAATATCTTTACGTAACTGCGCGATATCGTTTTTGAGTGCATCGACTTCCTTGCGAATCTCTTCTGCCATGACAATATCCTCAATGTGTAATGTAAAGGGAATGCTACTGGGACAACTATACTCACTACACAGCAGCATAAAAACGTGCTGATTGTATGCCTTGTGGTGACATAACAGTGGCTAGACAACAATCAAACTATCAATCACCACACCACTCATCATAGAACAAACCGAGTATTGATAACAGCTAATTAAAACCCATCATCATCCAACTCAGGTACTCAGACACTCGCCTGCTCATCATGTCGGTGTGCCAAATGGTACAACACCGGCAGCACCAGCAGTGTCAGCACGGTTGATGAGAAGATGCCACCAATCACCACTGTCGCCAGTGGTCGCTGAACCTCCGCGCCGGTTCCCAGCGCAATGGCCATCGGGATAAAACCAAACGATGCCACCAGTGCGGTCATCAATACCGGACGCAACCGTGTCAACGCCCCCTCCCTGATCGCTCTGTCCAGTCCCATCCCCTTTTCACGCAAACTGCGAATGTAGGCGATCATCACCAGACCGTTCAGCACCGCCACGCCGGAGAGGGCGATAAAGCCCACCGCCGCAGAGATCGACATCGGAATATCCCGTAACCAGAGCGCCATCAACCCTCCTGTTAACGCAAAGGGGATGCCGCTGAAGACCAACAGACCATCTTTGGCGCTGCCAAACATCATGAACAACAATGTAAAAACCAGCAGCAGCGCCACCGGCACCACAACTTGCAGACGCTGTGTGGCAGATTGCATCTGCTCAAAGGTACCGCCCCATGTAGTCCAATATCCGGCCGGGATCTTCACCTGTTGCAGCTGCGTTTCGGCCGCCGCAACAAACGAACCGATATCACGACCACGGACGTTGGCGCTGACAACAATCCGCCGTTTACCGTTCTCCCTGCTCACTTGGTTGGGGCCGGGGGCCAGCGCCAAGGTCGCCACCTCTGCCAACGGAATATAGGTCGCATGACCACTACCACCCTCGATACGTGGCAGCGCAATCGGCAACCGTTTGAGCGCCTCCAGATCACTACGCAACGGCTCCGACAGACGCACGATAATCTCAAAACGTCGGTCCCCCTGGAACAGGGTGCCAGCCTCTTTTCCACCGATGGCTATCGCCACCGCCTCTTGTACATCACTCATATTCAGGCCGTAGCGTGAACTCTTATCCCGGTCGATATTAACTGTCAGCATGGGCAGGCCGGTGGTCTGCTCCACCTTGACATCAGAGGCCCCTGGGATCGTCTCTATCACGCTCGATATGTTGGCAGCGGTCTCTTTTAATAGCGCCATATCATCACCAAAAATTTTCACCGCAACATCACTGCGGACCCCCGATATCAATTCGTTAAACCGGAGCTGGATCGGCTGAGAGAACTCATAGTTATTACCAGGTAGCTCGCCCACCGCTGCCTGCAATGCTGTTAACAACTCATCCCGTGTCTTTTTCGGTTCGGGCCACTCTTCGTAAGGTTTCAGCATGACATAGCCATCGGAAATATTGGGCGGCATCGGGTCCGAAGCAATCTCGGCCGTCCCGGTTCGGGCAAACACCCGTTCAATCTCTGGAAACTGCTGTTTAAGTGAACGTTCAATCTGCTGCTGCATCGCCACCGACTGAGAGAGACTGGTGCCGGGGATACGTAACGCCTGAATTGCAAAGTCGCCCTCATTAAGATTAGGCACAAACTCACTGCCCATGCGGGTGGCCAGTAACCCCGACAGAATCACTACCATTGCGGCAATCGTCAATACAACCGCTCTATTGACCATCACCAGATCCAGCACTGGTGCATAGAGACGTTTGGCGGTCTGCATTAATACACTCTCCCGTTCCGCCACTTTGTCGCCTATAAACAGGGCAATCGCTGCCGGGATAAAGGTGATCGACAGAATCATCGCCCCGAGCAGCGCCATCACCACCGTAAACGCCATGGGGTGAAACATCTTGCCCTCCACACCGGTCAGGGCAAAGATCGGCAGATAGACAACCATGATAATCAGCTGTCCAAACAGCAGTGGTCGTCGCGCCTCTTTGGATGCCGCAAACACCTCATGAAATCGTTCTGAACGGGTGAGAGAGCGCCCAAGGTGCTGCTGGGCGTGTGCCAGTCGCCGCACACAGTTCTCCACAATTACCACCGCACCATCGATAATGATGCCAAAATCGAGCGCCCCCAAACTCATTAAGTTGGCACTCACCTTATAGGTCACCATGCCCGTAAACGTGAAGAGCATCGATAACGGAATGACCATCGCGGTAATAATGGCTGCACGAATATTGCCCAGAAACAGGAAGAGGATCACGATCACCAGAATCGCCCCTTCCGTTAAATTATTCCTGACGGTTGTGATCGCTTTATCAATCAGCACGGTACGGTCATACACAGTGACCGCCTTCACCCCTTCGGGCAGGGTGCGATTGATCTCCTCCATTTTGCGAGCAACTGCCTGGGAGACCGTGCGACTGTTCTGGCCAATCAACATAAAGACCGTGCCCAACACAACCTCACGGCCATTTTCGGTGGCCGCGCCGGTACGCAGCTCCTGACCTATACCAACATCGGCCACGTCACGAATATGGATCGGCACCCCCCTCCGGTGACCAACCGTAATTTTCTCAATATCCTCTATCGAACTGACCTGCCCCGGCGCACGTACCAGGTACTGTTCACCCTGTTTTTCGATATACCCTGCACCCACGCTGTTATTATTTTTTTCAATGGCGGATACCACCTCTTGCAGCGTCAGACCATAAGAGGCCAGCTTTTCCGGAATGGGGGCGACCTGATACTGCCGGGCAAATCCACCAATCGTATTGATCTCCGTAACACCGGGCACATTGCGCAGCTGTGGTTTAATAATCCAGTCCTGAATCTCACGCAGATCTGTGGGTGTATAGGGTGAACCATCCGGTTTTGTGGCCCCCTCTTCAGCCTCCACCACCCAGAGATAGATCTCACCCAAACCGGTGGAGATCGGCCCCATCGCCGGTGTAACACCCGTCGGCAATTTGTCTCGTGCCTCCTGAATGCGCTGATTCACCAGCTGCCGGGCAAAATAGATATCGGTACCTTCTTTAAAGATCACCGTCACCTGTGAAAGTCCGTAACGTGACAATGAGCGGGTCTGCTCCAGATCGGGCAGACCTGACATGACAGTCTCGATGGGGTAGGTGATGCGCTGCTCAATCTCCAGCGGCGAATAGCCCGGTGCGGAGGTATTGATCTGCACCTGCACATTGGTGATATCCGGGACCGCATCAATCGGCAACATCTTGTAACTGAAGAGTCCCAATGCGGCCATACCAAAGACAGCCAGCAGCACCAACCATCGATGCTCGATGGCCAAACGGATGATACGTTCAAACATGGTGTCGCCTCCCTGAATCAGTGCACATGCTCAGCGCTGCTTTTACCCAGCTCTGACTTGATGATGAAACTACCGGCAACGGCATACTGCGCGCCACGCTGCACACCACTCACAATCTCCGACAGATGGTCATCAGAGAGGCCAATGGTCACCGGCTGGGCCACAAAACCACCCGGCACACGAATAAACACTGTTGGTTGTTCATCAATCTTTTGCACCGCTTCAGAGCGCACCGCCACCGGCACACGTCGCGGCTCAGCATGCAGCTCCACATTAATAAACAGCCCCGGACGCCACATCATGTCAGGATTTGCCAACGTCACACGCGCCGTCGCCGTACGTGTCTGCTCACCGATCAAGGCCCCTACATAGGCCACCGTGCCAGTGGCTGCCGAATCAAACGCTGTGGCCCTGATCGTCACCTTTTCACCCACCCTGACCCGATTAATCTCTTGTGCCGGCACCACAATTTCAGCCCAGACCGTCGATAAATCAGAAAGCGTAAAGATCATCGTATCTTCCTTAACCGCTTCGCCCAGGGCGATATGTTTTTCAACCACCATACCGCTAAATGGCGCACGAATCTCCAGACGGTTAAGCGCACCCGCGCTATTCGATACCGTTGGTTTTGCCCCCAGCGCCATCAACTTCTGCTGCGCGTTATGGAGCGCTATCTCCTCCTCCTGCATCGCCTGTTGTGCCTGCAGGTAGTCCTGCTCTGCGGAGATTTTCTCCTCCCACAGCGATCGTTCACGCTCAAATGTCATTGTTGCCAGCGACAACCGCTTCTCGGCAATCAACAGTTCACTACGCTGCTCCGACAGACTGGTGCTGGCAATGACCGCCAGCAACTCGCCCTTTTTAACCGACTGACCAAGATTGGCAGAGATGCTCTCCACCACACCGGCAAGCCGTGGCACAACATGGGCCGTTTTGTCGGCATTAAAACGGATCTCTCCCGGCAACGTCATCACCGTTTTAATCTCCGCCGCCCCGGCACCCTCAACCGTCACCCCCGCCAGTGTTATCTGGGCATCGGTTAACTCAATCTTCCCCTCTTGATGTTGATCAGTGTGGGCGTGATCGTCCGACCCACCCAGCAGATCATCATGACCACCCAGATCATCATGATGATCTGGGTCACCACCGCCATGCTCATCATGTTCGCCGTGGCTCTCATGGGTTTCATGACCATCCCCCGCACCTGTAGATTTATCCATCCCCAAAATCAAGCCACCCAGCAGCAAGGTGATCACCACCAACAGCGCAACCATAAGCAGCTGCTTTTTATCCATTTTGATATTCATATTCAGCACCTAGCGATTAGCTATAAAGGGGAGACAACAGGGAGACCACCGAGCAACCGCTCAATCTCCACCGCCGCTCGGTGTGCGTCAGACAGCGCACGTAAATGTTGGAACTCTGCCTGTATCAGGGTACGCTGGGCATCCAGCACCTCAAGGAAATTAAACTTCCCCAGCTCGAAACCTCGGGTCACCAAATCGTAGGCCGTTTGTGCACCGGGAAGAACCTCATTACGCAGCGCATCAACCGTCCGCCGCGCCACACTTAATCCTGCGTGGGCCTGTGCCAGGGCAACGGTTAAATGCAGCTCCGTTGCCACCAGCTCATCCCGCGCCTTATCGGTGCGCCGTAACGTCTCCAGCACATTGCCTTGATTACGATCAAACAGCGGGATTGGAACAGTGAGTCCTAAAATTGCCTGATTACGCGCCAACGCCTCATCACGTTTAACCCCCAGACTCACCGTCACATCAGGCGTGCGGCGACGACGTTCAACATCAGCCAATGCCTGACGACGCTCCAGTGCCAACCGTTCACGTAACATCACGGGGGCACTCACAAGCGCTCGGGTCAACGCCGTTAATGGTGGCAGTGAAGGTAAAACAGAGAGGTCCCCTGCCACAGACTCAAACTGCGCCTCTGAATCGCCCCAGGTGGCGGCCAGACGTTGACGCGCCATAGCCAGGTCGCTCTGAGCCTGCAGCAACAGCAGACCTACCTCAGCCTCTGCCACCCGCGCCTTGCCCTCCTCCACCGGCGAGACCTTACCCGCTGTCACCCGCCGTGCCACCGCCACTGTTGCCCGCCCTGCCAGCGCCATTGAGTTTTCGGCAAGTCGCCACTGCTCCTGCGCTGTCAGCAGATCAAAAAACGCACCCCCGACCGCCGCCCGCACATCGGCACGTTTGGCTGCCAGCACCGCCAATGCAACATCGCCACCACGCTCGGCGGCCTCAATACGGGCGTCACGCTTCCCGCCCAGCTCAATCAGCTGGTTCAATTGCAACGTTGTGACACGGGTTGCCCGGCGGGTATCTTCAATCTGCGTGGAGATGTGTGGATTGGGCAAAAGCTGCGCCTGGGTGATGATGGCACGCTCTGCGGCTGATTCATGCACCGCCGCCAGCAGCTCAGGATTAGCGTCAAGCGCCCGCGCCAGGGCCATCTCTAGCGTCAGCGCTGGCGTTGTATACAGAGAGTGGCCCGCACCCCCTTCAGCAACATTAGTCGCACCAATATCAACTGCTTGTGCAGATGATGGGCTGAAATAGACAACCGCCAGCCCCAGCGGCAATAGAAATCTGAGCATCGAACTCTCCTGATAATACTAAGGAAGAAATTCGGCGGGGATGATAGGTAAAAAGGATTGTCCCGCCGGCTTACGCGACGGAGAGTAATTTGGGGCGTTCGGGACCGTTAGGAATGTAGGAACGATATACAACAGGAGGGGATTCGATATAGGCGATGTTAGGAGAGGGGACCATCTGCGCCAGCTGCAGTAACATTGAACTCATACTGAGATGGCAAAATCCACAATCACTATGGACCTCAGCCACACCTTCGCCATCAACATCTTGCGATGGCTGATGTTCATGTTCGTGATGGCCAAAGTGCTGAACCGACGGTGCCTTTTCATGCTGACAGTAGGGTGCCACCACTGCCCAGGAGATCTGGAATGGCAATATCAACAGTAAAAAAGTGAGCAACAGCCGCTTCATGGGCACGAGTATAACGTCAAGATTGCAAAGGAGACAACGGTTTAACTGTGGCTATCCCAACAACAGACAGCCCTCTCCACACAAAACACTCACACCACTCTTCTGCCAGCGACACGACTCGACAGCCGATGTTAACTATTTGCCACTACAAGGAAGCCCCTTTACCCAATCAGGTGCCGGGGCTATGCACAGCGCGCTATTTTGCAGCCACTATTTTTGTAATGACGGCAGTCCGTCCTTCCATTACAAAATCAAAGTCGATCTTCTGGCCGACCACTAAATTACTGCTCAGCTCCGGTTTGATTTTAAAACCCATTTTCATGGCTGGCCAGTTGAGTGATGGCACCGGTTCATGGGTAATGGTGACCTTACCTTTGGCAGCATCAATAGCATTAACCACACCGGTGGTCTGGGCAGATTGAACAGCCGCGGCCTCTGTATCACCCATTTTCATGCCTGCCATGTCACCGGCAAAGACGGTGGGAGTAACAAACAGTGCTGCCAGTAGTCCGTAAGGGATTAACTTTTTCATTGAATTGCTCCTTCAGTTGACGAAGTGGATGGCTGAGTGAGTGGACGACGGCGCATCAGCCAATACGCAGCCGGGACAACAAAGAGTGATAAGAGTGGTGCCGTGATCATGCCGCCCACCATGGGTGCTGCAATGCGGCTCATCACCTCACTGCCGGTACCGCTGCCCCACAAGATCGGCAGCAGGCCAGCAATAATCACAGCGACAGTCATGGCCTTGGGTCGCACCCGCATCACCGCCCCTTCGCGGATGGCATCAAGCAGCCCGGCGGCGCTGGTATCACCGGCATCCAGTCGACTCTGCCACGCCTGTTTAAGATAGATCAGCATGATCACCCCAAATTCGGCAGAGACCCCCGCCAGTGCGATAAAACCGACCCCGGTGGCCACCGAGAGATTGAACCCCATCCAGTAGAGAAACCAGATCCCTCCCGTCAGCGCAAAGGGGAGCGTGGCCAGGATCAGCAGCGCCTCATCAAAACGGCCGAAGGTGAGGTAGAGCAGGACAAAGATGATCATCAGTGTGCCCGGCACTACCCACTTGAGGCGGGCATTGGCGCGCTCCAGAAACTCAAACTGGCCTGAGTAGGAGAGGCTCATACCGGTTTCAAGCTTGACCTCTTTTGCCACCGCAGCACGCAGATCGGCCACTGTGGATGAGAGGTCACGACCACGAACATCGATATAGACCCAGCCACTCAGCCGCGCATTTTCACTCCTGAGCATGGGCGGGCCAGAAGTCACTTTAATGGCCGCCACCATGCCCAAGGTAATCTGGCTGCCCATTGGGGTAATGATGGGCAGAGCACCCAACCCCTCTACAGTGTCGCGCCACTCCCGTGGGTAACGTACGTTGATCGGATAACGGGCCAACCCTTCAACGGTTTCACCGACGTTATCCCCCCCCACCAGACCGGCAACTACCGCCTGTATCTCGGCAATACTCAACCCATAACGGGCTGCCGCGGCACGATTTATATCCACGTCAACATAACGCCCCCCGGTCAGCCGCTCGGCCAGTGCCGACGAGACCCCCGGCACACCCTTGGCAATGCGCTCTACCTCCTGGGCAACGCGGTCAATATCAGCCAGATTAGTACCCGCCACCTTGACCCCCACGGGGCTTTTAATACCTGTGGCCAACATGTCAATACGGTTACGGATTGGTGGTACCCAGATATTGGCTAACCCCGGCACATGAACAGCCTTATCCAACTCCTCCACCAGCTTTTCCGCTGTCATACCGGCACGCCACTGATCACGCGGTTTAAATTGGATCGTGGTCTCAAACATCTCCAGCGGTGCGGGATCGGTGGCACTCTCGGCACGTCCCGCCTTGCCAAAGACCCGCGCCACCTCAGGCACGGTTTTGATCATACGGTCAGTCTGCTGTAACAGCTCACTCGCTTTTTGTGCCGACAACCCTGGCAACGCACTGGGCATGTAGAGCAGATCACCCTCATCCAGCGGCGGCAGAAACTCCCCACCCAACTGGCTCACCGGCCAGAGCGCCGTAAAAAAGAGCAGTGTTGCTGCCAGCAGTGTCAGTTTTGGCCACTGTAATACCTTCTCCAGCAGTGGCCGGTAGAGCCAGATCAATCCACGATTAAGCGGATTGCGTGACTCATCCGGTAACTTGCCACGAATCCACAGCCCCATCAGCACTGGAATCAGTGTCACCGACAGCACCGCCGCCGCCGCCATGGCATAGGTTTTGGTGAAGGCCAGCGGGGCGAATAACCGTCCCTCCTGCGCCTGCAGGGTGAATACCGGAATAAATGAGAGAGTAATAATCAACAGTGAGAAGAAGAGTGCTGGCCCCACCTCAACCGCTGCATCGGTCATGACCCGCCAGTGGGCCTCCCCTTTGAGCTGTTGACCGGGGTTGGCATGTTGCCACTGCTCCACCTTTTTATGGGCGTTTTCAATCATCACCACGGCAGCGTCCACCATGGCCCCCACGGCAATGGCAATGCCGCCCAAGGACATGATGTTGGCGTTAATCCCCTGCTGCCGCATGATGATAAAGGCGATCAAAATCCCCAGCGGCAGCGAGACTATCGCCACCAGTGACGACCGCAGATGCCACAGGAACAGCGCACAGACCAGCGCCACCACAATGAACTCCTCAATCAACTTGTAGCTCAGATTCTCCACCGCCCGGTCGATGAGCTGGCTGCGGTCGTAGGTGGTGACAATCTCCACCCCAGCGGGCAGGCTGCCTTTCAACTCCTCCAGCTTGGCATGCACCGCTTCAAGGGTGGTGCGGGCATTTTTACCCGAACGCAGCACCACCACCCCGCCCACTACTTCCCCTTCACCATCCAGCTCGCCGATGCCACGCCGCATCTCCGGCCCCAGCTGAATATGGGCCACATCACCCAGCAGCACCGGCACACCACCCACCAGTTTGAGCGGGATGGGGCGAAAATCGACAATGGTCTTCAGGTAACCGCTGGCCCGCACCATCAGCTCCGCCTCACCCAACTCCAGCAGCGAACCGCCGGTCTCCTGGTTGGCGGACTGAATCGCCTCACGTACCTCGCCATAGGTAATACCAAAGCTGGCCAGTTTTACCGGATCAAGCACCACTTGGTACTGTTTAACCATGCCGCCGATGGTGGCGACCTCTGATACATTGGCCAACGTTTTAAGTTCGTACCTAAGAAACCAGTCCTGCAATGAACGCAACTGTGCTAGATCGTGCTGACCGCTCCGATCCACCAACGCATACTGATAGATCCAGCCAACACCCGTCGCATCGGGCCCCAGATAAGAGCGGGCCGTCGCTGGCAGACGGCTCTGCACCTGATTGAGATATTCCAGCACCCGTGAACGGGCCCAGTAAAGGTCCGTGCCATCCTCAAAGATCACATAGACAAAGCTATCGCCAAAAAACGAGAAGCCACGCACCGTCTTGGCCCCCGGTACCGAAAGCATGGTAGTGGTCATGGGATAGGTGACCTGATTCTCCACAATCTGTGGTGCCTGACCAGGAAAACTGGTACGGATAATCACCTGCACGTCAGACAGATCGGGCAGCGCATCAATGGGGATTGTCTTAATCGATAACAGCCCCGCCGCCGTAATAAACAGCGTTGCCAACAGCACCAAAAAACGGTTACCCACTGACCAGCGGATCACCCCAGCAATCATGAACCGCCCCCAATCTTGTTCAGCTTCTCAACAAACAACCCTGCGTCACGCTGGCTGACGGCAACCGATACACGGTCCCCCACCTTCAAACCATTCACTAACTCAGGTTTAGCCAGGGGGAAGATCATCTCCATACCCGGCATTGCCAACGTTTTAAAGGGTCCATGGTCCAGAGTGACCTCGCCAGGGGCAAGCTCACTGATAATGGCGGTCGCCTCATGCAGCACCAGTGCAGGGGTGCTCGGCGCTTCGCTAGACGAGCGGGCGATAATCCCTTTAAAACTAGCCTCCGAATCGATCAGGAATTGACCACTGGAGACCACTTTGTCCCCCTCGTTCAACCCGGCCATAATCGTCGTCTGCGCGCCAATCTCACGCCCTATCTCCACCTCCACAGGCTCAAATTTGCCCGCTTCGTGAGCCACCATCACCATAGAGCGCTTACCGCTACGGATCACCGCCTCTGTGGGCAGTGCCAGCACCGACTCGGGGGTCGACACCCTCAGCAATACATGCCCGGAAAGCCCTGGACGTAAACTGCCATCACGGTTCGCCAGTTCAATCCGCACCCGCAGACTGCGGGTGGTCTCATTAAGCATCGGCAGGATAGTGGTGACCTTGCCGACCAGCATCTGCCCCGGGAATCCGGCCAGACGAATCTCCGCAGCGGCACCACTACGCAAGACACCGGCATATATCTCCGGCACAGCCACCTCCAGCCAGACAGTGGACAACCCTCTCACCCGCGCAACCGTCTGCCCGACCGATACCGCCATACCCAGGCGCATATCCAGTGACTCAATCACCCCCGAGATGGGGGCAGTCACGGTAAAGCTGGAGCGGACCGTACCACTCTTTTCGACCGCCGCGATCATCGCTTTGGGCATACCCAACATTCGCAACCGCTGACGGGCCGCGGCAACCAGCGAGGCATCACCCACTGACTTCAACGCCAACAACTCATACTCAGCTGCCGTCCACTCCGGTGCCAACATCTCCACCAGAGGGGCACCCGCCTTCACCAAGTCACCCGGTGCCATCGGCCAGACACGCTCAACAAACCCGCTGCTACGGCTCTGCACCACCGCCACATCACGTTCGTTAAAACCAATCACCCCCGTCGCTTCAACCTGCGTTGACAGAGGGATTCGTGTCACCGTGGCCAGTCTCACCCCCAGGTTTTGAGTAATCAGGGGATCGATTTTTACCGCATTACTGGTGCTATCCATGTTGGCGTACATCGGAACCAGATCCATATCCATAAAAGGTGAGGGTCCCGGTTTATCAAAACGCTGTTGCGGTACCATCGGGTCATACCAGTAGAGCACCTGCTGCTCCGGCACAACCAGTTGAGCCTCTGCTGGCGGAACCGCGACAACACTCTGTTGCCCCCACCACCGGCCGCCGCCCACCCCCACAACCAGCAGTAAGATGACGATAATTGACGCCATCACAACATCTTTAGAAAAGTGTATTTTTTTCATCAGACCCCCTCCCCGGCACCATAAACATAGTGCAACCGGGCGGCCACCTGACGCTGCTCGCCCTCCAGTGCAATTGCCTTGAGTTCTGTATCAATACGTTCGCTGCGGGCAGAGATCAGCTCCGTCAAACTGCCCTTGCCACCCCGCCACGCCGCCATCGCCAGGGAGATTTTCTCATCGGCCAGCGGTAGCAACCGCTCACGCTGACGTTTAATGGCACTGCCAAGCCGTATGTAATCGGCAAGATCAGATTCCAACTCAGCTGTATGCATTCGCAATACAGACTCACGCTCCGCATCAAGCGCCACACGCTCAGCACGTTTGGCCGCAACCAGTGGCTCCTGACGTTTACTGGTAAACATGGGCAGATCAAAACTAACCTGCAACATCACCATATCACCAAACCGAAAGGCGCGATTCTGATAGGCAAACTCCAACGCCCAGTCAGATTTTTTTGCCGCCTCGGCCTCAGCAACTTCCGCATCCAGGACACGCCCCTGTGGGGCAAACAGCTCAATCTCCGGATGTCGGTGCAGACCATGCAACAGCGGCTGACTGCTAATCGGCCATTCAGGAACAGTACCCACCAGCGGTGAATCGGCCGCCGTACCCACCCAGCGCCGCAGGGTGGCAATGGCCTGTTCACGCCGCGCCTGCAACTCATCACGGCGCTCCTCAATCTGTGCCGCCTCCTGCCTGGGCAGCACAATCTCCGTTGTCATCCCACGGCCACCGGCAAGCTGCGCCCGCACCGCTGCATCAAACAGTTTATTCTCTGCAAATAACGCGTCCACCTGCTCCAGTTGTTGCTCAACCGTATCACGTGCAATCCAGGCAACAGCGGTTTCACGCATCACCATCAGACGGGCAACCTCAATCGCCGCTCCGGCAAGCTCCACACGACTACGCGCCACGTCCACACGTGCAGCGCGTTTGGCACGATTGGGAAACTCCTGCATCAGGCCAATGCGCCGCATAGTCATCTCTTGGCTATTAAGATTAAAACGGTCTGGACCTTCAATAGGCACATTATCAATACCCAGCGCTAACCGTGGGTCAGGGAGCGCACCTGCCGGAACTGCTGCCTGACGGGCCGCATCAAGTTGCGCCTCATTGGCGGCAAGTATTGGGGCTTCACGCAACGCCAACGCCAGCGCCGCATCAAAACTCAGCGGCTCAGCCTGTGCACTAACCATCGTATTGATTAACAATACCGACACCCCAGCGCACCGCAAAAAAGAGGTGAAAAACCTGGTTGATCTACTCATACGCCAACTCCAAATTTCATAAATAACAGAAGACATGCCCCAATTTTTGCACCCATCACAGGGCAAAACTTAGTGCATCAGAAATTTTAGAGTTCTATCGGGGGACGCCAGACGCTGGCAGGAGGAAAGCTGAAAAGAGGGGAGTCCAACTGAGATAAATGTTTCACATTAACAACAGGCGCAAACGACTGCAACGTCAACGAAACGGGCACATATTGACCGCCACACGGGCACTCATGGCCGACCTTGCAAACCTTGCCACCATTTGCATTAGTGACAGGCTCAGCCTCATCACAACAGTCATGCTCATGACTGACAGAGCGCTCTTTGGCCATCTGCTTAACCATAGGACATGCGGTGGCAGCCATCACCACCGCTGCAACCCCCTGAAGGGGAATCACAAGGCAGAGCAGTAGCACCAACACGTTTCTGAAGTTACACATGCAGCGAGTGTAGCCCGTGCATGACAACTGGTGCAAGGCTGACCGGGCAAATAACGGCGCGGCTACCAATCAAGATCCTCGCAGAGCCATTTCGAATCTATAACTATTTAACCTTCAACTCACGCACTTTGGGTGTGGATGAGATCTGAGTATCAATGTTCTCCTGCTCCAACAGATAAGCCAAAAATTCACGGTCATCCTTAAATTTTTTAATCTGCTTATCCTTATCAGTAGCTTTTTTCGTGCCAATTTCCATAATTATTTTGTGCCTAAAATAGCCGTCGCCAGACATGATGTTCCCCATTAAATTAGCCAGATACCTTTGCAATGCAGAAGACAGGATCGGCACTGGCCAAAAATACTTAAGGGAACATAATGTGTGAATAATGAATAACCACCCAACCTCAGCTACAACCCCCCATTCTGAGGTGGAACTCTTTGTAACAACAACGTTTTGAGTTCGCGAATCTCTTCACGCATCAGCCGTATTTCAGCATGCATATCCTCTTCAATATGCTCACGTGCATGTTCAACAGCAGCCACTGTCTCCTTCTGCTCCGACTCGGTGTAACTCTGCATCGCATTCACAATAATGGCAATAAACAGATTTAGCATGGTAAATGTTGCGACTAAAATAAATGGGACAAAAAACATCCAGGTATAGGGAAAGCTCTCCATCACCGGGCGGGCTATGCCCATCGACCATCTCTCCAATGTCATGACCTGAAACAGTGTATAGAGTGATAGACCAATATTACCAAACCACTCAGGGTAGTCGGCAGCAAACAGATTGGTTGCCACTACGGCAAAGACGTAATAGACCACCAGCAGTACCAGTGCGATAGAGCCCAACCCTGGGATTGCCGCCAGCAGTGCCCCGACAACACGACGCATCGAGGGGACCATCGTTAACAACCGCATCACACGTAATACCCGCAACGCCCGCAATACAGTCGGCTGGCCACTGGAGGGAATCAAGGCAATTGCAACCACCGCAAAATCAAACAGACTCCAGGGATCGCGCCAGAAGGGGAGACGATGTACATACAGACGTATGTGCAATCTCGATAACAAAAACCGTCAACATGATCTTGTCTACGGCCAGAATCAGCCCACCCGCCATCGCATCCGGCCATGTCTCCAATCCAAGCAGCGCGGCGTTGATTAATATCAGGGTAATAATCAGTCTCTGTATATGCCGGTGTTCAATAAAAACGTGTGCCCGCTTGCGTGCGCCTGTGAACTCAGACTCAGTTGCACTCGTTAGCATGATTCAAGACCTCACATCAACATTTAAAATAGGGAACTCAACACCATTGACCCGCCGCATCTCTATAAGTTACGCGCAGCAAAACTCAATTTTTTCAGTGTTAACAAAAGGAAAGGGGGGAACTGTAGAAACCAACCAGCCCTACAACGCTTAAACTGCCAAACGGGCAACAGATGTCACTCTGCTTAAACACCACACTCTACACAACCGCGCCGCTTCAGCAGCGCAGCTATGGCATTACCACGCTATCGTGGTGAGTTGTGCAGATCAATAATGTCACCATTCTGGGCACCCCGTTTCTGCTTGGCGGAGTCATTACGCTGTGTCTGGATATTATTCAGATAGTCTTCATCAATATCACCGGTCACATACTCGCCGGTAAAGACTGAGCTATCAAATCGGACCAAGCGTGAATTGCGCTTACGCACTGCCCCTTCAAGATCAGAGAGATCCTGATAGATCACCTTATCCGCACCAATCGCCTGAGCCACCTCCTCTTCGGTACGACCATGGGCGATAAACTCCTCTTTGGTCGGCATGTCGATACCATAAACATTGGGGTAACGAATCGCCGGAGAGGCAGAGGCAAAGTAGACCTTTTTGGCACCTGCATCACGGGCCATCTGGATAATCTGTTGTGAGGTGGTGCCACGCACGATGGAGTCATCCACCAGTAGGACATTTTTACGCCGGAACTCAAGATCGATGGCATTGAGCTTCTGCCTGACTGACTTTTTGCGCTCCTGCTGACCAGGCATGATAAAGGTACGACCGATATAACGGTTTTTGATAAATCCTTCGCGGTAGAGCGTTTTTAATTCATAGGCGAGCTGCATGGCTGAGGTGCGGCTGGTATCGGGGATTGGAATCACCACATCGATATCATGCTCGCCCCACTCCCGTTTGATCTTGCGCGCCAAGGCATCACCCATACGCAGACGCGCCTTATAGACCAAGACATCATCAATGATAGAGTCCGGACGGGCGAGGTAGACATACTCAAAGATACAGGTGGAATAAGTAGGGTTGTCGGCACACTGACGCGTCTCGATGCTGCCATCCACACCAAGAAAGACCGCCTCGCCCGGCTCAATATCACGCATCAACTGAAAGTCGAGCGCATCAAGCGCCACACTCTCAGAGGCAATCATATACTCAGTTCCCTGCTCGCTCTCCCGTTTGCCAAACACAGCAGGGCGGATACCGTAGGGGTCACGAAAACCCACAATGCCGTAACCGGTAATCATCGCCACCACTGCATAGGCACCACGACAGCGGCGGTGCACACCCTTCACCGCTTCAAACACATCATTGTGGTTGATCCGCAATTTGCCCAGACGCTGCAACTCATGGGCAAATACATTGAGCAGCACCTCAGAATCCGAGTCGGTATTCATGTGGCGCAGATCTTCGTTGTAGAGTTCGCGCTTCAAGAGATTGGCGTTAGTGAGATTACCGTTATGGGCCAGAGAGATACCGTAGGGCGAGTTCACATAAAAGGGCTGCGCCTCAGCCGACGATGAACAGCCCGCTGTTGGATAACGGACATGCCCCACCCCCATATTGCCATGCAGATTAAGCATGTGCTGAGTCGAGAAGACGTCCCGCACCAAGCCATTATCTTTACGCAGATAGAGTTTATTATCGTCACAGGTAACAATCCCGGCGGCATCCTGACCACGGTGCTGCAACACTGTCAAACCGTCATAAATCGCCTGGTTGACGCTGCTCTTACCGACAATTCCGATGATGCCACACATGTAAAGTTACTCCCGTTAAACAACAGAACTTCAAGTACGCGTCCGGCTAAAGACACTATTTAAATCCAGGGGATAGTAGTGCTGCAGCCAGTCCAGACCGTTCACAAACAGCCCGACCAGATATGATCCCTGCCACCACTCTGATTGAACCATCGGGGTCAAACTGAAGACCAGCACCACAACAGCCACCATCAACACGCCACGCGCAATACCAAAACCGCCACCGACCACACGATTTACGCCGCCCAGTCCAATCGACTCCAGCAGCGATGACAACAGCCGGGCAACCACAAAGCCGACCACATGAACCGTTAAAAATATCAGCACAAACGCCATCACCAGACGCAATGGCTGTTCGCTGACCATCCCGGCAAAATAGGACTCCACCGTTCCAGCAAGGAGGTAGGCAAGCCAGAAAGCGGCTACCCAGACCACCAGCGACAGCGCTTCGCGCACAAAACCACGCCAGATACCGATCAATGCCGAGATCACAACAACAACAATAATCAGGTAATCAATACTACTCACGTAATAACCCGGCAATGCCCTGAGATTGGATGAAATTATGTCAGGGGCGGGATTTTACCAGAGCGCCGCCCCTTTCTGAACCTTTGTCCGCAGATCAAACAGCCGCTAGGGGTACTGCATCACCAAACCATCAAGCCCTATCTTCTGTTTAACCTGAATCTTAAGGTCATCGGCAGCGGCTCTGCCCGCCACAGGCCCGGCCTTCACACGATAGATGGCAGAGCCACCACTTTTCCCATATTCAATAAAGACGGGATAACCAGCCGCGCGCAGCCGATCACGCAGATCATTGGCCTTTGCCTCAACGGTTAAGCTGGCTATCTGCAAAATCCACCCCTCTGTCACGGCCCCTTTCTTGGCAGCAGCAGGCGCGCTCGGCACGGGAGCCACAGGTGCGGGTTTAACAGCTGCCGGGGCCGGTGGTACCACCACTGGTTCCTTGGGTGCACTTGGCGGCGGCTCAGCGGCCACCTCTTCTACCGGAACAGCGGCGGGCACAGGTGGTTCGGTGGGCTCCACTGCCTCCGTCTCAGCCACAACCGCTGGCGGCTGAGGTTTATCGATACCTGGATCTACTTTTTGCGACCAGTCATCCAGCGGCAAAACCTCCATCCGCATGGCATCAGGGGCAGGCGGGATATCGATCCCCTGCATCTCAACCGCCCCTTCACGAGAGAAATCAAACAGCATCGGGACAATAATCACCCCCAACGCCACCAATACCACCGCACCAATAAGGCGCTGCTTCTGCATTGGACTCATGCCGCACTCCTAGCTGGTTTCAATATCGTTTAAACATGTACTACACGCATAGCCTCGGCCACGGTGTAAAACGAACCAAAAATCACAATCCTGTCATGTGGTTGCACCACCTGTCGCAGTTTTTCCAGGGCAACCGCCACACTCGGTTCAGTGCGGATAGCTGTCACCCCCAGCGCCTGCAACTGCTGCTGCATCTGCGCCACCGTGGCAGAACGGGCCATATCAATCGCAGTGATATGCCACTCATCCACCACTTCAAGCAGTGGTCGCAGCGCACCACTGATATCCTTGTCCGCCATCATAGCCACCACGGCATAGATTCGCCCCGGCATCGACCAGCCTTTCAGTGTGTCAGCAAGCGCTTGGGCCGATTCAGGGTTGTGCGCCACATCCAGCACCAGAGGCACCTCGCCGCCTATCACCTCAAAACGGCCTGCCACCTTCACATTTGCCAGCCCTTCACGAACATGGGACTGGGAGAGTGGCAGGCGCGCCATCAGCAACTCCGTCACCATCAGCACGCTGGCCGCATTATTGAGCTGAAAACTGCCCCGCAGTGCCGGCATCGGCAAGGCATCACGCTGACGTTGACCACCCCACCAGCGCCACTGTGTCACCTGCGGTTTGGCACCAAAATTACGGCCATTCAGATAGAGCGTGGCACCGCACTCCAGCGCCACGGCCACAATGCTCTGTGGTGGATTGAGATCACCACAGACAACCGGACGGTCAGGACGCATGATCCCCGCCTTCTCACGGCCAATCGCTTCACGGCTATTGCCTAGCCAAGCAACATGGTCAATGGCGATGGTGGCAATCAGCGCCACATCGGCATCAATAATATTCACTGCGTCGAGACGCCCCCCCAACCCCACCTCAAGAATCACCACATCCAGTGTGGCGCGGCCAAAAAGATCCAACGCTGCCAGTGTGCCAAACTCAAAATAGGTAAGGGATGTTGTCACACCTGCCAAATCAGTCCGGGCCCGGTCCACCCGTTCAAACGCCTCGCACAGCGGCTGATCCGTCACCTCTTCATCATTCATACAGATACGTTCGTTGTAACGCAGCAGGTGGGGGGAGGTATAGACACCGGTGCGATAACCGGCAGCGCGATAGATCGCCGCCAGCATCGCCACACAGGAGCCTTTGCCGTTGGTACCGGCAACCGTGATCACCGGACAGTTCAGCGCCACGCCCAGACGTTCATAGACGGCACGTACACGATCCAGCCCCAGATCAATCTCGGAAGGGTGCAACCCCTCCTGCCAGGCGAGCCAATCATCAAGACTATTAAAGCGCATCAGCTCAGTTGGGCAGACCAGACACCCCACTCCTTTGGATTATTGAACGGACTTGTGGCTCAGAATCGCCAATACACTGCCCAGACGATCACGCATCTCCCGGCGATCAACAATGATATCGATGGCGCCATGCTCCACCAGAAATTCACTGCGCTGGAACCCTTCCGGTAACGTTTCACGCACAGTCTGCTCGATGACACGGGGGCCGGCAAAGCCGATCAACGCCTTCGGTTCGCCCACGTTCAGATCGCCCAACATGGCAAAACTGGCAGAGACACCGCCCATGGTAGGGTCGGTCAATACGGAGATATAGGGGACACCCGCTTTGCTCAGACGCGCCAGTACAGCACTGGTTTTAGACATCTGCATCAGCGAAAACAGCGCCTCCTGCATCCGTGCCCCGCCACTGGCAGAGAAACAGACCAGCGGAATGCGCTGCTCCAGACTGATATTGGCGGCGCGTACAAACCGCTCACCCACCACCGACCCCATAGAGCCACCCATAAACTTAAACTCAAACGCCACTGCGGTGACTGGCATCCCTTTGAGCATGCCGCGCATGGCAATCAAGGCATCTTTTTCACCCGTATCCTTCTGCGCCTGAACAATACGATCTTTATACTTTTTGCTGTCCCTGAACCTAAGGATATCCTGCGGCTCAAGCGAGGCACCAATCTCCTCACGCCCAGCAGGATCAAGAAAGATATCCAGGCGGCGGCGTGCACCAATACGATGATGGTGGCTACATTTGGGACAGACCTCCATGCTCCGCTCCAGCTCCGCCCGGTACAGCACCGCACCACAGCCGTCACACTTGCTCCACAACCCCTCCGGGATCGACTTTTTATTACCACCTTCAGTACGTATTCTGGATGGCATCAGTTTCTCAAACCAGCTCATTGGTGCTCATTTCCTGTTTTGAAGCGCCGCATCGCAGCCTCATAAAATCCAAGGCACTTACAGGCCAACGCCCGCCCTGTTTTTGAGTAAAATCAGCTATCCATCGCCGCGCGCATCTCGCGCAGCAGGCTACAGACAGCTTCCTGAATTTTCTCCGGCTGCTCGGCATTCTCAGCCACACGGTTCACCACCGCGCTACCTACCACCACCGCATCAGCCACAGCGGCAACCCGTCTGGCAGACTCGGCATCACGAATCCCAAAACCAACACCGATGGGAATCTGGGTATGCCGCCGAATCTGCTCCATCTTCTGCTCTACCCGATCAATGTCCAGATTCGCCGCACCGGTCACCCCTTTCAGGGAGACGTAATATACAAAACCACGGGCCGCCGCGCAGATCATCGCCATACGGGTATCCATCGTAGTGGGGGCCAGCAGAAAAATAGGGGCAATCTCAACCGCCACCAGGGCAGCCACCAGATCAACCGCCTCTTCCGGCGGCATATCCACCGTCAGCAGACCATCCACCCCCGCCTCAGCCGCCGCCCGGGCGAAGTTCTGATACCCCATCACCTCCACCGGATTCATGTATCCCATCAATACCACCGGGGTCTGACTATCGGTCTGGCGGAACTCTTTTACCATCGCCAATACATCACGCAGGCTAACGTTATGCAGCAGCGCCCGCTCGCACGCCTTCTGGATAGTCGGCCCTTCAGCCATCGGGTCAGAAAACGGCACCCCCAGCTCCAGCAGGTCGGCACCCGCCGTCACCATGGCGTGCATCAGTGGCACTGTCACGGCGGGATTAGGATCCCCGGCCGTCACAAAGGGGATCAACGCCTTACGGCCCTGGGTTTTCAATTCAGCAAATCGGTGGGCAATACGGCTCATACCTTGATCCCTTCCAGTCCAGCAACGGTATGGATATCTTTATCACCCCGTCCGGAGACATTCACGATAATAATCTTCTCGCTATCCATCTGTGGTGCCAGCCTGGTGACATGGGCCAAGGCGTGGCTCGACTCCAGCGCCGGCATTATCCCCTCAAAACGGGTCAGATCGTGGAAGGCCTGAAGCGCCTCAGTATCGGTCGCCGAGACATAGCTAACGCGCCCCTCATCGTGGAGCCAAGCGTGCTCGGGACCGACCCCGGCATAGTCCAAACCGGCGGAGACAGAGTGGGTAGCCATGATCTGGCCATTCTCATCCTCCAACAGGTAGGTGCGGACCCCCTGAAAAACACCTGGACGACCCGTAGCAAAACGGGCCGCGTGCAGACCGCTGCCAACCCCTTCACCACCCGCCTCCACCCCATACATGGCAACCTGCGACTCATCCAGAAAGGGGTAAAAGAGGCCAATCGCATTGGAGCCACCGCCCACGCAGGCGACCAGCGCATCAGGCAGACGCCCTTCGGCCTCAAGAATCTGCTGTCTCGCCTCGCGGCCGATAATCGACTGAAAATCGCGCACCATGGCCGGATAGGGGTGGGGGCCGCTGGCGGTACCGATAATGTAATAGGTGTCATCAACGTTGGTGACCCAGTCACGCATCGCCTCATTCATTGCATCTTTCAGGGTTTTAGTACCGGAGGTGACTGCCACCACCGTAGCCCCCAGTAGCTTCATGCGGTAGACATTCAGCGCCTGGCGCTGCACATCCTCGGCCCCCATATAGACCACACACTCCAGCCCCAGACGGGCCGCAACAGTGGCAGAGGCCACGCCATGCTGACCGGCACCGGTCTCGGCAATAATCCGGGTCTTGCCCAGCCGTTTGGCCAGTAGCGCCTGACCGACGGTATTGTTGATCTTATGTGCGCCAGTGTGGTTAAGATCTTCACGTTTGAGATAGATCCTGGCACCGCCCAGAATGCGGGTCCAACGCTCGGCAAAATAGAGTGGCGAAGGGCGACCCACATAATGGGCCAGATCACGATCAAACTCTGCCTGAAAATTGGCATCCTGTTTCATCGCCTCATAGGCCGCAGTCAACTCCTCCAGCGGCTCCATCAAGGTCTCCGCTACAAAACGGCCACCGTAAGGGCCAAAGTGACCACTGGCGTCAGGCAGGTTCGCTTTCGACACGTCTCACATCTCCTAGCTCTATTGTTTTAACGCTCAAGAAAGTGCAGCATTCTTGAAAAAGGCAGCCATCAACGCCGCATCCTTAATCCCCTTGCTGGCCTCAACACCACCACTGACGTCAACCGCGTAGGGACGCACCTTGGCAATCGCCGTTGCGATATTGTCAGGCGTCAACCCCCCGGCAAGCACAATCTGGCCCGCCAACGCGGGCGGAATTGCATCCCAGTCAAATACCTCACCGGTCCCCCCCGGCAGACCGGGTCGATAGGTATCCAACAAGATCCCCCTGGCGTGCCGATACTCGTCAACAAACGCTGTCAGATCAAGCCCTTCACGCATCGCCACTGCTTTGATCCAGGGGCAGGCAAACTGACCACAAAATGCTGCTGACTCCCCACCATGGAACTGCAGCAGATCGGGGGCCACCGCACTCAGCACTGCCTCCACCTCCGCTGGCTCGGGGTCAACAAAAAGCGCCACTGTCGTCACAAACGGAGGTAGCACAGCGACTACCGCCTGGGCTTGGGCCAGCGTAACAGCACGTGGACTCATAGGATAGAAGACCAGACCAATGGCGTCAGCACCTAAGCTGGCCGCTACGCGTCCATCTTCAGGGCGGGTAATACCGCAGATTTTGACCCGTGTCCGCATCAACCAATCCAGCTAAGACTAAAGGGCGGAATAGTATCAGATTTTAAAGATTTACGTTCAACTGGCCCCCAACCTGACGACTCACTGGGTCGACGGCCATTCGGAGGCAGAGCGCACTGTACGGCAGATGGTTACCGCTTTTCTGTCTGTTTGCGCCACGTATCAAAACAGGCCAAACCACAAAAATGAGCCACATAATCAGCCGTTTCGGCATTTTTGGCACCAGACGCCGGGACCTCTTTCATACAGGATTCGCATTTAACCAACTCAACCAATTGATCTGTTTGCTGTTTTGTATTCATGAGTAGTTTCCTGTCAAGTCATTCCACGCTTTCAGACTAGCAACTTAGTACGGTCTGCGCCATGTAGCACTGCGAATATAACTGGGGGCAAAGCGAGGAAGACAAAAGGAGAACGCCATCCTGGCGCTCTCCCCTGAAATAACACGGCTACCACTCTGGAGGGGAAAGGAGAGGGCCACCGCTACTACGTAGATTTGCAAGGCCAGACTTACTAGAAAGTGAGCTGGGAGACTCGTCATTAACCTTACAAAATATACAACTACATAATATACGTGAAGATCCGGATTAGATAGCCATCAAACGAAATAATATTACTTTTTAAGCGGAATTTATTTGCCCTCTCATGCCCTCACCAGATGAGGGCGCTGGCCCGACGCGCGGGCAACTCAAACTGTGGTGGGTATTGGACATGCCTCAGATAGAGACCGTGGGGCAACGACGTCACGCCGCCCACACTGCGGTTACGCTGCTGCAATACCTGCTGCGCCCACTCTACCGGTCGCTCCCCTGCCCCTATCGCCATCAGTACACCGGCAATATTACGCACCATATGGTGCAAAAAGGCGTTGGCCTCGATATCGATAAACACCAGCTCATCACGACGGCTCACCTCCAGCTGGCGCACCGACCGCACCGGGTTTTTGGCCTGGCACCCTTGGGCACGGTAAGAGGTAAAGTCGTGCTCACCAATCAAACTTTCTCCCGCTGCTGCCATGCGCTCCACTACCAGCGGGCGATACTCCCAGGTCGTACGTCCGGCAAGAAACGCGGGGCGTACGGAACGGTTGCAGATTACGTAGCGATAGCTGCGCCCCACTGCACTAAAACGGGCGTGAAACTCATCACTGACAGGCATCGCCCAGAGGATCGTCACCTCCTTGGGCAGATTGGCATTGGCCCCGTGGACCCAGGAGTGCATCGAGCGCTCAACACTGGCATCGAAGTGAATCACCTGCTCAGTGGCGTGCACCCCAGTATCGGTACGACCCGCGCAGATTACCCGCACCGCGCCATTGGCCACCTTGGATAGCGCCCGCTCCACCACCGCCTGCACCGAGGGCGAATGGTCCTGAAGCTGCCAGCCACAAAAAACGCTACCGTCATACTCTACGCCCAACGCAATGCGCATCTATCTTCCGCTCCTGCCACACAATAGCGCCATTCTACCCCATCCTTAAACTGACCCTTAAAAATAGCAACGCCGGGATTCGCCCGGCGTCTCTAACTACTCATTCACTCATCAGCCCCTGCTATTTGTCCGCAACCGGGCGTACACGCCAGCTCTGCTGGGTATTGGCGATATAACGTTGACCATGGAGAAAGTGCACCACCCAGGCACGAGCGTTGATACCGGCGGCAACAGTACTGCTCCAGAACCCAGACTCTGGCGAGCTGGGAAAGGCCTCAAGATTGATGGCCGGTTGAAAACAGCGCTGCTCAACAATAGTGCTCAATTCCTCCACCGTAGGCAGACGCCAATTGGTACGCCCTGCCACCTGATGCGCGTTCAGATTGTCCACCGCTGCCTCAGCCGCTGCCAGGCTGTAGGTCAGGGAGTTGCCTTCACAACCGTTTTCCGTCCATGCCATGCCTAAACTACAGCGCAACCAGGTCTGCTGACTCTTAATATTAGTGATAGTGGCACCATCAGCACTCACCTTAAAGTGGTTTAGCGGCGCAGTAGCGGGCTTGTCAGAGTCGCATTTTTGCGCCAATACCGGCATCGCCACGCCCATCGCTATTAGAAACATCAGTTTTTTCAGTAACATGAATTTGCTCTCTGTAATATTGCAAGAGGCCCGCCTGTCGACACAAACAGCCCTCCAGCAATGTCCTGGAAATAACCTTACTAATCGAAAGTTAATTGTAGCAACTCCAAATCGAGGCGTCGAGAAAGGGCGCAAAATGGCATAATGGCCAAAATTTATTTCAATCCCGGGAGCACTTTGTGGAACACCTCACCCTCACCCGCCCTGACGACTGGCATATCCATCTACGTGACGGTGCCGCCCTCGCCACCACCGTGCCACACGTCGCAGCCCAATTTGGTCGCGCCATCGTCATGCCCAACCTACGTCCACCCGTCACCACCACTGAGGCGGCGCTCGCCTATCGCCAACGGATTCTGGATGCCCGCCCCAGCGGCTCCCACTTTGAACCCCTGATGACGCTCTACCTCACCGACACCACCAGTGGTGATGAGATTCGCCGTGCCAAGGCCTGCGGTTTTGTACATGGCGTCAAACTCTATCCAGCAGGGGCTACCACCAACGCTGACTCTGGTGTCACCGATCTCGCCAAGGTTTACGACACCCTGGCAGTAATGGAAGAAGTGGGCATGCCGCTCCTGATTCATGGCGAAATCACCGACAGCCATGTGGATATTTTCGACCGCGAAAAGCTCTTCATCGACCAGAAGCTGGCCCCACTGCTGGAGCGTTTTCCCAAACTAAAAGTGGTTTTTGAACACATCACCACCCGCGATGCCGCCGATTTTGTGCTCTACGGCCCCGATAATCTGGCCGCCACCATCACCGCCCACCATCTGCTAATGAACCGCAACGATATGCTGGTGGGGGGCATTCAGCCACACCACTACTGCCTGCCCGTGCTCAAACGCGAAAAGCACCGCCAGGCGCTGGTCAAGGTTGCCACCAGTGGCAACCCCAAGTTTTTTCTCGGTACCGATAGCGCGCCACACACCCGTTCGGCCAAAGAGTCCGACTGCGGCTGCGCCGGCATATATACCGCCTTTGGTGCCATCGAGCTCTATGCTGAGGCCTTCTACAACGCCGGCGCACTGGGCCAGCTGGATGGTTTTGCCAGCCGCCACGGCCCCCGCTTCTACGGCCTGCCGGTCAACAGCGAGACGGTCTCGCTGGTCCGTCAGGAGTGGGCCGTGCCCAAGTCATACCCCTTAGGGGACGAAACCGTCGTCCCACTCCGCGCCGGTGGCAACCTCACCTGGCAGCTGCTACAGACCCACAACAAAGGATAATCACTGCCTCATGTCTGATTCTACCTACCGCATCGCCGACCGTTTTCGTGGCTTTCTGCCTGTTGTCATCGATGTTGAAACCGCCGGTTTCAACGCGGACACTGACGCCCTGCTAGAGATTGCCGCCGTCGTACTACGCATGGATGAACAGGGGATGCTCTATCGCCATCAGACCCACGACTGTCACGTGGCCCCCTTCCCCGGAGCCAATCTGGACGAAGCCTCCCTCGCCTTCAACGGCATCGACCCCCACCACCCCTTCCGTGACGCGATGCAAGAGGCTGAGGCACTGGAAAAAATCTTTGAACCCATACGTCAGGAGATCAAGGAGAGCGGTTGTAGTCGCGCCATCCTGGTGGGCCACAACCCCTTCTTTGACCTGGGGTTTCTGAACGCCGCCGTCAAACGTACCAAGGTCAAAAGTCCCTTCCACGCCTTCAGCAGCTTTGATACCGCCACCCTCGGCGGTTTGGCCTACGGCCAGACCGTGCTTGCCAAAGCGGTACAGGCGGCAGGTTTCAAATGGGATAACGAAGCCGCCCACTCCGCCATCTACGATACCGAAAAGACCGCCGACCTCTTCTGCAACATTGTGAATAGCTGGCAGGAGTTGCATCAGCGCAGTGGGTTGGTGGATTAAACAGCTCGTCTCTTGGTTCCCACGGAACCTTGTGGGAATCAATATCTCAGCCAATACTAATATCCATATTCATTCCCATGCTCCCGCGCACGAATGAGATAACCCGCTAGCAGGCGATTATGGCGTATGACTCCGTCCGACAGGGCTGAACATTTCGGAGGCTCAACGCCCAAGCTCCCTGGCAAATCTGGATCACAGCGGAAAACTTGTCCGAATACGCATGCGCGACCCTAACAGCTACACCGCCAAGCTCGCCCCGTGTTTTCGCAGCCACTCCTTCCGCTCGCGATAATCCGGCATCACCTTATCCACCTCATTCCAGAAAGCATCGGTATGATTGCGGTGATGAAGGTGACACAGCTCGTGCACAACGATGTAGTCGATGATGCGTGGTGGAGCCATCATGCACTTCCAGTGAAAGTTGAGAGTGCCATTCTTGCCACAACTGGCCCAACGGTAACCCATCTCTTTCACTTTAATACCGGCAATATTAACGCCCACTTTAGGCGCGAAATAGACAACTCGTTCTATTAGCCGCTGCATACCCTTGTCACTAAAATAGGACTCAAACGCCTGCCTGGCCGCATCGATTCCGCCCTGCTCTATCACCGCGCGGCTCAGACAAAAGCGCCCCTCCTTCAACTGCAAAGCGCACTCCTGATCGGATACCAGCGACAGCCGATAGGCACGCCCAAGGTATAAAAAAGTTTCACCATTGACCCATTCTCGCACCACGGCGCTGGCGTTCAGATCCTTCCACTCGGCCAGATTGCGATAGATCCACATGCGCTTGCTTTCAACCACCGCATCGACCTGTTCCGGGGTGTAATCCGCCGGTGGGCGAACGGCAATAACACCGTCGCGTTCGATAACAATATCGGTGGTGTCGCGATCGGTGCCGGGCAGCAACTGGTATTCAATGTCTCTTACACGTCGTGCGTTCATGCGTTGTCACCTCCCGCCGCGCCTTTCAACAATTCATCGTGACGGTTCTTGGCCAGTTTCATAATCTCGATAGCGATGCGTTCGCGTTTAGCTTTCAACTCCGGGATACCGGTCAGGGTCAGCGCAGTTTTGATTTCACTGCGAGTCTTTTTTTGTTTGTCGCTGTTGTTCCAGAAATCGATGCTGGCAATACTCTCTTGCAGAGTTTCGACAATGGCCTCCATCAGCGCCCTCATCTTTAGTTTCGCAGCAGGCGGCACTTTACCGCCCTCAAACGCCTCATTGGCAATATGATCAAAGAAGGTAGACGCTTCGCGACTCATCCCTTCCTCGCCCTGTTTGCGCCCTTCAATCGCCACTGTACGCAGCTTCTCCAGCTCCTCGGCCAGCTTCTCCCACTGATCCTGATACTGGTCGATCAGGTTCTCGACCTTTTGCGACAGACTCTTATAGAACGCCGGATCTTCGTCATGGTGCACGGTGCAGTGTTTACGAATGGCATGTTCCATTTCGCTGGCCTTGGCCTCGGCATTACCCGCTGCATGCTGATTAAGCTGATTAATAAAATCTTCAGACAACAGCTCAACCGGCGGCACCTTGGGGTTAATCCCCAGGCTGATTAGATGTTCGTTGATCAGATCACGCACCTTCTGCCCAGCATCACCCAGATTCAGACTCTCATCCTTGTAACGCTCTTTGGTCACACGCAGGATATAACCCAAACGCTTGGCGGGCACCCGATACGGATGGGCCGCCTTATGGGGCAGAATGATATCCATACTCATCAGGAATTTTTTCAGATAGACATCAAAGTCAGCACGAATCTTTTCATCCTTCAGCAATTTTACCGCCTCATGCACCACCGCCGCATCCGCTTCAATGTTTGGCAACATGCCTTCAACAAATTCACGCACCCGCGCCACCTTGTGCTCGGCAAACAACTGCAACAGACGTTGATAACGCTCCTCCAGCACCGGCACTTCAGAGGAGATACTCTTCAACCCCTGCGCCAACTCCTGCTGTTCATCGGCGGCGGCATAGAGCGTCAAGGCATCGGTCAGGTTATTGGTCAGACCGATGTAATCGACAACATAACCACGCTGCTTACCCTTCTTCACTCGATTGGTGCGGGCAATCGCCTGCAGCAAGCTGTGCTCCTTGATCCTTTTGTCGATGTACATCACCTGCTCAATGGGTGCATCAAACCCCGTCAGCAGCATGTCACAGACGATCAGAAACGCTACGCCGGTGTTGACCTTTTCCGGTTCGTCGTAGTTGAATTTTCTCTTGAAGTTTTCCACTTCATCAATGGACTGACCATGTTTCCGAGCTTCCGTGATCACCGCTCGTTCATTGGTTCCTTCTGACGAAACGACAACCGCCGATTTCAGAAAGGCGATCTTCTTGCAAAGTTCCTCGTTCCGATACTTCGAGCGATCTTCACTTGCCAGCAACTTTGGATCACCGGTCCACTCCGGTTTCGCCTGTTCTTCCGCCAGCCGTTCGGCAATCGCTTGGTCGATGAACTTCTTGTACGTGACGGTGGCCATCTTGGTGCTGCAAACGACCTGAGCCTTGAACCCGTTTGGCAGAATGTTCTCGATGTAGTGCTGCACCATGTCGGCAGCGATGGCTTCGATCCGCTGTTCGGCTTCGAAGATGTCGCCGGTCGTGCCCCATTTCTTTTTCAGAGCTTCCACTTCTTCGAAAGAGAGTTCCTTCATCAAATCGTCAAACGTGCGATTTTCACGCTGAGCGATCTTCTTCACGATCTCGACGTTTTCCGACTTCCGCATCTGAGACGTGACGTATCCCTGAGCCAACTCATCGACCTTTTCATCGAACTTCGACTTCTCAT
>JANOSY010000022.1:0-3602 GCA_031416075.1 Tenderia sp. (SeqCode) | reverse complement strand
GTGTTGGCATCCAGTACAATGGCATTGCTGTTGCCTGTCACACCACCGCCCTGGCCGCTGCCACCTTTGGCTTCTATATTGCTGCCGAGCGTAACCGTTTTATCCGCCGTCAAGGCGATGGCCCCCGCATCACCGCCGTTGCTGATACCAACGCCCCCCTGACCACCACTGGCCGAGATCAGGGCACTGGCATTGACGGTGATGTTCTCTTTACTGGTACCACTGATGCTGCTGTTATTAGCGGTGATGGTGATCTGCCCACCATTACCACCGTTGGCCCCGATCCCTCCAGCGCCCCCCTGGGCAGTCACCGGTGCATTCAGGATAATGTTGCCCTGATTAGCATTGTCTCCATCTGTACTGCCTGCGCTGTTGATGAGTGTAATATTGCCTGCGTTACCACCAGCACCGATACCCACGCCGGCAACACCGGAGCTGTTGAGGGTCTGTAGGGTGAAGTTGCCAATTTTCTCCTTACTGCCTGTGGTGATGCTGATGTTGCCGCCGTTGGTTTTAATGCTGGAACCACTGTTCATGGTGAACGCAGCCTTGCCAGAATCTCTATTCCCCTCATTGGCGCTTGAGTGGTTGATCACTGCCAGAAAATCAGTGCCATCAAGTTCAATGGCAACATCCGCCGCCATCGTAATCGAATGGCCTGCATGTAATGTTAATGCTCCCCCATCCAAGGGCTCGGTGGTGCTGGTGGTTTCCGCTCTAGTGATGTTGGCAGTGATGTTGATGTCGTTATTGGCCCGGAGTTGAACGCTCGACAGTGCCAATTGGTTGGCTAAAATTCTATTGTTTAATGTGGTAGATTTACTGGGGTTATCAGCAAACTCATCGTAATCTCTAGGCAAACTATCATCACTACTACCACTGCTAATCGTTATATTCTTTGGATCCAGCAACAACAGACCACGCTTCCCATGCTCCGCTGTTAGGTTGGCCACACCCTTAAAAACCAACCCCTCCTTTCCCGATACCTCTGCAAAACCACCATCACCCTGTTCATGGCCACCCCGTGCTGCGATGTTGCCGTAAAACTGGGTGCTGTTGTTCGCCCATACAATCACTCTGCCGCCGTCACCATTGGTGAGTGCATCGGCGTTGATGTTGGCATCCTGCCCTACAAAGGTGTAGTTGGCATTTTTAATGATGGGATTGCTGCCCTGATAATCACCACCCACCAATACCGTGCCACCACCTCTATCGCCGGACGCATCAACCTGACTATTATCAAACAGGCCGACACGTTCACCCAACAGCTTTACTGTTCCGCCTCTGCCATCGCTACTGGAACGTGCAGTGATATCACTATTCCCTGTAAGCCGGGTGGTGTTGTTTGAGTGCAGCTCTATCTCGCCGCCGTCGCCATGACTGGCATCGGCCTTTAACGCGCCACTGCTGGTGACGTTTTCACCGAGTACGGCGATGCGTCCCCCGGTGGTGACGCCTGTACCGTTTACATTTGATACATCGACGCTGCCGCTGTTGATGGCATCCGCCCCATCCCCCAGAGTAAAGCTGCCATCACTGTTCACCACCACGCTGCGGGCCTGCTCAATGCCACCACTGTTGACCGCCTGTGAAAAAACATTCTGGCTGACACTGCCCGTCAGCAGTACCTGCCCGGCCTGTGCCTGAATGGTACCGCTGTTAAGCACAGCGGGATCAATACCCAACTCATCTTGCAACACAGCTTCGCTGACGCGCACACCCAATAACCCCGCATCATCAAAACTCAATACCGCCTGTCTGCCTGCGGCCAGCGCTACCGAGCCAAGACTGGCAGCAATAAGCCCACTGTTCTCTACCCGTTTGCCGAGCAGTGCGACGTTGCCACCAAGGGCGGCGTTGATGGTGCCACGGTTGATCACTACGCCGTCACTACTGCCAGTACCGGCACTCACTTCGTTAAACAGGTAGTCTCTGTTCATGAAGTCGCTGGTTTTGATGTCGAGGGCGGAGGCGATGATGCCACCAACGTTAATGACCGATTCTGGAGTAAAAAATATTCCGTTGGGGTTGACGAGGATTACCTGACCATTGGCGTCGATACGACCACGGATGGTAGAGGCGCTGTTGCTGAGGATGTGGTTGAGGGAGATGGAGCTTTGATTGGGTTGCAGGTACTGCACCCGCTCACTGCTATTGAGGTTGTAGTTGTTCCATTCAATTGCCATGTTCTGGCTGTTTTGCTGAATGGTGGTGGTAAGGCCGCTCTGGCTGATGGTGCCGGCGCCGCCGGTGACTATGCCGCCTTCGGGGGCTGCATAAGTAAACGATGGGTAAACAGTAACGGTCAACAGTATCGCCTGTTTGATCATTGTGATCAGCGATCTGAATGGCAACGTAATCACCGCAACGTTTGTTGGCTTGAACATTCTGTTACCCTACCCTTTATGAGTGGCCTGAGTGGTTCTCTGGTCCGTTATATATACGAGACTGCCTCTGTTGGGCCTCTTCCTTGCGACAAAAGCCTCTGTATTAACCCGTTGTAGTATATTTTTTATACGCCAAATTCCCTAACCATCCTCCAAGAGTTAAATACAGTGGCCACTCAACAAAAATTATCATTTTAACCAGTTTGTTTTCATCATCATGTGAATGAACGATATAACCTGAGTACATGTCGGTTATGGGTAAAACATTCCCTAATACTAACAGGAGTATCGAGCCTATGATAATACATAGATATCTCATCAAATGACCCGCCAGAACCTAATCTCCTTAGACGCAAGGAAGTCTGACACATCATCACTAAGCGTGTGCATTCCATATCCTCTTATCCGGAGATGAAATCTTGCCCATGTTGCCCAATCAGTCAATCTGCTTCCATTCCATAGATCAATATGGTCACCTGATGGAGACCCTTGCTGATCAGTGCTCCTATACCAGTAGTCTTTGAAAAAAACTATCCCAGTGACACCTTTAGTCGATTCTAAAAATTTTTCAGGGGTATGTTTTATGACTTTCTGAACACCGGGAATTATCACTTTTTCCAAACCATTAGCAAGCTCTTCTGCTGATAACACATGACCTTCACCGCTATCGTGCTGCCAGCAATGCCGTGCACCCGGTATTTCTTTAGTATCAACCCCACATCGGGCTAATGCAGCACCCACTCTTATTGCACATTGGTTATCAAAATTCTTAACTGACTTTGTTTTGCATGGGACACCATCCCCCTTTATTGTTGGATGACTCGCCCACAGACTTTTAAATTTAACCATATACCCCCTCCTTGTTTATTGATAGAAAATAATACTCATTGAACACCAACCTATAATTGACCCTCTTACAAAGCAATGCGCCCAATACAAAAAATATTAATATCGGCCATCAAGCGTGCTCGCCTCGAAACTCTGCAAATACACCTTGAACCCTCAGTCATCCCCTCATTTTTTAGCTTAAACAAAGCCAAGCATTGCACTCCATGCACGCTGCTCACGCAGCAACTCCGAGAATTTTTGCATGATAGGCGCAAGCCATTTCTCTGGCATGTTCGGGATCAACCCGTAAATCATCCAGCCTTGGCGGAATAGCGAATGCGTTCGGTGCTTCACCGTGTTCGTTTTTAGCAGGCGGTCGTAACCAAC
>JANOSY010000021.1:0-26442 GCA_031416075.1 Tenderia sp. (SeqCode) | reverse complement strand
AGAAATCAAGACAAAGAAGATGCTCATTACGATCAGCTCAAGTTAGGTATGTGAGTCAGCGCCTTCAGGCGCTTCATGTTTTTGCCCCTTTGAGGGGCTAATAAAGATAAACCCCCGGCTTTGCCGGGGGTAACTTAATTAATGGTGACTATAGGAATAATGGGGGGTGAGGGCGGAAAAACATTGCCGATCTATGCGGCAAATAGAGATCTGTTGAGCATAGACCGTAAAACTACGCTTTTGGCAAAGAGGAGACCCAGGAGGGCTGTGGCGTGCTCAACTGTGAGCTGGGTTTTAATTTATATGCCATGCCGCTTTCATAACGGACCAGATCAAAATCATCTGAATAGCTTGCCAAGGTTTCCGTAGACCCAATTATCAAATATCCGCCGGAAACTAATGCTTGTGACATACGACGTAAAATATCTTTTTTCAATTCAGTAGAGAAGTAGATCATCACATTTCTACAAAATATAACATCAAATTTACCAAGCGAAGAATAACTATTCATCAAGTTCAGATCGATAAATCTGACATTTTTTTTGACTTCATCTTTTATCTCCCAGATCTCCCCTAAATTATTAAAAAATCTATTTTTTCGCTCAGGAGAGAGGCCCCTGGAGAGAGCCAAAGCGTCATATTTTGCGGCCTTACAATGTGCTAACATCGTTGGTGATATATCCGTACCAACAATGTCAATGCCGCTCATCTTCATGCCCATTCTCGCCTGCATGAACTCCTGTGCAATCATGCTGATCGAATAGGGCTCTTGCCCTGAGGAGCAGGCCGCCGACCATATCCTCACCTGACCTTGACGTTTTTTAACTATTTCCGGAAAAATAAGCTCTTTCAATAACACATAGGGGTGGTTATCTCGAAACCAAAAAGTCTCATTAGTCGTCATTGCGTCAACAATTCGTTCACGAATACCTGAATGGGGATGCAGATGCATGGACTCAATTAAATCCCCCACCGACCCAAGTTCAATCTCTTTTAACAGACGATTTAATCGACTAGCCACTAAATAATGTTTATTGTCACCGAGTACAATGCCACACGCCTCTTCAAGAAATTTACGAAAAGCGTCATAATCACGGCTTGATATCGAATGATTAGTCACGTTCGTCCTTGAACCCTTGGTATCTCATCTGTTTATTATGCTTTGCATTTGTCATGAACAAACGCCCTAACCTGCTCCAGCACCACCACAGCCAGATCATCCGGCTTAAATTTAGGTACAAATCTATTTGCGCCTACACGCTCTATCATTGCATTGTTAAACGTCCCACTTAAGGAAGTGTGCAATAGAATAAAAAGGTGCTCTAGCAAGGGGTCACGCCTAATTTCAGTTGTCAAAGTATAGCCATCCATATCGGGCATCTCTACATCGGATATAACCATAGCCAAGTTTTTTAGCTTAAGCTCATCAGTCTGTGCCCACGTTTTTAATAAATTCAATGCTTCACGACCATTGTTTACCAATGTGCTTTCGATACCAAGCTGCTCTAAGGTACGCTTTATCTGCTTTCGTGCCACTCCTGAATCATCTACTATTAAAATATGTTGATGCCGGACCAGATCCTCGACATTGTCAGTAAGGCTGCTCGATACATCCGTTGGCAAACACGACACTTCTGCCAATATTCTCTCGACATCAATAATCTCCACTAGCTCGTTATCAATTTGTGTAACAGCTGTTAAATAGCAGTTTTTTCCGGAGCCTTTTGGGGGCGGCGTAATATCGGACCACGTAAGATTAATAATGCGTTCCACCACACCCACCAGGAATCCTTGAACTGAGCGGTTGTATTCTGTCACGATCATATAACATCCCATCGTATCGGTCATTGCTGCACGGCCAATCGCCATATTGAGATCGATCACTGGGAGGGTATTGCCACGCATCGTTGCAACACCCCTGACCACTGAATTCGAATGTGGAATGTGGTTCAGACGTGGACACTTCACAATCTCTTGAATCTTAAACACATTGATGCCAAAACGTTGACGCCCTAGTAACCGGAATGTCAGCAATTCCAAGCGGTTATGGCCCGCCAGTTGAGTCCGCTGATTCACTGCATCCATGACACTAGCCACTAATTCATTCCCCTTGCGCCCTTCTCACAATTTTGATACTGGGTCTATCGACTCCAAACTAAACTTCTTGAGGCACCTGCATTGGCGCGGGTATTGCTTGGTTTGGTTCCATATTTTAAGGTAAACCCCGACTATGAGAGATAAAACAAACACACTAGTTATCGGTTTGATGGTTATAGTCTCGATTGGGACAACGTCTGCAACAGAACTACAGCCTTTAGAGGATATTCGCAAGGCTGCGGAAACATTTGCTATAAACCGGGCATCTGCCGACCAAGATCGTGTCATCGAAGTGGGTCACCTTGATCCACGCCTACGCCTCCCCCGCTGCAGTCAACCCCTAGCAACCGAGCAGCTTGGCCAACAACTTAACAATCCCAATATCACGGTAACGATAAAATGTGACAGTCCAAAGCCGTGGAGCATCCACGTACCGGTAAGAACATCTATTTTTTCTACTATTTTTACAATCTCACGCCCGCTGCCACGAGGCGCAACCATTCAGCTGTCCGACGTGCACATGGAAAGACGCGAAACCAGCCAGCTACGTAATGGCTACTTTGAAAGCACCGATAATATAGTAGGGCAAACTCTAAAAAGATCTCTTCCCAAAGGCATAGCCATCACACCTAACGATCTTGAGCAAAACCGCATTATTACACGTGGCAGTAAAGTAACTATCGTCGCCCGTAACAACAGCATTACAGTCAAAATGCCAGGGAAGGCGCTGGAGGACGCCATTCTGGGGGCTATAGTTAAGGTTGAAAACCTCTCATCAAAACGAATCATTGAGGCCATTGCATCGCGGCCCGGCATTGTTGAGGTGCAAATGTGAACCAATGCACGAACCCGAGATAACCACACTTAAAAAGCGTGAAAAATTTCAAGCACGATTAATCTTGACCGATAATCATATGAAGCAATATTGCAGGAGATGATAAGAATGAGAATTGACAATCCTGGCTTAACCACTGGCCTGGTAAAAGAAGAAGTGAAACAAGATAAAAAAACGGCCATCCTACCGCCCCCTCAGCACACCACAACTGATGTTGTCACCATCACCGACACAGCCACACGTATGCAACAACTTGAGCAGGTAATAACAGCGCAGTCTGCTGTCAATAACCAACGCGTTGAAGAACTGCAACACGTTATCAACTCAGGGGGACCAAAAATTAGCCACTTCGACCTAGCGGCGAAGATACTCAATTTTGAGAACAACCTGAACAACGCCAGGACAGGTACCTAATATGATGACAACGCCTCACATTGCCCAACAGATAGACACATTATTAGAACAGCAAATTCAAGCGGCAGATTCACTGAAACATACCCTTGAAGATGAAAGTAACATCCTGGTTAAAAGAGACTTTGAGGCTATTCACACCCTTAATCAGCAAAAACTCGAACAGAGTGCGTTACTCGAGAAGCTTCATCAAGAACATCACTACCTACTAAAGAAACATGGATTTTCGTACACCCCCGATGGTATGAATAGTTTCATTAATAGTCACCCCCCTCTCCTTTCAATACAGCTTCGCCAAAAACAGACATCCCTTTTAGCATTACTTGATAACTGCCAAAAACTTAACACCATTAATGGCACAATCATCGCCGCAAATAGACACTCCACCGAAACTGCACTGACAATATTACGGGGTCAACCAACATCAGACGGCCTCACATATGGAGCCAATGGGCAATCAGTGACGGTATCTCACTCCAACCCATTAATCCAAGCATAAACGGAGCGGTTAATATGCTCATCTTTCACGCCAACACCTGAATATAAAAACGATGGAAACGCTAACCGATACCATACGAATCAAAAAAATCCTCACTCAGCTCATGAAACAGCGCACATTAATCACTGCCTCAATCGGTGAGCATATAGAGGAATACACAACTACCATAATCGATTTTTCCAGTGACGACGGAGAACATCTAATGTTCAACGAATTCAGGCCTGCGCCCGATCAAGCGCTGTATAAATCAACATCCACCCTCACACTTGCGACTCAAATTGAAGGTGTTCCAATCGACTTTAGCGTCGACTTCAAGGGTTGTTACAAAACAAATGGTCTCACCCATTATAGAGCTACGCTCCCCGCATCACTTAACCACCACCAGAGACGGGCAAGTATCCGCATCCCCTTAAGCCCATTTCAATCACTACCTGCGACCCTGACCACACCTGGCAACCTAATTTTAACCGGCGATATTGCTGACATATCAATCGGTGGCATTCGAGTGCGCTTTTCCAAAGAGCTGCCCATAGCACTGGAAACGGACCAAATACTCTACTGCTCATTCCCACTACCTCCCGATGGCAAGCAGGCACTCGCCTGTCAAATAATCGTCCGTGCGATCAAAAACCAGGATGAAAAAGCTCAAGCAGCCTTCATCGGTGGCCAATTTGTCAGCGTTACCAGCCTTCAGGAGAGGCAAATTGAACGCAGTGTCATGTTGCTGCAACGCCTCGCCCAACAAAAACGTAAGAGCTGATTTCCTTTCTGATTCAAGTTGATATACTGTCGCCCCAGCAGTTAACTGTACGCCCCGGTAGCTCAGTGTATAGAGCGATCCCCTCCTAAGGGATAGGTCGCAGGTTAGAGTCCCGCCCGGGGCACCATTTTCACGGCATCAACATTCGTCTTTATATAATTAGTTAATATAAACTATATAAAACGATTAATTTATCTTATATAAAAAATACCCTATCTTAACGTTGGCGGTCGTCTACCATGAAGCTACAGGCGACCATCCGAGTACGAAAAACAAGGCAAGCGGATCAGCATGAGTCAAACCCAGAACATAGCCCCAGCAGCGCAGCCCCAGCCCTCACGCCCGTGCGTTCAGCGTCCTGGCATGTACATCTATGACCAATACGACCAACGCATTGTTGACGAACGTGTCAGCCAGTTTCGCGGACAAACAAAACGTTACCTGACGGGCGAACTGGGGGCTGATGAGTTTATGGCCTTGCGCCTGATGAATGGCCTTTATATCCAGCGCCACGCACCCATGTTACGTATCGCCATCCCTTACGGCCTCTTTTCATCAGACCAAATGCGGATGCTGGCGCATATTGCCCGTCAATATGACAAAGGTTACGGTCACTTCACCACCCGCCAGAATATCCAGTTCAACTGGCCCAAGCTGGAAACAGTGCCTGATATTCTTGCCGATCTGGCCTCAGTGCAGATGCACGCCATCCAGACCAGCGGCAACTGTATTCGTAATACCACCACTGACCCACTGGCCGGTGTTGCTGCCGATGAGCTGGAAGACCCGCGGCCTTATTGTGAAATCATCCGTCAGTGGAGCACCCTGCACCCGGAGTTTGCCTACCTGCCACGCAAGTTTAAAATTGCCATCACCGGCGCAAGCCGCGATCGCGCCGCTACTCTGGTTCACGACATTGGCCTAAGACTGGTCAGAAATGAGACCGGCGAAGTTGGTTTTCAAGTCAGTGTTGGTGGCGGCCTTGGACGCACCCCCATGATTGGTCAGACTATTCGCCCCTTCCTGGAGAAGCAGCACCTGCTCTCCTACTTGGAGGCGATAATACGTGTCTACAACCTCAAGGGCCGTCGTGACAACAAGTACAAAGCCCGCATCAAAATACTCGTTGCCAGCCTGGGTATGGACACATTCCGGGTTCTGGTCGAGCGCGAGTGGACCAATAACCGGGATAAACTTATCCTCGATCAGGCTGAAATTGACCGTGTAAAAACATTTTTCACCCCACTCCCCTATGACGCCGATGCGGCCAGCGATAAACGTCATGAAGGTTATGCCAACAATAACGATGACTTTGCCCGCTGGCTCAAATACAACACCTTTGACCATAAGGTAGAGGGGTATCGTGGTGTGTTTGTCTCACTCAAAGCCCCCGGCATTGCGCCCGGCGACATTACTGACAAACAGATGGATCTGGTGGCTGAGCTGGCCGATCGTTACAGCGCCGGGCTGATTCGCAGCACCTACGAACAGAATCTGGTACTCAGCGATGTTAAACAGGGTGAACTCTACCCACTCTGGCAATCACTGCATCAAGATGGGCTGGCAACACCCACCATTGGCTCCATCAATGACATGATCTGCTGCCCCGGACTCGACTTCTGCGAACTGGCCAACGCCAGCTCCATCGATGTGGCCGACATGATCCAGCGCCGTTTTGAAGATCTTGACTACCTCTACGACCTTGGCGAAATCAGGCTGAAGATGTCTGGCTGCATGAACGGTTGCGCCCACCATGCCATCGGTCATATCGGCATTCTGGGTGTCGATAAAAAGGGGGAAGAGTGGTACCAGCTAACGCTGGGGGGCTATGCAGAGACCACCGCTGAGCTGGGTCAACGCCTGGGTCGTGCCGTCTCCAAAGATGAGGTGGCGGATGCTGTTGAAAAAATCGCCCACGTATATGTTGAACAACGTATCGAAGGCGAACAGTTTATCGACACCTTCCAGCGCATCGGAATTGTCCCTTTTCAAGAGCGTGTCTATGCAGATAATTAAGAATCGCCAGATCATTGAAGACCGGTGGCAACATATTCCGGACCTGACCGACGGCGTAACGGCCGATACGCTGCCCGCAGGTGACATCATCGTCCCCTTTGCGTTATGGCAGAGCGACAAAGAACGGTTATTACGACACTCAGGTGGACTCGGTGTGCGGCTTAACAGTGATCATGACGTGGCAGAAATCAGCCCCGATTTGTCACACTTTGCCATCGTCGCGCTGCAATTCCCCAGCTTCCGCGATGGTCGCAGCTACTCCATTGCCACTGCCCTGCGCCAACACTACGGTTATACTGGCGAGCTACGTGCGGTGGGCAATGTGCTGCGTGATCAGCTGGCTTATATGGAACGTGCCGGTTTTGACGCCTTTGAGATCGATGCCAGCCAGACCATTGAAGATGCACTTAACGCCTTTGATGAGATTAGCGTCAAATATCAAACATCCTCTGACGAACCACTCCCCTTGTACAGACGCCGCGCCTAACGTCCGACTTTCCCACCACCAGCGTTGCGCTAGTGGTGGGTTTATTGCCTACGGCTCTTTGCCTTCCAGTGCCGCCAACAACCGTGCCGCTGGCATGTAACCAGGAATAACACTGCCATCTTCCAACACCAGCGTGGGTGTGCCTGTAATGCCAAGCTTTTCAACCAGGGCCATATGTTTTTCAACCGGATTGTCACAGGTCTTGTTAGGCAGGTTTTTGCCCGCCTTTGCATCCGTCAGCGCCTGCTGCCGATTCGCTGAACACCAGGCAGTGACGGCCTTATCATATGATTTTGAACCAGCACCGGTACGCGGGAACAACATATAACGCACTTCGATACCCAGACTATTCAACTCTGCCATCTCCAAGTGCATGCGGCGGCAGTACTGACAATCGATATCGGTAAACACGGTGACGCGGTGTTTGACCTGTTTTGGGCTATAGACAATCATCGATTTTTCATCAATTTCAGAGATTAACTTCAACCGCCCCTGCCCACGCTTCACCTCTGAGAGGTTTTTACCATCTTTTAAGTCAATGACGCTGCCGTTCAACAGATAACGTCCATCCGCCGAAACGTAGAAGAGATCCGCACCGTAGGCCACTTCATAAAACCCTGGAACACTGCTCTTCACAATGGAGTCCGGTGCCATACCCGGCACAATTTTAGCCACCGCGTTACGTACCTGTGCCACCTCGTCCGCCGCCTTGGTTGGACTATTCAACCCTAATGCCAACAGGGAGGTCAGCAGCAAAATTCTAAACTTCATCCTAAACATTCCTTTTCTCAAATAGTGACTGTTGTGAACCCATTATACCCGCAGAGTTCCGTTGCAACCCATCAACAACACAATCATCCGGCCATAAATGTGAGGTCCCTTCAAGGATAACGGCCATGTTCCCAGTTTTTTGCAGTATACATACATGAATGTTTGTATATAATGCAAATTATCATCCTCCACTGCGGACTCACGGCCATGGCGCTACTCACGCTCAACACTGCCCCCCTTACCCACTCAAAAACATCCACTCAATACCCTCGGCTTCTTGGGGCAATGATTTTGCTCACCCTTTTAGGTGGCTGCTCAAAAACAGAAGATGTGACCCTCCCCGGCGCAGCAGGTGGTGCCATGCCCGTCATGCCTGTCACGGTTATCGACGTCCAACCTGAAAAGGTGCCCACACTCATCGAAGCAGTGGGACAGACCGAAGGGTCCAAGGATGTTGAAGTGCGTCCCCGAGTATCCGGTGTATTAATGCAGCAACGCTATAAAGAGGGGGACTATGTTAACGCTGGCGCAGTACTTTTTACCATCGACCGGGCACCTTTCCAGATTGCCCTGAATCAGGCTCAGGCGGCACTGGCACAGGACAAGGCCAGCCTGGAACGCAGCGAACGCGAAGCGGCCCGTCTTAAGCCGCTGGTAGCGGAAAAGGCAATCAGCAGCCGGGAACTGGATGACGCCAATACAGCACTCCAGGCAGCATTGGCGTCACAGAAAATAAACGAATCCAGATTACGTGACGCGGAGCTGAGTCTCTCCTACATCCATGTCACCGCACCTATCGCTGGCATCACTGGCCGGGCGCAACTCTCTTTAGGTTCACTGGTCACCGCAGGCGCTCAATCAAGCCTGCTCACAACCATCAATACCAGCAGTCCAATCTGGGTCCGTTTTGCCTTCTCTGAGCGTGAAACGGCTCAGCTGCGTCACTCCAGCAAACCAGAGATCCATCTGATTCTGGACGATGGCAGTCGCTACGCACACCCTGGTGTTATCAACTTCTCGGCCTCAACCGTAAATAACAGAACCGGCATGGTGGAGATGCGGGCTGAGTTTGCCAACACCGACCATCGGCTCCTGCCCGGCCAGTTTGTGCGCGTCCGGGTCAATGTTGGCGACCGTGATGGCTACCTGATACCCCATGCCGCTGTTGCCCAGACCGAACAGGGCAGCGTGCTCTTTACCGTGGCACCAGACAATACGGTAGCACCACGTCCGGTTATAACCGCCGGTTGGTCGGAACAAAACTGGGTAGTGACAGAGGGGCTTACGCCTGGTGACCGGGTGATTATCGATAATCTGATGAAGATGCGCCCCGGCGCACCCGTGGCACCCCACGCGCCAGGCGAAACAGCTGCAGGCCCCAAGCAGTAATTTCACCCTTTTGCAGCGCCGCAACAGAGCGAGCCCCAAGCCATGTCTAAATTTTTTATAGAACGTCCGATCTTTGCCACAGTTCTGGCCATCATCCTGATGCTTGCCGGTCTGGTGGCGGCGAGCATCCTGCCCATCGCCCAGTATCCCGAGATTGCACCACCCACGGTGACCATTACCGCGGTCTATCCTGGTGCGTCGGCAGAGACACTCTCAAAAACAGTGGCCACGCCTATTGAACAGCAGCTCTCCGGAATTGAAAATTTACTCTATTTCAACTCCACCGCCGCCTCTAACGGCACACTCTCCATTACAGCAACATTTGATGTCGGTACCGACATCGATAAAGCAACATTCAACATCAACAATCGGGTGCAGCTCGCCACCCCGCGCCTGCCTGAAGAGGTCCGGCGCAACGGCATAACGGTGGCCAAACGGTCACAAAACATCCTGCTGGTGGTGGCACTCAACTCGCCCAAAAGCACCTACGACATGCTCTACCTCTCCAACTACGCCAGCCTGAACATTGCTGATGAGCTCAAGCGTATTCCTGGTGTGGCGGATGTGATCATCTTTGGTGCCCGCGACTACTCCATGCGTATCTGGCTCAAACCAGACCGCATGGCCCAGCTAGGCCTGACCACGAGCGACATCACCAACGCCATTAACGCCCAGAACACCCAATACGCAGCGGGCAAGATCGGTGCAGATCCGGCCCCCAAGGGGCAGCAGCTGGTCTATACCGTCACCACCCGTGGCCGCATGTTAGAGCCGGAAGAGTTTGGCCAGATCATCCTCCGCTCCGAGGGTCCCGGTGGTGTATTACGCCTGAAAGATGTGGCACGCATTGAGCTGGGTGCCCAAAGTTATGATCAGTCCAACAGCGTGAATGGTATGCCCGCCATCGCCTTGCCAATATTTCTGCAAACCGGGGCCAACGCCCTGGATGTCGCCGACGCCATCCGCACCAAGATGGAAGAGATCAAACAGCAGCAGTTCCCTGATGATGTCGATTACATCATCCCCTACGACACCACCCGTTTTGTCTCCGCCTCGATCCGCAGTGTTATCCACACACTGATTGAAGCGGCAGTGATTGTGCTGCTGGTGGTCTTTGTCTTCCTGCAAAACTGGCGCGCCACCCTGATCCCGATGATTGCGGTACCGGTATCACTGGTCGGCACCTTCGCCGGGTTATGGTTGTTTGGCTTTTCAATCAATACCCTTACCCTCTTTGCCATGGTACTGGCTGTGGGAATCGTGGTCGATGACGCGATTGTGGTCCTGGAAAACGTCGAACGGCTGATGCGCGAACGCAAACTCAGCCCCTTTGATGCAGCTATTGAGGCGATGCGCGAGGTACAGAATGCGGTCATCGGTATTGTGCTGGCCCTTGTGGCCGTATTTATACCGGTCGCCTTCCTGGGCGGCATTGCCGGCCAGCTCTACCGCCAGTTTGCCGTCACAGTAGCGATTGCTGTCGTGCTCTCCGGCGTCATCGCCCTTACATTGACACCGGCGCTGTGTGCCATGCTGCTCAAACCACATCCAGAGGGTGAGCGACCACCGGGCAAGCTGTTTCAGCTCTTTAATAGTGGTTTTGCCTGGATCACCCGGCGCTTTCTCGGTGCAGTAACGCTGGCGATACAGTGGCGCATCGCCGCCATGATGCTGTTCGGTCTATTACTTGTAGGAGTCGCCGTACTCTTTACGCAAGTGCCAGGCAGCTTTGTACCGGAGGAGGATCAAGGTTACATCGTCAGTGTTGCCATGCTGCCCGATGGCGCAACCCTTGAACGCACAATGAATACCACCTCACAGCTGCGTGGCATGATGGCCAACAATGAGGCCATCGCCAATATCTTTGTTGTCAACGGTTTTGATCTCATCAGCGGCAGCAGCAAGAGCAACTCCGCCACCATCTTCATGCCACTCAAACCGTGGGAAGATCGAAAACAGACCGCACAGGAGCTGGTGCAGGAGGTGAGTGGCAAGGGGATGATGCTGCCCGATGGCCTCGCCTTTGCCATCAACCCACCTGCCATTCGTGGCTTGGGGGCTACTGGCGGTTTTGAGGTCTACGTGCGTGGCCGTTCGGATCCCGATCCACAACGGCTGGCCCAGGTCACCAATGATTTCATCGCCGCCCTCGGGCAACATCCAGCGCTGCAGGGGTTAAGAACGCTCTATCGCCCCACCGTGCCGCAACTGCGTGTCGATGTGGACCGGGAAAAGGCACTTGCACTTGGGGTGCCGGTCAACGAAGTTTTTGCCGCCTTACAGGCACAGATGGGATCGCTCTACGTTAACGACTTCAACAAGTCAGGCCGTACCTATCGTGTCACCATTCAGGCGGATGCCCAGTATCGCGCCAAGCCGGAAGACCTTGGTAACATCTATGTGCGCTCCACCAGCGGCACCATGATTCCACTCAAGGCATTGATCAAGGTTGAAAATATCATCGGACCTGAACAGGTAGAACGCTACAACGGCTATATCGCCGCCAAGGTATTTGGTAGCGCCAAGGTCGGCTTCAGCTCTGGCGATGCCATCAAGGCCGTTGAAGAGGTCGCCAAAGCCAATCTGCCCAAAGGGTACGATATGGAGTGGACCGGCCAGGCATTCCAGGAGAAACGGACCGGCAGCGCCTCGGTCTTTGCCTTTGGTTTTGCCCTGATCATGGTCTACCTGATACTGGCAGCACTCTATGAACGTTGGGGCGTGCCGGTGGCGGTGCTGCTGGCAGTACCATTTGCGATTGCTGGGGCGCTGGGTTTTGTCTATCTGCGCGGACTCAACAACGACATCTACTTCCAGATTGGTCTGGTGGTACTGATCGGGCTGGCGGCAAAAAATGCCATCCTCATCGCCGAGTTTGCCATGCAGGGGATGGAAGAGGGGTTGAGCGCTGTGGATGCCGCGCTGGAGGCGGCACGGCTGCGCTTCCGCCCCATCGTCATGACCTCCCTCGCCTTTGTTTTTGGCGTACTGCCACTGGTCATCGCCACCGGCGCTGGAGCCGCTGCGCGGCAGTCGATGGGCAGTGGTGTATTTGGTGGCATGATCATCGCCACCTTTATCGCGCCGATCTTTGTACCGCTCTTCTTCACGCTGTTGGCACGCAAACCGCGCCCCTCACACAAACACCCCGATGCAGAGCCACCGGCCACTGTGCAGGAGAAACTGCCATGAGTGCACAATACCTACGCCCTACCCACCAAAAAGTGACGGCCTTGGCAGCACTGATTTTTCTCAGTGGCTGTACCGTTGGCCCCACCTATACCCGCCCTGAGGTACCCCTGCCCGCCGCCTATACCAAGGGGGAACAGCAGGCAGAGGGCGCTGCAATGCTGCAATATGAGTGGTGGAAACTCTACAACGATGCCGTGCTCAACACGCTGGTGGAGGGCACCCTTAGTAACAGTCGTGATCTGCAAAAGGCCATCGCCCAGATGGATGAGGCGGCCGCCGTGCTTGGCTCCACCAGCGCCAACCTGCTGCCGCAGATCAACCTCGATGGCAACAGTAGCCGCGCCCGCTCCAGCACACTCAACGCACAACCACTGCCGCCGGGCACCCCCATCATCTCAAACAGCCAGCGGCTGGTGCTCTCCACCGCCTTTGAAATCGATCTGTGGGGCAAACTGCAACGGGCATCCGAGGCCGCCCGCGCCCAACTGCTGGGCAGCCGCTACGCCCATGATGTGATGGCCATCACCCTGACAGGGGCCGCCAGCCAGACCTATTTCACACTGCGCTCCCTCGATGCCCAGATCGCCCTCACCACCCAGACCCTGGCGCTCCGTGATGAGGCGGTGACTGTTGTCACCAGTCGCCTCAACGGCGGGCTGGCCTCAGCGCTGGACCTCAACCAGGCGCAACTCTCCCGCAGTGAGGCCGCCCTGCAACTGCACGAGCTGCAACGGCAACGACAGCTGGCGGAGAACCAGCTGGGGTTAATCAGCGGCACCCCCGGCCTTAACATCGCCGCAACCGCCGAATCCACACTGCCCACAGCCATCCGCCCACCGGTTGGACTCCCCTCCACCCTGGTGGAACGCCGCCCTGACGTCAAACAGGCGGAACAGATGCTCATCGCCGCCAACGCCCGGATTGGTGTCACCAAGGCCGCGCAACTGCCCAGCTTCTCCCTCACCGGCATTCTAGGCGGCCAGAGCAGCGAGCTAAGCGACATACTCAACAGCGGTGCCCGCATCTGGTCACTCGGGCTGGGGGCCACCATGCCGCTTTTTGATGCCGGAAAGCTTTCAGCCCGCACCCGCGAGGCCGAGGCGGTACAGCAGCAGGCACTGGCTAACTACCAGAAAACGGTCGAAACCGCCTTCAAAGAGGTGGCCGATGCCCTGACCAATACCGAACAGAGCGGCGTATCCGTTGCCGACCTGCAAGCCAGGGCCGACGCCGCCCGCAACGCCTTACGACTGGCACAGATGCGCTACGATGCCGGTTACTCCAGCTATCTGGAGGTTCTGGATGCCCAACGCACCCACAACAGCGCCACCCAGGCACTTATTCAAAATAGCCAGGCACAGCTACTCCATAATATAGAACTGATGAAAGCGCTGGGGGGTGGCTGGAACGCCGAGAATCCACCGGCCGCACCAGTGGCTAACAACAGCCGCTCTTGACCCTTCAGTTATCAACCAAAGTGACTGTGGCACCTGCCAACCCAGGTGCCCAACGGTATACCAACAGCAGGACCCAGCCTCACCATGGTACGTAAAAGCAAGACTGAGACCGAACAGACACGCCAGGATATTATCGCCGCCGCGCGCAAAACATTTGCCGCACGGGGCGTCAGCCGTTCAACACTTGAGCAGATCGCCACCGAGGCAGGGGTTACCCGCGGTGCCATTTATTGGCACTTTAAAGATAAACCTGACCTCTTTTTTGCCATGATGGAGCAGATTTCGCTCCCGCTCATCGACCAGATTGATGAAGGCATGCTGGCCAACAACCTCGACGACCCACTCCGCAACATCCAGGAGAGCATGAATGAGATTATTCAACTGCTAACAGAGGATGAGATCGCCCGCACCACCTTTGAGATCATTCACTTTAAATGTGAGTACGTCGATGAATTTACCGCCCTCGACAACCACGCCATCAAAACCCGCTGCAACTTTATGCAGATACTCAACCGCGCCTATGACAGCGCCCACAGCAAAGGGCTGCTGCGGAGTGGCCTTGACCCGGCACTGTGCGCCCTCGACAGCTACACCTTTATCAAAGGGCTGGTTCGCCTCTGGATCTCAGACATCGATGGCGACATTATCCGCAACCAGACCACTGCACTGATTAGTACCCACATCGCCATGCGTTACCCATAACCCGGCAACCGCTCCGCCACCCCCTCCAATCGGTGTAAATAGTTCACAGCGCAACTGTTCACTACTTCATGGTTTACCACTGCAAACAGGGGGATCCTGACTTTGGGAACAGTTTTATCTGGCGACGACTCAGCGGAGAACTCTTATGACTACTTCACCACTGCAACAATTTGGAAAAAACTGGGCACTGCTCATACCCCTCCTGCTTGCACTGCTTTACACCCCCCTTTGCGAAGCAATCGTGATCAGAACCAGTGACCCCACCATCATCGTCGATACCTCAACCCAGCTGGAGTGGCTGACCCCCACACTCTCCGTGGGCAAAAGCTATGACGAAATGAACGCAGTACTCGGCTCAGGCGTCTCCGCTGGCCTATTCGCGGGCTTCCGCTACGCCACACCGGTGGAGCTTTTTGCACTTTTACAAACCATGGGACTGACGGTAGATGGCATACCACAACCCAGCGAACTGGCCGCCGCCAACCATTTCCTCTCACTATTTGGCACCACCGGCACACAGACACCCAGCGGTGCCCCGATGAAGAGTGTTTTATGGGGCATCACCGACTCCACCCTTGTCGGCCTCCAGGCCACCGGGGGGATATTGATGCAGCTCACCGATATCCCCAGAACATTTTGTGGCTGTTTTGAGCCGCCGTTTGTAATCGGCGGTCTCCAGGACCCTTCCCAGCCTGAAGCCATTACCGGCAGTTGGTTGGTGAGATCCACCACCCAGACCGTTCCCGAACCAGGCACCTGGGCGCTCGTTGGCTTGGCCCTGCTAGGATTCACAAACCGGCGCTATCGTCAAAAATAGCTGAAGTGGCTGCCTTACCCGTTAAAGGAGAGTACTGTCCGCGATTCACCTTCCTGAGGATAGGCAGCAAGCACCCTTTTTCAACCGTTTAAAGGGTCATAGAGTGTTGCAACTGTGTTAAATAAAGAGGCGCTGTTAGTCTGCGCTTCGCTATAAGTGTCTGTATATAATCTACCTTTCATCTTCACCCCCCTGATCTAACAGCAGATGCCCTTGCCTCCACACCCTTTTTCAAGTTTTATCAAGCGATTGCAAACAGTGCCCTGCACAAAACCAAGTGTAACAATTCTGTAATATTGGCCACGTATGATTGCCGCCCATAACCAAGGGACCTCTAGTCAATGGCCGCACTTCTCCCACCCATTAATCACCCCAGCAGCATTCGCCATCGTGCCCGTCGTCGTCTCAAAGACAAGATTGCCAAGCACATGATCGGTATTGGTGGCATCAGTGTCATTATTGCCATCACTATGATTTTTGCCTACCTGCTTTACGTGGTTATCCCGCTTTTCATCCCCGGTACTATTAAAAAAGAGGCCGACTACGCCCTGCCCCACGGGAGCGGCACCAGCACACTGCATCTGGCGATGGAAGAGCAGGCCGAAATTGCCGTACGTTTTACCAGTGATGGACAGACCACTTTTTTTAATACCCTTGACGGTAAGATCATTAACCAGCAGCCCCTGATGCTGCCCCATAGCAGTACGATTACCAGCTTTGCCGCCGGCACCGGTGCCAGTAATATTGTTGCGTTTGGCCTCTCTGACGGTAGCGCCATCGTGCTTAAACACGAATATGATGTCAGCTACCCTGACAATGTTCGTGTCATTACCCCACGTCTGAGTTACCCCCTGGGTGAACTCCCGATTCAGGTTGACAGTTCTGGCCGCCCACTTGCCAAACTGGCCGTGCAGAGCAACGATGAACAGTCCACACTCATCGCACTCACCAACGATAGCCGACTGTTAATGACCACACTCACCATCGAAACCTCAATGATGGATGATGAGACCACGATCAAAACCGAGACCCGTCGGCTCGAAAACGCCCCCAGCAAAATATCCCACCTGTTGCTCGACAAGGAGCAACGTGTGGTCTACGCCGCCACCACCGCTGGTACCATCTCCCGCTTCGACATCTCCGACCCTGAGACCCCGATATTCGAGGAGCAGGTGACAGCAACCAGCAATGAGAACCGTATTGTGCGGTTAGAGTTTCTCGCCGGTAACATCTCCATCCTGGTGGCCGACAGCAGTGGCACCGTCAGCCAATGGTTTGAGGTCCGGGACGAAAATAACGATCAACACCTGACCAAAATCCGCCAGTTTGAGATGCCGAAAGGGATATCCACCCTCACGCCGGAATATTTCCGTAAGGGCTTTATGGCCATTGACGAAACGGGCAAGTTAAATGCGTTTCACACCACCTCTGGGCGCACCGTACTTAAACATCAGCTCGATAGCCCTGCCAGCCATGTTGCCATCGCCCCACGGGGCGACGCGGCACTGATTGAGGACATGGCCGGCAAAACCCACTTCCTCCACATCCATAACGAACACCCCGAGGTATCGTGGTCATCGATCTGGAGCAAGGTCTGGTATGAGAGTTATGAAAAACCTGACTACATCTGGCAATCTTCTTCTGCCAGCAACGACTTTGAATCCAAGTTCAGCCTTGTTCCCCTCGCCTTTGGCACAATCAAGGCGGCGTTTTACGCCATGATGGTCGCCATCCCGCTGGCGATTCTCGGTGCTATTTATACCGCCTACTTCATGACGCCCAAAATGCGCTCCACCATCAAACCGACCATTGAGATCATGGAGGCGCTGCCCACTGTCATCCTCGGATTTCTCGCTGGACTATGGCTAGCACCGCTGGTTGAGTACTACCTGCCTGCCGTCTTCAGTCTGGTGCTGCTACTGCCACTGGCGATTCTGACCACCAGCTATCTCTGGAATCTGTTACCCAAACATATCCACAGCCGGGTCCCCGATGGCTGGACGGCGGCACTGTTAATCCCCGTGATCATCTTCACCGTCTGGCTCGCCTTCACCCTCAGCCACCCCCTGGAGATATGGGCCTTTGGCGGTGACATGCGGATCTGGATGAAACATGAACTGGGGATCGACTTTGACCAGCGCAACGCCATGATTGTGGGTATCGCCATGGGGTTTGCCGTCATTCCGCCCATCTTCACCATCACTGAAGATGCCATCTTTGGTGTCCCCAAACATCTGACCATCGGCTCTCTGGCGCTGGGGGCCACCCCTTGGCAGACCCTGACACGGGTGGTCCTGCTCACCGCCAGCCCCGCCATCTTTTCAGCGGTGATGATCGGTTTTGGCCGCGCCGTGGGCGAGACCATGATTGTACTGATGGCCACCGGCAATACTCCGGTGATGGACTTCAGTATTTTCCAGGGGCTACGCACACTCTCTGCCAATATTGCGGTAGAGATGCCTGAGTCTGAGGTCAATGGTACCCACTACCGGATCCTGTTCCTGGCAGCACTGGTACTGTTTATCTTCACCTTCTTCTTTAATACTATCGCTGAGGTTGTACGTCAGCGACTCCGGAAAAAGTACAGCTCACTCTGATGAAAAACTGGATAAAAAGCGGTAAACCCTGGATCTGGCTGACCGCCGGAGCCGTCTCCATCTGCCTGCTGGCGGTGATCGGCCTGTTGGGACTGATCATCGCCCGTGGCATGGTCCACTTCTGGCCCTCCGATATCAACGCCTATCAATACCAGGACCCCTATCAGAATGGCGAGATTGTGCAGGTGGTGGGCGAACTACGCGAAAAAGAGGAGGTGTCGTTAGAGCGTATTCGTGACAGCGGCGTTGCACTTGAAAGCAGCAGTGACCGTATCCAGCGTTACCTGATTAAAGTAGGCAACCGTGATATTGGTGGCAGTGATTTCCGCTGGATCATCAAACCCTTGATCAGCGGTATCAGCACACCAAAGGAAATCATCGTTTTTGAACGTCTGGAGTGGGGCAACCTGCATGGCGACCTGCAACAACTCAAAATCGATGGTGCCACCGTGGCCGAAGGCCCAGGCAGTTGGGAGGCGCTACAGAAGCAGATCAAAACCACCCTGGACCTGCACAGCACCATTCGTGACATCGAAAAGAGCGACATTGGCTCCATCAACTACGCCATGGAGCAGTTGCGTCTGGAAAAGCGCACACTGGAGCTTAAAAACGGAGCCTCCCCTGAGGCCCTCGCCGACATTCAACTTGAAACAGAGCGGCTCCAGCAAGAGTACGAACTGCTACAAAACAGACTGCAGGGACTCTACCGCGAGATTGGCCGCGCCACTGTCACCGTCAAAGTCTCCACCGGACAGACCGTTGAACTGCCACTCTCTAAAGTGGTGCGTGCCTACCAGCCCAACAAACTCTCACTGTTTGCCAAGACCCTCTTCTATTTTGAGAAAGTGTGGGAGTTTCTCTCAGAGGATCCCCGTGAAGCAAATACCGAAGGGGGGATCTTCCCGGCCATTTTTGGAACTGTCATCATGGTCATCATCATGTCGATGCTGGCAACACCCTTTGGTGTGATTGCGGCCATCTATCTGCGTGAATATGCCAAACAGGGGTTCATCACCCGCACCATCCGCATCGCCGTCAACAATCTTGCCGGGGTACCCGCCATTGTTTATGGCGTATTTGGGTTGGGCTTTTTTGTCTACTTCCTCGGTGGCTCCATCGATAGCCTGTTTTTCCCCGAATCGGCACCCGCACCAGTATTTGGCACCCCCGGACTGCTCTGGGCCTCGCTCACACTTGCGTTACTAACGATGCCCGTGGTGATCGTGGCCACCGAAGAGGGGCTCTCCCGCATCCCCCGCTCCATCCGCGAAGGCAGTCTAGCCCTGGGGGCCACCAAGGCAGAAACCCTGTGGCGCACCATTATCCCCATGGCCAGCCCGGCCATCATGACCGGCATGATTTTGGCCATCGCCCGCGCTGCCGGTGAAGTGGCACCGTTAATGCTGGTCGGTGTGGTCAAGTTAGCACCCTCACTACCGCTGGATGGTAACTTCCCCTTTGTGCATCTGGACCGTAAATTTATGCACCTGGGTTTCCATATCTACGATGTCGGTTTCCAAAGCCCCAATATCGAAGCAGCACGGCCTTTGGTATACGCCACTGCCCTACTGCTGGTGATTGTAATTGTTGTACTTAATCTGGCGGCGATTGCCATTCGTAACCGCCTGCGCGAAAAATATAAATCGCTAGAACAGTAACCGAACTCAAAAGGCAGACACTGAAGTGACTAAATCATCAACCATGACACACGGTATTGACCTGGGCGCGATCACTGGCGAGCGCGCGGCACACAGCAGCGCCCCCACGGAAAACACCCTGGAGGTCAAAGATCTGCGACTCTTTTACGGTGACAAAGAGGCCCTTAAAGGTGTCAATATGCCGATCCCCAAACAGCGGGTAACCGCCTTCATCGGGCCGAGCGGCTGTGGTAAATCCACCCTGTTGCGCTGCTTCAACCGCATGAACGACCTGGTGGATGATGTCCGTATCGAAGGGCAGATTCTGCTCGACGGCGACGACATCTACGCCCGTACTGTCGATGTCTCCGCACTGCGCCGCCGTGTGGGTATGGTCTTCCAGAAACCCAACCCTTTCCCCAAGTCGATCTACGAAAACGTCGCCTACGGCCTGCGTATTCAAGGGGTAAAAGAGCGCAGGGTACTGGATGAGGCGGTGGAAAACTCCCTCAAAGGGGCGGCACTCTGGGATGAGGTAAAAGATCGTCTGCACGATAGCGCCTTTGGCCTCTCCGGCGGTCAGCAGCAGCGTCTGGTGATCGCCCGCGCCATCGCCATCGAGCCTGATGTACTGCTGCTGGATGAACCGGCCTCGGCCCTGGACCCCATCTCAACCTTAAAAATTGAGGAGTTGATCTACGAACTGAAGTCGACCTATACCATCATCATCGTCACCCACAACATGCAACAGGCAGCGCGTGTCTCTGACTACACCGCCTTTATGTACATGGGCGAGCTGATTGAGCTGGCCAGCACGGATACACTCTTTACTAATCCTGGCAAAAAACAGACCGAAGATTACATTACCGGTCGTTACGGTTAAGCTGCACACTATCCCTATTTGGAGAGCGCCATGGATAAACACCACATATCACAACAGTTTGATTCTGAACTGGAACATCTGCGTAACCATGTATTTGCCCTGGGCGGTCTGGTTGAAAAACAGACCATGAATGCGGTTGCCGCACTCACGGAGGGCAATATCGAACTGGCAGAAGATGTCATCACCGGTGACTATAAGGTCAACGCCATGGAGGTGGAGATTGATGAAGAGTGCACCCATATCCTCGCCCGCCGCCAACCCACCGCCGGTGACCTGCGGCTGGTGATTGCCGTCATCAAAACTATCACCGATCTGGAGCGCATGGGCGATCAAGCCAAAAAAGTTGCCCGGATGGCAAAAGATTTGGCTGGCATGGAGCGCCCACGCAACGGATACATCGAGATCCAGTCACTGGGTAGCCACGTACAGAAGATGATCCACGGCGCGCTGGACGCCTTTGTGCGGATGGATGTGGATGCTGCTATTGCCGTGGCCAAGATGGATATGCAGGTGGACCACGAATACGAGGCGATCATGCGCCAGAACATGACCTTTATGATGGAAGATCCACGCACCATCAAGCGGGTTCTCAATGTCATCTGGGCGGCCCGTGCGCTGGAACGTGCCGGTGACCACGCCAAAAACATGTGTGAATACATCATCTATCTGGTGAAAGGTAAAAACGTCAGGCACATCAGCGTTGAACAGATGGAAGAAGAGCTACATCGATAACGACTGTTTTATTCAAACAGCCCATGGGTCCGCCTCAGTGCGGGCCGGGTTATTTGTAGAGACTCAATACCCCTTCTGATCTGGATCGATCTGACCAGGCATCGTCTCAAGACGCCGAATACCCGTCTCCAGCGAACCATCATCATACAACCGCAACCAGCGGTAACCGGGTGGCAGCAGATCCAACGCAAACTTATCACTCCCCGGCTTAAATTGAATGCAGGTAGAGGGGCACGAGAGCAACCGCAATCCGGCACGGCACTCATCAAACGCCTGATGCACATGGCCCCACAGCAACGCCTTCACCTGCGGATAAGAGGCCAGTACCTCAAACAGCTTGTCCGCATTATGCAGACCAATCTGGTCAAGCCAGCGTGACCCGATATCAACCGGATGGTGATGGATACAGACCACAACATGGGCCGCGTCACCCCTGGCCAGGGTCTCTTCCAGCCAGCTCAGTTCCGATCCACTCAGGCACCCCCCCACCTCACCCACCACCTGAGTATTCAGCAGGATAATCTGCCACTGGCCCAGTACCACAACCTTATTGCAACTGATGCTGCCCTCGCCAAAGGTCTCCCTCATCAACACCCAGTCATCATGGTTACCGGGGATCAGGTGCAGCGGCATTTTCAGTCCCTGCAATACGTCACGCAGATGGTGGTAAGCGCCAAGCTGGTGGTCCTGACTCAAATCCCCGGTCACAACCCCCAGATCAAACGGCTGCTGCGCCACCTCATTCACCACCGCCTGCAAGGACTGGAGAGTATTGAGGCCATACATGCTGCCCAACCTATCCGCAAACAGATGTGGATCAGACATTTGCACAAGATTGATACAGTTACGCTCGCTATTCATCGGTCTGCATAATCTCCTTAGCTGCGGCTAACCACGTTATCACGCAGATAGACCGGCAAGGCCAGCTCCGCACTCACCGCCATACCGTTGCGATAGTCACGCTCAGCCAACAGCGCCACATCCCAGGCCCGTGGCAGGGCCGCAGGGTCACAGAGAGATACCTGAGTGCCATAATGTTCAGTCAGTTGCTCACCATAGACATGCCAGCCACTGCCTATCCCCTGCCAACCATCACCACTCACCGCCGGTGCAGACTCCGCCGGACAGACACACTCCTGTCCCTGAGCCACCGCCAGTCCCGATTCCATCAGATACGTACCCCAGTAGATCTCAGACATCCGTGCATCCATGGCACATAGAATCATCGGGTATTGATGTTGTCGATAACCGCCCTGGGCCAGCGCCGCCAGCGTCGAGACTGCCACAACCGGCAGATCTGCCCCCAGGGCGATCCCCTGCACCACACTGGTGGCGATACGCACGCCGGTAAACGCCCCCGGACCACGACCAAAGGCGATAGCACTCAACTGTTGTGGTTTTAACCCGGCATCGGCAAGCAACCCATCCACCATCTGTAAAATAAGGTCGCCGTGGCCACGGGGGGCAGTTTCAAAACGCTCCTTGATTTCACCGTTAACCAGCAGTGCTGCGGAACAGGCCTCGGTTGAGGTCTCAATGGCAAGAATATTCAATGATACTTTCCAGTCGTTTGCGGAGAGTCACTATGATAGAGGGAAAGGGGGCAACGATAAAGGAGGATTACAACCAACCATAAAACAGGCAGCCCACACGCCAAAACAGGCTGCCTGCTACAACAGACGTTTACTCATTTAAAACGACGAGTATTCAGTTTTATCTCAACCGGTGTTAACGATTGGTCAGCAAACTCATCACTCTCAACCCTACGGCCCTTATGTTGCAGATGCATGGTCACTACCGCGCCCAACGCACCGCCCATACAAAATGCCAATACCACCGCCTCAATTAACATACCCATTACATTTGTCATGGCTGCGCTCCTTGTGCTGCCTGGAAAGAGTACTTCTAGATACTGCGACTACCTATCAGCTAACGGCCAGCCGTGGCGCGGACTTGAGGAGTGTTGACTAACTCACGTGGTAAAAAAACTGTGACAAAAATCACTCTGAAGATGTGGTAATTGGATCTGTTTGTTCCAATTCGAAAAAACGTTTTACCCGCGCAACTTTACGGGTTCGATACATCGCTGGCAGACTGTCGAGAAATACCTTGCCATAGGGTTTACTGATCAACCGTGGATCACAGAGCATCATCACACCTCGATCATTCACATCACGGATCAGACGTCCAACCCCCTGTTTCAGGGTGATCACCGCCTGCGGTACCTGCTGCTCCATAAACGGATTCCCGCCCTGACTACGCAGCAGATCGGCACGCGCCTGCATCACCGGATCATCCGGTGCGGCAAACGGGAGTTTGTCGATGATGACACACGACAGCGCCCCTCCCCGCACATCAACCCCCTCCCAGAAGCTCCCCGTTCCCAGCAGTATGGCGTTGCCCAACTCGCGAAAACGGCGCAGCAGTTCATTGCGGGGGTAACTACCCTGTATCAGCAGTGGAAACTCAATCTTGTCCGCCAGCAACTCCGCCGCCTGTTTCAAGGCGCGGTGGCTGGTAAACAGCAAAAAGGCGCGGCCACGTGACGCCTCCAGCACCGGTAACGCCGCCTCGATAACCGCTTCGGTATAACCAAAACTGTTCGGTTCCGGCAGCGCCTCGGGCACATAAAGCAAGGCGTTGCGCCGATAATCAAACGGGCTATCCCACAATGCCGTGGCCGCACTCTCCAGCCCCAGCTGTCGGGCGTAGTGGTCAAACCGGCCATTCACCGCCAGCGTTGCGGAGGTAAATATCCAGGCCGCTTTGTGGTGCTGCAACCGTTTTTGAAAAGGCTCCGCCACGTTCAGCGGTGTGCAGCAGAGCACAAAGGTGCGGCTGTAGATATCGACCCAGTAGACGTTATCATCACTGCCGGCGTGGCTAAAAAGCTTCAAATAGGCACGTAGCTGTTCACACCGTTCCAGGCAGTTTTCCATCCCTTTGCTGCGCGAAGCCAACAATTTCAGTGATCCATACAGATCCTCCAGCACCTGTGCCAGGCTATCGAGCTGCTCGACCACCTTGGGTTCCTTATATAAGGTCTGCCACGGCGTGCGCTGACTGGTATCCCCCAGTGCCAGACGCAGATCACGCACCACATACTCCAGCCGGTCCGCCACCTTCAGCAGCGCCGGGCTATCGACCGCACAGCTGTAATACTCACGGGTGCTATCTTTGGCCAGCTCGCTGAGCTGGCGACTGCTGAGATGGGTGCCAAAAAAGCTACCGGCAATCTCTGGCAGTTGATGGGCTTCGTCAACGATATAGGCATTGGCCGTGGGCAACAGCTCACCAAAACCATCCTCACGCAATACCATGTCTGCCAGCAGCAGATGGTGGTTAATCACCACAACATCGGCGTTGACCGCCTCACGCCGTGCCTTCATCACATGGCACTCACCAAAATCGGGACACTCCGAACCGAGACAGTTATCAATAGTGGAGGTGACCATCGGCCAGAGCATCGAATCCTCACCGATCTCCATAAACTCGGTGATATCGCCCGACTCCGTCACGCCGGCCCACTCCCCCACCTGTTGCAGCTGGTGGATCATCTCCCGCGAGGAGAGACGCCCCTCATCCTTTGTGACACGCAGACGGTAGAGACAGAGGTAGTTGCTGCGCCCTTTAAGCAGCGCCGTGGTCACCGGCACCTGCAGCGCCTTACGCACCAGGGGCAGATCCTTTTGATAGAGCTGATCCTGAAGATTTTTAGTCCCGGTGGATACCACCACCTTCTGTCCCGACAGCAGTGCCGGCACCAGATAGGCAAAGGTTTTGCCGGTACCGGTACCCGCTTCGCAGATCAGTACCTGACTGTTTTTAATAGCCTGCTCTACCGCCTGCGCCATCTCCTGCTGCTGCAGACGTGGCAAAAAACCGTCAATACAACGGGCCATAGGACCATCAAGCCCCAGTACTTCAGCTGCTTCAATCAATGGCATTAGTGGAGTTCAATAGTTGATGGTGGCTTAAAGACCAGACTGGTTATCCCAGACCTCATCCTCTTCACCCCGTTCACGGGTCCAGACAAGCTGGCTGATGGCCTTGAATTTGGCAACTGACATCGCCCCCCGTTTACTGCGTTTGCTCTCGTTCTGCTGATGCGCCTCCGTCAGTTCGGCACGCCCAGCCTCGTACATCTCAAACGGTTCAAAATTCTCATCCAGCAGCACCAGCACCACACTGTCCCACGCCTGTTCGAGTTTAAGCTGGCCGATGCGCTGCCCCTGTTTGCCCTCATCAAAGATGGTACGTGCCTTGATCTGCACCTTTTTGCCCGCCCGTTTGCCACACCCCACGGCGTCGTAACCACCTTCAGTACCTGCGGGCACCGGCTCTAAGCCTAGCTCTTTACAGGCGTCAAACTGGGCAATCTCACCACTCACTCCGCCCAACGGCTTGCCAGTAGCGTTACGGTAATCCCGCGCAATACGGCGCGTTTCAGCAATCAACTTTTCCAGGGAATATACAGACACAGCATCTACCTACTCGTTCAGCTCCGCCTATAGTGCCAGATAAGGCTATAAAATACATACAAACCTGTACCGTAGTCGGCCTAGCCCCTAGCAGCCTGTCGGACTTAGCCCAGCCAAAGAGTTCTTGCACCTCTGGTGGCGTATTTTTTACCCAAAAACAGCAAAATCGCCGTGAAAATCGCTCTTCTTACGCCTTATCTAACCGCTCTGGACGCAACTCGGGTGCATTTTCGCCAGGCGTTTTAAATTCCAGGCCAAGCAGACCAACCGCCATTTGTAGTGGTCAAGTAAATCTGTACACCAAGACAAGAAATATTTCACGCTGCTTTTTCAGCTGCATTAGGCGATAGGTAATTATTATAGCTATGGCCCCTTGCCGAGTTGTAATGCTGAATAATATATTTCAACACATCTTCCTCCGCTTCCTCATACGTTGAATAAAAGTCCTTTGGCATCCATTCAACTTTGTAACTTCTAAAAAATCGTTCGGTCGGGGCATTGTCCCAGCAGTTGCCGCGACGACTCATGCTTTGTGTAATAGACCTCTTTCGAAACTCAAGTTTCAAGCTCAACGTTGTATATCCCTGCGATCAAGTTAAACCGCAACCCAAAACGTTTTCGCCTGTTGCGATAACGATCAGCAATAATTTTAAAACGCTTGATCGAGCCGATGACATTT
>JANOSY010000020.1:0-63412 GCA_031416075.1 Tenderia sp. (SeqCode) | reverse complement strand
ATCAAGAAAGGAATGAACATCTTCTATTCGCCCAATACTCCGCTTCTTCATGATTTGCCTTCTCGATAAATGAAGCGCAAGAATGATCATGTTCGCGCATGAAATCAATGGGCTGAAAAAAATTACGGCAATCAGCGGTATATTGAAAAATGAGGGGATCACTGAGATCCGGGGCAATATTATGGACTGTGATCAATCCAGTCAGTCGCACCCTTGCCCGCCTATGGCCACCTACACACGAAGAGTCACTCTCACAACTGAAATATATCAATCAGATCAACTTCAATGACATCAACAACGCCTCAACCCTCATTGAACAAGAACAGGCGCGTCTGTTACAACGGGCCCCACGCTTCTTTGACCATCTGAGACAAGAGATTGCCAGCAGCGATAAAATTGACCCTAAAATACTTTACGAAGCCAATCGCTCAATCCATAAAGAAATTGAACGCCAGATATCTGAATGTGCAAAACTTAATCTATCTGTCAAACAGAGTGAATGTTTATTACATCGACATAGCATCCAGATATGGATCTCTTCACTTGATAAAAATCTGTATGAATTAATGGACGTATTAAAAAAGGCGCAACACCAGAACCTATCGCAACTTTATACCAATGAGATCATCTCAACACTGGACGAGATCATGGGCACAGCTTGCCAAAGTGTAGCGTCAGAAGATCCTATCAGCATCAGCCAACTTATTGAAATGACGGAAAGGCCCGACGCAACCATCAACCAATTCAAACCTAAACATTTAGCATCGGATGACAAAATAGATACCCTGACAAAAAAAACCTTGCTGGGAATGGCATTCTATTACGAACGTATCATCTGGATAACCAACAAACTTGCCCATGCATTAGCATCTGACCAAGAGGAAACCGTGAAAGATTTTTCGTTCGATGGCGATGTAGAGACACAAGAGCCCACCCTCACAAACCTTGCACCAACAGCACCTTACATGCAATAAATAAGTTCCAATGCCAAGCTTAGAAATATGAAAATTTTACACTGGTATGGATATAGTACAAGCGGCGTGCCGGATCTGTGAGAGCCAGCTCCAATGAAGCGGCGTAATGCTGGCGCTGATTGGCCTCTTGCAGCTGTTTTAATAACCAGGCGCTGTTAATCAATTGCACGGATTCAAATTCCTGGAACTTGCGCTCTACCACCGACGCAATGGCTTGGCTCTGACCCGCACCGATAATGGTGTCGCCCTCCCAGTCCCCTGCGCGACTCTTGGCGTCAACCACTTCGGGGCGCTGCTCTATGCAGACACGGTTGGGAATCTTTCCCCGCCGCGACTGGCCACTGCCATAACGCTTGCGCCGCTGTTTCTGGCAACGTAGATGGCGATATAGCTCACCACCTTCAGCCTTGTCTGCGTAGACATGCTGATAGATCGTCTCATGGCTGACTGTTTCCAGCCCTTCATACGCCATCCGCCCTGTGATCTGCTCGGGGCTCCAGTCCAGCTTGAGCTTCTCGTCGACGTAGACCCATGCATCTTCAGGAACTCGGCGGCCATTGGCACAAGTACGCGCTCGCGCCTCGGACTTCTCCTGGGCTTGCCTGGGGCGATAGCCACGCTCGCCTTTGTTGCGTTTTAGCTCCCGGCTGAGGGTGGACTTGTCTCGCCCAAGTACCATGCCTATCGCTTCCAGCTTAAACCCCTCGTGGCGAAGCTCATAAATGCCCAAAGCGCTTCGCGGGGCAAGGCTCTCTGGTATCTTTCCTCTTCGGTGATATGCGTGTAGTTCATCTCTGCAACTTCAATTTGGCGATTAAAGGGGCAGGGATGCTACCGCATCTCACCTCCCTTAGTCGCCGTTAATCAAAGTTGAACTTTAGACTTGAATCCGCGCAGCTTAACATGCCCACAACAACCCACTACTGCCCCAAATACGCCTGCTGAACCAGTGGATTATGCAGTAGGTTAGCGGCTGAATCGGCCAGTGTGATCAAGCCGTTCTCCATCACATAACCACGCTGGCTTACCTCCAGCGCCAGGCGTGCATTCTGCTCAACCAGCAGCAACGTCACACCTTCAGCGGCGATCTGGCGAATGGTCTGAAATATCTTCTGCACCATCAGTGGTGCCAACCCCATGCTCGGCTCATCCAACAATAGCAGCTGTGGTCGACTCATCATCGCCCGTCCCAACGCCAACATCTGCTGCTCACCCCCTGAAAGGGTGCCGGCCTTTTGGCTACGGCGCTCCAGCAGTCGCGAAAAAAGCTCGTAGATATGTAACATGTCCTGCTTGATTGCGCTGTGGTCCTTGCGGATGTACGCACCCATCAATAGGTTCTCTTCAACCGAAAGCCGACCAAAAATTCCGCGCCCCTCTGGCACCAGTGCCATGCCTTTGCGTACCAGCTGATGGGATGGCATTGCCGCAGTCGACACCCCTTGGTACAGGATCTCACCGCCAGTTAAAGGCAGTGCTCCACACAGCGCATTCAGGGTCGTGCTCTTGCCTGCCCCGTTTGCACCGATCAGGCAGACCAACTCACCCTGTTTAACCTCAAGGTCAATCCCCTTAACGGCTTTAATGCCGCCATAGGAGACCGCTAACTGCCGGGTTTGAAGCAACGTTGTCATGCTGGTGCACCCAGATAAGCCTCAATCACCCGCTCATCACGCTGCACCTCAGCGGGCGTGCCATCGGCAATCTTTACCCCATAGTCGAGCACGGCCACACGATCGCACAACCCCATCACCAGTTTGACATCATGTTCAATCAGCAGCAGTGTCACGCCATCACTACGAATGGTCTGTAACAGCCGCACCAGCTCAATACGCTCACTGGGATTCATGCCCGCGGCAGGTTCGTCCAGCGCTAGCAGCTGAGGATCTGTGGCCAGGGCGCGGGCGATTTCAAGCCGTCGCTGATCACCGTAAGAGAGTTCACAGGCCAGGCGTTGTGCCACAGCGGCAATGCCCACGTAACGCAGCAGCGCCATGGAACGTTCACTGATTGCGGCCTCCTCTTCCCGTGTCCGGCGATCACGCAAAATTGCACCCACAATACCCGCACGGCTGCGTATGTGACGTCCCACCATCACATTTTCCAGTGCTGTCATATTGGCAAAAAGGCGGATGTTCTGAAAGGTGCGGGCAAAACCGGCGCTCACTATCTGGTGTGGTTTAGCGGCTGAGAGCTTTTGGCCATTCAAGTGAACGCTACCGCTATCAGGGGTATACAGCCCCGTCAGCAGATTAAACAGCGTAGTTTTACCCGCGCCATTCGGGCCGATCAGACCATAAATTTCGCCACGGCCAATCGCAAAACTAACGCCGCTCAGCGCCTTAATCCCGCCAAAGCTTTTGGCAAGATTCTCTGCCAGCAGTAGCGACCTGTCAGCGCTGGGCATCATGCAGCGACTCCTGTTCCTGCTGCACCGCATCTCCTTCCGGCTGCAACTCACGGGCACGCCGCCGCGACGGTAACAGCCCGGCCGGGCGGTACAACATAATCAGTACCAGTGCCATGCCAAAAATCAACATCCTCAAATCGGTGGGGTCTGCCAATACACGACCAAACAGCAGCTCCTGCAGCGGCCCAAGATAGCGCAACGCCTCGGGCAGAATGGTCAATATCAGTGCCCCCAGAATCACACCGGCGATATTCCCCATGCCACCGAGCACAATCATGCAAAGGACCATAATCGATTCCATCAAATTAAAACTCTCCGGGCTGACAAACCCCTGAAACCCGGCAAACAGACCGCCACTCAAACCGGCAAACGCCGCGCCCATGGCAAATGCCAGCAACTTAACATTACGGGTATTAATGCCCATTGCGGCGGCGGCCACCTCATCCTCACGGATGGCAACCCAGGCACGGCCAAGCCGAGAGTCCTGCAGCCGGATGGAGATAAAGATCAACAGCAGCGTCAACACTAAAAAGAGGTAGTAGTAGCTGTAGGTACTGGAGAGCTGAATACCGGCAACCGTATGGGTCTGGCTAAGCTGTATGCCCGCCACCGTGATCGGGTCGATCATATTAATCCCTTGCGGGCCGTTGGTGATGTTGACCGGGGTATCCAGATTGTTCAGGAAGATGCGAATGATCTCGCCAAAACCAAGCGTCACTATCGCCAGATAGTCGCCCCGTAACCGCAACGTTGGTGCCCCCAGCAGCGCACCAAAAAAGGCAGCAATCATCGCCCCCAGCGGCAAGACCACCCACAGCGGTAGATGTAACCCAAAATGGGGGGATGAGAGTAGCGCATAGACATACGCACCAATGGCATAAAAACCGATATAACCAAGATCGAGCAGCCCGGCATAACCCACAACAATATTGAGCCCCAGCGCCAATAATATATAGAGCAGGGCAAAGTCGAGAATACGGACCCAACTACGCCCTAGACCAGCCTCAGCCAAAAAAGGCAGCACCGCCAGCAGAATACCAACAGCAGCAAACGCTACCCAGGCAGCACGGCGATCATTAGTAAAACGTTGCACGAGGTTATACATACAAAAACAGCTCACCACTCAGAGGAGACAACAGCCACGCGCTACCGCACATTACTCATACACATAGATGGCATTGCCCGATACATCCTCAGACGACGCAGGCCGGGAGTAAAAATACCCCGTACCGTACTCTGGCACCGGCTCAAAGTTCCGCGCCTTGTTTGTCTCCAGGATCACCCCATTGGCACCCATCCTGGCCGCCTGTTTTTTAAGCTCTTTAATCGCATAGTTTCTGGAGGCCTGCTCCGACCAGCCCGCGCCACTCGACGCCTTGACCACACCGATCACATCGTAGTTTTTTGGCTCCTCCACATAGAGTTTTACCTCTTCCGGCTCGATTCGCCCCCGCGACTCACCCGTCACAATCGCCGAACCGGAGGCGCAGCCAGCCAGTATCAACACACCTAACGAGAGTATGAGACCCTGAGCTCTGAATATTTTCATGCGTGACTCCTTATAACCTTCAATTAACTCATCACCAGCACCATTGGAACAAAGGTAACACCCCCCTTCTCCAACCGCTCACCCGCCACAGAAAACCCAAAACGTTCATAGACCGGCACAGCAAACTCACTGGAGCGCACCACAAACTCCTCACAATGACCCACGGCTATTGCATCAGACTTGGCACGCTGCCACAGCGCAGTGCCCACACCGCGGCGATGGTGCGCTCCATCGACAAAAAAGTGGTGAACATGGCGCTGGTCACGAATGGTAACCACCCCTGCTAGCCCATCGGCCATCATGGCGACCAAACAGTTAAACCGGGCATCCCCCAGGCAGTCAGCGATGGAAGATGGCGCAGTGGAGCGCAATAACCACTCCGCCACCTCACCCGCCGCATCTGCATTAAACTGGCGGAGAACCCGGTGAATCAGCGCACTGATCTGCTCCACGTCCACGAACATCGCTGGCCGAACCGTGAGCTGCGTCGTCACCCAGACAAGGCCTAAGGCCTTTCCGCCACACGCTCACCCAACAACCCCGAGGGGCGCAGTACCAAAACCAGTATCAGTACCATAAATGCAAATACATCCTGATAGTGGCTGCCCATAAAGCCGCCCGTCAGCGGACCGATGTAACCGGCCCCCAGGCTTTCGATCACCCCCAGCAGCAAGCCACCTAGCACGGCACCCCCTACATTACCGATACCACCCAGTACCGCGGCGGTAAACGCCTTTAACCCCAGCATAAACCCCATGTAGTAGTGGGCCATGCCGTAATAGGCACAGACCATCACCCCCGCCACCGCTGCCAGTATGGAGCCAAGCACAAAGGTCATGGAGATAACGCTATTGATATTGACCCCCATCAACCCCGCCACTCGCCGGTTCTGGGCCGTGGCACGCATGGCCCGCCCCATCTGGGTGCGATTGATGAGCAGCAACAGCCCCACCATAATCGCTGCCGACAGCAGCACAATCAAAATCTGTATGGAGGTTATGGTCGCGCCGCCAATGTTGTAGCGCTCGATCTCAAGGATCGGTGGAAAGGTGATGTACTGCCGTCCCCAGATCAACATCGCCAGATTCTGCAATATGATGGAGATGCCAATGGCGGTGATCAGCGGTGCCAACCGTGGTGCATTACGCAACGGCCGATAGGCAATACGTTCGATAGTAAACCCCAGCGCGGCACAGACCAGCACCGCCGCCGCCAGTCCGCACATCACCACCAACAACACAGGCATACCCACACCACTGGCCACAATGGCACCAATCACCGCCAGTGCCACCATCGCCCCGACCATGGTCACCTCACCATGGGCGAAGTTAATCATCTCCATAATGCCGTAGACCATGGTGTAACCCAGCGCCACCAGCGCATAAACGCTGCCCAGCACCAGGCCGTTAATCAACTGCTGTAAAAAAATATCCACTTATCTATACCCGTACCGCACCACAACCGCTTACTTGGCAACCACCCACTCACCGCCTTGAGCCTGGTAGACCGTCACCGCACCACCGAGGATATCGCCCTTCTCATCAAAGGCGATGGGGCCAGTAACACCGGTAAAGTTAGTCTTCACCAGTTCAGGCAGATAGTTGGCCGGGGTAGCGGAGTCGGCCCGTTTCATGGCGTCGATCATGGCCCGTGTTGCGTCATAGGCGTAGGGGGAGTAGATCTGGATCACACCATATTTGGCATTGAATTTCTCACTAAACTCACTGCCCCCCGGCATCAGGGCCAGCGGCTGACCCGGTGAAGAGGCGTAGGTCCCCTCAGCATCGGCCCCGGCCAGTGTCAAAAAGTTAGACGACTGCAGACCATCCCCCCCCAACAGCTTGGCACTCAACCCCAGCGACTTCATCTGCCTGACCAGCAGCGCACCTTGAGGATCCATACCGCCAAAAAAGATCACATCAGGCTTTTTACCCTTAATAGCCGTCAGTATCGCCGTAAAGTCTGTCGATTTATCAGTAGTGAATTCACGCGCCACCACACTGCCGCCCGCCGCCTTCACTGCCGCCGCCACCTCATCAGCCAACCCCTGGCCATAGGCAGTACGGTCGTCAATAATGGCTACACTCTTGCCACCCAGGGTCTTAACAGCAAACTCACCCAGCACCTTGCCCTGCTGAGCATCATTGGTCATCACACGAAAAGTAGTCTTATACCCCTGCGCGGTATACGCCACCGCCGTTGAGGCAGGGGAGATCTGCGGGATCCCCGCATCAGAGTAAATACGGGAAGCAGGGATAGAAGCCCCCGAGTTCAGATGGCCAATCACCCCTTTAATCTGCTCATCCACCAGCTTCTGCGCCACAATCGTCGCAGTACGTGGATCCGCCATATCATCCTCACTGGCCAGTTCAAACGTCACCTGCTTGCCGCCCAGCGTTACACCACCAGCATTGGCCTCATCAATCGCCATACGAATACCACTCTCGATATCCTTGCCAAGATGAGACTGCGCCCCCGTCAACGGCGACACGGCACCAATCTTCACCACCACCGCCTGCTCAACCGCCGCACCCGCCGGTGCCTCCTCCTTCTTGCCACAGGCACTCAAGGCCAATACAACCACTGACAGTAAAAGAACCGGTTTTAACAGTGTGTTCAACACGGGCAACTCCTTAGATAATCGACGGATGGACGGGTACAGGCGCTAGATTCTATAGGGTAAGACAAAAAACACAACCTTAGCCACACCCCAAAGAGGGTTAATCACGCCGCAACTCATCGGACACAGCGATCGGCGAGGGGTAGTTCATCACAATATAATAAGAGGAGAAGATAAACGTCAGCATCGTGCCCAGCTGGATCACATACGACGCCTGCGCCCCGATCAGCCCCTGTGTCTGTGCCATCACCGCAATAAAAAGTGAAAACTCAGAGATCTGACCCAACCGCACCCCCACCTCCATCGCCACATCACCCTTCTCCTGATAACGCACCAGCAGCCACTTAAATACCAACGGCTTAAACAGCAGTGCCAACCCCGCCACCACCAGACTCGGCAACAGCACATCACCGAGCATGGCAATATTAAACCCAGCCCCCAAAGCAAAAAAGAAGATCACCAGGAAGAAGTCCCGCAATGGCCGCAGATTATCACCAATAAACAGTGCAATCGGACTGGTGGCCAGCGCCACGCCGGCAATAAACGCCCCCACCTCCGCCGACAGACCCAGTGCCACCGCCAGCTCCGCCATGCCCAGGCACCAGCCAATCGCCACCAGAAATATATATTCATGAATACGGTTAAAACGGCGAATCAACTTAATCAACACAAAACGTTCAAAGAGCCAGGCAAACGTAATCAACCCCAGCAGCGACAACGCCAGATGCATCACCTCCAGCCACGGCAGCTGCGCCTGCCACTGCGCCGGCATTAACATCAAAATAACAATGGCAATAATATCCTGCAGCAGCAAAATACTAATAATAATCTCGCCCGTGTGCTGATGGTGCAGCACCGTTGTTGGCAATAGTTTAAGCCCGATAATAGTGCTGGAGAACATCATCGCCACCCCTATAATCAGCGACTCAATCAGGGTAAAACCAAACAGCAGACCACACCCAGCCCCCATCAACAGAAACAGCAGAGAACTCACCCCAGCAATCACACTGGTCTTACGCAGCATCAACAGCAACTTTTGTGGCGGCAGATGAATGCCGATCAAAAAGAGCAGAAAAATCACCCCAATATGGGCAATCTGCTTAATCACCACATCATCATTCACCAGCCCCAGCACCGACGGCCCAGCCAACACCCCCAACAAAATGTAGACCACTAGCAGCGACTGCCGCGCATAGAGCGCCAACGTCGCCAACACCGCCGCGCCGGTAAATATAATGAAGATATAAAAGATGATAGAACTATTGCCCATGCTATCCCACCGTTGACCCGCCCCACTACAACATAGGCCAATGGTAGTCAGCAAGCACCACTGACGATCTGTCACTACAGCTCAAAGATAAACGCGCAACGGGGCAACATCAACACTCAAGACGAAGAGGCGGCAAAAAATTCCTGTCAATTTAGCCATTCACAACATTACCATCAGCAATGGTTTTTCACCGCTCGTTATGGAAAGCCTCAGCACCAAAGAACCTCTGAACAGATCCGGTCGCCCTGAGCCTACCGAAGGGCTGGTGACGCAACGCATTGATAGCTAGACATATCCCCCGTCCATGGTTCGACAGTCTCACCACGAAATGTTTTGGGTACGGAGAACTTACTCAGAGGCTCTCAAATCTCTTGCTGGCAATTGTACTCCCTGAACAAAGGCACCATACAGCGGAGTACAAACAGCCCTTATGGATTGCCACCAACGTCAAACTTTATGTTGTTTGATTTTATGTTAATCCAGTCAGCTTGGTTTTCAGAAAACTCAAACAATATTATCCCCTCTATCTGAACCGCTGTTTTATCCACCTTATAAACAACCGAAGAGTATGGTCTTTTTATGGCAATAAAATTCGAAAAATCATCAGAACCTGCATACCACCAAGACTCAGATGAGTTATTGATGGCATCACCCCACTCAGCGGCCAAATCACCCGCATCAATCGTTTTAATCATATTGCCCCCACAACTGTAAAGACTCATCATTATAATGAACGATAAAACCACATTCCTGCTCATTCTTAAAACCACGACACCGACCCTTTAAGTTCTTTTGGTTTGGCACGAGAAGTTGGTGATTTTTTCTCCAGTATATTGATAGATCTTCCAATCTCTCTTGGTGTTTCAAAACCCAGCCAATCATCTGCATCAATATCTTGACCGGTTACCTCATGAATAACTTTGGCCGCCCAGGATGAACAGTTATTAGTTTCCGCCCATGTTGTATTTTTCGCCAACAAATTAAGAAGCTTCTGTGTTTGCCAGGGAGACAACTTATAATATCTATTGGCCTTGCCAGATATAGGTTCCATATTTTTTCTTATATCCGATGCAGAACCATTATCCTTCACATTGGGGTGATTATCAGGCCACACCCCATACCGGGTTACAACTCCAGATTCAGCGACTGATATCCAAGTATGTCCCGCAGTAAATTGAGCTGCCACATCATTAAAATCACGGTAGCTTGGTGATGATGCCGTACCATCCAAATTGCTATGCACGCCTAAAATTACACGCCTCGTTGGCATTTGCCCCTCCCTCTATCCCTTAATGATTTTTCTTCTCAGGCTACCTCATAATTACGCCTAATAAAACCATAAAAAACGCCCGGACCAGCCGGGCGTTTTTTATGTCACCAACACTGGGTGACGCTACACCTTCAACGTGTAATCAGCGCCGCAATACGGACATTTGGCTTTGCCACCACTATCTTTAATTGCCAGATAGACACGTGGGTGGGAGTTCCACAACGTCATGCCTGGCATTGGGCAGTGCAGCGGTAAATCCGCCGCTGTCACCTCATACTGGTTTTGGGTGTTAGCAGGTATGGTATTAACTGAAGCGGGGCTTGCCATTAAGATACTCTCCGTATTTGGGACAGGATAATCAAACCAGTGTCAGCCATTTTTTATGGGCAGCGCTACGTCCGTGCACCACATCAAAATAGTGTGCCTGCAACCGCTCAGTGATCGGACCACGGCTACCACCGCCGATGGCGCGGTTGTCGAGCATACGGATCGGTGTCACTTCGGCGGCAGTGCCAGTGAAGAAGGCCTCATCCGCCACGTACACCTCATCGCGGGTGATCCGTTTCTCTTTGACGGTATAACCCAGCTCCTGGGCCAGGATGATGACGCTGTTGCGGGTGATGCCGTCCAGTGCTGAGGTCAGCTCCGGTGTGTAGATGACACCATCACGCACCAGGAAGAAGTTCTCGCCACTCCCTTCCGCCACATACCCTTCAGTATCGAGCAGTAGCGCCTCTTCACAACCAGAGTTCAACGCCTCTTGCAGCGCCAGCATGGAGTTGACGTAGGAGCCGTTGGTCTTGGATTTACACATGTTGGCGTTGACGTGATGACGTGTGAAGGAGGAGGTGCGCACCTTGATCCCCTTCTCCATCGCCTCGGCACCCATGTAAGAACCCCAGGACCAGGCGGCAACCATGACATGGGCCTTGAGGTTGTCGGCACGTAGCCCCATCCCTTCGGAGCCGAAAAAGACCATCGGCCGGATGTAACCGGACTCAAGCTTGTTTTCACGCACGGCGGCGCGGGTCGCTGCGTTGATGGTCTCTTTATCAAACTCCATCTTCATGCCCATGATGTGGGCAGAGTGGAACAGCCGGTTGGTGTGCTCTTCCATACGGAAGATGGCGGCACCCTCGTCGGTCTTGTAGGCACGCACCCCTTCAAACACCCCCATGCCGTAGTGCAGGGTGTGGGTCAATACGTGTACCTTGGCCTCGCGCCATGGGACCATCTCACCGTCCAACCAGATGAAGCCGTCCCGATCCGCCATACTCATTGTCTACTCTCCTAAATTTTCTAAAACCGTCTGTAAATCTGTGCCTGTCATCATCGAACTCACGCTTGTGCCATCAACGGCGATGGGCGACCCGAGGCTGTTTCAGGGGCCATCTGTTCAACGCCCCCTGTGGCAAAAGAACCCTATTCTACCGCTTCCAGCAATTCGCGCCAGATTCGCGTGACACCCTGACGCCATTTGCTGTACGGCGACTCATCCACCACGACGTTTTGCTCCTGCAGGGCGCGGCGATGGCCCTCTGCACGATAGACCCGGTAAGCGTCGGCCAGCAGCGTGGCATCATCCCCGACTAGCACCCCCGCATCCGCCAGACTTGCCAACAGGCGAACCGTATCACTCCAACACAAGAGGGCAGGGTGTGCATGTGCCCAACGCAGTACGCCGTATTGGGCGATAAACTCAATGTCAGCAATCCCTCCGGTATCCTGTTTCAGGTCAAACTGGCCGGGTTTGCCCTTGGCCAGCGCGCCGCGCATCTTTTCCCTCATCTCACGCACCTCACGCTGTAGCTGGCTAGCCTCACGGTTACGCCCCAGGACTTCGCTACGCACAGCGGCAAACTGTTGCGCCAACCCATCATCGCCGGCCACCACCCGCGCCCGCACCAGGGCTTGGTGCTCCCAGGTCCAGGCGCTGGCACGCTGATACTCAATAAAGGCATCAATGCTGCTCACCAACATGCCCGACTCACCACTGGGGCGTAGCCGGGCGTCCGTCTCATAGAGGATGCCGGAGGGGGTACGGGCGGTCATGATATGGATGATGCGCTGACCAAGTCGGGCAAAAAAGACACTGTTATCGACGGCTGACTCGCTGATGGTCTCCTGCTGTTCACCCCGGCTTCCGTGGATAAAGACCAGATCGAGGTCTGATCCGTAGCCCAGCTCAATACCCCCCAGCTTGCCATAGGCAATCACAATAAAACCGGGTTCATAACCACACCCCTCCACCACACAGTGTGGCGGACCATACTTGACCACCTGATGGTCATACGCGAGTCGCACGACGGCATTCACCACCACCTCCGCTATTTCGGTCAGGTGGTCAGAAATCACCATCAATGGGTAGATACCCATCACATCGGAGGCGGCAACACGCAGGACATTGGTCAGTTTAAAACGCCGCAACAGCTCCATCTGCTGCTCATGGTCATCGCCGACATGGTCAAGCATCTGCTGGAGTTCTGCCTCCAGATCGGCACGAATGGGGGGGGCATAGAGGGTCCGTGGGTCAAGCAGCTCATCAAGCAGCAGTGGATGGCGCGCCAGTTGTGCCGCAATCCAGGGGCTGGCGGCACAGAGTCGCACCAGCTGCGAGAGCGCCATCGGGTTTTCCACCAGCAGTGCCAGGTAAGCGGTACGACGCACAATCGCCTCAATCAGGGTGATCAACCGCGCCAGTGCCACCGTCGGCTGCTCCGTCGCCACCACCGCTCCCAGCAGCAGTGGCATCAACCGGTCCATCCGCTCTTTACCACGCGCCGACATACTTCGGTAGGCCGACCCTTCGCGCAACCGTTCCAGCAACCGCAACACCTCCTGAGGATCGGTATACCCCTGCTCTGTCAGGCTCATCAGCGCCGCCTCATCATCCGCTGCCGCACTCCAGACGGCATCAAATACCGAGCCTTGTTCTGCCGCCTGGTCGCGCTGTGGTGCAGTGAACACCTGTTCAAAATGGCTATGCACCAGACTCATATGCCGCTGCAGGTCGCGCTCAAAATCATCCCAGTGCTGATAGCCCATGGCCAATACCAACCGCTGGCGGTCAATCTCACTGCTCGGCAGGGCATGGGTCTGCTGATCGGCAATCGACTGTATGCGGTTTTCAGTATTCCGCAGAAAGATGTAGGCCGACTGTAACGCCGCCACAACGTATCCTGGCAGATACTGCTCATCAGCGATCACCTCCAGCACCTGCTGAATCGGGCGAATCTGGAGACGGGGGTTACGGCCACCGTGGATCAGCTGGTAAGTCTGGCCGATAAACTCCACCTCGCGGATACCCCCCGGCCCCAGCTTAACGTTCCCCTTCATACCCGTGCGCTGCACTTCACGGCTGATCATCGCCTTCATCTCACGCAGCGACTCAAACACACCGTAATCCAGGTAACGCCGGTAGATAAACGGGCGCAGCCGTTGCAGCAGCTCGGCCCCCGTCTCTACATCACCCGCCACCACCCCCGCCTTGATCATGGCGTAGCGCTCCCACTCACGGCCATGGGACTGATAGTAGTTCTCCATACTGTCGAAACTGATCGCCAGCGGCCCGGCATCACCAAAGGGGCGCAGCCGCATATCCACACGAAAGACAAACCCTTCGGCGGTAGGCTGGTTGATCACATTGATCAACCGTCGGCCAAGACGCAGGAAGTACTCGCTATTGCTCATGGGCTGACGCCCACCGGAGGTCTGCCCCTCTTCCGCATAGGCAAAGATCAGATCGATATCGGAAGAGAAGTTCAGCTCGTCCGCCCCCAGTTTGCCCATGCCTAACACCACCAGCGACTGCGGCTCACCACTCTGCTCGCCATACGGAACCCCCAGTTCCTGTGCCAACCAGGTGTGGATCTGCGCCAACGCCAGATCCACCGAGGCGCTGGCCAGTGCCGACAGATCCCGCAGATTCTCCGCCAGCGGTGCCCAGCCGGCAATGTCCCGCCAGGCGATGCGCACCATCTCGCGACGACGGTAACGACGTAACACCACCCCCAGGGTCTGATCATTACTCACCCCCACCAGCGCCGCCGCCAACGCTTCGCGGTGCTGCCCCGGGGCATAACTGCCCTGCAAATCACCGCTCTGGACCAGCTCCAGCAGCAGCGCCGGATGGCGCAAACAGGTTCTAGCAACAAAATCACTGCTGCCCCAGACCCGCGCCAATGCCGCCAGCAACGACTCATCACCCCCTGCCAGTGTCTGCTCCCCTGTTGCCATCAGAAAGTCATGCCACTGCGCCTGAACGGCAACACGCAACGGCCCTGGCAGCGGCTCCAGCACGGCGGCAGAGAGCATCGCAACCGCTCCATCTTGATTGTTCACCATTTACATCACGCCTCGTATGGGGTTTTTTAAAATCATACCACCTCTCAAGTTGACCCTAAGCTCGCCGATATTTGGGAACAGACATCAAACTCACCAATACAGGCCCATACCGAGCATGGAACTCAAAGACTATTTAAAAATCATGGTCATGAAAGATGCTTCTGACCTCTACCTCACCACTGGCGCGCCCGCCAGCGCCAAAATACAAGGACAGTTAACGGCATTAGAGGCCACGCCCCTACCGGCGGGCCGGGTACAGGAGATTGCCAACCTGATCATGGATGATGACCAGCAGAAAGATTTCAAGGACCGCCCCGAATGCAACATGGCGATCTCCGAACCGGGCATAGGACGTTTCCGTGTCAACATCTTCAAACAGCGCAACCAGGTCAGCATGGTCATCCGCGCCATAAAAGTCGACATCCCCGACTGGCAGAGCCTCGGCCTGCCGGAGATACTCACCAAGCTGGTAATGCAAAAACGTGGCCTGGTACTATTTGTGGGCGGCACCGGCTCAGGCAAATCGACCTCCCTGGCGGCGCTGATCGACTATCGCAATACCAACAGCGCTGGCCACATCATTACTATTGAAGATCCCATTGAGTTTGTCCACAAACACAAAAAATCGATCGTCAACCAACGTGAAGTCGGTGTTGATACGCTGAACTGGGAGGATGCGTTGAAAAACACCCTGCGTCAGGCCCCCGATGTGATCCTGATCGGCGAGATTCGTGACCGCGAAACCATGGAACATGCCATGGCCTTTGCCGAGACCGGCCATCTGGCCATCTCCACCCTGCACGCCAACAACGCCAACCAGGCGCTCGACCGCATCATCAACTTCTTCCCGGAGGAGCGCCACAAACAGCTGATGCTCGATCTGTCGCTGAATCTGCGCGGCTTTGTCTCCCAGCGCCTGGTCCCCACCGTCGACGGCAAGCGGGCCGCCGCCATCGAAGTACTGCTGGGTACGCCGCTGGTGGCCGACCTGATCCTGAAGGGCGAAATCACCTCCATCAAAGAGGTCATGTCAAAATCTGAAAACATCGGCATGCGGACGTTCGACGCCGCACTCTACTACCTATATAAAGATGGGCGTGTCACCCTGGAGGAGGCGTTACGTAATGCTGACTCCCCCAACAACCTGCGGTTACGCATCAACCTTGAAGAGAAGGCCGGCAAATCGACCTCCGCCGGTTCCGGTGGTTTGAGTTTGGCGGGCGATGATGAAAAACCGGCCCCTGCCCAAAATACCAGCAGTAGTGCCAACTACAAACTAGCCGACTGACCCCTGTCCATCGTCACCCCCGTAAAAAGGGGTTGACGGCAACCTCCTCTCCGGCGTACAAAACCATCTGGTTAATTAACTAGATGGTTTGCAATGCAGTCAGCCGACACCCTTAGCACTACCTTTTCAGCCCTGGCTGACCCGACTCGCCGGGCCATTCTCGCCCGACTGATGGCGGGTGAGGCCTCGGTCACGGCACTGGCGGAACCCTTTGCCATGTCACTCCCCGCCATCTCCAAACACATCAAGGTACTTGAACGCGCCGGGCTGATTGAACGCAGCAGCCAGGCACAGCTGCGCCCCTGTCACATCACCCCCACCCCGCTGAAAGAGGCCTCGGAGTGGCTGGAGGAGTATCGCCTCTCATGGGAACAGCGCCTTGACCGGCTCGACACCTATCTTCAGACACTACAGAAAAAGGATAAATAGCATGACACCCAACAACAGCGCCGACAGCGATACCACAGAGCGCGAGATCGTCATCAGCCGCATACTCAACGCCCCCCGTGATCTGGTGTGGGAGGCGTGGACCAACCCCGAACGGATCGTCTTTTCCCACGGTGGCGGCAAACAAGGGGGCAACCAGACCCTGGAACGTTACAGCGCCTACGTCGAGTCACTTTTACAGGAGTAGACATCATGCATATCCAGCCCTACCTGTTTTTCAATGGCCGTTGCGAAGAGGCGCTCAGCTTCTACCAGCAAAAACTCGGTGCCCACATTGAGGTCATGATGCGTTACAAGGAGGCCCCCGAATCATCACCGGACTGTACACCGCCCGGCTCAGACGAGAAGATAATGCACGCCAGCCTGCGTATCGGCGATACGACCCTCATGGCCTCTGATGGCAGCTGCCAGGGTGAACCTGCATTCCAGGGGGTCGCCCTCTCCCTGACCGCCGCCAACACAGAAGAGGCCAACCGGCTCTTCAACGCCCTTGCCGAAGATGGCCAGATACAGCTACCCATCGGCGCGACCTTCTTCTCCCCCTGCTTTGGCATGGTGACAGACCGTTTTGGTCTGCCGTGGATGGTCATTATCAGCGCATAAACCGTCAACAACAGCCAAAACAACCCTGGAGATAGCTCCATGACCAGCGCCATTCACGCCTCCGAGACCGGAGTATTCACTCTCAACCGCCACTTTAACGCCCCCCGTGAACTGCTTTTCAACGTGTTCACAGACCCCACCCACATGACACACTGGTGGAGACCAAAAGGGTTTAAAGTCATCGCCGCCAACATGGAGTTCACGCCCGGCGGTAGCTATCACTACGGCCTGCAAGGCCCTGACGGCAGCACCATGTGGGGCAAAATGAGCTATCGCGAGATTGTGGCACCGGAGCGCCTGGTTTTTATCAACAGCTTCTCCGATGCCGAGGGCAATCTCACCCGCCACCCCATGAGCCCCACATGGCCGCTGGAGCTGCTGACACGTCTCACCTTTGAAGAGCAGGCAGACGGGACACTGCTGACGCTCCACTGGTCCCCCCTCCCCAGCGCCACCGACGAGGAGCGCAAGACCTTTAACGCCGCACACGCCAGTATGCAGCAGGGCTGGGGCGGCACCCTGGATCAGCTCTCCACCTATCTGGCCACCCTCTAACCCCCTCAACCTCCCATCCCAACGCCCTTCGCAAGGGCGTTGGCGGTTTTTTCAACCCCGCCACTCCGGCAATAAGTCGCTTAAGAAATGGTAATAATTCCTTTTGCCAGCTGCGCTAATCGTGAAAAATCACCCTGCAATCCGTCAATGCCAACAACCGGCACCGGGTTGTGTTTTAACTAATCCACCATTTCAAGGAGCGATCATCATGAAACAACCTCTTCTGGCATCCATCTTATTCATCGGCACAACCACCGTCGCTGTCGCGACACCACCACACCAGCCCTCTGTGTACAACGGCGGCAACCTCTGGACCATCACCGCCTATGATGACTCCTCGCCAGTCCACGCACAATGGGCCACCCAGTGGATCTGCTTCCTGCCGCCGGCGGTGGTGGGCACACACGAACGTGGCCACTGGTACTCCGGCTTCGGCGGGGGCACCTGGAACGGCACCTACAGCCAGGAGGCCGATCAACTGTTTATGTATGGCGACTTTCCCTATTTTGCCAAAGACGTGGGACACGACGGCATGAACATCAACATCGACACCGCCCGCACCGCTGGTGGCCACTGGCATGAGTGGATTGAGGACGGCGCCTATGGCAAGACCGTCGGCTTTGTAAACGCCACCATGCAACGCATTGGAAGATGCAAAAACATCTCCCCAACAGAATTGTCAACGCTTGATATCCCACCCCGCTATCTGCTCGATGGCAGGGTGGCGCAGATGCCTACAGAGCCTAACCAGCGCCCCATCGACCTACAGGTCTCACCCTATGTGCTGGAGCTATTCAAATAGCCCTGGGATTTCATAACAACCTGGCAACAGCCACGCTCCCTGCCCGCTGGGCAGGGAGAGTCAGGACCAACGGAGCCAATCAATACCGCCTCAGGCGCTATGGTACCGCCTTTAATACCCTCTTTTACACCACAACAGGAGTGCCAACAGATGAACCAACGGATACTGAAGATAAATAACACCCAGATCGTCAGCGGGACTGAAGTCATGACCCCCGGCGAAGGGGGAACACATACACGCCTGCTGTGGGCCAGCGTGCCACCGTTCGCCACCCAGCCCGACGTGACCATCACCATCTATTCTGATGAAAGCGCGCTCAACCCTTACCCAGAAGGGGAATCCAACCCAGGCACCACCTTTGCCCCCTGGTCAATTGAATACGTTCCCCAAGGCGCGGCAGGTGGAAGGGATCTGCTTGCCATCTCGGCAACAAATACCGAAACAGGTGCTGCAACGCCTGTACGGGTAGTGTGCAGCTACCTGGCTATCGGGGAGAGTAGTATCGCGTCGCAGGGTTAACGGAACATGTTAGAGTCTATTCCAACGCTAACCGCCAGCATGGGCGGTTAGCGTAAGGCACCAGCTATCGTATAAGTGAGTCTGTTTTGGGCAGGGACGCCCAAAACAGGTAGCGAGATAGCGACACAATCGTCCGATCGGACAGACTAAGCGCCATGAACAAACCAGAACTTCAGACATACACAGACTGCCTGATCAGTAGCATTGACAAGACTACGACAACCGGACTATCGGCAATGCCATCTGGCGCAGTTCGCCATGATGAGGCACCCGGTCTCTATCAGCACGCGACCACACCGCCAGGAGCTCGTGGTTTGAGGTGAAGCCAGTTTGAAACCGATGATGCCGTACTGCTTTTTGACGGCAATTCAGGAAAAAGCGTGTACCAATCAAAATGAGATCATGTGTTGATGTTTTGACCATTGCCAAAACCATATGATCAAAGGGTTTAATATTCCCAATGCGTTGCACCATACCCAGGAAGTCTCGATACCGTTGGCGTTTGAGGTGTTCAAAAAATTCATTGTTTTTTGTGATGTAGAGACACGGCAGATAAAACGGAGCAGCGAAGTCACAAAAAACGCTTTCCTGCAATGGATCTTCACCCACTACGTCAACAACCCGCTTGAGTTTCGAATTGGGAAATTTTACAAATCACTTAAATCCAGCACCGAATTGGCGAAGTCGCCAACACGACGTGTCAGAACAGAGCAAAATCATCTATTCATGTCGATGCATGCCGTCTTCAAACTGGAGCGTCTCAAAATCACTCACAAATTTAACCATTTTTCCTTGCGCTACGGTCTCTACATCAAGACCATCATATCGGTTTACAATGCGCTACTGACTCTGCGGGCGGCTGCGTAGCATCAGCGAGATAGTCACGACGGAAATACCACACCAAAAGGAGATTGACCATGCTTAACGGGACCGAACACCAAGCACTGAGGCAAAATGATATTGTCCCACCTCACGAAATCATTAACAAAAAAGTAACAATAACGATCAACGGCAATACGCACGTCGCCTACCAAGGTGAGAGCGTGCTTGCAACACTGCTGTCAATGAATATTCACAGTGTTTCAAGAAACGACCATGGCGTTGTTCAAGGGGCATATTGCGGGATGGGCATCTGCTACTGCTGCATGGTCAAAATCGACGACCGCAACAAACAGCGGGCCTGTCAACGTACCATTGAGCAGGGCATGAACATTGACACACTCAGCAACCACTTTACAACACTTCTGCCCGTGCTTGAAAAAAAGTGGCGTTTATGGAAACGCTACAAAACCCCACATCACCCTGCCCAGTTATCATTGGCGGCGGTCCCGCTGGCATAAGTGCTGCGATCACTCTTGCCGAATATGGGATCATGGGCGGCATGCAGCTACAGGTAAAATCCAATCTGGTGCGCCCTGGGCATCGAATCGCCCTGACGGGGACTGGGCCTCTACTGCTGGTGGCCGCCAAACAGCTCCATGAAGCGGGCATGGAGGTAATTGGCGTTTATGAGGCGGGCCAGAAGAGCGATCTATACGGGGAAATTCCTGCACTGCTCTCTGACACCCCCTCATGTTTGACGGCGTTAAATATCTCATTTTTCTCAAACAGAAAAAAATCCCTCTCCACTACGGCTGGGGAATCGTTGAAGCCCGAGGAGTCGATGAAGTATCCGAGGTCGTGGTCGCCCCCTACGATGAAGAGTGGAACACAATACTTGGCAAGCGTGAAACAATCAAAGTCGACTCGTTAGCGGTGAATTATGGATTTACCTCACGCACCGAGATCACCCAACAACTGGGCTGCACACATAGCTATCATCCCAACCGCGGCGGCCTGAAACCTGACGTTGATAAGTGGCAACGCAGTGACCGTCAAAGCGTCTATACGGCGGGCGACGCCAATGGCGTCTACGGCTCATACGTTGCGGAGATTGAAGGCAAAATCGCCGTCCACGGCTACCTCATCGATAGCGGCCACATCAATGAGAGCCAAGCAAACTTATCATGCGCCCCACTTCGCAACGACCTCAAGCGCTTGATTAAATTCCAGCATGGCTTCAACAAACTCTCCAGCCCAAAAGAAGGTCTCCTTACCCTGCCTGATAAAGAGACTGTGATCTGTCGTTGTGAAAATGTCACCCTCGGCAAAATAGATCATGCCATAGCCCAGGGTATTGGCAACATCACCAAATTAAAAATGGCCACGCGAGCGGGCATGGGGGATTGTCAGGGCAAAAATTGCGGCGACTTCTGTCACAACTATCTAGTCAAAAAATCAGGTCGCAGCCATGTGGAAATCGGCAATCTTAAACCTAGATTTCCATTAGCGCCTGTCACCTTCTCAGCCTTTGCAGGAATAGGGGAATAAAATGGAAAAACATACAACAGATATCGTAATCGCCAGTGGCGGTGTTATCGGCATGGCCGTTGCCTATTTTTTGAGCAGAGAGAGCGACCTCTCGATCACCGTCATTGACCAGAAAAAACCTGGCAACGCCTCCTGGTCTTCCGCAGGAGGACTGTGGCCTATAGGCGAATCGGTTGGGCTGGGATGTGGCGTGATTTTCTTTAAAAGCCTCTCAAGACACCGCCGCGACAATCCAAACGCCCCCCTCGAACTTGACCGCCCCCATCAAATGCCTGACTGCTTCCTCAACTATTCATTGATCAGCAATGCCATGTTTCCAGACCTTTGGGAGGAGCTAAAAGAGAACGCTGGCGTAGATTTCAGGTTTGAAAAAACCGGACTTAAATTCCTGATGTACGACGAGGATGATATCGCCTACGCCAAACAGATCCAGCAAGGCATCCCACACCTCGTCAACCAACTAAGCTGGCAAAACCAAGAGCAACTCCACAAGGAAGAGCCTTACATCTCAGAAAAGGCGATCGACTCACTCACCTTTCTGCCTGACCATCAGGTCAACCCCTACCTTCTGGTGCAGGCCTACCGTGACGGCGCACAAAAAAACGGCGTCAAAATGGTTGAGAATACAGAAGTCTCCGGTGTGGTAATGCGTAATAACCGCGTAGCCGCAATAAAAACCAATCGTCAGCAGGAGTTCCACTGCTCAACGCTTATCAATGCCGCAGGTGCCTGGGCAGGACAGATAGGAGATATGATGGGCATCAACATCCCCGTCGCCCCAGTGAAGGGGCAGATAATCCTCTCGGAACGACTACCCCCCATCATAAAATCCTGCATCAGCACCAGTGACTGCTATATCGCGCAGAAAGATAATGGCGAGATACTGATAGGAAGCACTACCGAAATCAAAGGCTTCGACACCCGCTGCAGTTACCCGGAGCTGCGTTCGCTCGTCATTGGCGCAGTCAAGGCGCTGCCGATACTCGGCTCTGTCGCCATTAAACGCACATGGGCGGGACTCCGCCCCGGCTCACCGGATGAACTGCCCATCCTGGGCGGCATACCCGGAATAGACGGCTATCTGAACGCCTGTGGCCATTTCCGCACCGGCATCGTCACCTCGCCCATTACCGGCAGGATCATCGCCGATCTGGTGCTCGGCAAAGAGCCGCCGATTGACGTAAGCCCATTCCTCTACGAGAGATTCCTCCAACCAGACTTCGAAGCCACCTTTTCACTGGAGAGCGAAGTGGCGTAATAACCGGCACGATCAGCAACCAACCGCGACATCCCTTGGCCTCCACGGACGGCGGTTTCAATAACCAGGCGCAATCAGGCCGGACTCTCCGGCGAAGAGAGCCCGGCTAGCGCCGCTCATCATCCTCCCAGTAATCTCCTTCCAGAGTGCGCGGCCCATGCTCACGAGGGGCGGGACCACCCCCCGCGCCACCGGCCACAGCAACGCCGCGACGAATGGCCCAGAGGATCAGTTTGCGCCGCAGCCACGGGATCAGGCAGAGAAAACCGATGGCATCGGTGAAAAACCCCGGGGTCAACAGCAGCACGCCAGCCACAAGCAGCACCGCCCCCTCCATCACCTCAATCGCAGGAACCTGGCCGCGCGCCAGCATCGCCTGTACCCGCGCCAGAGTGGCAAACCCCTGCAGTCGCAACAGCCCCGCCCCCAGCACCGCAGTAAATACCACCAATACAACCGTGGGCACCGCCCCTATCACGCTGCCCACCTGAATCAACAGGTAGATTTCGATCAGTGGAACAGTGAAAAAAAGTACCAGCAACAGCCGGAAAGAGAACATGGGCATCACCTAAAATTTGAAGGGAGAGTAGTCCCCCTACATGGGGACAGCCCAACCAGTATACCAGTCCCCTTTGCCCTGTCGGCCCGGTTCCGGTATCTTGCCCACCCATGGCCATACACTACCAGATCGTCCTCACCACCTGCCCGGAGCTGTCCAGCGCCCGCGCCATCGCCACAGCAGTGGTCGAGCAGCGACTGGCGGCCTGTGTGAACATCGTCCCCGGCATCGAGTCCATCTACCGCTGGCAAGGTCAGCTTGAACATGACAATGAGCTGCTGCTGATCATCAAGACCGACTCCGCGAGTTACGCCGCGCTGGAGAGGGCAATTCAGGCATTGCATCCCGCTGAACTTCCCGAGATCATTGCAGTCCCACTGAACGCCGGATTACCTGCCTACCTGGACTGGATCACCGCCAGCCTGAAACAGATCAGCGAAGAATAAATGAAGAATAATAGTGCAATGATCACAACAACAAAACGCCTCTCACCGCTCCTGATCCTGGCACTGGCAACAGGGCTGCTTATCGCCACCCTGCTGCCACAAAACAGCCGGGCCGAAGACCCTACCACCCTGACCATCTCGCAACCGGCAAACGGTGGTGTATCGGGGCTCTTTTCATCCCTCGGGCAGCAGCTCGGGCTGGGCGGCAACCAGGAGCAGTTTCTGCCCCCGGAACAGGTCTTTATCCTCAGCGCTGAAGTGGTCAACCCCCATCTGTTAGCCATCACCTGGAACATAAAAGAGGGATACTACCTCTACCGTGACAAATTCAAGTTCACCCTCAACGACACCACCGGCATCACCCTGGGGGCACCCAGCCTGCCCAAAGGCAAAGAGAAACATGATGAAAACTTTGGCCTCATGGAGGTCTACTACCACGAAGTGACCGCCCAGATACTGCTCAACCGCGACAACCTGGCCGCCACCGAGATCATCTTGACCGCCCATTACCAAGGGTGTGCTGAGGCCGGTTTCTGCTACCCACCGATGAAACAAGAGTTACAACTGAGTCTGCCCGAAGCCACCCGTGCTACCCCTACCAACAGCAACAGCCCAAACAGCACTACAAACACCCCCTTTACCGACCAGGACCGCTACGCCCGTGGTCTGGCAGAAAACAGTCTGTCACTGAGCATGTTGAGCTTCTTTGGCCTGGGACTGTTGCTCTGCTTCACCCCCTGCGTCTTCCCAATGATCCCGATCCTCTCCAGCATCATCGCCGGCCAGGGCAGCACCATCACCACCCGCCGCGCCTTCTGGCTCTCCCTTACCTACGTGCTGGCGATGGCGGCGACCTACACAGCAGCAGGCGTACTCGCCGGTCTGTTTGGCGGCAATCTGCAGGCACTCTTCCAGAGCCCCTGGATTTTGGGCAGTTTCAGCCTGCTGTTTGTACTGCTAGCACTCTCCATGTTTGGGTTCTATGAGTTGCAAATGCCACAGGCGATTCAGGGCCGACTCACCCAGCTGAGCAACAGACAGCAAGGCGGCACCTTTATTGGTGTGGCGATTATGGGACTGCTCTCCGCCCTGATCGTCGGCCCCTGCATGGCCGCCCCCCTGGCCGGGGCGCTGGTCTATATCGGCCAGACCGGCGATGCCGTACTTGGTGGCGCGGCGCTCTTTGCCCTCAGCCTCGGCATGGGGTTACCGCTGCTGATTGTGGGCACATCGGCGGGCAAGCTGTTGCCACGTGCGGGCAGCTGGATGGACAGTGTCAAGATTGTCTTTGGTGTGCTGCTGCTGGCAGTTGCCATCTGGATGCTGGAGCGCATCATCCCCGCCAGCGCCATACTCGCCCTGTGGGGCACGCTGCTGATTGTCTGCGCCATCTACCTCGGCGCGCTGGAGACCCTGCAACCCGAAGCCGGTGGCTGGCGCAAACTCTGGAAAGGGCTGGGTATCGTCATGCTCGTCTACGGTGCAATGTTACTGATCGGCACACTCTCAGGTGGCAAAGATCCACTCCGGCCCCTCGACGGCCTGCGCGCCACTGGTGGCACCTCCGCAGCACACGCACTCACCTTCACCCAGATAAAGGGGGTCGAAGGGCTGCAACTGGCACTTGATAACGCCCACCTTCAAGGCAGACCGGTCATGCTCGATTTTTATGCCGACTGGTGCATCTCCTGTAAAGAGATGGAGAAAAAGACCTTCGCCAACCCCGCCGTACAGAACACCCTGCGTGATGTCGTCCTGCTACAGGCCGATGTCACCGCCAACGACGCACAGGACCAAGCCCTGCTGAAAAAATTTGGCATCTTTGGCCCCCCCTCCATCATGTTCTTCGACCCCAGCGGGCAAGAGCTGTCACAATATCGTCTGGTCGGCTTCCTCGAACCTGAACGATTCAATACCCTGGCCGCCACCGCCTTTAACTGATCGGAACAGCACATGAACAAAAAATTAATGATCGGCGGCGCGCTCGTCCTGTTTTTAGTGGGCGCTGTGGGCGGGAACTACGCCATCAAACAGCTACGCCAGCCCCCCCCCCCCTCCAGTGCCGCACAGACACTGATCGGCACGGCCATGCCAACGTTCACCCTGCTGGGCTTGGATGATGTGCGTGAAGATGTTAACCAGTGGCAGGGCAAAGTCCGGATCATCAACTTCTGGGCCACCTGGTGCCCCCCTTGCAAACGGGAGATCCCGCATCTGATTGAGCTGCAGGAGCGTTATGGCAAACAGGGGCTTCAGATCCTCGGCATCGCCCTGGATGGCAAAGCAGCCGTCAGCGACTACGTTAACGAATCAGGCATCAACTACCCGATACTGCTCGGCGACAACGCCATCGAGGTCTCCGAAATGCTCGGCAATGACATGGGCATCCTCCCCTACACCGTCATTATTGACCAGGTGGGCGATATCACCTACATGCGTTATGGCGAGGTGGAACGCAGCACCCTCGAAAGCGAAATCAAAAAACTACTCTAAACCCACCTCAGTCTATGTCCTGGCGACGGGCGCACGAGCAGGGGAGTTATAACAAGTTCGCAGCAACTTTAGACAAAAACTGGACAAAAACGGGCCAAACATGACAGAATCGCCCCCACTCGACTGGATGGGCAGTGGTCTGTCAGTACTTAACTCAACCCATTCACATGATTCAATCCAGACCCTGTTCATACTGAGGAGTTTCATGGCCAAGTTTCTGTTACTCAACGGTCCCAATCTCAACCTGCTCGGTAACCGCGAACCTGCACACTATGGCGCGACCCGGCTGGTCGACATCGAACAGCAGTTACAGAGCAGCGCCCAACAGGCGGGCCACGAATTGACCTGCTTCCAGAGTAACGCCGAACACACACTGGTTGACCATATCCAGGAGGCCACAGCACAGAAGGTTGATTTCATCATCATCAATCCAGCTGCGTTCACCCATACCAGCGTCGCTATCCGTGACGCACTGAGTGCCGTCGCCATCCCTTTTATCGAGGTCCACCTCTCCAACGTTTATGCCCGCGAAGCGTTCCGCCGCCACTCCTACTTTTCGGATATAGCGGTGGGTATCATCAGCGGTTTAGGGGCGCAGGGATACACCCTGGCGCTATTGGCAGCCATTAACTATCTATCCAAACCCAAACACTCATGACAACGGTTAAAACATCAAACATGGACATTCGCAAAGTCAAAAAACTGATTGAGCTGCTCGAAGATTCCGGCATTGCCGAGATCGAGATTCACGAAGGTGAGGATTCAGTTCGAATCAGCCGTTACCCCACCGGCCAAGCCGCCATGCCGATGATGCCTATGGCACACCCGATGGCCCCCGCAGCCGCGCCCACCGTAGCCGCCCCTGCCTCTGTGTTAGAAAGCCCTGTTATAACAGGCCATACCGTCACCTCCCCCATGGTGGGCACTTTCTATCGGGCCGCCTCACCCGGTGCCAAAGAGTTTGTAAGTATTGGCCAGCAGGTCACCGTTGGCGACACACTCTGCATCATCGAAGCGATGAAGATGCTAAACCAGATTGAAGCCGACAAGTCCGGCAAAGTCAGCGCCGTTCTGGTTGAAAACGGCCAGCCCGTTGAGTTTGGCGAGCCGCTTTTTATCATCGAATAGATTGTGACTAAATAGATCATCAGGGAAGCTCGGGAATTTATGTTCGAAAAAATTGTTATCGCCAATCGTGGTGAAATTGCACTGCGTATCCTGCGTGCCTGTCGGGAGATGGGTATCAAAACGGTTGCCGTCCATTCCAGCGCCGACCGCGACCTGAAACATGTACGTCTGGCCGATGAGTCGGTCTGCATCGGCCCTGCCTCGTCAGCCCTGAGTTATCTGAACATCCCAGCACTCATCAGCGCCGCCGAAGTGACCGATGCCATCGCCATCCACCCCGGCTACGGCTTCCTGTCAGAAAATGCCGACTTTGCCGAACGTGTTGAAGAGAGCGGTTTTGTCTTCATCGGCCCAAAACCCGAGACCATTCGCCTGATGGGCGACAAAATCTCCGCGATTGAGGCAATGAAGGCCAGTGGCGTACCGTGTGTACCCGGCTCCGACGGCCCCATTGACGAGGATGACGACAAGACCCTGGCGCTGGCGGAAAAGATCGGCTACCCCGTCATCATCAAGGCGGCCGGCGGCGGTGGCGGGCGTGGCATGCGTGTCGTCCACAGTGAAGCGGCCCTGCTCAACGCCATCGCCATGACCAAGGTTGAAGCGGGCAACGCCTTTGGCAACAGCACCGTCTACATGGAAAAATACCTCGAGAATCCGCGCCACATCGAGTTTCAGATGCTGGCCGATACCCACGGCAACGCCATCTATCTGGGTGAGCGCGACTGCTCCATGCAGCGCCGCCACCAAAAGGTGATTGAAGAGGCCCCGGCCCCCGGCATCACCCATGAGCAGCGCAGCCGTATGGGCGAAGTGTGTGCCGAGGCCTGTCGCAGGATCGGCTACCGTGGTGTTGGCACGTTTGAGTTCCTGTATGAAAATGGTGAGTTCTACTTCATCGAGATGAATACCCGCCTCCAGGTGGAGCATCCAGTCACCGAGATGGTCACCGGCGTCGATCTCGTTAAAGAGCAGATCCGCATCGCCGCAGGCGAAAAACTCTCTTACAAACAGAGTGATATCAAAATCAACGGCCACGCCATTGAGTGTCGTATCAACGCCGAAGACCCCGACACCTTTATGCCCTGCCCCGGCACCATCGGTGTTTACCACTCCCCCGGCGGCCCTGGGGTGCGTGTTGACTCCCATATATATAGTGGTTACACCGTGCCCCCTTATTACGACTCCATGATCGGCAAGCTGATCGCCCACGGCGATACCCGCGCCTCGGCCCTGGCACGTATGGGCACAGCACTGGATGAGCTGATTATCGAAGGGATCAAAACCAATACCCCCTTGCACCGTCGCATGGTCCGTGATGCCGCCTTTATCGCTGGCGGCACCAGCATTCACTACCTGGAGAAAAAACTGGGCATGAAGTAATCCGGCACGGGGCAGACACCACCCCCGCCAATCTTCCCAGCACCAGACACCCCTTATGCCTTGGCTACAACTCAAACTCGATACCACCCCTGAGCAGGCAGAACAGGCCAGCGAACTCCTAAGCGAACTGGGGGCGGCGGCCGTCACCTTTGAAGATGCTAAAGATCAACCCATCTTCGAGCCAGACCCCGGCGAGACAAGGCTTTGGGGCAGCACCCGAGTCATCGGACTGTTTGAAACAGACGCTGACATGGTCCTGATCACTACACTGCTCCAACAGCGGCTTGGCAGTGATGCCCTTCACCATCTTCACATTGACCCGCTCGAAGATAAAGATTGGGAACGGGCGTGGATGGAAAACTTCAAACCGATCCGCTGCGGCGAACGGCTCTGGATCTGCCCCAGCTGGCATACACCCACAGAGGCCAACAGTGTCAATGTCATTCTCGACCCTGGCCTCGCCTTTGGTACCGGCACCCACCCCACCACCTGGCTCTGCCTGAAGTGGCTGGATGCCAACCCACCCATCGCCAAAACGGTCATCGACTTTGGCAGCGGCTCCGGCATCCTCGCCGTCGCCGCCGCCCTGCTGGGGGCCACCCATGTCACTGCCGTGGATCACGACCCGCAGGCAATCCTGGCCACCCATGACAACGCCAAAAAGAACCAGGTCGACAACCGCATCGAGGCCTACCTGCCAAAACCGTTTCAAAACCGCCCCACCTGCGAACCGGTCGACCTGATGCTAGCCAACATCCTCGCCAACCCATTAATAGAGTTGGCACCGCAACTTGCAGCACTGGTCAAACCCGGTGGTCAGATAGTGCTCTCCGGCATTTTGATTGAACAGGCAGAGGCCGTGAGCGAGCGTTACCAGCACTGGTTTGAGATGGCCCCCATGACCACTCAGGAAGAGTGGGTCAGGCTTGACGGAATACGCCGCTAAAGAGACCATCACCGTCGGTCGATTACTACTTCACTCATAACATGGCGTATTGATGTATACACACTGCCCCCACTGCGACACCTGCTTCCGCATCACCAGCGAGCAACTCAAAATTGCCCGTGGCAGTGTTCGCTGTGGCCGCTGTTTTGGCACCTTCAGTGCATTGGAACATCTGGTTGATGAGCCGCCCCACCCACAGGCGGTCCCTCCGGCGCTCAGTTCGGCACCTCGAAAAAAACCGGCACCACCGCCCAAGCCCACGGTTAAACGTGAAAGGCCCGCGCCAATCGTCACCCCCAAACTCACACCCGCCTTAATACCAGCGGAGGTGCCGTCCGCTGCCGTGAAGGCAAGACAAACGCCAGCACCAGCACCGGCATCACCCACCACCACCGTGACAAGGCTGGCACCACCCCAGCCCACGGTGATTTCACCGGTCACCACACCACCGCCGGAGTCAAAAGCCGGGCCTGCGCCAAAAACAGAGGTCACGCCGCCCCCCATTATCGAACTTGAAGGAAGCAGCGCTGCACCCGCGCCATCGGTGCCCGCCAGTAAAGAGGGGAGTCAAGAGCTACTCACTTCACCACCACCTGACGCCCAACAACCGGTCCATAAAAAGGTCTGGCTCTGGGCGCTCGCCACCCCCCTGCTCGCACTGCTTTTTGTCAGCCAATATGCTTGGTTCAACCTCGACAGCCTGTCCCAGAAAACATCACTGCGCCCCGCACTACAGACTATGTGCGGCCTGTTTAGCTGTGACGTTCCACTGATCAAGTCGCCCCAGATGGTAACGCTGACGGAACGTAACATCCGTAACCATCCCAACCGCAAACAGGTACTTCAGGTCAAAGCCCGCATCATCAGCAAGGCCCCCTACCCACAGGCGTTTCCATTGATGGAGCTGAGCCTGCACGACATCATGGGCAAAGTACTCGCCACCCGCCGTTTCACGCCCGATGAATATCTCACCCCGGATATCGACCAGAAGCAGGGCATGCCCTCCCAGCAACTCATTGATATCGTGCTGGAACTGGATGATCCGGGCAAAGAAGCTGTGGGTTTCGAGTTTGCGTTTTTCTAAACGCAACCCTTTCCCCTCCCTCTATTTGCCGGTATCATCTCACCCCTGGCCCAAAGCCAACACCAAGTGAACTCCATGAAAATTGGCCCATACACACTAAAAAACAACCTGGTCCTTGCCCCGATGGCGGGGGTTACCGACCGCCCTTTCCGCCAGCTTTGCAAACAGCTGGGGGCAGGCATGGCCGTGTCTGAAATGGTCTCTTCCAACTCGCTGCTCTGGGGCAGCGAAAAAACCAAACGGCGCGCCAACCATGAAGGTGAAGCTGACCCAATATCCGTGCAGATAATGGGGGCCGACCCTAGGATGATGGCCGAAGCGGCCCGTTACAACGCCGACCAGGGTGCCCAGATCATCGACATCAACATGGGCTGCCCGGCCAAAAAAGTCTGCAATGTCGCCGCCGGCTCTGCCCTGCTGCAACATGAAATCCTGGTCAAAGAGATTCTGGAAGCCGTGGTGGGTGCAGTCACCATCCCTGTCACCCTCAAGATCCGCACCGGCTGGGACAGCGCCAACCGCAACGGCGTTGCCATCGCCCACATCGCCCAGGAGTCCGGGATTCAGGCGCTGGCGATCCATGGCCGTACCCGCGCCTGTGGCTACAGTGGTGATGCTGAATATGAGACCATCACCGCCATTAAACAGGCTGTTAACATCCCGGTATTTGCCAACGGCGACATCACCACCCCCGAAAAAGCCAGACAGGTGCTGGAGAAGACCGGCGCTGATGGCCTCATGATCGGCCGGGCAGCCCAGGGACGCCCCTGGATCTTCCGGGAACTTGAGCACTTTTTACGCACCGGTGAACGGCTGCCGGAGCCTGATATCAGCGAGGTCCGCAACATCCTGATGGGGCACCTGCACAATCTTTACGCATTTTACGGCGAGCGCACGGGAGTTCTCATGGCTCGTAAACACATCTCCTGGTACAGCAAGGGGCAGCGTGATGGTGCCAGCTTCCGTCAAGCCGTGAACCGGGTGGATACCATACAAGAACAACTGAAAATGACCGAGGCCTTCTTTGAGCACCTACAGCAAAACCTACAACAGGCCGCCTGACGAGATGCCAGCCGCAGTAAAAGAGATCTCTGCCTTGCCCGTCAAAGAGCGGCGCAAACAACCACTGCGCAGCGCCACACTGACGGCGCTGGACCACTATTTCGCCGATCTCGATGGCCAACCACCTGGCAATCTTTACGAGATGATGATTGGCGAGGTCGAACAGGCACTCTTCAGCGCCATACTTGACCATACCCAAGGCAATCAATCCAAAGCGGCGGAGATGCTGGGCATCAACCGCAGCACCCTGCGTAAAAAACTGCGTCTCTACGGTCTGATCGATCAGGCCTAGAGCAAACACAAGCCCCTGTTTTTCATCGGCGACCCACCGGTCGCCCGTTCTCTCACAACTGCTGGACAAAACACTATGGCAACCATCAAACGTGCATTACTCAGTGTCTCCGACAAAAGCGATATCGTTGAGTTCGCCCAGGCCCTGGAGCAGATGGGGGTTGCACTGCTCTCCACCGGCGGCACCTACAAACTGCTGACCCAGAACGGCGTCAATGTCACTGAAGTCTCCAACTACACCGGCTTTCCTGAAATGATGGATGGCCGCGTCAAGACCCTGCACCCCAAGATTCATGGCGGCATTCTTGGCCGTCGTGGCATTGATGACCCGATCATGGCCGAACACCAGATCGACGCCATCGACATGGTGGTGGTCAACCTCTATCCGTTTGAGCAGACCGTTGCCAAACCCGATTGTGACCTGGCCAGCGCCATCGAAAATATCGACATCGGCGGCCCCACCATGGTCCGCGCCGCCGCCAAAAATCATAGGGATGTCGCCATTGTGGTCGACGCCAGTGACTACGCCGTGATCCTCGACGAGATGGCCGAAAACAGTAACGTCCTCAGCCACGAGACCCGTTTTGATCTGGCCACCAAGGCCTTTGAACACACCGCCGCCTACGACAGCGCCATCGCCAACTACCTCGGCAGCATCAGCGACGGCGGCCACAGCAGCGCCAACCGCGCCGCTTTCCCCCGCACCTTCAGCGCCCAGTTCATCAAGGCCCAGGATATGCGTTACGGCGAGAACCCCCATCAGCAGGCGGCCTTCTATATTGAGGCCCAGTCACAAGAGGCGAGTGTCGCCACCGCCATTCAGCTCCAAGGCAAAGAGCTCTCCTTCAACAACATCGCCGACACCGATGCAGCGCTGGAGTGTGTCAAGCAGTTCGACGTGCCCGCCTGTGTCATCGTCAAACATGCCAACCCCTGCGGTGTTGCCATCGGTGAGTCGCTGCTGAGCGCCTACAACCGCGCCTATCAGACCGACCCCACCTCCGCCTTTGGTGGCATCATCGCCTTTAACCGTCAGCTGGATGCAGAGACGGCACGCGCCATCGTTGACCGTCAATTTGTTGAGGTGATCATCGCCCCCACCGTGAGTGATGAGGCCATTGATATCATCGCTGAGAAAAAGAATCTGCGTCTGCTCGCCTGCGGCCAGTGGGGCGGCAACCAACCCGCTCTTGACTACAAACGGGTCACCGGCGGCATGTTGCTGCAGACCCGCGACAACGGCATGGTCACCCCCGCCGAACTCAAGGTAGTAACCACACTGGCACCCACTGAACAGCAGCTGCGTGACCTCGCCTTTGCCTGGAAGGTGGCCAAGTTTGTCAAATCCAACGCCATTGTCTACAGCCGCGACGGCATGACCATCGGCATCGGTGCCGGCCAGATGAGCCGCGTCTACAGCGCCAAGATCGCCAACATCAAGGCCGCCGACGAAGGGCTGGTGGTTAAGGGGGCGGTGATGGCCTCGGACGCCTTTTTCCCGTTCCGCGACGGCATCGACGCGGCGGCGGCGGCGGGCATCAGCGCCGTGATCCAGCCCGGCGGCTCCATGCGTGATGATGAGGTGATCGCTGCTGCCAACGAACATGGCATCGCCATGGTCTTCACCGGTATGCGTCACTTCCGCCACTAGGAGCCTCTTCTGCCAGGGACAACAAAAAAGCCCGCTATGCGGGCTTTTTTATTACAACCTGATTGCACATCTCTAGCTCATATCAATGCCGACGACGGCGCACCGCTACCAGCATCAACGCTGCCAATCCAAACAGCGCCACAGCGCCACCACCACTGGCGGGGCGGGCAGCAATGCTCTCCTCTGCCGCCACTTTTGGCACCGCAATCGCCACGGGGTCAGAGATTCTCCCCACCGCCGGATCCGTATCAAAACGGTCGTTGTCACGCAATACCAACGTAATCGTCTTGGCACTGCGGTCAATCACACCGGTTGACTCCAGCGAGTTTGGAACACTGCCCAGGGTACGCCACACCCCCTTGTTATCCAGCTTACGAATCACCGCATTGGCGGCAATACTGGCCGCCGCCGGCAGTTTGAGTGTCACCGTCACACTGCCCGCCGTCACCCCGGCGTTAACCGCCACGTTAAAGTAGAACGCACCCAGTGGGTAGTTGTAATCTGCCGTCGGGGCAAATACATCCAGGCTTGGCCCCGTCAATACTGTGATGGGGGATGCTGTGCCCGTCCCCGATGCCAACGTGATCCCAATATCGGAGACCGCTGCACCGTTGCTGATCACAATCGAGATCAGTGCCGGCTCGGAACAGCTGATAACGTCACACACCCTGTAAGTAAAACTATCCGAACCCGTGGCCCCTGAACCCGCCACATAGGTAAAGCTGCCTGGAATCACATTGTTGGCCGTCGCGCTTGTATTTCTCAAACCGATAGTGCCTTTGGTTGGCTGAGTCACAATCTCATAGGTCAGTGGGTCACCGTCAAAATCGACACCATTCAAGACCCCGTTCAACGCCTCACCCGCCACCGCCACATAGGGCATAGGGAATGCCTGCGGCACCCTGTTCTGGCCATCGGTGGAGACCCCGGAAGAGGAGGGGGTTGGCACTAACGGCGTTGATGGCACCACCCCTTCAACCTCAAAGGCCCCGGCATCACAGCCAGACGCCGGGCGGGTATAACCACGCTGATCCACCGGCTTGCAGAGCGCGGTCACCGCTGTATTAATCGCCAAACTGCCCGGTAACAGGCCATGGGTCTGGGTTGGTCCGCCGTTATCCTTCAGCAATCCCAGCCCAATCTCCGTCGCGCTATAACTCCTGCCCGATGTATCACCCGCATTATTACAGCTGGTGCCATCAATGAAGTTACCCTGCTTTTCCAGCACGCCGATGTTGTAACAGTTGCCACCAATCATATTACCGGCAATAAGGGAGTTCTCCAGATAAGTTACCACCGCCCCGTTCGGATTAGAGGGGTTGCCGTTAAACAGCCCACCACCGCCAAACCCCTTCGGTGGCTCCGAGGTATCATTGCCGTGGGCGCTGTTGTCGGTAATTGTCGTATGCACAATACGGTTGGTGGAGAGCGCCGTCAGTGTATTGGCAATAAAAATGCCACCACCGTTACGTTTGGCCTCGTTATCACTAATGGTGGAGTTAGAGATCGTCATATTGCCCATCAGGTGGTAAATACCACCACCATCACTCAGCACACTATGGCCTGTGATCAAGGTACGGTTCACCGTCATACTCGCCATCTCGCCAGCGCCGGGGAGCTGCAGCGCGCTGGAGTTATAGATACCCCCGCCCTGAACGTTGGAGGCAAACTGGCCGCCCGAGTTGTTACGAATAGTGCTGTCATTAATGACCAAAATACCGTCATTATTGGAGACCCCACCACCGTTACCCAACACCACGTTATCACTGATGGTGCAGCGGTTAACGGTCATACGCGCCATCGAATTACTGACATCGCCCTGACCACCAAAGGAGTTATTGTCCAGCCCGCCGCCAAAACCAGAGCCTATATTGCGGTAGACGTTGCAATCATTGAGCGTCACCGTGCCACCACGGTTGGAGAGCCCACCGCCCAACCCGTCGACATTGGCACTACCGTTACGAATGGCCAGTTTATTCAGCGTGGCTACACCCGCACGATGAACCTGGAAAACACGATCCTGCTTCATGCCATCAACAATCGTGGTATTAGCCGCCGCCCCGTTAATCACAATTTCACTGCTTATATCAAGGTCACCCCTCGCCGCTGCCTCTTCACCCTGGCCACCGATATCAAGCCGATACGTGCCCGCCGGCAGAGTGATCACGTCAGCCCCCGCCAGTACGTTGGCCTCTTGAATCGCGGCACGCAGGCTGCACTGCCCGGCAGCGGTCGCACAACTACCATTGCCCGGGGCGCTATCCACCGCGTCTACCGTTGTATTCACAACAAACGTAGCTGCATTCACCACCGGCACCGACCCCACCGCCAGCAACAACGCCACCCAAGAAAGCTTCCTATTTGCGACCATGTCCGCACCCCCGCGATATCCACATTTCACTGTGTTAAACCACCCTAACACCCAAATACATACGGCCCATCCTACCTGACAAACCGGCACACGGACGACCTCTTCACCCCGTTATTGTGAGTTTTACACCGCATAAAGGCAACCATCTATAACAAATGGGTATTACGCACCCCTTTTGCCCGACATACTGCCGGACATACTGAGGGTGTGCGTCACCCGCCGCATACGGTAAAATCGCCGCCTTCCAGGGTATAGGCAACAAAAAGGCAGATTCATGAAGGTATTAGTCATCGGCAGCGGCGGGCGTGAACACGCCCTGGCATGGAAGGCGGCCCAGTCGCCCGGCGTAGAGCAGATATTTGTCGCCCCCGGCAATGCCGGCACAGCGCGGGAGCCGAAGCTGGAAAACGTCGCCATCGCCGTGGATAACATCGCTGCTCTGGTGGCGTTTGCCCAAACCAACGCCATCGGCCTCACCATCGTTGGCCCCGAAGTGCCACTGGTGCTGGGTCTGGTCGACGCCTTCAACGCCGCCGGTCTGCGCTGCTTTGGCCCAACCAAAAATGCCGCCCAGCTCGAAGGCTCCAAGGCCTTCACCAAGGATTTTCTGGCGCGCCACCAGATCCCCACCGCCGACTACCAGAACTTCACCGAGATCGACCCGGCCCTCGCCTACGTGCGTAAAATGGGCGCGCCTATCGTCATCAAAGCCGATGGTCTGGCGGCGGGCAAGGGTGTCATCGTCGCCATGACTTTGGCAGAGGCTGAAGATGCGATCCGCTACATGCTCTCCGGCAACGCCTTTGGCAACGCCGGTTCCCGTGTTGTCATCGAAGAGTTCCTCGACGGCGAAGAGGCCAGCTTTATCGTCATGGTCGACGGCAAAAACATCCTGCCGATGGCCACCAGCCAGGACCACAAACGGGTTGGCGACGGCGACAGCGGCCCCAATACCGGCGGCATGGGGGCCTACTCTCCCGCCCCTGTCGTCACACCAGCCGTGCATGATCGGGTGATGCGCGACATCATCGAACCGACCGTGCGCGGCATGGCCGCCGAGGGCAACCCCTACACCGGCTTCCTCTACGCCGGGCTGATGATCGACGCCAGCGGCGCACCCAAGGTGATCGAATACAACTGCCGCTTCGGTGATCCCGAGACCCAGCCGATCATGATGCGGCTGAAGTCAGATCTGGTCGCCCTCTGCAACACCGCCCTCGACGGCAAACTCGACCAAGCAACGGTTGAATGGGACAGACGCGCCGCCCTCGGCGTAGTGCTCGCCGCCGCTGGTTATCCCGGCGACTATCCAAAAGGTGATGTGATCAACGGTCTGGATGGCGCCGACTCCGACGACGCCAAAATCTTCCACGCCGGTACCGCCAGCAAAGATGGCAACGTCGTCACCGCCGGTGGCCGGGTGCTCTGCGCTGTGGGTCTGGGCGAGACCGTTGGCGAGGCTCAGGCCAACGCCTACACACTCTGCAAAAAGATCCGCTGGAACGGCATGTTCTACCGCCACGACATCGGCTACCGCGCCGTCGCCCGCGAACAGGAAAAGTAACGTGCCATCCCCCTGGCAGATCCGCCAAGCCGTTCGCGCCCTTAGCGCGGGCGGTGTTATCGCCTACCCCACCGAGACTGTCTTTGGCCTCGGCTGCGACCCACTGGATGGCCAGGCCGTCGAACGCATCCTCGAACTCAAACAGCGGCCACAAGAAAAAGGGTTGATCCTCATCGGTGCCAATCTGCAACAGCTGCTGCCCTACATCGACATACAAGATCAAACACAACTCAGCAAATTGACCCAGGCAACGCCCCGCCCCACCACCTGGATCTGTCCACTACGTAGCGATGTGCCACGCTGGCTCTGCGGCAAACACCACTCCATCGCCGTGCGTATCACCACCAGCGCCACCGCCCAGCAACTCTGCCAACAGCTTGGCAGCGCCATTGTCTCCACCAGCGCCAACCCCGCAGGGCTCACCCCGGCCCGTTCACTGCTGACAGTACGGCGTTACTTTGGCTACCATCTGGATGCAGCCGTGAGCGGTTTAAGCAGCGCCAAAACCGCCCCCAGCAAAATTATCGATCTCATTAGCGGCAAAGTCATCCGCGAGTGACCGGACCGCCTCACATCACCCCGTAATAACCAAATATCTACCTAAGGAACCTCTGAATAACCCCGTTCGCCCTGAGCCTGTCGAAGGGCTGGCAACGTAACGTATTGATGGTTAACTGTCCTCCATTCATGGTTCGACAAGCTCACCACGAACGGTGGGCTTATTCAGGGGTTCCCTAAACAGGTCAATGGCCACCGTCTCAGCACCAAGAGCTGGCCATAGAGACAGGCCATCTATTGCACAAGTATTAACAAATAATTATTATATTATTAATAATTGTTAATATTTGGCCTGTTTTTGTATTCTTGCCGCTGTTAACACAAAACATAACATCAATAAAAACAACACTCTAACAGACCCCACTGCTCGTTCACGGATGGCCTTGCGTGGGTTTCAGACATTTTACCAATCCCAAACTGACAGGGCCTATGACTATGGCATATCCAAATAAAGGTTATTGCGGCCCCGTTGTAGCACTGCTGATGTTACTTCCAGCCACTGCCAACGCCGAGTTTTCACTCAACTTCCAGCCCCAGCTCACCCGTCTGGGTGATCCGGAGTGGTTAAATTTCAATTGCAATCGCCCCAGTGCCCCCAGCGGTGGTTTTGAAAAGTGTGATGAAAATGATGAGTTCCGTAACAACAATGGCCGTGATACCAGCCCGTTTTTGATGGAACGGATTCGCGACACAACCACAGGAGAGCAGTATTACCACACCATCGTTGGCCTGCCCAACAGCGACTTTGTGCAGGAGTCCTACATCAAGATTGTTCGCTACATGAACAACGACAACGGCGGTTTCAACACACTGCCCCAGACAGAGGTGGATGACTTAGGCCCCATATCAGACTCACTTGGCAACTGGACGCCCATCGATAAAGGCCCGGACAACGCCTACGACCCACTGGGTCCGGCCAAATTCTCCGGCAGCGGTACCGCCAACCCTAAAAGCACCCAGTTTCGTCAGGCGATCGACAGCGGCGGACTCTATCAAGAGGTGACCAAGGCCAGTTTTAATAAGAAACAGCGCATCACTCAGAACATCAATGCCGGTGCGCTGAGCCATCAGTTTGATTTGGATATGAGCAACAGCACCTTTGATCAGGCCAACATCGCCGGCGTGATGCTCAAAAACCAGATGAGCATCCGCGATGGGGCCTTTGTCAGCGACTTTAATATCAACAACATGCCCGCAGGCAGCGATAGCAGCGTCAACATCACGGGCGGTAAATATCTCTACAGCAAACGCTACACCAGCTCCATGACGGGCAGCAGCTTTGAAAATGAGTATGTAAGCAGCACCGGCAACCACTTCGATACCTGGACAGAACTCTGGAAAGAGTGGCGCAACCCGGCCCAAAACGCCACCCACCTCTATGGCGGCGGCGGGAAGGACTAAGGGCCACGCAGAGTCCCACCACCAGGGAACGGCCCACATCTGATACACCTAATTTAGAGACGTATACTATGAACCACCACACCTCACACCCCCTTATCCGACTAGCCACCTGGGCGCTACTGGCCAGCGCTACGGTCGCGGCGGCCAGCGTCACCGTCACCATTACGCAGCTAACAGACTCCCGCTCTACCTCCGCCTTGCAATATGAGGCGCGGGACCCAGACATCGCCAAAGATGGCTCTGCCATCGTCTTCACCGCAAATGCTGATGTGGTCCCCGGCAGTAATCCTGACCATCTGGACAATCTCTACATCATGGCCAGTAACGGCTCCGCACTGCGCCAGCTCACCCACGCCACCAGACCCACCACTCCCGTGGAGAGCACTGCCTATTACACCACCAGTACCCCGCCGCGGCTCTCCGCCAATGGCAAGGTGGTGGTTTTTGCCTCCTACTTTGATCTGACCGGCGAAAATCCCCCGGAGTTTTTTGCCGATGCCGGTTACTACCTGCCCAACTACCAGATCTTCACTATCAACAGCGATGGCAGCGATCTCCGCCAGCTAACCCATGGCAGTGGTGGACACTCGATCAAGCCACGCATCTCAGACGATGGCCAGACCATCGCCTTTGAATCAACCCAGGATTTGATTGCCGGTCAAAACAGTGACCATACCAAAGAGATCTTTGTCATCCATGCCAATGGCACACAACTGACACAGATTACCCACGGCGTGCCCTACCCCACCGGCAGGAACATCCGCAGCGACGACTCACGCAATGTCGCCCTCTCCGGCGACGGCAGCACCCTCGCCTTCGACTCCTTCAACGACCTGCTGCCCCCCATGAACGACGACTGGAACAACGAAGTATTTCTCTTCGATCTGGCAGGCTATCAGGCACAAGGGGCAACCTTCAGCACCCTGAAGCAGTACACAACCCAGATAACCAATACCGATGTGGATGCCCCCGTCCACATCCGGGCTGAAGATGCCTTTGAACCCAGCCTCTCCTACGACGGCAGCTGGATCGCCTTTTCAGGCTGCATCAACCCTGACGGTGAAGGGGTTAACACCCCCAACCGCACCGTCCCAGGCAGTAACCCGTTTCTTGCTGATGTCATCTTCATCGCCCAACGCAGTGGCGGCGGCTTGCGCCAGCTCACCTTCAGCGACAATGCCAACGCCTACACCAGTGGTTCCGGTTGGAGAAACAGCGATGATGACGCCCACTGGCCCGAGATCAGCGCCCAAGGCGACAAAATTGTCTTTAGCACCCGCTCCCGCGCTGATCTGGCCGCCGGATCAAAGAAGTATGAGCTAGCCATGATCGACCTCAACGCACCACTCAACGCCACAGGCCGTCCCGTGGTTAAACAGCTCACCTTTGCGGGTACAGATAGCAGTCGGCTACGCCCCAGCATCAGCGCCGATGCTAAACGTATCACCCTCCATACCAGCAGCAACCTGAGTGGTGGCAATAGTGACCTGAACAGCGAAATATTCCTGATTGAGTCCCAAGAGGTGCTACCTGCCACCCCCGTTATTGAGGCCACCCCCCTGACTCCGCCAGACGAACCCGATACAAACCCCGATACAATCAAAGAAGAGAACACCGCGCCAACCGACAATGCCCAGAATAGACAGGAGACAACCAGTGGTGGTGGTGCATTCGGCTGGCTAGAGCTGCTGCTGGGTATCAGCGCCTGCGGCGTGTTTGGCCGACGCCAATACGGCACTCCGCCACAGGCAAAAAAATAGCGCATCCCGCCAGGCGTCACCCTGCTGCTCAGCGACTGTTTTTCTGATCGACCTCAGAACGGCGACAAACACCCCGTTGCCCGCCAATGGAGTGAGGCGCTGCTTCCCACTATCCGGCTCAACTTTGCCCGGCCAACGGTCCACGCCCGCACCCTATTCATCTAGCCACACCCATGTGCTAATGGCGGACTCTTAAAAGCCAACACGTTACGTCACCAGCCCTTCGACAGGCTCAGGACGAATGGGGTTATTCAGAGGTTCCCTAATATATGGAATCGGAACGCCAGCAGGCGTTCAGCTATGCGGCATACCGACTACTCTCACACCATTTCCAGCCCCCGCCGAGGACCGCCACATCACCAGCCAAAACCGCCGCCACTGCCTCCACCGCCCCAACTGGTGCCACTTCCCCAGCTGGCACCGCCTGCCCCCCACCCACCACGGCTGGAACCCAAACTGGTGCCACCGGCCAAATCACATTTGTGATCCGTATTCTGGGCCGGGTCGCAGTAACGTATCCAGTCAACAGCAGTGACATTAAACCCACCATACAGGTAGCTATAACTGGCCCCCACCCCGCTGCCCCGGGAGTATTGCCCCGCCGTCACCTGGCTTGTCTGGCTATCCCTACCCATATCAAAGTCAGCCGCGCCCACAGGCAGGCCATCCACAACCAGTGTCTGTTTATTCACCATCACCCCCGCGGTAGTCCTGGTGGCATAGGATGAGTTGGTCATATCCACGGAAAACTGCGACGTAAGACCAGCGTTGTTGATGGTTTGGGTGATTTTAGGCTTGGTGGCATTTTGGGCCTTGAGAAACTCCTGATCCATGCCCACACCCTTGACCAGCTGCCGCATGTGGACTCGGGTGGCGTCGCCCGAACCGTTCCCCGTCAACCCCGCATTACTGCTCAACGGGTAACGCCAGTTATTAAAATCGCCACCCGATGCTGAGTTACCGGTGCCACCAATATAGAACTCCAACGCAAAGTCCGTTGTTGGGTCACCTACGATCACATGGTAATAACCACTATTAGTCTCTTGCAGAAAGTAACCGTTACCGCACCCACGAAAACCGCTGCCCCAGCCGCCGCCCGTACCGCCCCAGCCACTGCCACCCGTGGTGCTACCATTACACTCCACATCAGCCCAGCCGCCGGCACCACCCCCCCCGCCCCAGCCGCCGCCACCACCAACATTGCCGGGGGTGAAGTTCAGGGCAAACTCTGCCCCCAGGGGCGCAACCATCAGCAGCAGCCCACCTAACAGGGGGCCACGTACTACACGATGTCCAGACAGCCGATTCCCCATAGGCACCTCAAAGCCATTAACTCAACGAGACAACTCTCATGAATTGCAACATCACTGATTTAATTATTATTTTTTGTACTTACCCGCCACAAACCCACAATCTAAACGTGACTATTAGCGTCACTTTGTGAACATGTGTGTCACATTAACACATTATTAACAGACAATACACGCGGCACTAATCAATCTACAGGCCCGCCTGCACAGCACCAATATTGACTTCTCCCTTAAAGTTTCTAAGTTATTTGACCGATACATAACAGTACCAATAAGCATTAGAGTTTCCTTACAGACAAACAGAGTAAAGCCCTGAATACGGGTACCGCTCAGCACACATTAAAGAACGTCAGAGGGAGCCCTGACACGAGATCAGCAGGCAGGTGCGATATGAAATTAACAGAACATTGCGCCATTGAGGGCCAGCTTCACGACCACGGACGAAAAATCAGGATAGCAACGGGGGTAGCCCTGGCCATCAGCCTGCTCCTGCTGCCGGCCATTCCCAGCAGCCAGGCGGAGTTCAACCTCAACTTCAATAACGATGAAAAAATTAATAACGGTGCCAGCACCACTGGTGTTTCCTACAGCAGCAACGACGCCTGGGTAGCCTGCTACACCTCGGTATCCGCCAGCTACAACTGCGGCAACCAGTTAGCAGGCAGCCACGACGACCCCGGCGGCTTTTTTCAACGCATGTTCCTGGACACCACCACCAGCAAGTGGTACTACCAAGTGATCATTGGTGATTACGCCCTCGGTGATAACTTTGCCCTGGAGTACATTATTGCCGCTGACTCCACCTATGGTTCTGCCTATACCTCTGGCGTTTACCGCACCGCCAGCGCCTACAACGGCACCACCGCCTTTAATACCAGCAACCAGCTCTACAACATGGCCAAACCCTATGACGTGTCCGGTAGCGACGCACTCAAAACCGGCACCGGCACCGGCAACCCCACCAAGATCATCATGCACCAGTTCCTCAAGGATGCCGATACCGAGATGATCTTCCTCAAAGACACCTTTGCCAACAAACCCTTGATCTCGCAGATCACTAAAAATGGCAATACTGACCAGGACACCACCTACGGTGCCGGCTATACCGGCAGCGCCACCGACATGGTCAGCACCGTGATCCTGGATGCCCGCGCCCTGGGCCACAGCAGCACCAGCGCCATCCCGGTGGTCGCCACCGACACCACCATCAACTATGTCGCCATCAATTCGCAACTGACCCGCCACACCAATGTCACCAAAAAGGCCGGGGCGGGGATCACCAATACCGTGACCCTGGGCGGTTCGTCCATCTATGGCACCACTGGGGATTACAACTACGCCACCGACAACCAGAACTCCACCCCCACCGCTGGCCGCTACACCTACACCGCCGGTACTGAAGAGGGGGGCAGCAACGGCACCTATACCTATGTGGGCGCCGCCAACGGCGATGCCTTCAACCCCGCCAACGTCAACTACGCCGATTTTTGCGACTCCACCCAAAACCCCAACTGGTCCGGCTTTGGTGCCTGTAAAAACAATGATGGCACCGGTAACGGCACGTTTAACGGCGGCAGGCATGGCGGTAGTAACGGTTGGTAGGGCTGTTATTGCGGCGGCTTTTGCAGCCGAAAACTGCCGAGATAGAGCTCATCCATCCCGGTCTTCATGAAACAGTTAAGCGCCTGTTGCGGCGTGCAGATGATCGGTTCGTCACGCACGTTGAATGAGGTATTAACCACCAGACCATAACCGGTCAAGACCTTGAAACGACTGATGAGCTGATGGTAGAGCGGATTGGCCTCTGCACTCACCGATTGCAGCCGCGCCGAGTAGTCGATGTGGGTCACTGCGGGAATATCGGAGCGCACCAGGTTGACCTGTTCGACACCGTTCACCTCGCGCTCTGATTCAGACAACTGGCGCCGCCGCGACGGCAACAGCGGCGCTACCAGCAGCATGTAGGGGCTGGGCTGATGCAGTTCAAAATAGTCAGCCACATCCTCGCTCAACACCGATGGCGCAAAGGGGCGGAACGATTCACGGTTTTTGATCTTCAGATTCATCACCGACTGGGTGCGTGGCGAACGGGGATCCCCCAGAATACTGCGGTTGCCCAAGGCCCGTGGGCCAAACTCCATGCGCCCCTGAAACCAGCCCACCACTTTTTCATCCGCCAGGGCCTGCGCCGCGCTGTTAACCAGACCATCCCGTTCGAGCCGCTGATATGGCACCCCCTCTGTCTGTAACAACCGTTCAATCTCCGCATCAGTAAACGCAGGGCCAAGATAACTGCCCTTCATGCCATCCGGGGCGGGATGGTGACGGCGTGGCTGCTGCCGATGCAGGTGATACCCCACCAGCGCCGCCCCCAGCGCACCGCCCGCATCCCCGGCGGCGGGTTGAATCCAGATATTTCCAAAGGTGCCGGCACGTTGTAGCTTGCCATTGGCGACGCTGTTAAGCGCCACCCCCCCGGCCAGACAGAGGTTATCAATGCCATACTCCTGACGCAGCGCGGTTGCCAGCGTCAAGATCACCCGCTCTGCCACCGCCTGAACCGAGGCGGCCAGATCCATATCCATCACAGTAATAGGGGAGTCCGGTTGGCGTGGGTCCCGACCAAACAGGGCATGAAAATGGCGGTTGGTCATGGTCAGGCCGGTGCAGTAGTTGAAGTAGCGCATGTTGAGGCGGTAGGAGCCATCGTCAGCAATATCGATCAATTCCCGGCAGATCAGCTCCACATAACAGGGTTTGCCATAGGGGGCCAGCCCCATCAGTTTGTACTCACCGTCATTAACTTTAAATCCACAGTAACTGGTAAAGGCGGAGTAGAGCAGACCCAGGGAGTGGGGGAAGTGGATCTCTTTCAGTAGCCGAATATCACGCCCCTCGCCCAACATCACCGAAGTGGTGGCCCACTCGCCAACACCATCCATGGTCAAGATCAGCGCCTTGTCGAAGGGGGATGGGTAGAAGGCGGAGGCGGCGTGTGAGAGGTGATGCTCTGAAAAAAGCAGCCGCTCACGCAGTGCCAGCCCCTCAGCGGGTCCCTGCGCCAGGGCCGCCAATTCACGCTGCAGCAGCCGTTTTTGAAACAGCTTCTCCTTGAGCCAGAGCGGCATGGCGGTGACAAACGAACGAAAACCAGACGGGGCGAAGGCGTGGTAACTCTCCAGCAGCCGTTCAAACTTCAGGAACGGTTTGTCATAAAAGACGATGTGGTCGAGCTGCTCAACCGTGATGCCTGCCTCCCGCAGACAATACTCAATCGCCTGCCGGGGAAAGTCGGCGCAATGTTTCTGGCGGGTAAAACGCTCCTCTTGCGCGGCAGCTATAATCTCACCGTCATGGATCAGCGCCGCTGCGCTGTCGTGATAGTAGGCCGAGATGCCCAGTATCCACATCTAAAAAACGGTATAGATCAGGGGGGCCAGGGCGCTGCCCTGCACAAAGACAATCATGCCCCCCAACAGCAGCAACAGCACAACCACAGGCAGCAACCAGAGTTTTTTGCGCTGTTTGAGGAACTGCAGCAACTCACTTAAAAACGCCATCAGAACTGATCCTTAAAACTCTCTGGCGACCACTGCCGCGCCTCGGTCTGCCAGTAGCTGTGCAACTTTTTCTGTCTGAGATGCAGCGCATCACGCCCGCGCCACCGAAATAGCAGTGCCACAGGGGTAATCACCAGAAAAAACAGCAGCGCCAAGATGATGTAGCTATTCAAAGTACCCAACCAGTGGCCAAGCCGCGACCAACCGTTGGCCAGGGGGGTCAGCCATGCCGGTCGCCACCACGCCAGCAGCAATAGCAACAGCGCCGCCGCCAACCATGGCCAAACCAACATACCACCACTGAATAGTGGCCAGACCGCCACTACCATCAGGATGGCCGCCAGCAATAGTGCTACCTGTTTTTCCATCCGGTATGTTGCTAACATCATCATGTGACTCATTTTTTCCTGATCAAACTATCGACCGCAGGGCCGCTATCTTAATCGCAATTCAACCCCAAACCCAATCAAGAGATCAACCGCGCAACGATGGCAACCGGAAAAAGGCTCTACCTGTTTTACACCCTGGCACTCTCCATCCCGTTGCTCTTTTTTGTGCTGTTTGAGCTAGGGCTGCGCGCCTTTAACTACGGTGACGATCAACAGCTCTTCATCGCCGCCCCCGAAAAAGGGCACAACGAGCCCCATTTAATGACCAACCCGCTGGTTGCCCAGCGCTACTTTCCCCGGCAGGGTTACATCCCGGGACCACCCACGGAGCTGTTCCGACTCAACAAGCCAGACAATGGTTACCGCATTTTTGTCATGGGTGAATCGACAACCGCCAGCTGGCCCTACCCGGAAAATGTACTCTTCTCGCGCCTGCTTGCACAGCGACTCGCCGACGTCTTTCCTGACAGACAGATAGAGGTGGTCAATACCGGCATCGCTGCCGTGAACAGCTTTACCCTGATCGATTTTATGGATGAGATCCTGGCACAACAGCCCGACGCTATTCTGATCTATGCCGGCCACAACGAATTTTACGGTGCGCTGGGGGCGGCCTCTTCCAACTCTGTTGGACAGTCGCGCTGGCTGATCACCACCTATCTAAAACTGCTACAGCTTAAAACCGTACAGCTGGTTCGCAATGGCCTCAACGCCCTCATCCATCAGTTGGGTGCCCCATCTGGCAACCAATTTTCTACCCTGATGGGGCGGATGGTGGGCGAACGCAGCATCCCCTACAACAGCCCGACATACCAGATTGCGAAGGCCAACTACGAGGCCAATCTGCGCCAGATCATGGCCAAGGCCAAGGCTGCCGGGGTGCCGGTCGTGATCAGCGAGCTGGTCAGCAACCTGCGCGACCAGCGGCCCTTTGTCTCGGTGGATGATGGTGAACACCTGCCCGCCGACATCGCCTACGCCTGGGCACAGCAGCTGGAGCAGCAGCAGATGTATGGCATGGCCAACGAAAGTTACCGCTGGGCCAAGGATCTGGATGGGCTGCGGTTTCGTGCGCCGGAGGAGTTCAACGCCATAATCCACAAGGTAGCCGGGGAGTTCAACGCCCCGGTGGTAGCGATGCGCCGCTACTTCGAGAAGGCCTCCACCAACAATATTGTCGGTGCCGAATTGATGCTGGAGCACCTGCACCCCAATGTTGAAGGCTATCTGCTGATGAGCGAGGCCTTCTTCGACACCCTGCATGAAAACAGATTTATCAGCGATAAATGGGACGACAAAAACATGCTGCCGACCGCCCTCTATCGCCGCGCCTGGCCCATCACCGACTTCGACCGCGCTTTAGGCGAGATCCGCATCATCAACCTCACCGACCACTGGCCCTACCCACCCAAGGGGCCGGGCGAACGCACCATCGCCAATTTCAAGGCCAACAGTCAGGCAGAGGCCGTTGCCTACCGCAGTTTTAAAAATGAGATCAGCTATTTTGATGGCCATATCCAGATGGCGCGCCACTACGAATCATTGGGCGAACCGGCACTGGCCATGCGCGAATACCTCGCCCTCGTCAGCGCGGCCCCGTACAACATCGAGTTTTACCTGCCCGCCATCCAGGCACTGCTAAGCCAGAGACAGTTTGATCAGGCCCTGCCACTCCTGATCGCCACCAACAGCATCAAAGAGAACAGCGAGGCAAACCGCTGGATCGGCCAGATCTACATGTATCAGGGGCGTCCGCCACAAGAGATACTGCCCTATCTGGAAACTGCGGTACTGCTCAACGCCGATGATACCCAGTCACTCTTCAATCTGGCCGCCGTTAAATTGGCCAGCAACGACCTGGATGGTGCGCGCCACTACATCAAACAGCTTGAAGCGTTGGCCGCCGATCCTCAAAAAATAGCGCTGCTGCAGACACAGCTACAACAACAGGTGCAGCAGAATCTGCCATCAACACCACCAGAGCGCTAGAGCCGCGCCGCAATTTCGGTTAAGATGGCCGCGCTTTGCGGGTGTAGTTCAATGGTAGAACGGCAGCTTCCCAAGCTGCATACGAGGGTTCGATTCCCTTCACCCGCTCCAGCCTCCCCTGCAAAAACCCTAAAAACAGTCTCTATTCACCTACCGCCACGTCGGCTATGGTGAAGATGTGTTGCCGCCGGGCACCAACAACTACCTGACATCCATCGTCGTCTGGCTGGCCAACCTCTAAAAAAAGGAACTGCATGGCTTCAAAGGCCCAAACCTCAAGCTTCAACCACTGGCCTTGGGCCGTGCCGTCCCTTCTCGCCAGCCTGCTCATCGCTATCAGCCACTACAACTACCCGCTTTTCCATACACTGGCGGAGTTTCTTGCCATTGGTATCGCCATCACCTTGGCGGTTGTTGCCTGGAATATGTACCCCTTCACCAAGAACAACTTTTTGATGTTTCTGGGGATTGGGTATTTTTGGGTCGCCATCATCGACCTGTTTCACACCCTTACCTACAAAGATTTTGGCATCTTCTCCCTCACTACTCCGGAGTATTCAATACGACTATGGCTCGCCGCCCGTGCCCTGGAGGCGCTGGTACTGCTGATTGCCTGCCGCTACTTAAACCACTCCCTGCGACGTGAACCGGTGTTACTCATCGTTGGCACCGTGGCCATGCTTATGTCACTGCTGGCGATCAGCACCGCCTTCCCCGACGTATTCATTGAGGGTATTGGTTTAACACCGTTCAAGATCATTGCCGAATACACCATTATCAGTCTGCTCGTTATTGCCGCACTCCTGCTGTGGCGCAACCGCCATCTGCTTGAGCCAAAAACCCAGACGATGATATTCCTGGCCATCGCCTTCACCATCGCTGCCGAGCTGGCGTTTACACTCTTTGTGACACTGGATGAAACAGCCAACCTGGTTGGCCACATCTTCAAGCTTTTCTCCTTCTGGCTGATCTTTTTAGCCACCATGCGCACCACCCTGGAGAGACCCTTTCTGGCTATGGCCAGGACCGCCAATACCTATGATGCTGTGCCTGACGCCACCATCGTGGTGGATAGCAACGGCATCATTCAACAGGCCAATCAGGCCGCCACCGCGCTGGTGCAACTCCCCCTCGCCGATGTCCTGGACCAGCACTGCCACCAGCTCTACCATCCTGCCAGTACCGACAATACACTCTGCCCCATCTGTGAGGCGATCAAACATGGCCGGAGCATCCGCAATGTGGAGCTTTACGCCCCCACTAAAAACCGTTTTTTTGACTACGCACTGTCACCGATCAACATCAGCGCCACACAGCAGGGAATGGTCCAGACCATCCGCGACATCACGCCGCGCAAAGCGGCAGAGAACCGCCTAAAAGAGAGTGAGCAGTACAACCGCATGCTCTTTGAAAACAGCCCGATTGGGCTGGCACTCTGTCGCATGAGTGGCGAATTGGTCGATATCAACGCAGCCTACGCCAGTATCATTGGCCGTACCATCAGCGACACCATAAACTGCAGTTACTGGGATATCACCCCCGAAAAATATTACGCCACGGAGCAGGCGATCCTAAAACAGCTCAATCAATCCGGCCACTATGGCCCCTACGAGAAAGAGTACATTCACCGGGACGGCCACCTGGTGCCGGTGCGCCTAAATGGAATGTTGTTAAAAAAAGATAACGAAACCTATATCTGGTCCAGTGTGGAGGATATTGCACTGCAGAAAAAGACTCAGGAGAGGCTCGATTTTCTTGCCCACCACGATCCATTAACCCATCTGCCCAACCGGCTACTGCTCCACGACCGCCTAAAACACGCCATACAGGTGGCCAACCGCTCTGGCAACAAGGTGGCGGTTATGTTTATTGACCTGGACCGTTTCAAAAACATCAACGACAGCCTGGGCCACGCCACTGGCGATACGCTGCTGCAACACGTTGCCAACCGCCTCCAGCTCATAGTAAGGGAGCAGGACACGCTGGCCAGAGTCGGGGGTGATGAGTTTGTGATACTGCTTGAAAGTTTGCGCGACAATAGCGACGCCATGATCATTGCTGAAAAGATGATGTCTGCCTTTGATGCCCCGGTGTTGATCAACGACCACAGCCTCTACTTATCCCTCAGCATCGGCATTGCCCTCTATCCCCAGGATGGCCTGACCACAGAGGTCCTGATCAAAAATGCCGACGCCGCCATGTATCTCTCTAAGGAGGTTGGTGGCAATGCCTGCCACTTTTATACCACCGAACTGACCGATAACATCACAGAAAAACTCAGCCTCGAAAATGCGCTGCGCCACGCCATTAACAACAACGAACTGGTCCTGCATTACCAACCCCAATACGACCTCAATAGTGGCCGTTTAACCGGGGCCGAGGCGCTGGTTCGCTGGCAACACCCCAATAAGGGGCTGCTCCAGCCACAGAGTTTCATCGGCCATGCCGAGGAGTCGGGACTGATCATTCCTCTTGGTGAATGGGTCATCACCCACGGCTGCGCCCAGATGCAGCGCTGGCTGGCGACGGGTATCAACATCGAGACCCTCTCCGTCAACATCTCGGGGCTACAGTTTCAGCGTGGCAATCTGGCAACCGTTATCCAAGCCGCCCTTAAAAAGAGTGGACTGGCCGCCCGCCATCTGGAGCTGGAGATCACCGAAAGTATATTAATGGCCAAACCGGCCTCCACCATCACCACCCTGCATAAGCTAAAAGCCCTGGGGGTGATGATCTCCATCGACGACTTTGGTACCGGCTACTCATCCCTTAGCCAGCTCAAACAGCTGCCGTTGGACAAACTTAAAATCGACCAGTCGTTTGTCCATGACATCCCCTTTGATAAAAGCGACGAGGCGATCACCTGTGCCATCATTGCCTTGGGGCAGAGCCTGAACATCCGCATCAGCGCCGAAGGCATTGAGACCAACGAGCAGCGTAACTTCCTGATTCGCCACGGCTGCGCCGAAGGACAGGGGTTTCTCTACAACGAAGCCCTCACCGGCAACGCCTTCACACACATGGCACTCAACCAGCAAAACAGCTGCCCAGCCACGGGACCCAAAGAGCAACACCCCATTCTTCAGCCGTAAAAAAGCCCCTCCAAAGGTGAGGCTGACCACTCAATCCACGCTGCAGCGGCTACTGGCCGATAATGCCCAGCAGGTAGAGCAGCAGTGTAATGGAGGCGGTCCCTCCCACCACCATCATGCCTATAACCATAAACGCCATTAATGATCGCATAATCTACTCTTCACTCTTCACTGCCAAATCAGGGGTTGCATCATACACCAGCTGCAGTGGCTTGTTGCAGGCGGGACAGTAGGTCCAATGTGGGACGCGGGTCTGCGGGGCAAGTGCGAGAACAACCTCCTGACGACACTCGGGGCACTCTCCCACCGCCTTATCCACCAATGCCGTCGCGCGGTAGATGTAAAATCCAACCACCGGCAACGCCACCAGAAAGATCGGCACCAACACCCAGTGAAAGACCGGGATAAAAACTGCCAGCACCCCCAGCCCCAATGTGATCGCCACGCCTCTGGCGGTCCGTTTGATGCGGTCGCCCGTCGTCAACACCGCAGTATGCAGCTCCCCCCGGCCCCCCCCCCCACTGTTACTCTTGAACTCCAGGAGATCGATTTTTATTTCAGCCATTTGAATTCATAACGCCTCTTTCATCCCATTCGATCAGGTACATAGCATAACCCAGCCGCAGAGCAGTATGACTGGCTTACTCCTGACACATCAGTTAACGTAACCAATTCGCCATCGAAACAGAAGAGCGCCGCCATGTCCAAAGCCCTCAAGTACACCGGCATCACCCTTGGCCTGCTGATCGCATTGATCATTATTATCCCGTTTTTCGTCGACCTCAACGACTACAAACCGCAGATCAGCCAGGCCGCCAAAGAGGCCACTGGCCGCGATCTCACCATCGAAGGCAACATCAAACTCTCGCTCTTCCCCTGGATCGGCATGGAGCTGGGGGCGATGCAGCTCAGCAACGCGGCTGGTTTTGGTGACCAGCCCTTCGCCCGCATTGAGGGGGCCGACGTAAAACTCAAACTCATGCCGTTGCTTAGGCGTGAAATAGAGATGAAGACTGTCACCCTGCAGGGGCTGCGGCTCAACCTGATGGTCACAGAGGATGGCAACGACAACTGGAGCGACCTCGCCAGTGGCGACCGCACCGCCGCCGTCGATGAGACACCAGCAGGCGGCTCTACCCCACTGGCGGCACTGGTGATCGGCGGCCTCGCCATCAGCGATGCCCAGGTAATCTATGACAATCGCGCCACCGGCTCACGCTACGCCATCGAGTCGCTGGACCTCACCACCGGCCCCGTCGCACTTAACACACCACTGGATATAGAGCTCAACAGCAAACTCAGCAGCAGCAAACCCAACATCAACGGCACTCTCGGTATCAAGGTACGTGTCATCGCGGATATAGAAAAGTTTGAGCAACACCGCCTTGAAAACCTGCACCTCAGCTTTGACTTCAACAGCCCGGATGCCAGCAACAACGGCTTCAACAGCAGTGGCCAGCTGGTACTCGACAGCAACATCGACATCGATCTGGCCAACCAGCGCTACAGCCTCAGCCCCACCACACTCACCGCCAACATCAGCAACCCAAGCCTGCCCGGTGGCAAGGCCGCGCTGGAGCTTGCTGCCGACATCAACCTGCATCTGCAGGAGCAGACCGCGCAGTTCAACAACCTGAAGCTCAGCAGCTATGGACTCAACATTCAGGGCATTATCAGCGCCAGCAACATCATGGAGACACCACTACTCAATGGCGATCTACGCATTGCCGAGTTCAGCCCACGCACCCTCTTCAAAAACATGGCCATGGCCGCACCAGTCACTGCCGACCCCAACGCACTCAACAAGGCCACACTGGAACTTAAACTTGTGAATACCACTCCCAGCTCCATTCACATCAAACCGCTGAAACTCAAACTTGATGAGACCACACTGCAAGGCAGCATTGACGCTGAGCTCAGCGATACCCAACCCCTGCCAGCGGTACGCTACCAGCTCAGCCTGGATGCCATCGACGCCGACCGCTACCTGGCCCCAGCCAGCGACAGTGGCGCAACCACCACCACGCCAGCCACGCCCACCTCCAGCAGCGGTGCTGCCGCCGCGGCACAGCTACCCATGGAGATGCTGCGTAATCTCGACATCGACGGCAAAGCCAACATTGGCAAACTGAAAATCTCCAACATGCAGCTGGATGATATCCAGACCACCATCAAGGCCAAAGATGGCGTGGTCCGACTCGCCCCCGTCAGCGCCAAACTCTATCAGGGCAGTTACGAGGGCGACACCACCCTTGATGCCCGTGGCAACATGCCAAAATTCACCCTCAAGGAGTCACTGCACAACATCCAGGCGGGGCCACTGCTTAAAGACTTTATGAACGACGACATGGTCAGCGGCAAAGGCACACTCAACCTCAACCTCACCGCACAAGGGCATGATGCCGATGCGATAACAAAAACACTCAACGGCACCATCAACCTCAATTTTGCCAACATCGCCATGAAGGGGCTCAACCTCGCCGGCAAGGCACGTGAAGCACGCGCCAAGCTTAAAGGCGAAAAGCTGAGCGACAATGCCACCAAACCCACCGACTTCAGCGAAGTCAGCGGCACCTTCCTAGTGAACAACGGTATCGTCACCGGCAGCGACCTGGGGGCCAAGACCCCCTTTGCCCGCGTTAACGGCGCTGGCAGCATCAACCTCGTGGAGACAACACTCGACTACCTCATCACTGCCAAAATTGTTGGCAGCTCCGCAGGCGAAGGGGGTGAAGATATCAACGCCCTCAAAGGACTCACCGTTCCTGTACGCATCAACGGCCCCTTTAGTGCCCCCAAGTTTGATCTGCAGTATGACGAGATGCTTAAAGAGAAGCTGTCACAAGGCAAGGCGGCCCTAAAAGAGAAGCTGAAACAGGAAAAAGCGCTACTCAATGAGAAGCTGCAACAGGAAAAGGCTAAACTCAAATCCAATGCCGACGCCAGGCTCCAGACAGAAAAAGAGGCCGCCCGTCAAAAACTGGAGGCTGAAAAACAGCAGCTCAAAGACAAAATAGGCACCGAGACACAAGACAAACTAAAGCAGCTCTTCAACCGTTAACAACACCGCACTCGCGGGTGGGCAACACTCACAGCCCACCCGCCATTTTTGCCCAAACCCCGCCACTGTGGGAAAATGCCCCCACACCCTCCACACCGTTTGAAGGCAACCCTCCATGGCAATACTGGTATTACAAGGTCCACGTTTAACCACCTACGAGGCCGAAGCGCTTAACGAGCAGTTCAATGGCACACTCATTAAAAAGAGCGGTTACTACCACATACAGATAGATGGTGAGGTCACGCCTCAACAGCTGGAACAGTATCGAGGTCAGGAAGAGTTCGATATCAACCTACTGTCCGACGACTTTGACGCCAGCGCGGTAAAACTACTCGTCACCGACATGGACTCCACACTCATCAATATCGAATGTATTGATGAGATTGCCGACTTCATCAACGTCAAACCACAAGTCTCAGCGATCACCGAATCGGCCATGCGTGGCGAGATCGATTTTGAAACATCACTGCGTCGCCGCATCGCCCTGCTCACAGGGCTGCAGGAGGACGCACTGGCGCATGTCTACCATGAACGGCTACGCCCCAACCCTGGTGCAGAACAGATGGTTGCCGGGATCAAATCACGCGGCATTAAAATCGCGCTGGTCTCTGGTGGGTTTACCTACTTCACAGAAAAATTAAAAACACGCTTCGAACTCGATTACACGCTTGCCAATACATTAGAGTTTGAAAATGGAAAACTCACCGGCGAAATCCACGGCCGCATTATTGGTGCTGAGGCCAAGGCTGAGTTCCTGCTGGAACAGTGCAAAGCATTAGGGATAAAACCGTCACAGGCCGTTGCCATGGGGGATGGTGCCAACGATTTGATGATGATGAAAGAGGCGGGACTCAGCATCGCCTACCATGCAAAACCAAAAGTGCAACAACAGGCAGACAGCGCACTTAACCATTGTGGGTTAGAAGGCGTATTAGGTCTGCTCGACATTAAACAATACTCCACTACCTGAGAGACTTCAGACTCAACTAAAAACGGATCTGTGATGCGCCAGCAGCGCTGGATTGCAAAACAACAGGCAATCCAGCCAGATACATGGAGTGATCAATTCACATCTTGTTTAAAGTGGCAGATTACGGATCGAATAAGAAACGGATCGCCTGCCACATGGCTGACACGCAGAACATTATCGCCATTGTCCAATAATGAGCCTTTCAGTGTCACCGTTTGTGTCGTCCAATGTCCATCATTGGGCAACAGCGCCCCGGCATGCTTATCGTTAACAAAGACATTGGCACTATTGGTTGTAAGCCCCTGCACCATAAAAGAGATGTATGCGGTCCCCGGCGCATGACGCCCCCCTGTATTAAAGTCACCTGGCGCTGAAGTAAAGTCCTGCCCCAGCACCTCCGTTTGCTGAGTATCAGCAAGAATAGTCGTAAAGTCACTCACTACAGCCATCGTAATATCCTCCAAAAGTTGCGACAGAAACAGGCGCTATCGCTTCGCCTGACAATATTATCAAGGGGCGCGCCACGATTGGCGCACCCCGTCCGCATGCGATATCAATCGCGTTCTTTCTCTTTCCCTGTCTGGCCATCTTCCTGCGCCCGGACCAACTTCTCGATCTCATCCAGGTGATCCAACTCAAACCCTTTCATTGGCCGCGGTATGGTGGCGAGCGCCGCGTTGAGCGCAATCTCGTGCTGACGCGCCAGCTCTGGTTTAATGGCTTTCTGCCGAACCAGATTCTGAATCGCCCGTACCACAATTGTTCCGCAGCGATGCACGGAGGGGTTAAAGAGCTTGACGCACGTTGTTTGTTCACAGCAGGCCGTCACAATCGCTGCGTCAGTAAAATGGTTGACGTGGTAAATACCGCCGAGGAGGGAAAAGCTCCATACCGCCTTGATGTAGTAACAGCCCGGCGGCACATCCACTTCCAGATGTCCGCAACGCGCTGGCAACACAACATATTTCTTTCCACACCAGTCGAGCACATTACCATCGCAATCATAAATGGTGACGTACCAGGTACGGTTATCTACACCACACGGATCGTCAATCCCGGATACCCAGACGTTCAACTTCGCCATGCCCATGATCAATACCTCCTTAAGAGATGAATAAATTTATAAAAAATTTACATCTGACCAAGCCACATTGTCTATTTTCAGGACACACCCCCTTTTACGAGACAGTTACTCTCCGACACCGCGAGCATTTGATGACCCCCGTTAAAATGATCATCCTACAGATCATTCACAATCTTGACCGCCACCTGATGGTGACGATAATGGGTCGCGCCATTATCATTCACCGCCGTTGAGTCGGTGGCGTAAAGTTGCAAACTATACGCACACGACTCACCACGATAGATCTTCGGATCAGCGGGAGATGCATAGGGCGATGGAGCACTCCCCGCATCGAGTGTCGTCAAATCCCAAAGCGCCAACTCGCCAGCATCCGCCACCGTAGGCGTCACCACAGGTGGCAACGCGGGCAGTGGAGGCACGCGCACACTCGTATCGCCCAGGAGCTGATGGCTCCCGCCAAACTGTTTCCAGTAATCCAAACGGTAGTGGCTAAAATTATCGTTTGGCGCAACTGGCGGCCACCACGCCTCATCAATGATCGGATCCCACGCCAGCCCGACAATACGAATCTTGCCAAAGCTCAACATCAGATCCATACAGGCGGGAATATCGCTCCATACACCACCGACAAAACGCTGGAACTTAACAATCTGCACCGTATTGTAAATTGATTTGTTATCCAGCCAGAGGTGCTGAATATCGTAGTAACGATGGCCCGTCGGTGCGGCGGTATCTTCAACCACCAGCAACATGCTGTAACGACCACTGGCAGCGCTGCCCCACTTACCCGCATTCAGCGCATAGTAGGTTGTGCCGCCTGTTGTAAATGTTTTCCAGCTGTTAATCAGATCACGCGAGGCTGGACCAATACGTGTCCACGGTTGATATTGCGACGGCAACGTATACTCCAGCGGTAGAGAAGGGATCACACTCCAACCAGCGGGGATCGGATCATCGGTCGCAGGTTGCAGCGGCTCTGTCCCCGGCGCAGTCACCTGTTTGATGCGGATATCATATTTCTTCACCATGCGGTCAACACAGCCGTACACATAGGCCGCACCTTCAATGCTCATCGTGCCACCCACAGCCATTGGCACACCACCAGCACGCAACTCAGCGAAGGGATCAAGTGGCTGAGGGTCCGTGGTAATCTTGCCTATCTTATTCATATAAACAATAATTTTAAGTAACGTAAAACCTAACGTCTTTGTACACACAACCGTTGTACCTACACCCGCGGAGTAGACCGTCAACCGCACGGTATATGCACCGTCCATTAATGGCGTGGTATTGATTTGTCCCAACTCACCCATCACCACCGGCAGTGTGCCACTGCTACCACCCCCAGGATAGAGAACCGTCACACCGGGAACAACAGAGCCTCCCTGCAACACCTCCAGAATATAACTGCCAAAACCACCACCGCTCACACTCCCTAACACCGGCACAAAACTAAAACCGGCGGCCTGATTCACCTGCTCCGCAGTACACCCTGTAGGCGCAGTCAACTCACAGGTTAATGGCTGTTTAATACACAGCTCAACACAGAAGCAGTTTGCTGCATTTTCACGATCAGGCGCACGTCCACGCGACTGGCTCTCGGTCAACAGCGGCGCGCCCATACCATCTTCAATCTTGAAATAGATATCAGGGCCACCAATCAACTCCACATCAATCCAGGTACCCTGTTTAAAATCAATCGATGAGTAGGTGATCATAAACTTGCCGGCAACATCAGTCACCGCAGCGCCCAAGACATCGTCCGCCAACCAGTCCGCATCAAACGCCTTCACCTTCACACCTGCAATCGGCCGTTTGGTTTCACAATCCACCACATGACCACAGATCGTCCAGATATCAAACAGCGCCAAAATCGCACACCAGAAACGATGTGGCAGACAGTAGTCCCACACCGCAACATAACCATCATCCGTTTGACGAAAACGGGGCTGCACCGTGGTGATCGTAAACTGACGCGCTTTAAACCGTCTCTTACTCCGTGGCACAGCATCACAATACACATCCACCTCAAATGGCTCACCGTTATAGTTATCATCAAACTCGACAACATAACTACCATTACCATCGGTATCTGCAACTGCCAGCAGACGAGACTCTTTACCCTGAACCTGATTATCATCCAGAATCGCAAATGTCTCTTTGGGGTTTGCCACAGCAAGCGCCGCCACATTACCGGCCTTATCCACACGATAAAGCCTAACCTTTACATTAACCAAAGGCTCTGGGCACTCCGCGCACAAATATCCACATAAACGTCCTTTAAATAGATAAGCCATGACAAATCCTCCTTCATTAGAATTATTAATACCCGGCTTTTATTTTAAAATCCGGATTCTTATCACACCATCAAATCACCCCAAAAAGAGAGTCAATATGGCTGGCAACCCCCTCTAAAAAATCGTCGCCACACATACATCTTCTGCCTGATAAAAATATAACCGACACTGCCAACACCACAACCGCAATTATTGTTTAAAATAATGTGCATATTACCGTGACATAAGCGCATAAAAACCCATCAACCACTATCAATACTGCTCAGCACAACTCTTATAAAATCCCCATCAAAACACTCAACAAAAAAACATAAAAAAATCCTCCTATAACTATTAAACCTAGCCCCTTAGAACAGGAAGTCAAGGAAGATAAAAGATTGAAATGAATATTAAAAAATATCCCCCATCACCATAAAAACAGTGACAGGGTCATTCAATCAAGCAAAAAAGACTACACAACAGAAAGGCAAAAAATAAACCGATACAACAACAGGGCAGACCATTAAAAATCTAATCTACCGAGTTACTTAACAAAATGTTAAAGTCGATAAAAATACTCAACATACCGTTGACAATGCCTGCACTTTAAATGGTTATATGATAGAGAGCGCCACCAACAGACCCGAAACACCCCGCATCCTCATAGTGGATGATGAAGAGTCCTTGCGAAATTTACTCGCCGAACTGCTTACCGACATGGGTTACCAAACAACAACCGCCAAAAGCACTGAAGAGGCCCTGAGACTGTTTGAAAAAAAACCCTACCCCTTAGTAATCACCGACATCCACATGGGCGGACTCAGCGGCATTGAACTCATGCAGATCATCAAGACCCACAACAGCGACACACAAATACTCGTCATCACCAGTCACGCCTCCCTCAACACTGCCTTACTTGCCCTGCACGCCGGAGCCTATGACTATCTGACAAAACCTTTTGAAACGTTAGAGCTATTAACCAACGCGGTAAAACGTGCATTAGAGAGACACACATTAACGACCAGCAATCGCCAGCTCACTCAACGTCTAAAGGCGGGCAATACAAATATACAAACCGATCTCAATAACGAGGAACGAATCTTGCTGGTTGATGACGACACATCCTTAAGAGAGCTACTCGCTGAACTTCTAACCGATGCAGGCTACCAGGTCACAACAGCCAAAAGCACAGAAGAGGCCCTCGGGCACTTTGAGAGAACACCCTACCCTATGGTAATTACCGACATCTGCATGGGGGGGTTAAACGGCATTGATCTGTTACAGATCATCAAACAACATCGGGAAGATACACAGGTACTGATAATCACCAGCTATGCCTCTTTTGATACAGCCCTGGCAGCATTGCGCGCGGGGGCTTATGACTATCTATGCAAACCCTTCGATGAATTAGAGTTGATTACCACCACAGTAAAACGGGCGTTTGAGAAAATCCGTCTATTAGCAGAAAATCGCCGACTGATAAAACAGCTCACACACAATCCGGCACCAACAAAAAATCAGAACTAACCAGACACCAAGAACCACCCAAGATGTTATTTGATCATCGGCTAAACATTCCCATCAAATATTCCACGCACAATGTAGAGCCATAGTTAACCTTATCACCTGACTATGGGTGGCCACATTGTTCACAAGACAAAAGAGATGGAGAAATGACAAAGAATAGAAAGATATTTGGCCCGGAATTTACGTTGTAAATAGCCCGACAGGTGCAGGAGAAAGGGATTCTTTAGAATCCCCAAAGTATGTGGCCAAGAAAATTTGGCCACACACAAAGCGGCTATTTTTCAGCCGACTACGGCCCCCAATAGAGCACGACAAAAACAAGTACTGCAAAGACCAGTGAAGCCACAACCAAAAGTCGATCCGCAACCCTTGGGCTAAGAGTTTCGACGTCGTCCTTTTCATGCATCTTTGAAGCGGCAATACTGTGATCATACGCATGTTCTTTATCCACAGTTGGGGCATGACCCAACGCAGACTCCACCTCATAAGGGAATGTGCCACAGGCATTTCGCCCCCCAGCACTACATGTACGATAATTAAATAATGTATAAAACGGATCCCATCCTAAGATAGCCGTCAATGCAGGGTAAAAACCAATAAAAATAAGATAGACTTCCGCACCAATAAACTGATCATTCTCCATATTTATGAACGGATAACCGATCGCAATAAACGCAATTACACCGCGGACAATTCGATCATTAAGTCCAATATTTTGTACTGGGCGTAGTTTTAATACTTTAGCAGCCATATACGTGATCTCCTTGTTATATAACATAATGGCCATCCATTATTGTATGAGCCATTTTGAACGTAAGCGTATATCTACTTATCAAAGCACAACAGAAACCAGAAGCAACACATGCCCTTAGACATCATGTTCGAGTGACCAAACCTAACAGTTAAGCATGGTATCCTTTTAAAAAAACGGGGAAGGGAAGTCGCGCGAAAGCTCATTTCATTCCGGCGGAGAGGTAGGCCTCCTACAACATATCAACAACTCGCCCAGAATGATAGGAATAGATTACTTATCCTCAAAAGAAACAGGGCGCTGATACTCAACAAGCTACCTAACAGCTAAAAACTTCACACCCAAAACCGTTCCATTACAACAGATACGCATCATGCAGACGTGCGAAGGGGAGAAAAAATAACACTTAGATCATCCTTCATAAAAAAGCAGTTAATACGTAACTGCGCCCCACGCAACCGCATTTGCGACATAACCCTACGCATCCAATCGAAGCAAAACCAAAAACACAAACTCCACACATTCATCATTGAAATATATTTTAGTAGACAATTATAAAAATTCAAGCGTATAAAAATACGTAATATAAATTTATAGTTCCGTATAAATAGATAAAAAATACTGCCCTACCTGCTATTAGGAACTATGAGATTGCACGATAACAGAACCCAATTACCACTCATAAAGCAACCACCGCCGACAGCAAACCAATCACACCACCAAATACACCGCCCCACACCACCAGCCAGCCTAAGTGTTGTTTGATCATCTGCTGCACCATCTCCTTCACCAACTGCGGCGTCAACTCCTCCAGACGGGCATTAATAATTTCAGCAACCTTCGCCCGAATATCGGCCATTACTTGTGGCTGATCAATCTCATCCTGCAGCAGCTGATGAAACGAATCTTTTTCAGTCATCTCGATAATCGACTCTTTCAAGCTGGCAATAAAAGGTTCTTTCAACGGCGTTAATGCCTTTTCACCACCAAACATTCCCAGCATTTTTCCAAACGAAGAGTTCATAATCACTTCCGCCAACCGATCAAACGACGGCGAAAGATCGACCTTCTCAATCACCGGCCCAAGATGCAGTCTTGACTTAATCGAACCGCCGGAGACAAAACGATCGACATTCTCCTGGGTAAAAAACTGCTCCATCATCAACGTCTTGATCGCCGCCTTGAACTCCTCAAAACGCGCCGGTATCACCCCCGACCCCACCAGCCCCGGTACCTTCTCAAACAGCATGTAAATAGCCAACCAGTTGGTTAACGCACCCGACAACGCAAACAGACCGACCATCATTATCAGGTTATCTTGCAAACCCCAGCCTACGGCAAGAACAGCGGTAGATATCAGATTGGTTAAGAAACTTTTGTTCATTTGATGACTTCTCTTTTCAATGCAAAAAAACAGGATGGCGGAATTATCCTCTAATAACCCCATACATGAAAGGTGAGTAAGAGCAAAGAATAGACTGGATCACAAAGCGCACCATTTGCACACCCAAAACAGATGTCTATCTTATGGCCTTAATCCAACATAACAATAATTAACAGGATGGAATTATTAAATCTGTAGCCTGGATGAAACAGAGTGGAATCCGGGGTAGCGAAAACCTCTGGGGTACGCTATCGCCGCATCCAGGCTACTCGCTGATTTTACCTCCGATAAGCTGGGGGAGGTTTATAACCAGCCGGTATAAAATGGGAAAGAGCCAGACCCAAGATAAAGCCCATGGTAATCGGATGGACGGCATGGAGTTCCCCTCGCTGTATTCTGTGTCAAGGCGAAACCTTCAAAACAACAGACAGACACCTCTACAGAAAAACCACCATTCACGAAGGTTTATAAGCGGAATTGGCTGAAAAATCAATCAGCACCGTGGCAAATGGCCATGGGGCTTTGATTCTGCCTATTACACTAAAGAAGCATTCGCTAATTTAGCGGACTACCCCACTAGAACCGCACCATTGACCAACATCCAACAACTTGTCATAGTGACGCTTTAAAAAAAGGGAAAGTAATAGACAGATTCTGTTTATTACACTATTTAATATTTCTGTCTAATATACGTTGGGCGTCATCAACATGGCTTCTATGACCCGCGATCAAAACAAGCTCGTAGCAACATTCTTCTGGCGCAGGTTGGATAAACCTGGCCATGACTGCTGTCGTTTGCTCAAGGTTTCGGCTGGGTGGAAGCTGCAGGGCATGGCTGTGTTTGTTGACGCCGGTCAGCCTTGCAGCTTTGCGTATGAGGTCTCGGTCGATCCAACCTGGACGACGCGCAACGCAACGATCACCGGCAGTTGGGGAAGGAAGGAGATCGATATGCGCGTTCGTCGTACAGTCGGCGGTCAATGGCGCGTCGGTGCAGCAATCCAACACGCGGTATCGGGTTGCGTCGACATCGATCTTGGCTT
>JANOSY010000019.1:0-29396 GCA_031416075.1 Tenderia sp. (SeqCode) | reverse complement strand
TTACTTGAAAGCGCAAGAAAGAAGACGCGGCCTCGGCAAGTCGATTTATACGAGGTGTTTTGCGCGATTCTGTATATTCTTACCAAAAGTAGGCGCCTCTAGGCGAAAGTGGCTGTCAATGGGACATGTTACCGAGTGATTTTCCTGCGAAAAGCACGGTGTATCACTACTTCAAGCTATGGAAAGAAAAGCCGTCGGAAGATGAGCCAAGTCTGCTGGAGCAGGCTTTAAAAAAATGTGGTTGGCGAGGCCCGTATAAACAATGGACGGAGCGAGAGCACAACCTTCCTGATCGTAGATAGCCAAAGCGTCAAAAACACCGATACGGCAGAACAGAAAGGCTACGACGCAGGTAAAAAGGTTTCGGGCATCAAGCGCCATATTGCGGTGGATACCCAAGGCTTACCTCATGCGATAGCAGTTACGACGGCGGATGTCACGGATAGGGCAGGGGCACTGGAGGCGTTTACTATGCACAAAAAAACGCTGTCCAGAGTTGTCAATGTCCTGGCTGACGGGGGTTATACCGGACAGCCTTTTGCCGATGGAGTGCGAGAGCTATTGGGCGCCTCCGTGGAGATTGCGAAGCGCAATGAGCTACACACCTTCGCCTAGAGGCGCCTACTTTTGGTGCTGTCATACCGCAGCGCTGGGTCGTCGAACGTTCGTTTGCCTGGATTGAAAAATGTCGGAGGTTATGGAAAAACTGCGAACGACAACTCAATACCAGCCTGCAATTTGTGAATCTGGCTTTCCTCGTGCTGCTCTTGAGAAGAAGTCAGAAAGATTTGGAATAGGCTCTAAGACCCACCATTCACTTAGATGGCTGACTAACGTCTCATCGAGTCAAAAAACTCATCGTTAGTCTTGGTATCCTTAAGCTTATCGAGCAGAAACTCCATCGCCGCCAACTCATCCATCGGATGCAGCAGCTTGCGCAGAATCCACATCTTCTGCAACTCATCCTGCTTAGTAAGCAACTCTTCACGACGGGTACCCGAACGATTGATATTGATAGCCGGATAGACACGTCTTTCAGCAATCTTACGATCAAGGTGTAACTCCATGTTACCGGTACCCTTGAACTCTTCGTAAATTACATCATCCATACGTGAGCCAGTTTCAACCAGCGCCGTAGCAATAATCGTCAAACTGCCACCCTCTTCGATGTTACGGGCAGCACCAAAGAAGCGCTTTGGACGGTGCAGGGCGTTGGCATCGACACCCCCTGTCAATACCTTGCCTGACGAAGGAATAACCGTATTGTAAGCACGCGCCAGACGGGTAATCGAATCAAGCAAAATCACCACATCACGTTTATGCTCAACCAGACGTTTGGCCTTCTCAATGACCATCTCCGCCACTTGTACATGACGGCTGGCAGGCTCATCAAAGGTACTGGCAACCACCTCACCACGCACAGAACGCAACATCTCTGTCACCTCTTCGGGACGCTCGTCGATAAGTAAGACGATCAGATAACACTCTGGGTGATTGGCAGCGATGGATTGGGCAATGTTCTGTAACATCATAGTCTTACCCGCTTTAGGCGGAGAAACAATCATGGCCCGCTGACCTTTACCGGTAGGTGCCACCAGCTCAATCACACGAGCAGTCAAATCTTCAGTACTGCCATTGCCCTGCTCCACCTTGAGGCGCTGATTGGCAAACAGCGGGGTAAGATTCTCAAACAATACTTTGTTTTTAGAGTTCTCAGGCGGCTCGAAATTGATCAAATCAACTTTCAACAACGCAAAATAACGTTCACCCTCCTTAGGTGGGCGAATCTTGCCGGTGACACTGTCACCCGTGCGAAGATTAAAACGACGAATCTGACTGGGCGATACATAGATATCATCAGGCCCGGCAAGATATGAGCAGTCTGCAGAGCGCAAAAAGCCAAAACCATCCTGCAATATCTCCAACACACCATCCCCGGAGATTGGCTCACCCTTTTTGGCGTGCCCTTTCAAGACAGCAAAAATTATGTCCTGCTTACGACTACGGGCCATATTCTCAAGGCCCATCTCCATCGACAGCTCGATAAGCTCGGCTGCGGTCATTTTTTTTAGTTCGGTTAGATTCATAAGTGATTTATTGTCGGCCACTGAAAGATATAGGGAAAACGAAAGGTTCTGAGGGAGTTCGGAATACGCCGGAAAAGACCGACTCGGAAATCATCGGTGAGGGATGATCTATTAATTATTTGTAAATGTCGGATTAATTATAATCGTTATTCTGCAACCCTACCACTTTTAAATTGCCGTGTCTAGCCCTAATTGCTAGGCACGGCCTCTCGACAACCTAGCAAGACCTAGATATTAGTGTCCAAAAAGGCTATCAACTGTGACTTGGATACGGCCCCCACCTTGGTAGCCTCAACATTTCCACCCTTAAACAACATCAAGGTAGGGATGCCACGAATACCATATTTTGGCGGTGTGCCTGAATTTTCATCAATATTCAACTTGGCAACACGTACCCGACCCGCATACTCAGTTGCAATCTCATCCAGAATTGGCGCAATCATTTTGCAGGGGCCACACCATTCAGCCCAAAAATCGACCAACACTGGCCCGTCCGCACTCAAAACTTCTTGATCAAAACTTGCGTCTGTTACGTAGACGATATTATCACTCACTGTAATGCCTCCATTCAGGCCATTATTGGCAATCCCAACAGAATCATACAAAAACATCTTCGAATCAAGTGTCTTAATGAGATTATTCTCTGTAAGATTCAAGCTTATGCTGAACAATAATGCAAGTCCGGCACTGTCCGGACCCCTTTAAAAACTAAGCTAATGGGCCTTATGGAAGTTACACACCTCTCTGATATCCGCTTTTCCAGCCTTAAGTTGTCCGCCCCGCTGATGCAGGGGATTACCGATTCTGGCTATGAATTTTGCACTCCGATTCAGGGAGATACATTACCTCTGCTGCTCAACGGCAACGATGTTGCTGGCCAAGCCAAAACAGGGACGGGGAAAACCATTGCCTTTCTGGTAGCGGTGATGAACAGGTTATTAACCGTGCCTGCTTCAGAGCACCGCCGCCCCAACCAGCCCCGGGTGCTCATCATGGCCCCCACCCGCGAACTGGCGATACAGATTCATAAAGACGCAACGGCCCTTAATAGCCACACAGGTCTAATGCTGGGGCTGGCCTACGGTGGTGCCAACTACGAATCACAGCGTAACGCATTGACCGAAGGTATTGATATATTAATAGGTACCCCTGGACGCATCATCGATTTTTTTAAACAGAAAGTTTTTGATCTCAAGGCCATTCAGGCGATGGTGCTGGATGAGGCTGATCGTATGTTCGATCTTGGTTTTATCAGTGATGTCCGTTTTCTGTTACGGCGTATGCCCCACCCTGAGCAACGCCTGAATATGCTCTTCTCCGCCACCATGTCACACCGCGTGACTGAACTGGCCTACGAACATATGAACAACCCACAAGTGGTTAAAATTGAGAGCGACTCAATTACTGCGGACAATGTGGAACAGAGTGTCTACTACACAGCCAACGATGAAAAAATCCCATTATTACTAGGATTGCTAAAAAAACTGCAACCCGAACGCTCTATTGTCTTTGTAAACACCAAGCGTGCGGCTGAACAGGTATGGGGCTATCTTGAGGGCAATGGTTACAAATCGGGGCTGCTCTCTGGCGACATTCCACAAAACAAACGCCAACGTCTACTGGGGGAGTTTCAACAGGGGGAATTGCCTATTCTGGTGGCCACCGATGTCGCTGCACGGGGGCTGCACATTCCCGCCATTAGCCATGTCTTTAATTTTGATCTGCCACAAAGCGCAGAGGATTATGTACACCGCATCGGCCGCACTGCCCGTGCCGGTGCCAGCGGCGTTGCCATCAGTTTCGCCTGCGAAGATTATTCGTTCCACCTACCGGAAGTTGAGGAGTACATTGGGTCAAAGCTCAACTCTCAGGCTGTCAGCACTGACTTATTACTCACGCCCCTGCCACCTGTCAGGGTAGAACGCCAGACCCCAAAGCCACACCACAAGGGTTCACACAAAGATGGGGCACAAAACCGCTCCAACAACCGTGCCTCGCCACGCCAAAAGCCACGCCCAGCGGGTCCCAAACAGTCATAAATAACCATGGCCAGTGATTTTAACCAGATGCCGGTCCACGCGGCTATAACCGCCATCGCTTACGATTTTCATCGCCGTGGCTGGATGGCGGGTACTGCGGGCAATCTCAGTACCCGATCTGAGGATGGGAAGGGATTATGGATCACCAGCAGCGGCCTACCCAAAGGCAAACTTGATACCCGCGATCTGATTTTGATGGGGCTCGAGGGTAACAAAATCCTGCAACGTTTACGTGATGATGCTCGGCCATCAGCAGAGACCAGTATCCACCAAGCCATCTATACCCTCTTCCCAAACGCACAGGCCTGTTTTCATATCCACACTATTGATGCCTGTCTTGCCACCGCAAAAATTGAACCTCGGATCAAGGCAATGCCGCTACCACCACTGGAGATGATCAAGGGGCTGGATATTTGGGAGGAGTCACCGCAAGTGACTCTGGCTCTTTTTGATAACAGACTTGATGTGCCGAGCATCGCCCATGAGATTCACAAACGCTTTACCGCCGAACCACCCCAAATCCCCGCGCTGATGATCCGCAACCATGGCATCACCGTGTGGGGAGACTCACTGCAGCAGACCTACAACCGGGTTGAGATTATCGAGTTCATCATGAGCTACCTCGCACGCCAATAAATTTTCAATATTCTGATTTTGAAAGCTTTATTGGCATGTTTTAGCGGAGCAACCCGCACCTGCTGCCGATACCCCTCCCAGTTTAGCAAGTATTTTATCCATCAAACACCAACCAGTAATACCACTCTGAAAGAGGTTAATGCCCACAAACAGGGTGAACCACAACCACTGGCTGCTATGGAACAGCGGGCTGGCTTCAACGCCTAACGCCAATGAAAGTAAAATAAAGGTCCCTGCCATCGTTCGTGTAATGCGTGTAATGTTCATAGTTGCGCCTCTCAATGGTGACATAGATAATATTAGAATTCTCTAATGTTATAGGTGCATCCGGCAACATTGCAACTCCACACGACTTAGGAGCACTAACAACCCCATGGAACACGAACCACTTATCCGCCTGGCTGTGTTTTTCGGCGTGTTTGCCACCGTAGCCTTCTTTGAAACCCGCTATCCACGTCGCGCGCCCTTACACAAGGCGGCTCGCTGGCTTAATAACCTTGCCCTGATTTTTATCAACGCACTGATTTTACGACTCATTTTTCCAGCCGCTGCCATCGGTATGGCCATCTTTGTGGAACAGGAACAGTGGGGTTTATTCAACTATTACACCCTCAGCCCCAGTTTAGCCCTGCTATTAAGTGTCATCGCATTAGACCTGATCATCTACTTTCAGCACATACTTTTCCACGCCGTTCCACTGTTGTGGCGACTACACATGGTGCATCATGCCGATCTGGAGTACGACCTGACCACCGGCTTGCGCTTTCATCCCGTTGAAATAGCGCTGTCGATGATTATCAAGTTTGCCGCCATCGCCGTGCTGGGCGCTCCCGTCATGGCGGTCATCATCTTTGAGCTGCTGCTCAACGCCAGCTCCATGTTCAACCATGGCAATTTACGGTTACCTGAAAGACTGGACAGAGCCCTCCGCTGGGTCATTGTCACGCCCGATATGCACCACATTCACCACTCCAGCATCAAGCGCGAAACCAACAGTAATTACGGTTTCAGTCTCGCCTGCTGGGACCGCCTCTTTGGCACCTACCGTGCCCAACCCAGCGCGGGCCATGAGACGATGGAGGTCGGCCTGACACAGTTCCGCGATCGTTCACGCCTCACCTTACCGTGGCTCCTGATACTTCCCATCATTGGCAAGGTCGGCAGCTACCCAATCAACCGCGATGAAGCGCCCTCAACCGCTAAAACCACACAAAATACCTGAATAATAATTGACTTAGCTGCAACCCGATAATACTTGACAGTAGTAAATTGTCCGTGGCATAACCACGGTACGGAACTGTTGTGGAAGTGGAACGTAGTGACACAACAAGCAATATGTTCCTGTAGTACGATCAAAGATGCTGTTTGAAACTAGGGGAGACTGATAACAGCAATCGGATCATGATGGAATGGCACTATTGCTGTTTTTTTTCATTAACTCGTTATGAGGGGAGATTTATCATGAAGACACGTCTGTTGAGTATTTCTGCTGCTGCAGTTCTGATGTTGGGTGTTGCCGGTCAGGCAAACGCCGATCTGGAACTGGCCAAGAAGAGCGGCTGCCTGGCATGCCATAGCGTCGACAAAAAGGTTGTAGGTCCAGGCTGGAAAGATGTTGCCGCCAAGTACAAGGGCGACGCCGGTGCCAAGGCCGCACTGGTTGACAAAGTGAAGAAGGGCGGCAAGGGTAACTGGACTGCCGTCACCGGCGGCGTACCAATGCCTCCGTACTCACCACGTGTTGCAGATGCCGATATCGAGAAGCTGGTCGATTTCATTATCGCCCTGTAATCGCTTACAGCAAAACAGTACCGCAAAAGCCAGCCTTCGGGCTGGCTTTTTTTTCTCCGCCAACTCACCTCACAATGATAAAATCCTCTGCTTCACAGCAACACAGACAGGGAACCCAAGTGACACAACTGCACACCGTACCGGTAGTGATGACACTCTCCGGCAACGACCCTACCGGTGGCGCCGGTATTCAGGCCGATATTGAGGCGCTGCTCAGCATGGGCTGCCACGCCGCGCCAGTGATTACCGCACTGACCATACAAGATACCCAGAAAGTCTTCCGCTTTGAGGCCGTCGACGCCACGGTGTTGATCGAACAGGCCCGCGCCGTGCTTGAAGATATGCCCGTGGCCGCCTTCAAGATCGGCATGATCGGCAGCGTCGCGAATGTCGAGGCGATTCACACCCTGCTGATGGACTACCCCGCTATCCCGGTGGTGCTGGACCCCATCATCACCGCTGGCGGTGGTGGTGAACTGGCTGGTGACGAGATTATTGATGCCATCATCTCACTACTGTTGCCTCAAACCACCGTGCTCACCCCCAACAGTATCGAGGCGCGCCGTTTTGCCTCCACCGCTGACAATCTGGATGCCTGTGCCCAGGCGCTGCTCGACATGGGGTGTGAATTTGTGCTGATTACCGGTGCCCATGAAAACAGCCCGATGGTGGAGAACCGCCTCTACGCCGAGCACCGCAACCTTGAAACCTTTAGTTGGGAGCGACTACCCGGCAGCTACCACGGCTCTGGCTGTACACTGGCCTCGGCCATTGCCGGCCTGCTGGCGCAGGGACTCGATCCCTTTGCCGCCATTCACGAAGCCCAGCAATATGCGTGGGAGACGCTCAAACATGGCTACCGCATTGGCATGGGGCAGACCATCCCCAATCGGCTCTTCTGGGCACGGGGCGATGAGGATGAACAGGGGTGAGCAGCCGTTTACGCGGACTCTATGCCATTACCGATAGCACGCTCAGCCCCCATGGCCAGCTGCTGGTCGCCGCAGAACAGGCGATTCACGGTGGTGCCCGGATTATTCAATACCGCGACAAAAGTGACCAGCCCTCACGTCGCCGACAGGAGGCCGAGGCATTACTGACACTCTGCCGCCAACACGGTGTAACCTTTATTATCAATGATGACGTGGCGCTGGCCGCCGCCATTGGTGCTGACGGTATCCACCTTGGCCGAGGTGATGGCACTGTAAAAGAGACACGTCAGCAACTGAGGGACGGCATTATTGGTCTCTCTTGTTACAATGAGTGGGCACTGGCGGAGGCCGCGGCAAGAGACGGGGCTGACTACATCGCCTTTGGTGCCTTTTTTCCATCGGCCACCAAACCTGCTGCTGTACACGCCACACCTGAGCTACTGTTACGCAGCCGCCACGAACTCAACCTCCCGGTGGTCGCCATTGGCGGCATCACACCTGAGAATGGCGCTGATCTAATCGCCGCCGGTGCTGATATGCTGGCCGTGGTACAGGGGGTGTTTGGCCAACCGGATATCCAGAGCGCGGCACGCCGTTACGCCGCGCTGTTTTAACACTGAACATTAAAATTAATAGAGAAGGATTGACCATGACCCGCTCACACGACCTGTTCCAGGCTGCCCAGATACATATTCCCGGTGGTGTTAATTCACCGGTCCGTGCCTTTCGTGGTGTCGGTGGTGATCCAATCTTTTTCAAACGTGGTGAAGGCCCCTATCTATTTGATGAAGATGACAAACAGTACATCGACTACGTCGGCTCATGGGGGCCGGCCATCCTCGGTCACGCCCACCCCAAGGTATTGGCGGCAGTAACGGCAGCGCTGAAAAACGGCCTCAGTTTTGGTGCCCCAACAGCCCTTGAAACCGAGCTGGCGGACCGGGTCTGCGAAATTATGCCCGCCATAGAAATGATCCGCATGGTCAGCTCTGGCACCGAGGCGACCATGAGCGCCATCCGTCTGGCCCGTGGTTTTACCAACCGCGACAAGATCGTCAAGTTTGAAGGGTGTTACCACGGCCACTCGGACTCGCTGCTGGTGAAGGCCGGTTCCGGCGCGTTGACCCTCGGCGTGCCCACCTCCCCTGGTGTACCGGTGGCGCTGGCGGAACATACCATCACCCTGGACTACAACAACCTTGATCAGGTGCGCGATACCTTCGCCAAGGTTGGCGGCCAGATCGCCTGCATCATCGTTGAACCCGTTGCCGGTAACATGAACTGCATTCCGCCCAAGGCCGGTTTCCTTGAAGGGCTGCGTGAGGTGTGCGACCAGTACGGCACGGTGCTGATATTCGATGAGGTGATGACCGGTTTCCGTGTCGCCCTGGGCGGCGCTCAGGCCTATTACAACGTCACACCCGACCTCACCACCCTCGGTAAGGTGATTGGTGGTGGCATGCCGGTGGGTGCCTTTGGCGGCCGTCGTGACATCATGTCGCAGATTGCACCACTCGGCCCGATCTATCAGGCGGGTACCTTGTCCGGCAACCCCATCGCCATGGCCGCCGGTCTGGCCAATCTGGAGGAGATATCCAAACCCGGCTTCTACGAGAATCTGAACGCCATGACCGAAAAGCTGGTGCACGGCTTTGTCACCCGCGCCCACGCCTTCAACATCCCCATGACCAGCAATGTTGTCGGCGGTATGTTTGGCCTCTTTTTCAGCGCTGAAGCAAAGGTCGAAAACTTTCAACAAGCGACCCAGTGCGATGTGGAGCGCTTCAAGAAGTTCTTCCACGCCATGTTGGATGAGGGTATCTATCTGGCACCGTCGGCCTACGAGGCCGGTTTTGTCTCCTCGGCCCATACCGATCGCGATATCAAAAATACCCTGATTGCGGCGGAGAAGGTTTTTTCCACCCTCTAACGCTGATAACAGACCAGAGCGGGGGGTTGCACCCCCGCACCGTCTGCTTGAAAGGAATGCATATTGTCTTATAAGCAACCCTTATTAGTCGCCCTCCTGCTCGCCTCCAGCCTGACTCCATCAGCCATGGCCGCGATTGAGATCACACCAACCACCGTCACCGTTGGTAAGGAGGCCACGCTCCAGTTACACGGGGTAGATGCCAGAACAATCCAGCAGATCAGCCTGCTGCCCGGTGGCCCCCATCTGCTGCAACAGCTGCCACTGACCCCCGGTAGCCATGGCGACTACACCCTGATCAACCAACCTGATGGCCTGCACCTGTTACAACAGATGGGGCCGGAGGGCGTGGAGGCGGCACACTTCAACACCTCACCCCCCACAGTGCAGCAAAATGGCCAGGGGCTTCGCATCGAACAGGGTAACGAGCTGGTGCTCTATTCGGCCCAACAGAAACAGGCCAAGGTGACCGGTCGCTACCGCGCCCCCGCGCCACTGCACGACCTGGTGGTGGTCGATTCCCTGGCCATCCTCGCCAACGACAGAAATGGCGTCACGGTGCTCGACATCAGTGACGCCAAATATCCACGCTGGCGCGGCAGCCACCAGAAGCTGGGGCGCATCGTGCGTGTGGTCGCCGCTGATGACAAGGTGCTGGCGCTGAGCGACGGCGGCATTGTCTACCTCATCGACATCAACAACCCGGCGGAGCCGACGGTGATCAACGCCTGGCGCAGCGCGACGGCGGTGCGTGACCTGGCCTGGTTTGACCAGAACGTCTATCTGCGTACCGACAACACCATCGATGTGATCGACTTCAGCGCCCCCATGCCACAAATCAGCAACGAGGGGCTGAACTTTGGCCAAGGGGTCAACTTTGGCGGTGAGCGCCGCGTCTTCATCGCCAACCACATCGCCTATGTGGCCGACTGGTTCTCCGGCATCCACCTCTACGACATCAGCAACCCCCACCTGCCGCTGCTGCTCTCCAGCTTTCATACTCCCGGCTCGCCTAAGGGGATGGTGGTGCGCGACAACGTCGCCTATGTGCCGGACGATGACCATGGGCTGCAGATCATTGATGTAAAAAATCCGCGTGCGCCAAAGCTGATCTCGCACATTCAGACCGGCGGCCTCGGTTACACGCCGAAGCTGGCGGGCGATCTGCTCTACCTTGCCAGCCATCGCGGCGGCTTTCAGATCATCGACGTCAGTGATCCTGCCAAGCCAGAACAACTCAGCGAAGTCGATACCCCCGGCAAGGCGTGGTCACTGGAGATTCAGGGCGAGCGGCTCTACGTCGCCGATGACGATACCGGCCTGCTGATCTTTGATGTGAAAGATGCCAAAGCGCCGCAGCTACTCGGCCAGTTCACCCCCGGCACAGCGGCGGAGGAGGTGATGATCCGTGACAACATCGCCTTTGTGGCCTTTTTTGATGACGGCGTCTACGTACTCGATATCGCTGACCCGGCTGCACCCAAGGTGCTCAGCCACACCGCCCTGCCCGGCAACAGCCGCGGCCTCGACCTGATCGGCGACAAACTCTATGTCGCCAGCTGGCTGGCGGGGATTCATATCCTCGATATCAGCAATCTCAAGGTACCCAAGGTCGTCAGCAGTTTTGATACCCGTGGTGCCACCTGGGGGCTGAAGGTGGAGGGTAACCACCTCTTTGCCATGGATTGGTGGGGCGGCATTGCGGTGCTCGATGTCAGCGATCCTGCCGCCGTGCATGTAGTGGGGGACTACCACGAGCGTGGTCGTGTGAATGACATTACCACTCAGGATAATTACGCCTTTGTGGCCCAGGGCAGCAACGGCTTGCAGATCTTCGATATCAACAACCCGCTCAACCCCACCTGGATCACCGGTGTTAACTTCCCCGGTGATGCCCGACGTATCGCCCTGGCAAATGGCCGCGCCTATCTGGCGATGGGGGATGGCGGTCTGGCGATTGCCGACATCGGCAACCCCTTCGAGGCGCGCTGGCTCAGTACCACGCCGACCGATGGCCGTGTTGTCGATGTCATCGTCGATCAGAACCACCTCTGGCTGCTCGATGAACTGCAAGGGGTGCTGCTCTATGACATCAGCAGCCCCAAACTGCCGCGCCAGCTGGCGCGCATCAACCTCAAGGCCAGTGCCATCGCCCTGACCAGCCATGGTCTGATTGTCGCCAGCCACGATGGCCTGCACCGTTATGGTGTGGATGCCACTGGCAAAGTGGCAGCGCTGGGATACCACCCACTCACTGGTGAGACCGGGCCACTGCTGGCGGTGGGCGATACCCTCTACGTTGGCCACGGTACCCAGCTGCTCCAGTTTGAGGTGAGTAAAACCGAGATCACACTACAATCAGAACGGACACTGAACCGCGCCATTCACGCCATTGCCCATGCAGGAAAGACGCTAATCGTCAGCGGTGAGTACGAGGTGATGCGACTTGAACCAACAACGCTCAAGATTATCGAACATTATCCGATGTTAAACAGGGTTAATCGGCTGCGGCTCCATGAAGGGGTACTCTACCTGAGCGGTGCCACCACCATCACCGCACTACGGCTGCTGCCGTCTATCCGCCTTAAAGAGGCGGCTGACGGCCGTTTTACACTGCCGGCAACAGTGGTACCTGGCAGCTACCATCTCTATATTCGCTATCAGGATGGTACGGAGCAGCAGCTTAACAATGTAGTCAACGTGGTAATGCCAACATTCTCCAAACCAAAAATGAGTACAGATGAGTTTAAAAAGCTGTTAGAACTAAAAAGAGATGACCCTACGCTCTTCAGCGTGCCTCAATAGAGGGGCACCCATAGAGTAAAGTAATAATAAATAAGCGGGATGATGAGCAGCCCGCTGGTAAACTGAAAAGACCACGGACGGGAGTTGGCAATGCGTACCTGCCTCTTAGTTAAACACAGACACGGTGTATTCCCAGATTGATCACCGCTACTCTAGTACGGCGACTTGTAAAAGGATTGGCAGTGGCCATGTTTGGCCTGCTGATCGCTTTTGCATCTCAAGCTGCCACCCCACCCAAGCTGCTGGTGGTCTACCCCAAGATCAATCCGGCCTATGATCAAATCTTCGATGAGATCATCGCTGGTATCGCAGCCCACCCAAAAGCTGATTACGCCACCTTGGTAATACAACCATCAACAACCGCACAGGAGATCAGCCGCTACATCCGCCGTAACGATATTAGCGCCGTCATTGCGCTGGGCAAGCAGAGCTACGATCTTGTACACATATTACAGAGCGAGATTCCTATCGTCCACGGCGGACTGCTGATCACACCCGGTGACCATAACGGTATCAGTCTGTTAGGGGCGCCTGAGCAGTTTTTTAACAAGCTCACCGATATCGCCCCCACCGTCAAACGGGTATTTACCGTTTACAACGAGGAGAACAGTGGCTGGATCATGCGGCTGGCGCAGCAGTCGGCAAAAAGTCGTGGTATTGAGTTAAAAGCCTATGCCGCTAACGATCTTCGTGAAGCCGTACATAAATTTAAAACCATTCTTGAACAGGCCAACGGCCCCAGTGATAGCGTTTGGCTACTGCTGGATAATACTTTGCCCGATAAGACCATTTTGCCCATGGCACTTGAAAGCGCCTGGCAGCGCAAATTTATACTTTTCTCCAATAACCCCTCCCATAGCCGCCGCGGAGCCCTCTTTGCCCTCTTCCCTGATCACCAGCAGATGGGTAACAGCTTGGCCACACTGGCACTGGAAAAGGCAGCAGAGACCACCCCTCAGCGGCGGGTCATCCCGCTTAACGATCTTAAGATCTCACTTAACCGTCGTACTGCCGCGCACCTTGGGATTACCTACTCAAAAACCGTTGAGGAAGAGCTTGATGTGGTCTATCCAGTACGATAATGGCTGATCGATGCACCCCATGAATATAAACAAGAGATCACACAGCAGCTTTCGCAGACAGCTCACCACTACCTTCACCCTCGGTATTTTTGCGCTGGCGATTGGCACCTCATTGACCACCGCCTGGGTCACCTCCTCCAACGTGTATGATCAGATGGTAGAAGATGGACTCCAGGTAACCAACAGTGTCGCCCAGCGGTCGGTATTATCACTGCTCTACGGCAGCGGCGACAATGCTGAAGAGGCATTAAGTGCTGCATTGGGGTTTCCCTCCATCAGCCAAGTCACGCTGCTCACCAACAGCGGCAACGTGCTACTCAAAAAAGGGTTCAGCCTGACCAAATTGCCCAAGCTTTCCGGTGAACAAAAAACCGCAATACTGGCAGAGGAGAATGGTGCTGAGTGGATATTTATCGCGCCGGTCTACAGTGACAGTCAGATTGAGTCCGACGACAGCGCTGTTTCACTGGCACAACCCGATAACACCCTTCCTGAGCTATTGGGCAGTGTCGTAGTTATTAAAAGCAAAACCAAACTCGGACAGACCGTTACCGCCACCTTTGCCAACAATCTCGGTATCACCATCCTGATCGCCATTATCCTGCTGCTCATAGTTCAGCGCAGCTTTTCACGTCTCACCCAACCGCTGTCAGCGTTGGCAAAGGTGATGGAGCGGGCCGAAAATGGTGATACACAAAGCTATGCAGCCTTGAAAGGACCCACCGAGGTACATAACATTGGCCGCGCCTTCAACAAGATGATGGAGGCCCTGGCCGAACGCGACACCCGTTTGCGGCAGCACAATGAAATGCTCGAATATGAGGTTAACCAACGGACTCAGGAGCTGGTCTACACCCGCGATTTAGCGGTGCAAGCCAACCAGAATAAATCTGACTTTCTCTCCCGCGTCAGCCACGAGCTCCGCACTCCGTTACAATCGATTCTCGGTTACAGCGACCTGATCCTTGAGGATCTACCCACCGAAATGGGTGAAACCCGCCGCGACCTGGAGACCATTACTGCCAATGCTACCCACCTATTGGCCATGATCAACTCCATCCTTGACATGTCCAAACTGGAGTCGGGGCAAATGACACTGCAACCGGCACCCGCCAATATCCGCCTGCTTGTCAGTGGCGTAATAGAGACTATTACACCGCTGCTTAAAAACAATCACAACCAACTTGAAACAACACTCCAGCTACAACCGGAGCTGTTGGTAATCGATGAGGCAAAGTTACGACAGATCCTGCTCAACTTGCTGAGCAATGCCACCAAGTTCACCCAACATGGCATCATACAGCTCACCGTGACGCAGAGTGCCAAAATGCTGCAACTGATCATCAAGGATAGTGGCATTGGCATACCAGAAAGCCAGATCGAACATATCTTTGACCCCTTTTATCAGGTTGAAAGCAGCATCACTCGCCGCTTTGAGGGGACTGGACTGGGATTAGCAATCACCCATCAGTTCTGCACACTGATGGGAGGGACCATACGTGTCACCAGCGCCCCTGAACAAGGGTCAACGTTTACCGTATCAATCCCAATATTTCTTAATGAAAGCCGGGGAAGTGCCGATAGGTAGGGCACCCTATATACTTGATGGACTGTCTATCCTGCCCCAATACAGTCTTATAACCACAAGGGAGTGTTGGTTTGTTCAGCAAACAGATATTAATATTTACCCCCAACGTTGATCAGAGCGCCACGCTGATGGCAACGTTGCACGCCGCAGGTTACACCGAGCTATCCGAAGCCACCACCACCAAAGAGGCCTTCGATATTCTGAGTTTCAAACAGATTGACATCATTATCTGCGATGTCGATCTGGGCACACTGGATGGCTGGCGCTTTGCCCGGCTGGTTCGTTCTGGTGCATTAACCATATCGGCCAACACCCCCATCATCATCGTCTCCAGCATCCATAGCGAGCGCATCGCCGCCGCCACCTGTCACGCCTTTGAAGTTAACCGCTTTCTCCCATTCCAGGCGCAGGCAACTCTACCTGCTGTGCTCGATGAGATATTCCGCTCCAGCAACAGCAGCGGTACCCCCAGGGGCTCCCTGCTGGTGGTTGAAGACTATTTAGATACGGTGGAACTGATCAAACGTGTGCTCAGCCACCGCTTTGACATCGAAGTGACCATCACTGGTAAAGCGGGATTGGAGGCGTGGCTGGCACGACGCCATGACCTTGTGCTGCTCGATGTCATGCTGCCAGAGATGTCTGGCCGCGAAGTACTGCAGGAGATCATAAAAGTTAATCCGGCACAGTCGGTTGTCATGATGACCGCCCGCTCCTCACCCGAACGCGCTGGCGAACTGATCCTCGATGGCGCGGTTGACTTTATCTCCAAACCTTTTCGTACCGAACAGTTACGACGTGTCTGTGAAATCGCCGTACAACGTGAAGATTTTCTGGTCAGCAACCGCGAATTTGCCCAAAACCAGGAGGCGCTGTTCCACGAAAAAGAGCTGGCGCAAGTCACACTGCACTCCATTGCCGAAGGTGTCATCACCACCGATCTTAGCGGCACCATTGAGTACATGAACCCGGTCGCAGAACGGATCTCCGGCTGGACGCTGAGCGATGCCGCCGGTAAACACGTACACGAGATACTGCATGGCACCAGCGACTCAACCGCCACGGAAAGCAATGACCCAGCCACCAGCTGTCTTGAATCAAGCCGTCCTGTCTACGGTGCAAAACAGCTCACCTTTATCAACCACGATAACCGGCAGCTCAAGCTGGATCACGTCACCTCCCCCATACGCAACCGCCAGAATGAGATCATCGGCGCCGTCATGGTCTTCCGCGACATCACCCATACCGATCAGCTGGAAAAACGGCTGGAGTACCAATCCAAACATGACCTGCTCACCGGCCTGACCAACCGCACCACCTTTGAAGAACGGTTACGTGTTGTACTGGAAGAGCAGCAGCATCAGGATGTTGAATATGCACTCTGTTATATCGATCTCGACCAGTTCAAAGTCATCAACGATACCTGCGGCCACATTGCCGGCGACCAGCTACTGCGCCAGATCAAAAACATCATCCTTGGCAAAATCCGTCGCCATCACGACACCCTCGCCCGATTTGGGGGCGATGAGTTTGTACTGCTGCTCGAAGAGTGCTCCGCCGAGTCCGCCGTTCGTATCGCCCAGGTGATCTGCGATGCCATTCAGGCACACCGCTTTGTCTATGACAACAACACCTTCGCCGTCGGTGCCAGTGTTGGGGTCGTTCCCATCACCCGCGACACACTGAGTGTCAACGAAGCACTCAGCATGGCTGACAACGCCTGCTACATCGCCAAAGAGCGCGGACGTGGCCGTATACACCTTTATCATGTAGACGACCAGGAGCTGATAAAACGGCGCAGCGAAATGCACGTTGTCTCAAAGATCAACCACGCCTTTGAACATGATGGCTTTGCACTCTTTTACCAGACCATTCTGGAGCTTAAAGGGGAATACCCCTACCCAAGCCACATTGAAATATTGCTGCGAATGAAAGACTCCGATGGCAACTGGATCTCCCCGGCACTGTTTCTGCCCGCTGCGGAGCGTTACAACATCGCCACCAAAATAGATCGCTGGGTCCTGGATGCAACCCTACGTTGGTTTGCACAAAATCCCGCCGGTTTAGACCGGCTGCAGACCTGCTCTATCAACCTGTCCGGTCTCACTCTGGGTGATCAAAGTTTTGTCAATTTTATCAGCCAGGCATTCGCAAAATATAAGTTGCCACCGACAAAATTCTGTTTTGAAATCACCGAAACAGCCGCCATCCACAATCTTCAAGAGGCGATACAGTTCATTGTTAACATCAAAAAACTGGGCTGCTCATTTGCACTCGATGACTTTGGCAGTGGCATGTCATCCTATGCCTACCTCAAAAACCTGCCCGTTGATTACCTCAAAATTGATGGCATGTTTATCAAAGGCATCATGGAGGACCCCATCGACCACGCCATGGTCAAATCAATCAACGACATCGGCCATGTCTTTGGCCTGAAAACCATCGCCGAATATGTTGAAAATGAGGCCATCATGAACGAGCTGAAAATTATTGGTGTCGATTTCCTGCAAGGTTATGCCATCAGCAAACCCGTGAGCATCGCAACACTCCTGACCACATAACCGCAAAAATAGCACACCTGTTTAAGGCACAGCCCGCGCTGGCTTGCCCGTATATTCGATATCGTCACAACGTAACGGTAAAAACGCCTCGGGCGGGCGGTCCCGTGTATCGATGTAACAGGCGGTGACGCCGCTACTCACCACTACGGCGCATATTCGATTGACCTCACCAGCAGTATGACCCCGATCAGAGAGAAAGGCGGACGCATAACCGTTGATATTCATGCTCTCATCAAAATCCCGTAACAACACCGCTTCAATTTGATACGCAAGCCGTAAATGCTCGCCATCAGAGAGCCCCAACTCATTTTGAACCCGCTTCATAGCTACAACCCGCTCATCCCCTTTGGCAATCGGCCGTGCATAGCCCATGATATGAGGTTTGCCACGATGTTTGGCGCACTCCTTTTTTACTATCTCATCAACACTCACACCATTTTTATAATCCAGCATCGCGTCCTGAATAAACTGCACACCCAGTAACAACGGTTTTATTCCATATGAATTTGCATCTGCCGCCAAAATACCCGCTGTTGTCGCCGCCACCACTGATGTGCGGGCTGCGCCACCCAAAGCACCAATCTGATTGCACCAGATACGTGGATCGGGCCAGCTCAAACAAATAAATGCCGCCTCACACCAATCAGCAATCTGCCGCTGCGGCAGACGGCCTGTCGCATTAAGCATCACAACCTGCATATATGAAACCTTGCCCACCAGTTCATCCATCATGGAGTAGCCATGACTGAACACCCCTTTACCCACCACCCAGCCCCCTTTTTTGCTCCGTATAGTGCCACGGTGTTTATCCCAAAACTGGAACGGGTTGTTATTCATATTGGATGACATAGTTCTCATCCTTCAAAAACGGCATGGCGGTAATCGGTTTGCTGGCCAGCTCCACCCCATGGGCCAGCAGTCCCGGTGCCCCCAGCAGCTGAAACAGCCCGGCACCGGCACGGGGGCTAAACCCAAGATCGGTAAAAACCGCCGCCGCCATGGCCGGGGCCAACCACCCCTGCGAGTACCCGTTCAGGGCAGCTGCAAATCTGCACCCCCACGTTAAGGTTTCGTGATTGCCGGGCAGACTATCCAAATGGTCTGCAATTTTTTTCGCAACCCCATCTACACCACCAAACCGGCTACCAAAACCCGGCACGATGTGCCAATCACCCTCACTGGGCGGCACACACTCCTCAAACAGTTTGCGGACTAACAGCTGCGGATCTTGATTACGATGTTTTCTTAAAAACCTCATCGCTGGCGCTACCTCTGCCGCGCCAAGATGTTCACCACCATAAATCGTCAAGGCAATGGGTAAAATATGTTCCACACTGCTGCTGCCAACACCCGCGTTCATCGCTGCCCGTACAGCAGGGTGGCGAGGACCGGGGTTGATCAACCCGATCATCAACTGCTCCAACAATACCGCCTCATTGGCATCTGGTAACTCACCACGAAACATTAGATAAAAAACATCCACAAAACTCCGTTTTTTAACCAGCTCCATCAACTCATAACCGTGACAGCGGGCGCTCTCGGTTAGATATGGATTATCGGGGCTTGCAACCTCCTGCCAGATGTTGGTGGCGGTCCGCTCTACAAACAGATCGTTGCGCCGCACCTCACTTTTTCTCTCCATGACTATCCACCTCCATACACCAGACATAACAGAACATCACCATACCCTAATATAACCGGGTATGGTGACCACTTTATGTACGGCGATGTTGTGACACAAGAGGCTGATACCTGGCCAACAGATCAGTTGGTCAGGTTATAACGGACCTCGGCATAGAGACTACGCCCCTCCAGGGGGAAATCCTTCGGGATGGTACCACTGCTTGGTTCACGGGCATCCGCATCCAGGAGATTCCGCAATGATGCCGCCAGCTCCCACTGCTGGCCCAGACGTCGGCGCAGGGTTACATTGACAACTGTATAGTCATCAATCTGCGGACGGCTGTCATTGGTTGCCCGCTTACGATCCGCCACCCAGTTGGCACTCCCATATACCGACCAGGCAGGCTGTACCTTCCACAATAACGAGAGCGACAGTTGCCGCCCTGGTGCATCGGCAATCGGTGCGCCGGTCCGCATATCTTCCGAATGTTGCCAGGCAAACGCAGCGCCCAACGTTAAGCTGTCGAGTGGCTTCCATTTTGACTCCATCTCCACACCGTAACCCTTTTGATTATTCAGATTTTGGGCCTGGGCACCGCTAGTTGTAGTGCCATAATCAATCAGATCTTTCGCCTCGTAGTAGAAAAGATTAAACATCTCCTGCAGATCAAAGTTGGGGCGATAGTCAAACGCAATCTCTGCGGTATTAATGGTCTCGGGGCGCAACTGTGAATTGCCCAAGGCAACGGGGTTGTTTTTGGCAAACTCTTCACCAAAGGAGGGGGCACGAAACGCCGACCCCAGCAACAGTTTGCTGGTCAGGTTGTAATCCATCGCCCATACCAGCGCCAAACGTGGATTCACCGTTGATCCAAACTCAGTGTAATGGTCATAACGCACCCCTCCGGTCAGCTCCCAGTCAGGCGCAAATTGCCACTCATCCTGAAATGCAAGATACCAGACATCCCGTATCTGATCAGCAATAAACACATCCGCTGTCCCCGTCACGTCGGTTAAAACACCCGGAATAACCCAGATGCCACCAGAACCAGCCGCCACCTCTCCCACTTGTGCTGCAGGTGTGCCAGGGCCAAAGTTTTTTGTTTCTGATACATAAAGACGCTGCTGACTAAAGCCAACGCTAAGGCGTACCAAGTGGTTGCGCTGCTTATCATAAAGACCATTCAATTCAGCGCTGCTGTTATTAGCTCTTCCTCCCGGGCTGCCGTAAAGACCATCAACAAAACTCACTAAACAAGCCTTCCCCAACCCTGTCACCACCGGACAGCCACTATTAGGTGTGGTGCCAATATTGCCATCATCCCCCACCGGCAGAACTGAGCCTGGCGGTAATATCAGATACCCATTTTTCTCAGTTTCATACTGAATGTTTAACCGCGAACCCATCGCCCAACCGTTCAACTCAGCCGGGAAGCGAAAATTCACATCCAACTGAAAATAGTCAATCTCAGCCCCTCCGACCGGATCGATCGCCTGCGCTATGCCCGGACCAGTACCACCATCCCGTTGCATCCAGCTCCAGAGACTGATATCCCAATCATCATTGGCTATACCAATACGGGTATTGAGAATGTTATACCGTGACTGCAAGGGGGCAGCGGGCGCAAAAGATGTGCCCAGCGCCGTTGCCGCATCACTGTCTACCCTTCTGGCTTGATCACCATCACTGATGGCATGTTCCATACTGAAACCAACATTCCAATCAGCGGCACGACCACCGTATTGAACCCAGCTCTCCTGGGAGTCAAACGATCCGATTCGCCCGCCCGCAACAACACCCTTAAGCTCTTTTGCATCTTTGGTCACAACATTGATCACACCGGCAAAGGCATCAGCCCCATGCACAGCAGAACCAGGGCCACGAATCACCTCGATACGGGATATATTCGCCGCTGGCAGGCGAAAAGTGTTCAGTCGCGAACCCGTATAAGTATCTTTCAAGGGAATACCGTTAATAGTCAGCAATACCTGAGCATTATTGCCCGTATGAATTCCTCGAATTGAATACACAGAATTAAGACGATTAATATTTGAAACGGACACATGCAAGCCAGGAATCAGCTCCAGCGCCTCATCCAGACTGGTCACCCCCATCGCCTTGATATCCGCAGCAGTGACAATACTGGCAACAGCAGGGGCCAGGTGGATCGGTTTCTGCGTACCGGTGGCAATGCTGATCATCTCCTCGCTGCCATAGAGCTGCAACAGATCATCGTCCGGTGCCACCACCATCTGGGCCTGAGGCTGCGCGCTCACCAAGCTACACAGAACAACCAACATTTTTTGCTTGTGTTTAAACACAACGCCTCTCCATTTAAATCCTGCACCCAGGAAAAACAGGCCCCCCGTGCCCTGCCCTCACCTGCCCACTACAGAATAATTATTTGATTCGTAACTGAATAGATTTTTTCAACTAATTTTGTGAACAATACATATACAATTAAACGACTCTTAATTCTAGTTAATAAAGCAGACCAACACACTGTTGCCAATTACGGCATCCAGATATCAGAACCACCCCCTGTCTTACGCAAGGTTTTAACCCTGGCATTCATCGGTGGTACCTCTTCCGGATCTATCTGAATATCCAGCAGTGTTGGGCCTGCAGCCACCAACAACTCGGTCCACTCTAACTGCTCAAAATCTTCAACCGTGCGTATGGTATACGCCTTGGCCCCCTGTGCGCGGGCTATTTGTGCAAAATCCACCACTGGCAATGTATAACCTATCGACTCAGCACCGGTCATGCGTTGACCATGTTTAACCATGCCCAACGCCTGATCATTCAGCACAATAAACAGTACTGGTAGATGCTCAGCCACCGCCACGCTGATCTCCTGACCGCTCATCAGATAGCTGCCATCCCCGGTAATACAGACAACCGGTTTGTTACCCGATCCCAACGCGGTTCCAACAGCCGCCCCTATCGCCCAACCCATGGCACCAAAGCCAAAGGAGGTGCGGTGTAAATTAGCACTATTCAACATCAAATAATGGGTTGCCCAAGCAAGGACATTGCCCGCATCCACAATAAAACGGGTATCGTCAGGCAACTGCCGCATTAACTCTTGCATGACCCGTTGTGGTTTTAACGGCACAGCGTCTGAAGATAACGCCTCTTCCCTCAGAAAACTTAACCCCGTTGGCAAACTATTACCTGCCTGAGCAACACTCTTGGCAACGATGGCTACTTTTTTGGTAACGGCTGGCAGATCTTTGAGCAATCCGTTAAAGAGTGTTTGCAGGTCACCCAATACATGCAAACAGGCCATTGGCGAGTAGTCAAAATCCTCTTCTGTTGCCGACAGGTGTACCAATCTGCTGTTCAGGATCGCCGTATCCCAACCGCCCGTTGACATCTCCCCCAAAGAGGTACCAACAGCCATGATCAACTCCAGCCCTTTATCCTGCAGGGTTCTGTGTGCACTTTCATGGCCAGCAAAACCAAACACCCCACGATAAAGCGGATGATAGTTATTGATCAACCCCTTGCCCGACGGGGTTGTTACGATGGGGGTATTGGTATGTTCAGCAAAGGCGATCAGCGCATCCATCGCATCCTTACAGCCACTGCCAATGAACAGCACCCGCTTTTTATCCTGATTAACCTTGCTCAGCAGTGCCTGATAGGACTCTGCACTCACCGTCTTTGAGCGCCGGAACAGCTGCCCAATCGGGTACAAATCAGTGCCTCTTGCGCAGGACGCTTTGAAAACATCCATAGGGATACTCAAATGCACCGGCCCTCTGGGCAATCTGAAGGCGTGTAACAGCGCTTTATAGAGCTTGCCTTCCAGTTGATCGGGGTGTGAAACCTGGCTGTTGTAGCGGGTACAGTGTTCAAACATGCCTACTATATCAATGGCATCACTGGAGGACTCCTGAAAACCGCCCCGGCCAAAATTGGACAGCGCCGTTTGCCCGGTAATCACCAACATCGGTATATGGTCGGCATACGCGGCGGCAACACCGGTAAGCAGGTTAGTTGCACCTGGCCCGGTGGTTGCGCAACAGACCCCGATTTTACCGGTTTCACGGGCATAACCATCTGCCATAAAAGCAGCACCCGACTCATGGCGGGCGACTACTGACTGGATCTGCTGTGGGCGGTTACGCCTGCGAACGGGCAGTAAGCTGGTCTCGGCTGATTCGGAAGATTCGGGGTCAAACGAACGGCGCAGATTGCGACCAATCGCATCATACAAAGGCTCTATTGCCCCCCCCGGCACACCAAAAATGTAATCCACCCCTACTTGCAGTAAATAACGGATCAGCAAGTCTGCCTGGGTATTAACTTCAGTAGCCTTAACTGACTCTATCTGTGTTGCATGTTTAGTCATGGTTTGTCGTCACTCCTTTGACATTATGAATAGCTGGTTACCACTGTGGTTTATCGGTTAATCTCCCAATAGTTTTAGTGTTTTTTATAGTCATACAATACCTCATTGTTATTATGTAATTTTTAACGAAATACAATTTACTGCCAAAAAAAAGCCCAGCCCCATTTCTGGGGCCAGGCTTTTAACCAACATCACAATGTCGCGTATTACGACTGGTGATAAGAGACCACAATATCAACTTCGTTTTTGGAACCAAGAATAACCGGTACACGCTGATGAATACCGCTGGGCTTGATATCCATGATGCGCTCGCGGCCAGTGCTTGATACACCACCGGCCTGCTCAACGATGAATGACATCGGATTAGCTTCATACATCAGACGCAGCTTGCCGCCCTGAGCCTTAAGTTTGCTGTCCATGGGGTACATGAAGATACCGCCACGCACCAGGATACGATGTACTTCTGCCACCATGGAGGCAACCCAGCGCATGTTGAAGTTGTCACCGCGAGGACCCTCTTTACCCTTCAGGCACTCATCAACGTAACGCTGCACCGGCGCTTCCCAGTAACGTTGGTTGGAGGCGTTGATGGCGAATTCACGGGTATCCGCAGGAATCCGCATATTAGGATGGGTAAGGATGAATTCACCGATATCACGATCCAGGGTGAAGCCGTTGACACCGCTGCCTGTGGTCAATACCAGCATGGTGGAGGGGCCATACAGGGCGTAACCGGCACAGATCTGTTTGGTACCGGGCTGCAGGAAGTCAGCCTCTTTTGGATCGGTCACACCTTCTGGGCAACGCAGAATAGAGAAAATGGTACCCACAGAGATGTTGACGTCGATGTTGGAGGAGCCATCAAGCGGATCAAAGGTCATCAGGTACTTGCCACGTGGGTACTGAGCTGGGATCGGATAGATCTCGTCCATCTCTTCAGAGGCCATGGCGGCCAGGTGACCGGCCCACTCGTTGGACTTCAGGAAGACATCATTGGTGATGACATCCAGTTTTTTCTGGGTTTCACCCTGGATATTTTCACTGCCAGCGGTCCCGAGCACACCGATCAAGGCACCCTTGTTGACGGCGTTGGAGATCACCTTGCAAGCGCTGACAACATCATTCAGCAGTGAAGTAAAATCACCGGTAGCGCCCGGCAGACGGCGCTGCTCTTCGATGATGAACTGGGTAACTGATACACCATTATGCATTTGCGTATTCCTTGATGTTGTGGACTATGAAACCATGATCGAAATTCGAAACCGGCCATTATCCGGGTTTCCAGCCGCGAAATAAAGTTTCAGCCCAAGTTTACCCCGCAAACGTTATAATTCCGACCACATTTGCCACTTGGTAATCCCCCAATGACCGCCCGCCTGCAACTTAAGAAGAACGAATCACGCCGTCTCCGCGTCGGCCATCTTTGGGTCTTCAGCAACGAGGTTGATACCAAAGTCACGCCACTGGAGCAGTTCGAGCCGGGCCAGGATGTGGAGGTGGTGGATGAGAAGGGCAAGTTTATGGGCCACGGCTACGTCAATCCCCACTCGCTGATCTGCGCCCGACTGGTGAGCCGCGATCCTAAACATGGGTTGGATGCCTCACTGCTGGTGCACCGTATTAATGTTGCCCTGTCGCTGCGCCAGCGCCTCTTTGCCGATCCCTTCTACCGTCTGGTCTATGGCGAGAGCGACGGTCTGCCGGGGCTGGTGATCGACCGTTTTGGCGCTGTGGTGAGTGTGCAGATCACCACGGCGGGCATGGAGCGGCGTAAGGATGAGATCATCGCCGCACTGGAGAAGACACTCAAACCGACCACCATCATCCTCCGCAATGACGGCGCAATTCGGGCGCTTGAGGGACTTCCCTCCTACATTGAAACAGCGCTGGGTGAAACGCCAGAGTTCCTTGATATAGTCGAAAACGGTTGCCGCTTTCAGGCCGATACCCTCACTAGTCAGAAGACCGGCTGGTTTTACGACCATCGCCTCAACCGCCAACGCGCCAGCCAGTACGCCAAGGGGATGCGGGTCTTGGATGTCTTCAGTTATCTCGGCGGCTGGGGCATTCCGGCAGCGGTCAGTGGCGCCAAAGAGGTGGTCTTTGTTGATGACTCGGCCCGCGCCCTCGAGCTGGTACACCACAACGCCAACCTCAACAACGTCGGCGATAGGGTCAGCACCCTGGCCGGCGACGCCTTTGAGATCCTGCGTGGTCTGCGCGATGAGCGCCAGCACTTCGACATGATCATTCTCGACCCGCCCGCCTTCATCAAGCGGCGCAAAGATGCGGCCAACGGTCTGGAGGCCTATCGCCGCATCAACTCGCTGGCCATGTCGCTGCTGGAGCGTGACGGTATTCTGGTCTCGGCCTCCTGCTCCTACCATCTGCCACGGGAGGGGCTGCACGACCTGTTGCTCAAGAGCAGCCGCCACATGGACCGCAATCTGGTGCTGCTGGAGCAGGGCCATCAGGGGCCGGATCACCCCGTTCATCCGGCGATCCAGGAGACCAGTTATCTCAAATCCTTCATCTGTCGCGTACTGCCCAGTTAACCCATTACCGAGACCTTTATCCTGATGCTCAGCTTTCCTCAAATCGATCCTGTCGCCCTGCAGCTTGGTCCACTCAAGATCCATTGGTACGGCCTGATGTATCTGGTGGGTTTTGCCGCCGCCTGGTGGCTCGGTACCCAACAGGCCAAACAGCCACACTCTCCTTTTAAGAAAGAACAGATCGCCGATCTGATTTTCTACGGCGCGCTGGGGGCGGTACTGGGCGGACGGCTCGGTTACATCCTCTTTTACGATCTGGCCAACTACCTCAACCATCCACTCAACATATTTAAGGTATGGGAAGGCGGCATGGCGTTTCACGGCGGTATGCTCGGGGTATTTGTGGCGATGTGGCTCTACGGTCGCAAATTTAACCTCAGTTTTTTCACCGTCACCGACTTCCTGGCACCACTGGTCCCCATTGGCCTCGGCATGGGGCGTATTGGCAACTTCATCAACGGCGAGCTCTGGGGCAAGGTGACGGATGTCTCGTGGGGTATCGTCTTTCCCTACGCCGGTGATCTGCCACGCCACCCCTCACAGCTCTATCAGGCGCTGCTTGAAGGGTTGGTGCTCTTCCTTATGCTATGGCTCTTTTCACGTAAACCGCGCCCCACCATGGCGGTCTCCGGGCTGTTTCTGATCGGCTATGGCAGCTTCCGTTTTATCGTGGAATTTGTGCGCGAACCCGATGCCCATCTGGGTTACCAGGCCTTTGGCTGGCTCACCCGTGGTCAGGAATTATCACTGCCCATGGTGATTGCCGGTATTGCTATCATGGTATGGGCCTATAAAAGGAAGACCAGAACCGACTAGTTTGTTAACCTCTCCCCTCAAATTACATCACTGCAATACAGGATTATCATGCAGCAATATCTCGACTTAATGCGCCATGTCTACGAACATGGTGACCGCAAGGGGGATCGCACCGGTACCGGTACCGTGAGTGTGTTTGGCTACCAGATGCGTTTTGACCTGAGCCAGGGCTTCCCCCTGGTCACCACCAAAAAATGCCACCTACGCTCTATCATCCATGAGCTGCTCTGGTTCCTAAAGGGCGAGACCAATACCCGTTACCTGAAAGAAAATGGCGTCACCATCTGGGATGAGTGGGCAACAGAGCAGGGGGACCTCGGTCCGGTCTATGGCCACCAGTGGCGCTCCTGGGCAACCGCTGATAACCGTACTGTCGATCAGATCAGTGAGGTGGTTGAGCAGATCAAACGTAAACCCAATTCACGCCGCCTGATCGTCAGTGCCTGGAATGTGGCTGATCTGCCCAATGAAACGATCAGCCCCCAAGCCAATGTTAAGGAAGGACGCATGGCGCTGGCCCCCTGCCACGCCTTTTTCCAGTTTTATGTCAGCAATGGCCGCCTCTCCTGCCAGCTCTACCAGCGCAGCGCCGATATCTTTATTGGCGTACCTTTCAACATCGCCTCTTACGCCCTGCTGACCATGATGATCGCTCAGGTATGTGAACTGGAGCCCGGTGATTTTGTGCACACCTTTGGTGATGCCCATCTCTACCTTAACCACCTTGAACAGACGGAGCTACAGCTTTCACGCACCCCCTATCCACTGCCACAGATGATTCTTAATCCGGAGATCAAAAACATCTTCGATTTCCGCATTGAGGATTTTGAGCTGATCAACTATCAGAGCCATCCCCACATTAAAGCCCCGATTGCCATATGAAGATATCGATCATTGCCGCCATGACAGACGACGGTGTTATTGGCATCGAAAACCGTCTGCCCTGGAATCTGCCCGCCGACATGAAGTGGTTCCGCCAACAGACCTTGGGCAAACCGGTGCTGATGGGGCGTAAAACCTACGACTCAATCGGCAAACCCCTGCCAGGACGTCGTAACATCATCATCTCCCGCGACAGCACCCTGACTCTAGAGGGCTGCGAAGTAGTCAATACCATCGAAACAGCCTTGGAGCGCTGTTCAACCGTTGACGAGGTCATGATCATTGGTGGTGCCTCTTTCTACCAACAGACCCTTCCCCAAGCTGACCTGCTCTATCTCACCCTCGTCCACGCTAACATTAAAGGCGATGCCTATTTTCCGCCGCTCAACCCCACCGAGTGGCATGAAATAGCGCGCATAGATCACCCTGCTGATGCTCAGAACTGTTTCAGTTACAGCTTTACCGTTTTGGAACGAAAAAGATAATCCTGCCAACACTCATCAATTAAAAATTTTCGCTAAAGTTTACGTTTATGCTGCCGATGGTATGAGCTGGCAGTAAAACTGCTTATAACGATTATTGATAAAACTAACGGTACGTTATCCGGTAATAATTGCTCCGTTGATCAACGGCACTCAAATTGACTCTTGCAGATTGAGTAACTACCGTAATGGGCATTACCACATTAACTACATCCATAATGAGATCAGCTAATGCAAGGTTTAAAACGTGTTCTACCCAGTATGGATACACTTTGCCAGGATGCTGCCAAAGAGCTGTTACGTTTAATACACCGGACCATTGAAGAGCGCGATATATTCCACCTCTTTTTGGCTGGCGGCTCAACCCCAAAAAGTTTTTATAAACTTCTGGCGAGTCCGATCTACGCCAGCGCAATCCCCTGGGGAAAGGTGCACCTTTACTTCGGTGATGAGCGCCATGTCACCCCTGACCACTCCGAAAGCAACTACAGAATGGTCAACGACGCACTTTTGACAAAAATTAGTATTGACCCGACCCATGTTCATCGCATTCAAGGTGAGTTAAGCGCCGATCAAGCGGCAGAGACCTACCATAAAGTCATCGACTCACTGATTCCCAGCGACAAAGATGGCAAACCACAACCTGATCTTGTACTGCTTGGTCTTGGGCCTGATGGCCATATCGCATCCCTTTTTCCAGGCACCGATATTTTAGATAACCATCAAGCTTACTGTGCGGCCGTATGGGTGGAAAAGCAGAAATCCTGGCGCATGAGCATCACCTATCCCATCATCAATAATGCCTGCAATCTCTGGTTTTTTGTCGCCGGTGAAAACAAACAGGCTATTGTTGAACGGGTTTTTAACCCGCCCACGGCCTCCGAGCCGTTGCCTGTAGAGCGAATCACTGCACAGGGCGCAATCACCTGGTTTATGGATCAGTCTGCCGCCAAACTATTAAAATAGCCGGTACGACACATTGCTCGGCAGAAGCCAGTCCTTCAATGAAAAACCACAACTGCTAAACAATCAAAGTCGATTTGACTGTTTAGTGTACTGTAACAAATAATATACTCATACCAAGACAGCCTTAGCACGCCCGATTTTCTCTAAAATCGCTTCAGTTGTTTTTGTCCACACAAAGGGTTTTGGATCGGTATTGTGGACCTCAATGAATTCCATAATCTTTTGTTCCAGGTCTGTTACTGACGAAAAAACACCACGAC
>JANOSY010000018.1:0-37343 GCA_031416075.1 Tenderia sp. (SeqCode) | reverse complement strand
AAGTTTCTAGGTGAACCGTGGTGAACAGGGATTCTTGAGTGATATCTGCGCCGCGCATTTTTGGATCTTGGGTTGGAGATTATCGGTGTCGGTAGTTTACAGGGGCCAATGATGGCGCGGTAGTTTTTCAACAGCCTGCTAGAGGCGCCTACTTTTGGTGCAGTGATACCGCAGCGCTGGGTCGTCGAACGCTCATTTGCCTGGCTTGAAAAATGTCGGAGGTTATGGAAAAACTGTGAGCGTCAGCTCAATACCAGTCTCCAGTTTGTCAATTTAGCCTTCCTCGTTCTGTTGCTCAGACGAGGGGGAAAAGATATTGAATAGGTTCTAAAATGTGCCAACAATCTGTACTGTCTGTAATAAATGGTGCCTAGGACCGGAATCGAACCGGTACGAGGGTTACCCCTCGAGGGATTTTAAGTCCCTTGCGTCTACCAATTTCGCCACCCAGGCATGGGATTCTATCGAAGTGTACTGGCCTGCTGTCTCTCCCGTGAGGAAGTGGCCATGGATCCATAAACCCATATAAACCAAACAGCTACCAGCCAATGAAGACAACGGGAGTATACATGGCAATATCCACACTGGCCAGACGAAAAATCAACCGTCCGAAACAATAGCGTCCAACATCACCCACAGCAGGGGGCTGAAATCCACTACATAAACCATTTAAGAACAGTCAGTGCCATTATCGCTATAAACAGCCCGCCAAACACAACAATCATCATGATTTTTTGCATACTCAACCCAACACCCTGTATCGCGCACTACACCTAAAAGGAGGAAGCAATTATAAACCAAGCTCACCCTCCCCCACTACCCTTTACAAGACCATAAAAAATAACATCTCATTCTTTGCAACCCAAGCCGATATAAGACGACACACTTGCTCATTCAAAATAAACCACCACAAAACTGTAACCTAATAACAACACAGGGCCAAACAGCAACGGTTCAATATTTATTTTTATGGGTTCACCCCTTGTTTTTACTGCAGTTCAAGCCGATAAGGCTGTACCCGTGAAACAAATTACGATAGGGTTCAACCATGACAGCAAACATCACGCACCCGGTAGAAAAACGACTCGGAAAGACCATTTGCTGAAGGATTAATATACGTGCATAAGAACACCAAAAAACTCCTACCTGTCGGGCTGTGGCTATCATTAATACTCACCGCCCCTGCCACCATGGCAGAACAGTTCGCCCATGCTGCTCCGCCGCATCTGTCAACCAGCGCCGCAGAGCTTGGATTAAAATCCAGTTCAGTGGTGGTCTATGACCCATCAACAGGCGAAGTATTGCTGGAGCGGATGCCAAACGTGGTCAGGCCAATCGCCTCTCTAACAAAGCTCATGACCGCTATAGTCGTCATAGATGCAAATTTGCCACAGGATGAGGTTCTCACCGTAACCAACGATGATGTGGACAGACTGCGTCACTCCCGCTCCAAACTCCCTGTTGGCACAAAACTCACACGCCATGAGATGTTGCTGCTTGCCCTGGCCGCCAGTGAAAATCGTGCCGCCTCCGCGTTAGCGCACAGCTATCCCGGTGGCGCATCTGCTTTTATTAAAGCAATGAACAATAAAGCCAGTGCTCTGGGCTTAAAAAACACTCACTTTGTTGACTCTACTGGGTTGCATGATGAAAACGTCTCCACCGCTGCGGATCTGGTTAAACTGATCATTGCTGCTCACAGCTATCCACAAATTAAAGAGATGTCGACCAATGGGACTGACCATGTTGTGGATAAACGCCTCAACCGTAAAATTGAGTTCAGGAATACCAATGCCTTGGTACGTGACAAGGAGTGGGACGTCAATCTAAGCAAAACCGGTTACATCATATCGGCCGGTTACTGCCTGGTGATGCATACCATTATCAATGACCGACCACTGGCAGTGATCCTCTTGAACTCCCAGGGCAAGTACTCCAAATTTGGTGACGCCAACCGAATCAAACAATGGCTCATGCAGATTGATAACAGAACCCAGGTCAGCAAGCTTACCGACTCTTAGTCACACAGCGCCGGTAGCAGATGTTGCTCATCGCAACATCTGCTACACCTAATTCACGCATCCCCTCCTCTTTGTTATAAAATGCCGGCGTTATGAAGCCATAGGTAATTGTGTTGTGAATGTTAGCCACGCCATCGAAACCCGCCGCTCAATCGAGCTTTTTGACCCTAACCACGAGATAACCAAAGCCGAGGTTGAGGAACTCATCAAGGCCGCTATGCTCTCTCCGACTGCATTTAACATTCAGCACTGGCGTTTTCTCTGGGCAGAGGACAAAGGGCTACGGCAACAACTGCGGACACTATCCTGGAATCAGCCTCAGGTCACCGATGCTTCACTGCTGCTCTTCGTCTGCATGGACATAAAGGCCTGGCAAAAAGAGCCTGAACGTTACTGGCGCAACGCACCTGAGGAGGTTGCCAACGCAATGCTTAGAAACATGGGCTACTACGGGCAGAGTGCTCAGTCTGAGCACGATGAGGCCATTCGTTCAGCCTCCATGGCGACCATGACACTAATGCTCAAGGCGAAAGAGATGGGCTATGACTCATGCCCCATGCTGGGATTTAAATACAACGAGGTGGCCACGCTACTTAAACTACCGGAGGACCATGGCATCTGTTTAATGCTGGCCATTGGCAAACAACTTAAAGAACCGTACCCACGCGCAGGGCAATTGACACTGGAGGAGGTGCTGTACCTCAACACCTTCTAACAACCGGTGCCAGGAACCAGTCCCTGGCACAGTCTATATCTAAACAACATTACTGGAGTAAATTACTCAGGTGTGGGTTCCATATCCACTAGTGGAATACCCTCTGCACCCTTTACATCCTTTTGACGGTCAGAATACTCTTTAACCTTACGTTTAGCCGCCTCAAAGGCATCACGAATGGCAACGTAAAGGTCCTCATTCTCTTCACGTTTGATCACAATCTCAGAACCAGGGACAGTAATGTCAATCACAACATTGTATTGATTCCCTTGGTTTTGGTGGCGATGTGGCGCTTCAACCAGAACACGACACCCCATGATGCAGTCACAGAGTTGGTCCAGCTTCGCTGCTTTTTCACGAATAGTCTGCTCTGCTGCTTCAGAAAGAGAGACGTTGCGGGAGGTAATTTGCAGCGGTAGTTTCATATATTTCTCCTTGGTATTTGCTGTTCATCCGATTTGCCCACCCTGCCCACGCTTGGATGAAACGGCTAATGCCCGGCAGGGAAAAAACTTTTCTGACTTCCAGTATAAATACATTTCCCACATCACGCCTACTAGTTTTTTACTATGTAAATAAGTTCAAGATGAGCACTGTCAACGTCGATATACCTAATGGTTACGCAACAACACTAGCCCGGATATCCGCAGTACCTGGTATAGTGGCAACGCCCTCTATTTTTACTCACCCGTGCGGATATAAGCCATTTATATGGCGGAAGGAGAGCTGTTATGTATTCGCCAATCCCACCCAAGCTCCATCAATGGTATCGATTAGCCGATGCCGAAGTCTTCCGTATTACTGACATTGAGCATGGAAACATACAGATACAGTATCCAGACGGTAACTATGAAGATGTTGAGATGGATATATGGCACAAACTGGGGGCCATGGAGATAGAACCCGATGAGGAGTGGTTGGAAGAGTTAGAAGAACCTGTCAGAGAGCTGGATTTTTTCACGCTGGATACCGCCTCAGGCTCAGAGGGTTTGGAGTATATGGGGTTTTATGCCGATAGTGACCGCTGAGCGCCTGTAGATGACTTTACTGAGCGGGATCACTACCCCTGGCGTTTAACATCCAGCACATTAGGCAGCGCATCTATCTTTTGCAGCAGGCGGCTTAGTTCATCCAGATCATTAATCTCTAACGTCAAGGTCATGCTGGCGATGTGATGTTTTTGATCCGTAATAGTATTCACCGCAATGATATTCACCCGGTCACTGGAGAGGATGGCGGCCACGTCCCGCAACAACCCCTGCCTGTCAAATGCACGTATCTGAATATCAACAGGATAAACCTTTTCATTCACCTCTTCGCCCCATGCCACTTCAACCAACCGCTCTGGCGACTGATTGATATAACGCAAAATATTGGCACAGTCCTTACGATGAATGGTGACTCCACGACCACGGGTGATATAGCCACATATCTCATCACCCGGCAGCGGTTTACAACAGTTTGCAATTTGGGTTAACAGATTGCCAACCCCTTCAATGGTCACACCACCTTCACCGTCGCTCTTTGGCGGGCGGGGCTGAATCTGAACCTCTTTTTCTTCTGTATCATTCAGCGATTGAATCACTTTAACCACTTGTGAGGTTTTAATTTCACCTCGACCAAATGCAGCAAAAAACTCATCTACTTTAGGAATGTTCAGCTGCCGCGATAGTTTTTCAAAATTTACCTCACTCAATCCCAGTCGTCGCAACTCCTTTTCAAGCATGGCGCGGCCTGTGCCAACATTGGTATCAAAGTGTTGCGACTTAAACCAATGCAGCGCCTTGCTCCGCGCGCGCGTAGTGTGTAGATACCCCAGCTCGGTGTTTAACCAGTCACGACTTGGATCCCCCCGTTTCACCGACAGAATTTCAACCTGTTCGCCGGTTTTAAGTTGATAGGTCAGGGGCACCATATGGTTATTAACCTTGGCACCGCGGCAGCGATGCCCCAGCTCTGTATGGATGTGATAGGCAAAATCGAGCGGGGTTGCCCCTTTGGGCAGATCGACTACATTGCCCTTTGGGGTAAATAGATAGATACGGTCTTCAAACGAGTCTGACTTAAATTGATCAACAAAGTCACCGGCATCAGTGACCTCCTCTTTCCACTCCAGCAGCTGTCGTAACCATGCTATCTTGCGCTCAAAATCGGCATCAAAACCGGTGCCTTCTTTATAACGCCAGTGTGCTGCCACACCCAGCTCATTATCCTGGTGCATTTTATGGGTACGGATCTGCACCTCCACCACCTTGCCATCGGGACCAAAAATCGCGGTATGGATAGATTGGTAGTTATTCTGTTTTGGCGTAGCGATGTAGTCATCAAACTCACCGGGGATATGGTTCCAGAGCGAGTGCACAACACCCAGCGCCGTATAACATTGCGGGATGGTATCCACCAATATACGTACACCACGGGCGTCGTATACCTGATGATAGTCGATGCTTTTACGCTCCATCTTGCGATAGATGCTGTAGATATGTTTGGAGCGGCCAGTGATATCGGCCTTAACCTCTGTCTTGGTCAGTTCACGTTGCAGCGTCTCAATAAACTCACGAATGTACCGTTCACGATCAACACGCCGCTCATCAAGCATTTTGGCAATACGTTTGTAGGTCTCGGCCTCAATGTAGCGAAAGGCCAGATCTTCCAACTCCCATTTGATCTGCCACATGCCTAATCTGTTTGCCAATGGGGCGTAGATATCCAGGGTTTCGCGAGCGATACGTTTCTGCTTATGTTCCGGCAACGACCCCAAAGTACGCATGTTGTGAGTGCGATCAGCAAGCTTGATCAAGACCACCCGCACATCTTCCACCATCGCCAACAACATCTTGCGGAGACTTTCTGCCTGCGCCTGCTCTTTTTTCTCCTTGCGCGAGGCGTCATCCAGCCCCTTGAAGCTCTGAATGACCATCATTTTAGTCACGCCATCCACCAGCGCAGCAATGCTGTTACCAAACTCCGTACGCACCTGCTCAAGGGTGATGTCGGTATCTTCAACAACATCATGGAGAATCGCTGCCGATACGGCCTCGTAATCCATATGCACTTCCACCAGAATATTGGCTACTGCAAGGGAGTGTTGAAAATAGGGGGCGCCCGAGACGCGCATCTGACCGGCGTGCGCCTGCTGCGCCATGCTGCAGGCGCGGCTGATGGTTTTAAACCCCTCTTCGGGGTACTTTTTCTCAATGGATGTAAGCCACTCATCGACATCGATGTATCCCTTGCTGGAATCTCCACCATGGGAACTTGTTACATTGACCATCAGCTTTCCATATCAGTTATCGAATAGTAAAAACGGAACCGTTTCCCGACCACTGTGACTGTTTAAATAGTAACCCGCATCACTGCGACATTAAAACACCATCACTCACAGATAACATGTTGCCCCGGCGGCACATTCCGATTAGCCTGTAGATCAATGCTGGAATCATTGCCATGTTTGTCGTCCTCTTCATCGGCAGCCGCTCTCTTTTCTTCACCGAACTCATGACGCAACTCGGCAAACTGGAGCAGCTGCAAGGCCACGCTGCCATTAACGCTATTTTCAGGAAATATGCCCTGTGCATCCTCTACACCTGCCACACACCCCGTTAAAATCTCAATCCCTTCATCAATGGTAGTCACCGCGTAGACAGTAAACATACCAGCGGCAACTGCCTCCACTACCTCTTGGCGCAACATCAGATCATCAACGTTGCTGTGCGGGATAAGTACCCCCTGCTCACCCGTCAATCCCTGCAACTTACAGACATCAAAATACCCTTCGATCTTCTCATTCACACCACCAATTGCCTGCACCTGTCCACGCTGATTCACTGAACCCGTCACTGCAATGCCCTGTTTGATCGGCACACCTGAAAGCGCCGAGAGCAGTGCATACAACTCTGTTGCGGAGGCGCTATCACCTTCAATTTCACCATAGGACTGTTCAAAGGCCAGGCTGGCAGAGAGCGCCAAAGGGCAGTTTCTGGCATAACGGCTGCCTAGATAACCGGCCAGAATCATCACACCCTTGGAGTGAACGGGGCCACCCAGATCCACTTCACGTTCAATATCCAGCACATCACCATCACCCACACGCACCTGAGCAGTGATGCGGGTTGGCATGCCAAAACCCAGCGCGCCCAGCTCTATAACGGAGAGGCCATTGACCTGTCCCACCTCGCTACCTCGTGTCTGAATCAGTAACAGGCCGCGCTGAATCGATTCGTGTACTTGTGTATGAATACGGCTGCTGCGACGAATCTGTGCATCAATCGCCATCTGCACATCGCCACACCGCACCAGTCCACTGCCCTGTTGTTGTGCGTAATAATCTGACTCACACAGCAGATCACAAATACTACGCATGTGAGTAGTAAGTTGTTTGGCGTCACCGGAGATTCTGGCACCCTGCTCAATCACCCGTGCCACAGCCCCCCTATCAAACGCCATCAACCCCTCTTTTTTGACCAGGGTGGCAATGAGACGGGCGTAGAGCAGATTACTCTCCGAGCTGCGCGCCATCTGGTCATCAAAATCGGCAGCCACCTTAAACAGCTCTTTAAACTCCGGATCACTCTGATGCAGTAGGTCATAAAGTGAGTGGTCCCCCAGGAGAACCACCTTAACACTCAACGGTATGGGTTCAGGTTCCAGTGAAACGGTACTGGCCACCGCCTGTATCTGCTCAAAAGTCGCGATGTGAATCGCCCTGGACTGCAACGCCCGTTTCAATACATCCCAACTCAAGGGGTTCTGCAGCAACTTGTTGGCATCCAGCACAAGATAGCCACCGTTAGCACGGTGCAAGGCACCGGCTTTGATCAACGTAAAATCGGTCACCAGCGTGCCCATCACTGTTGTATGCTCAACGCGCCCAACCAGATTTTGATAGGTGGGGTTGTCTTCAAAGACCACTGACACACAATCACCACCGTTGTACCCTACCAGCAGATTAACCCGATAACGTTTGAACAGATCACTTGGTACTGACACTTCACCAGCATCCAAACGGCGGAACTCATCAACGGTCAACACGATGTTGTCCTGTACAGCGCCCAGGTACTCCTGCACCCTGGCATGGTCCACGTAATCTGCCTTCAACCGTTCAACCATCCCGCCCACAGCGGCCAGAGTCACGGCGCAATTCAGGGTTTTAACCTGTTCCCGTACCTCACGCTGCCATTGTGGAAGCTGGTTAAATACCCGCTGCAACTCATCCTGCAACAAGCCAATCTCCGTCTCCAGCAACACCCGTTCATCATCAGGCAGCTGTTTGAACTCTTTTGGACTCATCACCACATCACCACGCATGGCCGCAAAGGTGAATCCATTCGGAGTCGGAATCAAAACCAGCTGTTTTGCTATCGCCAACTGCCGTACTTTTTCTACCCCCTGCTCCTGCCTGTTAAACAGCTCATCATCTAGCCCCTGAATACGGCGATGGTACTCATCCCCTTCAAAGGCCGCCGGAATTACGGCACACAGCTCTTCAACCAACTGATCCATATCCCGAGAGAGCTGAGCACAGCGCCCAGGTGGCAAGGCGAGCATGAAGGGTTTGTGTGGCTGAGCAAAATTATTGATGTAACACCACTCAACCGATGCTGGTTCAGCGACTGCCCGCTGCCGCAACAGCTGGCGCACCACCCCCTGTTTTCCACTGCCTGCCGGTCCCAGTGCAAACAGGTTATAGCCATGTTTTTTGATGCCCAGCCCAAAGTGAATCGCCTCCAGGGCGCGTCCCTGGCCAATAATCTCACTCAACTCATCCAGTTCTGCTGTGGTATTAAAACCGAACTGACTCACATCACAGAAAGAGTAGAGCTGTTTTACTGACAGGGCTTTTGATGCGGTCATTATGTTTATCTTCGCTACTGCTATCAGAGGGGATTTAATCGGTCACAGCGTATAGCTGTATAGAACAGCCCACCCCAGAGCGGGGCAGGTTTTTTTAAGAATATATCAATCTGAACGGCTCAGTCGTCGAAACTATAACCAAAGGCAGCAATCAGTTTATCTTCCAGCTCAATACGATCGGCCAGCAACTCACCCACACTGGAGAGGTCACTTTCCAGCTCACTGAACTGGGCACAGTGGTCACCACAATCATATTTATCGTTAAAGTCGAGCACCTTGTTAGTGATTTCAAGAATATCCGGATAGATATTTTTGGCCACCACGTGGATCTCCTGACGGCGCTCGTTCTTCTCGGCAAAGTAGCGGTAGAGCTGAAAATGGGCGTTGGCAGCATAATCTACCAGCGCCTGACAAAACTCCTCAAGCAAACCAGGCACTTCAACATTGCCCACAAACGGCTTCTGCCGGGCAAGTTGCGAATAGAGCGCCAACATCTTTGTCCGCGAATCAACTAACTTATTGATCATCACCAATGAACGTCCGCGTCGATCAGTCTGCGGCTTATCCGTTATCGCTGCCATAGTTCCTCCACTCAGATAGATATACCTTAATATAAAGATCATACCAAAGAATGGTCCGGAGCATAGCCCCAAGCGCTTGATAACATCCGGAATTAATAGTGAAAAAGAACTTTATTACAGCAACATCAAACCCGCTGCCCACCAATAGTCAGTGGAAATGCTCAGTTCTGCCCTAAGATTTCACGCCAATAGAGCGCTTTTTGTTGATCCTGCGGTAGGCCAAACCACCCCTCTTCGTAACCGACTGCCAGATAGACACGGGCCGCCGAGTACCCTCCTTCAGCGGCTTTTTGATACCACTTCACCGCCTCACCTTCACTCTGGGCGATGCCCAAACCACTGTGGTACATCAAACCAAGATTAAACTGGGCCTGTGGATCACCCTTTTCTGCCAACGCCTTCCAGATCGTCACGGCGCTATCAAAATACCCCCGTTCCACCGCATCAAAGCTGGCTCTCATGCCCTCCGCCGCGTGTGCTGTCTGGGCCACCCCCAACAATGACACAACCAGTAGCGCCACCTGCCAACCCGCTTTTCTAAACATCTCGACTCTCCTTCTACAAACTGACTACACCTAGCCTATTTGTAGCGACTGAAGAGTCTATTTACCGTGACTCACTTCACAAAAGCAGAATAACTGTATGGTATATGTCTTATTAACGGCAGAATAATCGACAAAGCAGGTTACGCTTTAAGCAGCATCGCCAGACCGACCAGCAGCAGGACAGCCGCAAAGAGCTGTTTTAACCGGGCCACCGGCAGACGGTGGGCCAACCGCGCACCGTGGGGGGCCACCAACAGACTGACGCTGCCAATGGCAATAAGCGCTGGCCAGTAGAGATAACCGGTAGCAAAGCTGGGCAGTGATGTTGCATCCAGCCCGGTGAGCAGATAACCAACCCCTCCCGCTATCGCAATCGGAAAGCCAGCCGCCGATGAGACGGCCACCGCTTCACGCATCGACCGCCCACGCCAGCTCAGATAGGGGACCGTCATCGAGCCACCGCCAATGCCAAGCAGTGATGAAAGCGTGCCCACAAACAGCCCCACCGTCATCAACTCTGACACTGCAATCACCCGCTCCACCACACCTTTGGCCACTTTACCCAACAACATGTAAAGCGCCACCGCCACTTCAAACAGCCCAAACAGACGCTGCAACGCAACACTTGCCATCTGATCAGCCAGCAGCGCACCCAGCAGCGCACCCAGCACTAATCCTGGCGCTAACCATAATGCGGTGTGCCAGTGGAGTGAACCCAAACGATGGTGAGCCATCATGGATGAGAGTGAGGTAATCGCGATGGTCGCCAGCGAGGTGCCCAGTGCCAGATGCATAATGTTCGCTGAATCAAACCCTTGTACTTGAAACAGCACAACCAGCACCGGCACAATGACAACCCCGCCACCCACGCCTAACAGCCCGGCAACCAGCCCGGCCAGCGCCCCCAGCAGCAGGTAGACCACCACTATTTCAACCATCGCAGGCTCAGCTTGTTAGTGCAACGGGCGGGTTGTACCCGCAGTTTAAAAACAGGGTTTTATTTTTACAAAGTAAGGGGACTACCCCCCCCGCTTAGCCGCTGTCCGTCCGGCGGGTTTATGTTCCGGCCGTCCATTTTTAGCCCTGGCCACCAGGGGTGCACGGCGAGTGCCTTCGGGACTCTTGCCCGTTCCGTGCGGTTGCCATGTCGGTATTAGATGGCGTTTACCGTTACCAATCAAGTCAGTTCGCCCCATCTCCTTCAGCGCTTCACGCAGCAGCGGCCAGTTTTCGGCATCGTGGTAGCGTAAAAACGCCTTCTGAACCCGCCGTTGCCGCCCCCCTTTGGCGGTCAGCAACTTTTCATCATCACGGCGGATCTTGCGCAGCGGATTACGCTCACTGTGGTACATCGCCGTTGCCAGCGCCATGGGGGATGGCAGGAAGGTCTGCACCTGGTCGAGACGGAAATCGTTCTTTTTCAGCCAAATGGCCAGATTAAGCATATCTTCATTCGTGGAACCAGGATGGGCGGCAATAAAATAGGGGATCAGATACTGCTCTTTACCCGCCTCAAGTGAGTATTTATCAAACATCTCTTTAAAGCGGTCATAGGCACCAATGCCCGGTTTCATCATCTTGCTCAGCGGCCCCTCTTCGATATGTTCGGGCGCGATCTTGAGATAACCACCAACGTGATGTGTCACCAACTCCTTCACATATTCCGGTGACAACACCGCCAGATCGTAACGCAAACCTGAGGCAACAAAGATCTTTTTGATGCCCGGCAAGGCGCGTGCCTTGCGGTAGAGCTGTACCAGCGGGCCATGATCGGTCTTGAGATTGCTACAGATGTCGGGATAGACACAGGAGAGACGGCGACAGGCCGACTCGATCTCTGGCGTACGACAGTGCAGCTGATACATGTTGGCCGTTGGCCCGCCAAGGTCGGAGATGTGGCCGGTAAAGCCGGGCACGGTATCGCGAATGGTCTCAATCTCCTTGAGGATCGACGCCTCGGAACGGTCCTGAATGATGCGCCCTTCGTGCTCGGTGATTGAGCAGAAGGTGCAACCACCAAAACAGCCACGCATTATATTAATAGAGAAACGAATCATCTCGTAGGCCGGAATGCGTGCCTCTTGATAACTGGGATGCGGCAACCGGGTATAGGTCAGCTCAAAGACACCATCAAACTCTTTGGTGGTCAGTGGAATAGGCGGCGGATTAAGCCAGACATCACGATCACCGTGGCGCTGCACCAAGGCACGGGCGTTGCCGGGGTTGGTCTCGAGATGCAGGATGCGGGCAGCATGGGCGTACAACACCGAATCTTCTTTGACCTTCTCATAGGCGGGCAGTCGAATCACGCTGCGGGCGCGGTCAACCCGCTTCTTCACCGGCGGCTGAAACTGGATGATCTTCTGATCGCTGATCTTGCCCGCCACCATCTCCGCCGCCTTGTCGTTGCAGGTGGCGGCAGTCTGGGTCTGCTCATACGGATTTTTGTGGGGCTGAACTGCGCCCGGCTCATCCACCGTGCTTGAGTCGATCTCCAGCCACCCCTCATGCACTGACTTACACATAAACGAGGTGCCACGAATATCGGTCAGGGTATCAATCGGCTCACCGGCGGCCAGACGATGGGCAATCTCCACCACCTGACGTTCACCGTTGCCGTATACCAGCAGATCAGCCTTGGAGTCCGGCAATATGGAGCGACGCACCTTGTCAGACCAGTAGTCATAGTGGGCGATGCGACGCAGACTCGCCTCAATACCCCCAATGACCAGCGGCACATCCTTATACGCCTCGCGGCAACGCTGGGCATAAACCATCACGGAGCGGTCCGGACGGGTACCACCCTTGCCATCCGGTGAGTAGGAGTCATCAGAACGCATGCGGCGCTCGGAGGTATAACGGTTGACCATCGAATCCATGTTGCCCGCCGTCACCCCCCAAAAGAGGTTGGGCCGCCCCAGCGCCTTAAAGGCATCGGCACTGTTCCAGTCCGGCTGGGCAATGATGCCAACCCGGAACCCCTGTGCCTCCAGCAGTCGGCCAATCAGCGCCATGCCAAAACTGGGATGATCGACATAGGCATCGCCCGTCACCAGAATCACATCGCAGCTGTCCCAGCCAAGCTGGTCCATCTCGGCACGTGACATGGGCAATACCGGGGCGACACCAAAGCGTTTGGCCCAGTATTTACGGTAGGAGAAGATATTAGTGGCTGATTCCATGGACGTGGCGGCTTATGTGGCTGAGTAAACGGGAGGCCATTTTACCCTATTTAGACTCATTCCGGCGACTGTGAACAGAATCTTAAAAATTACCCTGTAGCCCCAGCAGATACTGATTTTGCCGGTATCGGCTAGCGGAAAGATTGGAGTCGTTATCGCTGTAGTGGTATTCGGCCACAAGATCGAGGTAACGGGTGAGCCGATATTCTGCTGTCAACATCCAGCGCCAACGCTCATCTTCCCGACGCAAACCGGTCACCCCAGCGCTCACATCCGCATCGTGATAACGACTCTGGCGATAGTCCCCGCCCACGGTAAGTTGCAGATTGCCAGCAACCTTCTGGGCCACAGAGGCCGATATCTCGTGGCGTGCCGCTGAGTAGCTGGTAAAGTTGTTGCCCGACAGATCGTCATCACGACTGCTGTTTTCCCAGTCGTAACCCACCCTGTACCTGCGCACACCCACGTACCAGGAACCCTCAATATTAAGATTGCCCTTCAAACCGGCGATGTAGCCATATCGGTTATCGGTCGGATCATAACGGCTGATATCGTAACGGAGGCGTAACCGCTGCGTGGGGCGGTGGGCGTAGTCACCCTGGAGACGCAGGGTATATTTCTGCAGATAACTGCCACCACCGACCGTACTGTGAGAGAAGCGCAACCCCACACCGGTGGCCAATAGGCCATAAGCGCTCGCCTTAAACAGCCCAACATCATATTGACCGTAGTCATAGAGGGGGTATTGCCGGTACTGCTGCGATGCAGCCGAGAGTTGCCCCCAGATACCCTCTCCCCTGTCACCCGAGAGCTGGTAGCGGGCAGCCGCATAGAGATCAAAATAACTGTCTTTGAGGCGTGTCGCCTGCCCCAACTCACTGTTTTCAAGGGTAAGATTGTCGTCAACACCCCATTTCAGATCTGCCGCCAGCGCCCAGGGAGATTCCGCCTCCGCCACAGACGCCATTCCCTTCTCTGCCCCTTCAACGGTAGCCAGCATCTCTGTCGCCATCTCTGACAACCGTGGGTTGCTGGAGTCGGCAACTGCAAGCTTGAGCCAGTTTCGCGCCTCACGATACTGCCCCATACGGTAAGTGGTCAGCCCCAGATTAAAGTGCGCCAGGGCCGGGTTCCCCCCACTTTTCTTAAAGGCCATAAAGGCTGACTTGGCCTGCGGGTACCGTCCTAGCTTATAAAAAACAACTCCACTGTTGTAATGCAGCGCCGCAGTATCAAGCCCGGCCCGGCGCGCCCGTTCAAACAGACCTTCGGCAGCACTGTAGTTTTCAGCACGCATGGCAGCGACCGCATCGTTATACAAAGTGCCCGCCACACTCTCCGGTTTAGCGTACGGTGACGGCGGAAAAGTCAAAAACAGTACAACCCCAACCCTGGCGAGGGCATTTTTCCAACTACCCATATTGCCCCCTACCGATCTCTTACCCGACCACCCTGTCAATCGTTATCAGACTTATGTCCATCGGCGTCACGTTTATGACGATACTCCTCTACGCCGGAACGGTCATCCATACGAGACTCACGTTTTTCATCACGACGTTCCTTGCTATCGCCATCATCCTTGCGTTGCTTTTCGCTGTTATACCGTTCGTTTTTCTGCTCTTTTTTATTTTCTTTATCAGTAGGTTGCGGTTTTTTCTGGCCACGCTCTCCCCCTTGAGTCTCCGCTTTTTTGTGCGTCGCCGGGCGGGGCAGCTCCAGATAACGGACACCACTCCTCTTATCCTCTTTAACAATATCCTCCATCACCTGCATGGTGATCTCATCGATACCGTCCCGCGCCTGCACTGCGCCTGCAAGCGCCAGTAGCAGCGTGGCCAGAATGGCTAATCTAAACCTCTTCACAATAGGCTCCTATACATGTCAACCATCACACCATATTTTTTAAGAGTGGCGATGGCAGGCTGGTACGTCCAGGCTCAAACACACCAATCTGAAGATGGAAGCTTTTTTTGCTACCGCCAGACTCAATGCTCGCTAACAGCTGGCTGCTGGCCTGGCCACTGGCACGGAGTGGCAGTGGCAAGACATTCTGCCCCTCTGTCAGAGCGGTCTGCCAGGAGATTGTCCGCTCCCCCGGAAACCCCACCAGCTCAACATTGTCGGGCAACGCAATGGAGAGCGTGGCACTGCTCACCGGATTGGGTGAGTAAAAGACCAGATTAACAGTGCTCTCCTGATAGAGTGCCAACTGAACCTGGGCCACCCCGTCGGGCTGTAACGATCTGTCTGGCATCATAAAGGCGACCACCGCCCAGAGGGCGACACCCGCTGCCAGGGCACTGCTGAAGCCAGTAGCAAAACCGCGACGACGCTGTTGCCCCTGCACCACCGCCAGCTTTAGTGCCTGAGGAGTAAACCCCGTGCGCAGCGGCGGCACGGGCATCGCCCGCAACGACTGCATCAGTCGGCCCTGCTGTTCCAGCAATACACGGCAGTCCGGGCACACCGCGACATGCTGCTGCATGGCGGACATATCCACCACACTCAGCTGACCATCGACGTAGTCATCAAGCCGTTGTTGCCACTGAATACACTCCATTTTGCCCATTTTACTCACCTCTCTCCTCTAAACACGCTGAACCAACGGAAATGGTTCCCGCTTCGAGAATCTCTCTGAGCCGGGCACGACTGCGATGCAGACGTGACTTCAGCGTGCCAATAGGGGTCTCCAATATCTCGGCAATCTCCGCCAGTGTATACGACTCCAGATCATGCATCATAACCAGTGTCCTCTGCTCCTCATTGAGCGACGCCATCGCCACCAGGATGCTCTCTTGTAGCTGGGTCATGGCCAGATGGTGTGCCGGATCAGCACCATAATCAGATTGATGGCCACCAGACTCTTCACCACGCGCCTCATGACCATACTCAATAGGTGAGCGCTGCTGCTGGCGCAAGGTATCGATAAAGTGGTTGCGTAGTGAACGTGCCAACCAGGGGCGCAAATTCTCCACCTTCAATAGTTCATTGTGCTTTTCGTACAGTTTGATCAGCAGATCCTGCACCAGATCTTCAGCGCCATGCTGCGAACCACAAAAACGGAAGGCCAATCGATACAGGGGTTCAACATGGGGGGCAAGCAGCTCTTCAAACGAAGTGCCATTCCCTTTGGATCTTGAAAACAGACTTATTTTCATAATGAAGAGCAGAGATTCCGGTGGTGACACTGCCAGGTATAATCAGCGCGCCTTAAACATTTTTTAAAGACTAACGTATTGGTTTTATGAATAAAAGAGTTTGAGTTGGCGCATGGCATGGTTGATCTGTTGCAACAGATCCTTATCACCACCACGGTCTGGATGGTGCTGCATCACCAGACGGCGGTATTGCGCCTTCACCTCATCATAACTGACAGGCTCTGATAACCCGAGCACCGCCAAGGCCTGAAGCGGGCTATCTGCGGCAGTGAAGCGTTGCCAAAAACGCTCCAACAGATTCTGTACGTCGACCTCTGTTGTCAGCTTAAGATTAGTTAAATCAAGGTAATAGTCTCGCAACGGGTCATGGCGGGTGATCGCCATTGAGTCAGAGGTCCGCATCGGAACCAGCCCAATCTTGAGGCAGTGGATCTCAACATCATGTGTGCCCGCCTGCCGCAACTCATCACGCAGACGGTAGAGTGTGTGAAACAGCACAAAGTGACACTGAAACATGCTGAGATCCGTGGCATATACCGCCGCCACCTGCTGCTGCGCCTCCAGCGCCGCCAACAACTCAAACTCGCTAATACCGGCAGGATACTGCTGCAGGATGTTGTAAACCGAAAGTTGCAGGTGCGCAATCTGTCGTTCTATCTCTACCATCTATAGTGTCCGCCGCTGACTACTCACGCCCCGGGGTGTCATGGGTATGATCATCATGCCCCTCGTCATGGCTGTGTGTATGGCCATCATCATGGTGATGGTGGTGGCCATGGTCACTGTGCGGTTCACCCTTCACCACCTGTTTACCAATCGCGGTTACCTTAAACGATTCATGCACATGCTGACTGCTCACATCGCCGTGCATGTGCTGATGTTCATGGGGGTGAAAATGGATATGGACATGTTCGTGCCCCTCCGGCCCGTGGGAGTGGCGGTGGGCGTGTAAAAAACTGGCAATAATCCGTTTGTGTTCAGCATCCATCTTGCCACTGCTCAATTTTTCATGCAGTAGTTCGTGGGTCATCAGCGCCAACGGCAACTCCAGATGGTTCACCTCCAGCAATTTACGGTCATACAGAATCTCGGACGCCTTGCCATCCGCCACAAAATGGCCATCCGCCAGCACCAGGCAGCGGTCACAGACATCCAGGGCGATATCAAGGTCGTGGGTGCAGAGTAGAATGGTTTTATCGGAGTTGGTGAGCCACTGAATCAACTTACGGCGGTTGAGTGGATCCATGTTGGTGGAGGGCTCATCAAACACCAGAATATCGGGCTGATATGAGAGCACTGTTGCCATCGCCAACCGTTTACGTTCACCAAACGACAGATGGAACGATGATCGTGTTTCAAAGCCGTTCAACCCCACCGTATCCAGCGCCTCGCTGACACGTGCCTCAATCTCGTGCCTGGGCAGACCCAGGTTCAGCGGACCAAATGCAACATCATCAAATACTGTGGGGCAGAAAAGCTGGTCATCCGGGTCCTGAAAAACGATGCCCACCTGACGGCGGATCTCTTTAAGGTTATCTTTTTTAACCTCTTTACCACTGATCACCACCCGCCCTTTGGTCGCCAGCGCCACCCCATTCAGCAGACTCATAAAGGTTGATTTGCCCGCACCATTCGGGCCGATCAGCGCCACCTTCTCACCGTAACGAATATTACAACTGGCCCCGTTTAATACCTTATGGCCGTCGGGATAACTGAAGTGCACATCGTCGACCTGAATGGCGTACTCGTTGCTCATCGTTCAAACTCCTAATACCAGGATCGCTCAGCAATCTGGAACAGCCCCGCCTGATCAAGGGCCAGCAGAGCTACTGCCACCACAATCACCAGCGCCGCCTTCATAATATCTTTTGGCACCGCACGAAACTCCACCAGCGTATGCAGCTCCCCCTGATACCCCTTGGAGAGCATCGCCTTATAAATACGGTCCGTGCGTTCAAAGCTACGAATCAATAACGTACCCACAAATCCGCCTAATACCTTTAACGTATAAAGGTTGGGGCCTTTAATAAACCCCCGCGCCTTCATGGCAATATCCATCCGTTCCATCTCCGCCATAAAGAGAAAAATATAGCGGTAGGTGAAGAGCAGCATCTGCACGATGATTGAGGGACATTTCAAACGCTGCAACGCCACCATCGCCACATCAAATCGAACGGATCCAAACAGGGTAATGGCAATCATCACAATCACCAACGACTTAACCACCACCAGCAGCGCCAGACGCACCCCCTCCATCGCAAAGGGGATGCCAAACAGATGCAGCTCCACCGTTCCCGGATAAGTAACGGGGAGTAATATGAAAAATGGCAATAGGAAAAGCACAATCCATTTGACTGTGTGTGCAACAAACCCCAACGGTATTCTCGACAACAGCAACAACGCAGCCGCCACCACAAAGGCAAGCAGTACCATGGGGAGGGTTTTGAGCAGCGCTGTGGCAAAGATCAACACCATTAACGCCACCCACTTGATGCGGGGATCCCAGCGCTGAACCGGGGAGGCCATCTGGGCATGACGATCAATATCTAAGGGCATAGGGAAGCGCTAACCTGCTTGAACTTTACGCTGGCCAGCCAGCAGATCGGGCTTGACCTTGGCCAAAAACCCAACACACGCACCCGTCACAGCACCCTCCAGCACCATGAGCACCAAATGGTATTGAATCACCAGTTTAGCCGATACCAGAAAGGCCTCCCCGGTGGTCACCAGCGCCAGCGCCAAGACACAACCTGAGAAAAATATGCCAAATGCTCCCGCCAGCGCACCAAATACCACCTCTTTATTAGGCAAGGAGACATAGTGGCGCAACTGCCAAACACCATAGGCAAGCAGCGCCCCCCCCCCCAGCATGACCGCATTAACACCAATCACGGTCACTCCACCAAAACCAAAAAAGGATTGCAGGATGACCCCAAGCATAATCGCCACAAAGGCGCGCTTGCCCAGAATCACCCCCACCAAACCATTCAGGATCAGATGGATACTGGCTACCACTAAGGGAATATGGATAAAACTGGCAACAAAAAACACTGCCGCCGCCACTGAAAGCTTGGGGATCTCATCCATTTCAACATTACGCATGGTGGCTGCCGCCAACAGCGCCATTCCCGCAAAACCAGCACCGATCACCGGCCCGGAAACTATTCCGTCAGCAATATGCATCTATCACCAAACTCCTGAAATGGGTGGTCTAACATCTTGACCTGACTAAATTTAACGCCAAGAGTAGCACGATCATTATATTGTGACTATCAAGCTTATTCAGCCACTTTGGGTGACTTTTCCTTGCCTGCTATCTGGCGCGCCTTATAAAAGGCAAATACCCCCAACAGGCCAAATATGTATCCGATGGCCCCCACCAGCTCTGAAATTGATGCACTTTGCCGTGATACCTCAAGCTCACGCACCAGTGGTTTAATCGCTTCGTTAACGGCATGATGGACCGCCGCCTCCAGCTCACTGCCCACTGCGGGGGTTACGGCCTCTGTTGCCGACACGTGACCGGCTTTACTCTCTGCAGCAACCGTCGCAACAGGTTCGGCTACAGATACAGGTACCGTATCAGGCACGGCAACCTGACCATCACCCAACTCAGCCTTGCTCATTTTAAACTCGCCCCGGTGCCCCATGCCCGCACTCAATACAATGTTGATATCCTCTCGCTTCGGCATCTTAAACAGGTACTTACCCTCATCATCGGTGACCCCTTCCACCAGTACAGTGCCACTGCTGTCCAGCACTTTGACGGTACTGTTCTGGGCCTTTTTACCATCCGCAAAATACCCCTCCACAGAGACCGTATCATCTTCAGCGTAAGCAAACAGGTTGATTTTATGGGCGGCAACCGGAGAACTCATGACAATGGCCGCCAGCACTATCCCCGCTGCCAGGCCACGCTTTAATGGCGTATTTAACTTCATCGATACAACCTCTACTCAATACACAAAAAGACTCATACCCGACCCATCCAAGCCACACAACTACTTCATATCATGGGTCCGCACCCACAGCACTGCACCAATCTCTACCGGATACTCTTTGCCACCCTGCTTCATCTTTTTACTATCTTCATTCAGCGCTGCAAATCCCCACCAACCCGCCTTAGGCATGGCGTAGGTAAAAACACCGTTGGCATCAGTCTTTACAACTTGGGTAATCATCGGGTCAGCGGGGGCCTTTATTGACCCTGATTGGTTGTAATACTCCACCTCCACCTCACTGTTGGGGACCGGTTTACCGTTCATTTTCACCACCCCTTGGAAGATATTGTTGGTCCAAAGCCCGTACGGACGGGTCAGCGGCACAATCTCTGCCTTCAGACCAATCTCACTGTCCCACCCCTCTTCCATTCCAAAGGCATTCACCATCACCTTTGTGTAGTGAATAATAAACCGCTCCTCTGCCTGCTCCCAATACGGCTTTGGCTCGACAAAAAAGAGGTGGTTTCCGGGGTGCTTAAAGCTATATTCACTTTGAAAGGCGGGGAATTTATTCCCTGCTTTATCCTTCAAGGTCACCCCTTTCAGGGTCGGCAACAGGTTTTGCGTATCCCCTGCCACCATAACGCCGTAACGCACTGGCTTCTCCATCGGCATGCCGATCCCCTCAAAAGGGTGCCAAAACTGCAGCTGAAGGCCCACACTGCGTGCCTCACTCTGCATCACCATGTCGTCAGAGGGGATGATCATCTGAAAGTGGGCGGCCGCACTGCCGCTATATAAAACCAGACCGGTGACCATCATTGATACCTTGTGGTAGAAACGCATCATTCAAACTCCTTGTGTAAATAGGCAAAAAACCCACTGCAAATGAAGGAAAGGTGTGGCACTATAATTTATTACGTGCCACCATTTCAAGAAAACATCATACTCACAACCTTTATTGTCGATGATTAAAAAATGAAAAAACTCAAACACCTCTGCCTTACCCCCCTGCTCACCCTGCCCTTAAACCTGTATGCCGCTGAACCGATCAAGATCAGCGGCATAATGGAAATTGATGCCTCCTACAGCAAGGATTACAACCAAAACAGCCGTAGCGACATCACCGTCTCAAAAATAGAGCTGGCTTTTGATACCAACATCAATGCAGAGACTGTTGCACACATATTAATATTACACGAGGATGGCTCCACCGAACCCCTGCAGCTGGATGAGGCCACACTCACCATGCAGTTAGGTGGTGACTGGTATCTCAATGGCGGACGTATGGTCGTACCGTTTGGAATCTATGAAACCCACTTTGTCGCCGATCCCATCACCGCCGGGCTTGGCGAGGCCAGCGAGGCCGCACTCCAGATCGGCTTTGAAAGAGACGGACTCTACGGCTCGTTTTACGCCTTTAACGGCGACACCATCAACACATCATCAGCACTTAAAGGTAACGACCGTACCCAACACTTTGGGGGCAACCTCGGTTATATCATCACCCATGGCGATGCAAACCTGAACCTTGGGGTCGACTACATCAACAATCTGGCCGATGCCGACGCAGTATCCGGGATGCTCTCCATCAATACCGACACTGACGGAGATACCATCGCCGACAAATCCACACTCAACCGCTACGTCAAAGGTGTATCCCTTCACGCCGTGTATAACGATGGCCCGTGGACAGCTATCGCAGAACATATGAAAGCTGGCCGGTTTGAAGCAACAGAGCTCGCCTTTAACGGTAACGGCGCCGCCCCATCAGCCACCAACGTAGAAGTCGCCTACAGCTTTAGTTGGGGCACAGTGGCCACCGCCTACCAAACCACGCGCGAAGCCTTGTCTTTAGCGTTACCCAAACAGCGCACACTGATAGGATTTTCCATGAGGCTGCTCGAAAACAGCACCTTAAATATTGAACTCAGCAAAGATAAAGACTACAGCGACACCGTAGGTGGTACGGGTGCAAAAGGCACAGCCTCCACCGCCCAACTGGCCGTTGCCTTCTAAATCAGATCAACAACCTTTACCGATCTCAATCATGGGCATGTTCATCTCCGTCATGGTGGTGATGCCCACCCTTGGTGGGTATCGCATTACCCGTAGTGGTCATTGTCAGCTTGCCATGTTTGACCCCACGTGTGCTCACCAACTGGTCAGCAAACTGTTTAAGCAGATGCCCTTTTCCCTGCACGACCAGCACCTCAAGACAGTTATTGTGATCCAGATGGATATGCAGCACTGACTTAATATCCCCCTTAAAAGAGTGCTGCAGATGTGTCAACGTCGATGAGAGCTCCCGTGTATGGTGGTCATAGACAATGGTAATGGTCCCCACCGTCTCCACATCAGACTCCCACTCTTCCTCTACAATATTGTCCCGAATCAGATCACGGATCGCCTCTGAGCGGCTTGCATACCCCTTTTTTTCGATCTCAGCATCAAAACGTTTAAGCAACTCATCTTCAATCGACACACCAAAACGGACCAACTCACTCATTTCACACCTCGCACAATCAAAATTATTACTATATTAATAAAGTGGTTTATAAACCGACAAATACCTCTTAAAACAAGAGGTTAATATCCACACCAAAACACTTAACTATTTTAAAAAGCTGTAGTATGTTTATCCGGCGGTCGTCCATTACAGCCGCATTGTTCAACAATAAAAAATATTTCCTGGAGAAAACTATGTCAAACAGTACACGTAAAGGTGCCAGCGATACCGATTTGTTAATACTTGTCCCACTGGTCTGCATCGTATCCATCGTAGCCTTTGTTGCCACAACCATCATCAGCTAAACGGGAATACGTGCAACCAAAAGCCCATGCAGCAATGTGTGGGCTTTTTTTATGATCACAAACTTAGTATCACCCATACCCCTTACGGCGCTATACTATCGCCCCCTCGATCCATTCAGGAGTTTCTAGTGACTGATTTCATTGCTAATTATGGCATGTTCCTGGCAAAAACAATCACCTTAATAGTGGCGCTCCTGCTCGCCGTAGGCGGTATCCTGCTGCTCGCCTCCCATGGACGAAACAGCGCTAAGGAACGGCTGGACATCAAAAAAATAAACGACAAATACGAAGAGATGGCAACCACGGTCAAAGCCGCCATCCTCTCAAAAGATGAGCTAAAAAAAGATTTAAAAAACAGCAAGCTACAAAAAAAAGCCAAAACATCCCAACTTAAAAATGGGCAACAACAAACACCCAAAAAGGTATTTGTGCTCAATTTTGACGGCGATATAAAAGCGTCCGCACTCGCCTCACTGCGTGAAGAGATCACCGCTATACTCACCGTGGCAACCCCGGAGGATGAAGTTTTTCTGCGCCTCCAAAGCGGTGGCGGAATGGTTCACGCCTACGGTCTGGCCGCCTCACAATTAATGCGAATCAAGGATAAAAAAATCCCCCTGGTGATCTGCGTTGACGGCATCGCTGCCAGCGGCGGTTACATGATGGCCTGTGTTGCCGACAAAATTATTGCCGCCCCCTTTGCCATCATCGGCTCCATTGGCGTCATCGCACAACTGCCCAACTTTCATAGACTTCTGAAAAAACATGATATTGATTTTGAACAGGTCACTGCTGGCGAATTTAAACGTACCATCACCATGTTTGGAGAGAACACCGATAAAACACGCCAAAAGTTCAAAGAAGAGCTGGAAGAAGTCCACATATTATTTAAGGAATTTATTCAACAGCATCGCCCGGTTGTGGATATCGATCGTATATCCACAGGAGAGCATTGGCTTGCAACCCGCGCCCTGGAACTCAATCTTGTTGATGAACTCAAGACCAGTGACGACTACCTTCTGGAACAGAGTAAAAACAAAGCGTTATACGAAGTCTGCTACACCATCAAACAATCTATTGGCGCGCGAATGGGGGGATTTATTCAAAGCAGCGTAGACAAAACTTTCCGTACCCAATCGTTGCGTTAAACACAAAACAGCCCAACTTAAATCTGTATTTAAAATATACATTTACATTCAATTTCAATACATTTTATAAGGTAAATAACAAATAAAAGCTCATTCAATGTTAATTATTAAATTAACCATTGGAAAACCACACTTCGTGTGCCAGACTGAACTGCTGACTGGGTTGGTATGTATATACCCATCAAGCCAAACAAGGAGACTGGTCGATGAGAATATCTACAAAAGGACGCTATGCCATTACGGCGATGCTAGATTTAGCATTAAATGCCAAGGATGGCCACAAGGTAACACTTGCCGATATTTCAGAGTTTCAAGGCATATCCCTATCCTACTTGGAGCAGCTGTTTGCCCGACTGCGGCAAGCCAAACTGGTCCAGGGCACACGCGGACCGGGCGGTGGCTACCGCTTGGCACGAGCCGCCAATGAAATATCCATTACCGACATCGTTGTTGCTGTTGATGATAAATTTGGTCAAGCAGCCCCGCTCAACCAGATTGATATCCGCCATCAAAGAACCCAAGAGCTGTGGGACATCCTGAGCAATCAGATTCAGACGTATCTCAGCAGCGTAACCTTGGAAGCACTGGTTGAAAACAATCAGAACTCCTTCTTCGCCATCGCCGACAGTGATGCCCAAGCAGCCGACAAATGGAGCGACTCGCCACTCAAACGCTCTGGCTACAGCAATGCCTAAGCTACTTTAATGCCCAATATGGGGCTGCCGTGCTGGCCAGCCCCATGGTGTAACCCTCCTCCTCGACTACATGCGGCCTGGTTCAATTATCCACCAAGAAATCAGTGACAGCGGCATCGCTGAGGTTTTTCAGACAGACAACCACCGCACGCTCTATTTTGGCAACAGTGTCAAACAGAGCGAAATGGATCTATCCCACCCGGAAACACTCACACTCGCCTATACCCAGACGATGATGGCTGCACTGCTTTTTTGTATCAAACCTCGTTCCATTTTATTAATCGGCCTGGGTGGTGGCTCATTAGTACGGTTTTTACTTCACCATTTCCCGGACTGCCGAGTCGATGCTGTTGAGTCCCGCTCCGACGTTGTCAGTTTGGCCTATGACTATTTTTTGTTGCCTCAGGACGGTCGGCTCCACGTTACCGTTGGTGATGGATTGGAGTTTTTAACAGCCAACCACGTTGCCGACAAACAGTATGAGCTAATCCTCATCGATGCCTTTGATCACTACGGCATTGCGGACTCCATTAAATCAATCCGGTTTTTCAGCGCCTGTCACACAGCGTTGCATCCTCAAGGGGTTCTAGCCATCAATCTGTGGGCCAGTCAACTAGACCAATACAGATATACCCTGGCCAACGTCGAATCTGCGTTTGACCACAACCTCTTAAATATTCCAGTAAAAGATAGAGGAAACAGGATTGTATTTGCCACACACACCCCGGAGATTTTTTCATCATTCAAAACACTTAAGCCCGTGGCAGAGCTATTAGAACAGAAGCTTGCCCTGCCTTTTGGAACCTATCTACGCGACATCAGGCGTCACAACCGCTGGCGCGGCTTGAGCAGACTATTTTGACGGGGTTGGATCCACGTAAGCCTGTCCAGATTTTTCGTGGGGGACACTATGACAACGCTCACACGTCCACAGGCTGAATGAAACCTTGTCGTGGCAACGGCCACAAAACTGCCCTTTAAGTATCTTCTCCATGGAGACGGGATTGGCACCCGCCTGGGGTATAAAGATCTTTGGATGGCAATTGTTACAGGTTAACCACTCTGTGTGTGCCAGGTGGGGAAACCGCACATTGGGCATATTGGCCGTGCGTTTCATAATGATATCCATGTCGGTCTCAATCATTATCTCGCCGTCATACTCCCCGCCATTCAAACTGCGACGCGGATTTACCTTTTTACTGCGGATCGATTGAACCCAATCAATTTGCCCCCGACGATCCATGGGGAAATCGATCATCGACTCGCCAGGCTCCTGCAAAATCTTGATTGCATCATTCTCCGGATCGTGAATGCCATCCTCTGCCAGACGTTTTGTCGCATAGGTCTCCGCCTGAACCAACGTAGTCCCCATAACCATTAGCAATACAATGACAAAACCATACCGCATAAATAATAGATCCCAAAAAATGGTGGCTTACACACTGGCACAGCACCAGAGATCAGAACCTTACGAATTTTTCAACGTAAAAACAAGCGTTTTGCCCGGCGAGTTGGGAAGATCCCTCGCTATCACCTATAATGGTCGCTCCTTTTCCAGACAGGTTACGCTTTATGTTTCGCCACTATCTACTCCTGATCCCCCTCATGCTCGCCACCATACCAGCGGGTTATGCTGTCGATAAGCAGCTCCCCGCCGCACAACTTAAGGCGATGCAGCAGAAGGCAGCCAACAACGACCTGCAGGCCCAGTTAGAGCTGGCAGACCGTTATTACAAAGGTGATGGTGTGGCACAAAACTACACGCAGGCGGCACACTGGTATCAAAAACTGGCCGCACTGGGGATTGCCAATGCCCAGCTAACACTGGGTTTGATGTATGCCAAAGGTGACGGCGTAAAGAGGGATGATACCCAGGCAGTACACTGGTTAATGCAAGCCGCTGAACAGCGCATGCCGATGGCCCAATATCTGGTGGGCGTCGCTAACGCTGAGGGGCACGGTGTCAAGCAGGACCTCATCAAGGCCTACATGTGGTTTGAGATCGCCGCCGCCGTGGAGAACGAGAATGCCATCGCCGCCCGTCAGGCATTAATCAAAAAACTGACAGCCAACGATATTGCCGTCGGCGACCAGATGGCGACTGACTGGTGGATGCGCTTCCATAATTAGGCGTTTACACGCCCACAAACAGAATGCTCAATCTCTGAAGTTATTATATTGCAGTGGCATATCCAGCTCGGCGGCACGCAACATGGCGATAACCTCTTGCAGTTCATCGCGCTTTTTCCCCGTTACCCGCACCTTATCGCCCTGAATTGAGGCCTGAGCTTTCAGCTTGGCCTCTTTGATACGTTTAATAATGTCTTTGGCGAGTGGCTGATCTATCCCCTGTTGCAGGGTGACTGTCTGGCGCGCAACCTTGCCAGTTGTCTCCGCCTTCCCCTCATCCATGCAAGTAATATCAATCCCACGTTTGGTTAGCTTGGCACGCAGGATATCCATCATCTGCTCCAGCTGAAAATCAGAACCCGCCTCCAGCAGGATCTTACTTTCATCCAACGTGAACTCAGCACCACTACCCTTAAAGTCAAAACGGGTCCCCACTTCACGATTTGACTGATCAAGCGCATTGCTGACTTCGTGCATATCGACCTCTGAAACAATATCAAACGACGGCATCACAACTCTCCCTGAAAATAAGGCCCGTAATATAACACGCCCTAACCACGCTTCTGTACCCTGCTCTCGGAGCACCGGCCAGAGTGGCCGCCTCTGTAAACCCGATAAAAATCATCATTAAAAACGTTTGATTATGTTGACGTTTGAGGAAGTTGCCATTAATATGTGCCCTCCTTAAAGCAGCACCATTCCCCGGTAGCTCAGTCGGTAGAGCAAATGACTGTTAATCATTGGGTCGGCGGTTCGAGCCCGTCCCGGGGAGCCATATAAAGTACCAAAACCGCCTTAATGGCGGTTTTTTCGTTTTACGGCCCTGTGCCAACAGCAGTGCTAGAATTCCCCCTATGGCCAAAGACCCTAAAATCAGTGTTGAAGATAGTCTGCTGTTCCGTGAATCGATCGGGGCTGTCCGGCGTCTCAAACAGGATAAGGTGGCCATCAAACCTGCCCGACCCACAGCCAAGCTACGGCGCACCACTTACAGTACACAGGACTCTGCCCTGCTTCACGACCCGATCTCTGAGGGTTACCAGTCCGCCGAGTCTGAACTGAACGGTGCTGCCACTGAGTTTGTGCGCCCGGGGGTTCAGCAGGGGGTGTTACGCAAACTCCGACGCGGCCAATTTGACGCCGAACTGACCCTTGATCTGCATGGACTGACAGTCACCGAGGCCCGTACTGCCCTTCTTCACTTTCTGCACCATTGCCGGGACCAAGCCATCCGTCATGTCAGGATAATTCACGGCCAGGGCAACAGCTCTCACCTGGGGCGTCCGGTACTCAAAGGCAAGGTACCGCTCTGGCTGCAACAGCTTGAGGCTGTGCTCGCCTTCTGCCCGGCCCGTACTGAACATGGTGGTGCCGGGGCGCTGTATGTATTGCTTAAACGCTATCAGAAGTAGCGGAACAGCTCTAACTGGAGGTAATCATCCATACGGATAGGGTAGAGGCGATCGGTGGCCTCAACCGCGTTGTTGCCACGATACTCCAACGAGACCTTCCAGTTTTGCCCCAGGCGACGGCTCGCTTCTATATTGACGCTGTTTGCACTGCCATCGAGGTCACGTATCATGCCGACCAATATTTCGCTGCTCTGTATGTCATTGAACACCCAGCGCAACCCCACCATCAGGTCATTGGCAAATGGGGTGGGGGCCGTCACGCCACGCTCATCATAGAGATACTCCGCCAGCATCCCCAGATCCATCTGTGATCCCAGCAGCCCGACATGGGTGTATTCAAAACCAGCAGTCACCGCCAGGTGGCGCTCTTGACGCTGTGCTGCCGAGACCGCCTCCAGCTTCCAGGTCCAAGCCCCTGCCAGCGCCTGTAACGATAGACCGGTCTGCTGCAACAGATCGTAATGGGGGACGAGTACTGGCTGCCCCTGGCCGTTAAAACCCAGTTCCAGTCGGGGTGCCCGTGCCGTACCCGAAAAGTGGGATAGGCCAATATCAACATCGCCGATGTAGTGCGACCAGCGCACCGCCCAGTCCAGATGGCGATCTTTGTCGGGAGACTCATACACCGTCTGATCGGTATCAACCAACAGCGGGCCACGTAACCGCCCCTCCAGCCCCGCAAACGTCCGTTCCCGGAAACCAGGCAACGCATACAGCTCCAGTGTGCCCCAGGGGCTGCTGTGGCTCAAGTTAACCATGGGCTGGCCAAGTTTGCTCTCGCCATCCAGATCTTCGACCATATCAAGCTGATTGATTACATCAACCAGATGCTGGGACTCTGTCACCCCCCAAAAAACACGCCCAACACCGAGACGCAGGTCCCAGTCCCCCAGGTTATTGGACCAGATCAATTCACGCACATCGGCATGGTTGCGTTCGTCATCTACATCACCGGCACGCACAAAGGGGCTAAACGTCAGTGTACTGTCACCACCGCGCCACGCCATGTAAAGCTCGGGCTGCAATACGATGGAGGAGGTGGTATCGGACTGCTCTGGATAGAGCGCCTCTTCACGGAAGTAACGACCATCCAGCGTGGCATAACCGGACAAACGCAACCGTCGCTGCTTAGGAAAAACGCTACTCCCCTCCCCCTCATCGTCAGGCAGCACCGTTCCTGGCAATGGTGCCACTGAATCGGGTGCTGTTATTTTTGCCATCTGTGTAGCACCATCAGCCCCCAATTCCGGCGGACGCTCAAGCTCCACCCGACTTTCAGGAGCGACAGGCTCTGGAGGGTGCTCCTTGGCAGGGCGTAACGGCGGGGTGATCGAATCAAAGTGCTGCAAGACCCCCTTCCAGCCCATCTCATTCAGCCGGTTAAGCTGCTCACGGGCCTTATGCCCCCCATCAAACGGCCCCACCAGCACCAGTATAGCGGTGCGCTCTGCCGATACCGGGACCAACCGCTCCACCACCGGAAAACCTTCACGCTCCAGCCGCTCACGCATCTGCTGGCTATCACGCACAGTGGCATATTTACCAATGCGCACATACTCCGCCGCCTGTCCGACCAGCGGCAGCCCCAACATTAGCAACAGTGCTACAGACCCCAAACGGCCCATCTTTACCCCCGCAACTGTGGACACTAGCGTGCCCGTTTCAGGTCATCCACCTGAAAATCCTTATCCACCAGACCCGTGCGGAAACGATAGCTCTTCCACAGAATACGGGTCGTTTTGCCGTTCTGAACGTTTTCCATAAACATCTCGTCAGGACGCCACTGGTGTTGCAGATATCGTTTATACCCCTTGTTGGTCAAGGTTTTTAGCAAGGTATCTTTACGGTCATAAAAATCGGTTTTTAATGGCCGGTACTCCGCTTTATCCAGCCAGACGATCTGGCGTTTATAGCCGGAGTTTTCATCCACCGGGATGCGCTCAACCACAAAGCAGTCAGCCCCCTCAAAAACCTCGTCACGCAGGTATTTATAGGTATATTTTTCCAGCTCCTGAGAGGCGATATCCTCATAAGCAAACTCACTGCCCATGTAAGGCCCCGACTTATTATCAGAGGCGATACGTTTGACCCGCTTCAATGCCGGCAGATAGAGCCACTGATCATCCGGTTCGGTTTTGTGCGAATAGGTCAACATCGCTGTGCCCCTCACGTCAGCCGGTTCATCGAAGATCGAGAGGCTCTTGTCACCATCACCCGGCACCTCCAGGCCAAGGATTCGGATATACCGGGTATTGGTGTCGCCCTGGCGATTCTTGAGGATCATCTCCATGGTGGCGGTAAAATCACCAAAACCATTGCCCCGCAGCTCAGCCTCCCTGGCAATCTGCAAACCTTTATCTGCGGCCTCATCCGCCACTGCCTGATGCACATTTATGGCCATTACTACAACGGCAGCTGCAACACGGAACCTGTTAAACATGGAATTATTTGGCATCTCGTTTTCCCTCCATAATAATCAACAGCGGCGGCATCAACATAAAATCTACCACCAGCGCAATAGTAATTGTCACAGCAGTCAATATCCCCAGCGACGAATTCAGCTCAAAGCCGGAAAGTCCCAACACCAGGAACCCCGCCACCAGCACCACCGTCATATACCAGATAGCCGTACCCACTGTAGTGAATGCGTATCTTACTGCGTCCTCAGCGGACAACCCTTTTTTCTGCCGTGCATACTTAAACTTGGATAGGAAGTGAACAGTATCGTCAATGATAATGCCTAAGGCGGCACTTGCCACCACCGAAGCCGCCAGACTGACCTGCCCCACAAACAACCCCCAGACACCAAAGGCCATCAATATCGGCACGATGTTGGGGATCAGGCTGATGATCCCCAACCGCAGCGACCATAATGCAAAAATCACCACCACCGAGATCGCCAGCAGCGACCACATGGACCCCACCAACATGCTCTGGATGTTACGCATGCCAATGTAGGAGAACATCAGAATTGGTCCGGTCCCTTCTGCCTTAATTGTAGGCGCATTGTGCTGCAACCATTGCTGCGCCCGCGCCTCCAGCGCCAGAATCTGTGAAGAGGTGAGGTTTTTGATGCTAACGATCATACGTGTCGCCGATTTATCAATATTAATCTGATCATTGAGATCGAGTCCGAACGGTAGCGACATCTCATAGAGCAGCAGATATTGGGCCGACAGCTCCCGATCCTCCGGCACCCGGTAGTACGATTGGTCCTCCTCATGCATGTTTTTGTTCAGCCGCTTCATGATCTCGGTAAAGCTGGCCACATGCTGCACCTCCGGCTGCTGCCGGTACCACTCGGCAAACGACTCCAGCGTTCGCAGGTAGTCAGGATCGGTGACACCATTGGCACGACCACTCTCCACCGAGTAGAAGAGCTGGTACATACCGGTAAGATTTGCGCTGCTGTAATCGGTATCACGACGGAACTGGTATGAGTCGTCGAAATACTCCACAAAGTTATCATTCAGTTCATTCTTTGGGACAAAGGCGATCAGCACCGCCGCAATCAACGCAACTATCCACAACGAACGGTAACGATTGCGGATAATAAACTCAGCAAATCGGCCCATCCGGGCGATGGTTTTGTCCCCCCCGGGCCTGACCTTGATCGGCAACATCATCACAAGTGCCGGCAGAAAGGTGATACAGAGCAGATAGTTGGTCAGAACGCCAATGCTGAGAATATTGCCCAGATCGCGGAACGGCGGCGCCTCGCTGAAATTCATGGTGAGAAAACCGACCACCGTAGTGACATTGGTCAAGAAAAAGGGGTGGAAATTGACCTTTATGCTATCAACCATGGCCGCATGCCGATCCATCCCTTGATACATGGCATGCAGGTAGCTGGTGAGTAGGTGCATGCAGTTGGCCACCGAAAGTGTCATGATCACCACCGGTGCCGAGACACTTGGTGGTGTCAATACAATCCCCGCCCACCCCGCCAACCCCATGGCGCTGATAATGCTCATGGCAATCACCAGCACAGTACTCACAACACTGGCAGTAGTACGCAACGCCAGCGCCATCACCACCACAATCACCAGAAACATCAGTGGCACCAGCGTTTGCAGATCATCACGGGCCGCCTCGGAGAAGGCGTTATTCATCATTATCCCGCCAGTCAGGCGCGCCTCCAGATCAGGGTGTTGCGACTTGAAAGAGGCCACCATCTGGCGGACATGGCCAACCACCTCCGGCACCTCTTTTTGCAGATCACGCTCGGGCAGCTGCACAGTGACATTGACCGCCGTCACCCGCCCATCTTTCGATATCATGCGCTGCGCCAGCAAGGGTTCTGCCAAGGCCGTCAACCTGACCTGCGACAGTTCAGCAGCGCTCAATACGGTTGCATCCTTGACCAGATCAGTCACTACCAGATCATCATCAGCACCACGGGTATACTGGAAGTTGGTCAGCGAATCGACACGTGTCGAATAGGGTATCTGCCAAGCGGCCTGTGTCAGCCCCTCGACTGCATCGAGGGTCGATGCAGTAAAGACATCCCCCTCCTTGGGGGTGATGACAATCAGGACATTGTCGACCTTGTTATAGGTATTCTGCAGCTTTTCGAAGGCGAGGAGCTGGGGATTTTCCTTGGTGAAATAGACACGGTAGTCGTTGCTGAAGGTCAAAAAGCGGGTACCATAGGCGGCGGCAAGCAGCCACAGCAGAGTCAGCACAATGACCCCCCAGCGCCAACGAATCAACCATTCTGCATAACGTTCAACCATGAGCATCCAGTCCCTACTATCATTACACTTGCCCAAAACACTACGCCGGGCAGGCGCTTGCGGGGCAACTCTAACTATCGGTTTTGGTACCAAAACCTGAAGCTTACCCGCTCCGGCCCATCCTGCGGCACTCGCCACCAAAAGGCAGAACGGCACATTCCACCGACACCGCTAAATATGCCAGAATAGCCCCCCATCACAGACCAGCATAAACCATTACAGACCAGCCTATGACCCAACAAGCCGCCGACATCAAAACCATCACCCATCACGACCCCTTCAACCCCCCGCTGCCCGGTGCAGATCACCCACACACTACTTGGGCACGACTCCACGGTAGCAGCTTTGGCATGGTGCTGGGCCAGGGGGCGCGACAACACGATGGGCTGCTGGTGGTGATCACCGCCGACTCACTGATGGCAACACGCCTGGAGTATGAGCTGCGCTTCTACCTCGCCAACGAGGAGGAGCGGCCCGTCATCGCCTTCCCTGACTGGGAGACACTGCCCTACGACATCTTTTCGCCCCATCAGGACATCATCTCGCAGCGGCTCGAAGCACTCTACCGTCTGCCACAGATCAAAAAAGGGGTGCTGATCATCCCCGCCGCCACCGCCATGCACCGGCTGGCACCGCACGAGTATATCGAAGCCCACAGTCTGATGCTCGACATCGGCGACAAACTCAACATCGAGGCACTGCGGATGCGGCTGGAGCGCAACGGCTACCGCTGCGTCTCACAGGTGATGGAACATGGCGAGTACACCGTGCGTGGTGCGCTGGTAGATCTATTCCCCATGGGCAGCAAGATCCCCTACCGCATCGATCTCTTTGACGATGAGATCGATACCATCCGCAGCTTCGACCCCGAGACCCAGCTTTCTATAAAGAGTGTCACCACGGTACGGCTACTGCCCGCCCGTGAGTTCCCGCTCACCAAAGAGGCGATCACCCAGTTCCGTCAAGCCTATCGTGCCGAGTTCGAAGGCGACCCGGCCCGCTCTACTATATATAAGGATGTCACCGAAGGGATCGCCGCCCCCGGCATCGAATACTACCTGCCACTCTTTTTTGAACAGACCACCACCCTCTTTGACTACCTGCCCAACAATACCGTGGTTGTTTTGGAAGAGGGGATCACAGAGGCTGCCAGCGCCTTCTCGAAAGAGGCCGAAGAGCGCTTTGAACAGCGCCGCTACAATAAAGACCGCCCCATCCTGGCACCCACACGGGTCTTTATCGAGAGCGGTGAGCTACTCAGCCGCATCGACACGTTCCCACGTATCAATTGCCACCACTTCGAAGTCGAAGAGGCCCCCGGCGTCTACAACTTCGCCACCCAGGTCGCCCCGGCACTTAACATCAACGCCCGCATCCCACAACCCCTGGCACCGCTGCGCGACTTCATCAACAGCTTTAAAGGGCGCATCCTCTTTGCCGCTGAAACCAGCGGCCGGCGTGAAGCCCTGCTCGAAATACTCAAACGCGACGACATCCACCCCCGCACCTACCCCGACTGGCTCAGTTTTCTGGATGACGACGCCGCCCGCATCGGCATCACCGTCGCACCGCTGGAAAAAGGGCTGCTCCTGCCAGGATCGACCCAACTCCCAGCCATCGCCGTCATCTGTGAACCCCAACTCTTTGGCGACACCGTCATGCAGCGCCGCCGCCGCAAGGTCACCAAACGTGACGACGACGCCATCGTCCGCAGCCTCACCGAACTCATGCCCGGCAGCCCGGTCGTGCATGAAGAGCACGGCGTTGGCCGCTACCTCGGCCTGCAAAGCCTCGACATCGGCGGCCTCACCACCGAATTTCTGGCGCTTGAATATGCCGGTGGCGACAAACTCTACGTGCCGGTCTCGTCGCTACACCTGATCAGCCGCTTCACCGGCACCGCGCCCGAGAGTGCACCACTGCACAAACTCGGCAGCGACCACTGGCAGAAGGTCAAACGCAAAGCCGCCGAACGGGCCCACGACGTCGCCGCCGAACTGCTCGACATCTACGCCCGTCGTGCCGCCCGCCGGGGCCACGCCTACACCGAGCCAGACGAACACTACCGTACCTTTGCCGCCGCCTTCCCCTTTGAAGAGACGCCCGATCAGGAAGAGGCGATCCACAACGTCATCAAAGATATGGTCAGCGACAAACCGATGGACCGCCTCATCTGCGGTGATGTTGGTTTTGGTAAAACAGAGGTAGCGATGCGCGCCACCTTCCTCGCCGTACATGGCGGCAAACAGGTAGCGGTACTGGTGCCAACAACACTGCTGGCACAACAGCACTACCAGAACTTCCGTGACCGTTTTGCCGACTGGCCGATGCGCATCGAAGTACTGTCACGCTTTCGTTCGCAGAAGGAACAGAACGAAGTGCTCGCCGCACTTGCCGAAGGCAAGGTCGACATCATCATCGGCACCCACAAACTGCTGCAAAGCAGCGTCAGGTTCACCGAACTCGGTCTTGTCATCCTCGATGAAGAGCACCGCTTTGGTGTGCGCCAGAAGGAGCGGCTCAAATCGCTGCGCGCCGAGGTCGACATACTCACGCTCACCGCCACACCGATCCCACGCACATTGAACATGGCACTCTCCGAGATGCGTGACCTCTCCATCATCGCCACCCCACCGTCGAAACGCCTCGCCATCAAAACCTTCGTCCGTCAGTGGGATACAAGCCTGGTGCGCGAGGCATGCCTGCGCGAAATCAAACGTGGTGGCCAGGTCTACTTCCTGCACAACGAAGTGGATACCATCGAAAGACAGGCCAACGAACTGCGCGAGCTGATACCCGAGGCGCGTATTGTGGTCGCCCATGGCCAGATGCGTGAACGCGACCTCGAACAGGTGATGCTCGATTTCTATCACCAGCGTCACAACATCCTGGTCTGCACCACCATTATCGAAACCGGTATCGACGTACCCACCGCCAATACCATCATCATGAACCGCGCCGACAAGCTCGGCCTCGCCCAGCTCTACCAGTTGCGCGGCCGTGTGGGTCGTTCATACCATCAGGCCTACGCCTACCTCGTTGTTCCGCCCCAGCGCAGCATGACCACCGATGCCGTCAAACGCATGGAAGCGATTGAATCACTCGAAGGATTGGGAGCAGGCTTCACACTCGCAACACACGATTTAGAAATTCGCGGCGCCGGCGAACTGCTCGGCGACGAACAGAGCGGCCAGATTCAAGAGGTCGGCTTCACCATGTACAGCGAACTGCTGGAGCGCGCCGTCAAGGCACTCAAGGCCGGCAAAGTCCCCAACCTCGACCAGCCGCTGGAGCAACACGCCGAGATCGATCTAAAAATCCCCGCCCTCATCCCCGCCGATTACCTGCCCGACGTACATACCCGCCTGGTGATGTACAAACGCATCGCCAACGCCGCCAACGACGACGAACTGCGCGAACTGCAAGTAGAGATGATCGACCGCTTCGGCCTGCTGCCCGATGCTTTGAAAAACCTCGTGCGTGTCACCGAATTAAAACTCAAAGCCCAACCACTCGGCATCAAAAAGATCGAAGCCGGACCACAAGGCGGCCGTCTGATATTTGCAGCACAAACCAACATCGATCCGATCAAGATTATTGATCTAATCCAAAAGCAGAACAAAACCTACAAACTCGATGGCCAGGACAAACTGCGCATCATCATGCCGATGGTGGAGACTGAGGAGCGGATTGTGGCGATGGAGAAGGTGCTGGGGTTGCTGGCGTGATAATGCAGGTGGGTAAGGTGCGCTGTGCGCACGCTGTCGATCTACCAGAGGCCACTTACGCATGTGCAGCGTGCGCAAAGCACACCCTACGAGACTAGATATGCACGTAACTTTACCATCAATAACCAATATAACTGACGATGTGAAATCTCACACATTTCCGTTGAAGATTGCGCATCAGACCCACGAACTAATGCAAGCGACACTGTTTCACGCCATGCTAGCCGACGAAGCTGCCGGTCAGCGAATTCGACAACCCAATGCATTGGAAGAGATCGAGGCATCTCTTATGCGGGCTGGACTTGAAAAAGATCTATGGGAAGAAGGATGGAAATACTTGATAAAATATCAGCTCCTTATCGAAAAAATGGTGACACAGAATGTTCTTATCGCACTTCGAAGCCATTGGGACTGGTACATACGCAACCTCGGCGCATTCGTTGAGGCCAGCATAGAAGCAACTGCCGCAGAGTCATTGTCAATGGTGAAACATGCGGAGCTCACTAAAATCGGTTTCAAGGACATTCTGAAGCAACTATCGATTCTAGTGTGCTGTAACAAATAATATACTCATACCAAGGCAGCCTTAGCACGCCCGATTTTCTCTAAAATCGCTTCAGTTGTTTTTGTCCACACAAAGGGTTTTGGATCGGTATTGTGGACCTCAATGAATTCCATAATCTT
>JANOSY010000017.1:0-199387 GCA_031416075.1 Tenderia sp. (SeqCode) | reverse complement strand
ATCCAACGACGACTGCGTTATGTTTCATATCGGATTCCCTCTCTCTCGTTTGGCCGATGACCGACTCACCCGCTTGGCACACCATGATGCCGTTTGAAGATGGGAGGAGTCCATTTCATTAGGGTGCGCTGTGCGCACGCGGTCTGTAGCCAAGTAAGGTGCATTCCATGCACCATCACCACGACCGGTGATAATGTGTGTGGTGAATGATTAGTAGGGTGTTGGCTGCGTGGGTATAAAAGGCGTGCACACGAACAAGGTATCTACGGCGCTACAACACCTTAAACAGCCTCATCCATGCCTTCGGTTTAGATGCCGATAACTGATAACATGGCGAAATAGACAACGAGGTAATCTGTTATGGCCACGGACAACAAAAACATCACCCAACAGCTCCACGCTGAGATCGACCAAACGCCAGAGCGCTATCGGGCGTTACTGCTGCGGTTGGTGCACTCGTTCCGTGAGGGGATCGAAGAGGATGAGCCTTGGCCCAGTGCGGAGGATGCTTTCCGTGACGGATGGTGCGATGTAAAGGCAGGCCGGACTCGCTCGGTTGATACTCTCTGGGATGGCACCGACGCTGACTAATCGTGAACGTCAACTACTCAGATGCCTTTAAACGGCAGGTGTGGCGTTTAAATAGGAAGCCACGTAGGGTGGGCACGTTTTTTGTGCCCACGCGGAACTGCTTATAGGTTACATCACTAGCCCTTCGACAGGCTCAGGGCGAACGGGCTTGTTTGGTGTTGCCGGTGTGTTTGTCCTGGTGATTGCGTCGAAGCTGGGCATCATCACCTTCGGCGAATGTGGTAAAGTTTGGCCACGTTTTATCTTCACTAAAGGAATCCATTGTCATGACTAATCCACTGCTGGAGATGGCAGGTCTGCCACCCTTTTCCCTGATCAAACCTGAGCATGTCGAACCGGCGCTCGATGCACTGCTGGCGCAGAGCCGTGAGGCGGTTGCTGCGCTGCTGGCGGCCAACAGCGAATACACATGGGATAACCTGGTGCAGCCGCTGGAGGAGGTGGATGAGCGTATTGGCCGTATCTGGTCGCCGGTGAGCCACATGAATTCGGTGCTTAACAGTGATGAGTTGCGCGCCGCTTACAACGCCTGCCTGCCAAAACTGAGTGATTACGGCACCGAGATGGGCCAGCACGAGGGGCTCTTTAACGCCTTTACCCAGATTGCTGCCAGTGCGGAGTACAAAACACTGAACGTGGCGCAAAAGAAGATCATCGATAATGCCCTGCGTGATTTTAAACTCTCCGGCATCGGTCTGCCCGCCGACAAAAAGGCACGTTACAAAGAGATTGCTCAAGAGCTATCCAGCCTTACCAGCAAATACGGCGAGAACGTACTCGACGCGACCAACGCCTGGAAGATTCAGATTACTGACGAGGCACGTCTGAGTGGTCTGCCTGAGTCAGCGCTCGGTATGGCAAAACAGATTGCTGAGCGTGAAGAGATGGATGGTTGGGTCTTTAATCTTGAATATCCTTCCTATCTGCCGGTGATGACCTACGCCGATGATCGTGAGTTGCGTCGTGATGTCTATACTGCTTTTGCCACACGGGCTTCGGATGAGGGGCCGCATGCGGGGCAGTGGGACAACACACCGGTGATGGAGCAGATTTTGGCGCTGCGTCATGAAGAGGCGCAGCTTCTGGGCTTTAAAAATTACTCTGAATATTCACTGGCCACCAAGATGGCGCAGAGTACCGATCAGGTGTTGACGTTTTTAAATGATTTGGCGGAGCGCGCTTTGCCTATGGCTAAAAATGAGCTGGATGAGTTGCGTGCCTTTGCCAAAGAACAGCACGGTCTGGCGCAGCTGGAGTCGTGGGACGTTACCTACTATTCAGAAAAACTCCAGCAGCACAAATATGCCATCAGCCAGGAGGAGTTGAAGCCCTACTTTCCTGAGAGCAAAGTGCTTAACGGAATGTTTGCAGTGGTCAATCGCCTGTATGGCGTGACCATTGCGGAGCGTATGGATGTTGATGTCTGGCATAAAGATGTGCGTTTCTTTGAAATCCATGATGCCAAGGGCACACTGCGTGGCAGTTTCTATTTTGATTTACATGCACGTCCGCATAAACGTGGTGGTGCCTGGATGGATGATTGCCTGACCCGCATGGTCACGGCCAAGGGCGTGCAGGCACCGGTTGCGTATCTGATCTGTAACTTCTCACCCGCCATCGGCAGTGATCCGGCGCTCTTCACCCATGACGAAGTGCTGACCATGTTCCATGAGTTTGGTCATGGCTTGCACCACATGCTGACACAGGTGAACTACCCCAGCGTTGCCGGGATCGGTGGCGTGCCCTGGGATGCGGTGGAGCTGCCAAGCCAGTTTATGGAGAACTGGTGCTGGCAGCGAGAGGCGCTGGATCTGATCTCAAGTCATTATAAAAATGGTGAACCGCTGCCCGATCTACTTTTTAATAAGATGATTGCAGCGAAGAACTTTCAGTCAGCGATGCAGATGGTGCGGCAGCTTGAGTTTTCGATTTTTGATTTCAGGATGCACCTGGAATATACCCCTGACCGTGGTGGCCGGGTTTACGAAATTCTTGAGGAGGTGCGCAAGCAGGTAGCGGTACTTAATCCACCTTCGTTCAACCGTTTCCCACACAGCTTTTCCCACATCTTTGCCGGCGGTTACGCGGCGGGTTATTACAGTTATAAATGGGCTGAAGTGCTCTCTGCCGATGCTTTTTCTGCTTTTGAAGAGAATGGTATTTTTGATAGAGAGACGGGTTTGAAATTTTTGACTACAGTGCTGGAGCAAGGTGGTTCACGGGAGCCGATGGATCTGTTTGTTGAATTCCGTGGCCGGGAGCCAAATATCGATGCGCTGTTGCGCCATAGCGGTTTAGCAGCATAGGTGGGTGCTGCCCTCTTCTCTGTTGATAAGAGGAGGGTGGATAAACAGTTGGAGCTTATAATGCGTCACATACTATTAATAGTGTTCATGGTTATTCCAGCGCTGGCTGTTGCGGATGAGCGTATGGACAAGATTGCAACGCTGGTAAAGGCCCAGGGGTTGCTTGGCATGTGGCAACAACAGATCGACTCAGGAAGGCTCGAAGGTGAGAAGCAGGCCCACTCCATGATTGAACAGGCAATGCTTCACCTTAGCCCTGATGAGCAGTATAAAAAACGGTTTGAACAAGCCTTGACCCATTTTATGGAGAAGGCACAAGGAGACTGGACGGCGGAGCAGATTGTTGAGGTGTGGGCACAATATTACGGTCCGAAATTTTCAGATCGCGAGTTGGATCAGCTGATTGCATTTTACACCTCTGAAGTTGGCCAGAAAGATATTGCCGCCACCAAAGAGACGCTGGCTGAGTTTACCCAGCACGTTCAAAAGAGAAGTCAACCCATTATGGAGGACGCCTTTAAAGGGTACGTATCGGAGCTGAAAACGATCGCCAAAGAGTGTATGTGTCCCAAGAAGGATTGAGCGTTGATAGATGGCCTGTGCACATGGCTTGTCGAGGGCATCATGGTTCAGAAAGAGAACAGTGTGATATTTCCAGAAATTAATACCCCGCGCCTGGCATTGATCGAACTTAAGGCCAGCGATGACGTTGCGGTCTTTAATCTGTTTTCTAACCACAAGGTGGTTGAGTACTACGACCTGGAAGTTTTTTCCCATATTGAACAGGCGCGAAGTCTGATCGATCTATTTCAAACGCGTCATGCTGCCTCTTTAGGTATTCGTTGGGCCATCTGTCTAAAAAGCTCAGGCGGTGTCATCGGCACATGTGGTTTTAACTCATGGAGTCAGACGATGAGATCCGCTGTTATCGGGTATGACCTTCTGCCAGATGTTTGGGGCAATGGTTACGCTACGGAGGCGGTGTGTGCAGCTATTCAAGCGGCATTTTCCGGTGAGCTTGTGTGTGGGGTGTTGAATAGAATCCAGGCCGATACGGTGCCTGGTAATGATGCCTCTGAAGCGTTGCTGCGTCGGTTGGGTTTTAAGGAGGAGGGACTCCGGCGTGAAAGTGGTTACTGGAAAGGTGCCTTTCATGATCTTAAATGTTTTGGGCTTTTGCAGTCAGAGTTTACCCCGCCTATTATTGATAACACCTGACGAGGGTTGATTGTTCATGTTTGGCATTAACCGGATTTTTGTGTCTATAATTTTGTCGATGCTTATGGTTTGATTTTGTGTCAACACGCAGTAAGTGTTGATTGATGCTGAGAGGTATTGTCGCTGAAAATATGCGGAATTCAAGGAGGATGGCATGAGTGATATGAATAGCGGTACGGGCAGTTGCCTGTGTGGTGGTGTGCGTGTGTCGGTGGCTAAATTGAATGCAAATGTGGGGGCGTGTCATTGCGGGATGTGTCGGAAGTGGAGTGGTGGGCCATTTTTTGCTGCTGATTGTGGTACAGATGTTGCGTTTGAGGGGGAGGATAATTTAACCGTATACAATTCGTCGGCATGGGCTGAACGTGGATTTTGCAAGAAGTGTGGCAGCCATGTTTTTTACAGATTAAAAGCGAGTCAGCACTATATGTTGTCGGCCGGTCTTTTTGATGATCAGAGTGAGTTTGTACTGGATCATCAGATCTTTATCGATAAAAAACCTGACTTTTATAACTTTGCAAATGAGACGGTGAATATGACTGAGGCCGAGGTATTTGCTAAATTTGGTGCGTCATAATGTGGTGCCAGTAGCGACGACGTAACGTATAGAGCAGCAGTAAGCCAATGACTCCCCAGGGGTTGATAAAGCCGATGCCACCACCGCCCTGTGTCAGGGTGATTTTGTTGAGTGATTCCACGGACCCTTCGGCGGGACCACTAAAGTCGGGTGGGGTGGTAAGTGTTTCATTGTTAGCAGCGCTGTTAACAAAGGGGGCTCCGAGCAGACGGATGACGCCGTTGGCTTTGCCGTCGTAGTCATTGGGGCCGCCATCTTCTATAAGCAGTTCAATACACGAGACGCCTGTGCCCAATGTACTGCTGCCAGTTGTGACGGTTGTATAGGCACCACCGGGGTTGGCGCAGTAGTTGTCGCTATCTTTGTTGAGGATGAAGAGCAGTTCATTTTTGCCTCCGGCACCTTGATTGGTGAAATCCTGCCAGATGTGTGCGGCGCTGATGATTTTGAAGCTGGAGGTATCGGGCAGCGCAGCGGCCTGGGGAATGACAAGGTAGACGCTCTGGCCGGTGGTGCCAAGGCCGCTGATTTCGATATCGACCACCTGACCATCGGCACTGACCAGGGTATCTCCCGGTGTGCTGCCAAAGTGTAGTGAGGCGGCCGTGGTATTGATGCGACCATGGTTGCTGCTATTGGCGCGGGCGGTGGGGCCGACGCTGAGCTTGAGGCCTGGTTCCGTGGCAAGCAGCAGCGGGTAGTAGACGCGGTTGCTGCTAACGGTGTTGAGCACCCAGGAGAAGGTGATCGGGCCTGAGACAAAGCTATTGTTACGTTTGAGATCGGCACGGTAGGTGAGCAGCTCCCAGCCGGGCAACCAGGCGGGATTGTCGACGGCGTCGAGATAGTTGGGGATGCCATCACCATCATCGTCTTTATCACCTTCGATGCTGTCAACGATGCCATCATCATCACTGTCAGCGGTGGTGGAGAGTAGGCTGGCGGTGGCGTTGACCCGCAGCAGCAGGTCGCGGGTGCTGCTGGCATCATTGTTGTCGCTCACGGTTATACGAGCGGTGTAGGTGCCGGGGGTGAGACCGGCGGGGTTGAATGTGAAACTGCTGCTGGTGGTGCCACTGGTGGGAACCAAGGCATTGTCGCTGGCGCTCCAGTCATAGTTGCTGATGGTGTCGCCGTTGGGGTCGTTGGCACTGGCGGTGAGTATTACCGGGCCGCCATTGGTGGTGACTATCTGGGTGGTGCCGCCGCTGCCTTGCTGGGCAGAGAGGGCGACGATAGGGGCTAGGTTGGTCTCAATGATGGTCACGGTGTGGCGGGTTTTGCTGCCGGCGATGACGCGGTCTGGCTCCAGGGAGGGGGTCGTCAACTCAAAGATAACGGTTTCATTGGCGTCCGCCAGGGTGTCGTTGGCCGCTGCAAAGCTGATACTGCCGGAGGTGGCCGGGCCGTTAATGATGATGTTACCGCTAACCGCGTTGTGATCCACACCACCGGCACTGGCGGTGCCACTGACGGTGTAGGGCAGTGTGACCGGATAGTGGGGGGCTTTGCCACTGAGATGAGCGGTGACGGTGACGTTACTGTTCCCCTCGCCGACGGTCTGGTCGACGGCAAGATTGACCTCCGGCAGTACATAAATGTTTTGTTCAATGCTTTTGCTGTTATTGCCCAGATCGGTGGCGGTCCAGGTGATGGTATGTTTGCCGGGGGCCATCGGTCCCACCGTGCTGGTTGGATAACCGGTGATGTCGGAGCTGGGGCTGCCGGCCTGCGTACTATCGGTGGCTGTGATGCTGGAGGCCACGTCGGTGGCCACCTTCAGGGTGATTACTGGGCGGCTGGCGGGCAGCGTCGTGGGGCCCGGTTCGATGATATTGATGTTGGTGGGTGGCTCGGTATCAATAATGGGCGGTGGTGTATCGCTGGCGGCATGGGGGGTGATTGGCACCATACATAGCAGCAGGGCGGCGCTGAGGTGACGCAGTGCTGTTATTGGGGTTTGATGGCGTGGTCGTTGCTGCTTATACATAGTACTAAGGTATGTTGCCTGCTGCTGGTGACAAGTCTGCTGCTGGCCATTATGCCTGATGCGTTGGGTGGCTGCAGCATCCCTTCACCGAGATCGTGAACAGGGGGCGTACTCTGCTGTTGTTTGTTATGCTCCGCACTGTTCTGCCTCTACTGAGTTTGAATATGAAATATAAAGATTTGCGTGATTTTATTGGCCAGCTTGAAACACAGGGCGAACTTAAACGCATTGCCCAACCCATCAGCCCCCATCTTGAGATGACCGAGATCTGTGATCGTACGTTACGTGCCGAGGGGCCAGCCTTGCTGTTTGAAAACCCGACAGGTTACGACATTCCCGTGTTGGGTAATCTGTTTGGTACCCCCAAACGGGTGGCGATGGGCATGGGGGCGGACTCTGTGACGGCGTTGCGTGAGATTGGCAAACTGCTGGCCACCTTAAAAGAGCCTGAGCCGCCCAAGGGGCTGCGTGATGCCCTCGACAAACTGCCCATCTATAAACAGGTGCTGAACATGGCCCCGAAGGTGGTAAAAAATGCCCCCTGTCAGACCCATATAATAGAGGGGGCCGATGTTGATCTGGCCAAACTCCCGATTCAGACCTGTTGGCCCGGTGATGCGGGTCCACTGATCACCTGGGCGCTGGTGGTGACTAAGGGGCCACACAAGGCGCGGCAGAATCTGGGGATCTACCGCCAGCAGGTGATCGGTAAAAACAAGGTGATCATGCGCTGGCTCGCCCATCGCGGCGGGGCGCTCGACTTCCGTGACTGGCAGCTGGCCCATCCGGGGCAGCGGTTTCCGGTGGCGGTGGCCCTGGGGGCCGACCCGGCGACGATTCTTGGTGCGGTGACGCCGGTACCGGATTCGCTCTCTGAATACGCCTTTGCCGGTCTGCTGCGGGGTGGCAAAACCGAGGTGACCAAATGTATCGGTAACGATTTGCAGGTGCCAGCCTCGGCAGAGTTTGTGCTCGAAGGGTATCTTGAACCGGGTGAACTGGCGGACGAGGGGCCGTTTGGTGACCATACCGGATACTACAACGAAGTGGATAAATTCCCGGTCTTTACTATTGAACGTATTACCCATCGTGACAAACCGATCTACCACAGCACCTATACCGGCCGCCCGCCCGATGAACCGGCAGTGCTGGGGGTGGCGTTAAATGAAGTTTTTATACCGCTGTTGCAAAAGCAGTTTCCGGAGATTGTCGATTTTTATCTGCCACCGGAAGGGTGCTCCTACCGCATGGCCTGTGTCAGCATCAAAAAACAGTATGCTGGCCATGCCAAGCGGGTGATGCTGGGGGTCTGGTCATTTTTACGCCAGTTTATGTACACCAAATTTGTGATTGTGGTGGATGAGGATATTAACGTCCGTGACTGGAAGGATGTGATCTGGGCCATGACTACCCGTATGGACCCGGCCCGGGATACGGTGATGATTGAGAATACCCCGATCGATTATCTTGATTTTGCCTCGCCAGTCTCGGGGCTGGGGTCCAAAGCGGGGTTTGACGCCACCAACAAATGGCCCGGCGAGACTGCCCGCGAGTGGGGTGTGCCGATTGTGATGGATGAAGCGGTCAAGCAGCGGGTCGATGGGCTGTGGCAGTCGCTGGGGATTTTTGAGTAGCTGCGTAACTTCGTGCGGGGCTGTAGAATAGCCGCGCGCGACCCCGCACACGATAAATATGTGGGCTACGCGGTTTTGTCACTGGATTTTGATGGAGAGCCTGAATGTTTGAGTGGATCTATTTACCCGAGGCGTGGATTGCGTTAGCCACACTGACCGCGTTGGAGATAGTGTTAGGGATTGATAACATTATTTTTCTCACTATTCTGGTGGGCCGTTTGCCAGAGCATCAACGACAGCGGGCGCGACAGATTGGTTTGGCATTGGCGATGGGTACCCGCATTGCCTTGTTGCTGGCACTGGCGTGGATCATGCAGCTGGTGGAGCCATGGTTCACCATCTTTGATCAGGAGATCTCCGGTCGTGACCTGATTCTCATCGGTGGTGGGCTCTTCCTGCTGGTTAAAAGCACCATGGAGATCCACAACTCACTTGAGGGTGAAGAGCAGCAGCAGAGCACTGCCGCCAAGGCGGGGGCCAGTTTCCTCTCGATTGTGGTGCAGATCGCTATTATTGATATTGTCTTTTCCCTCGACTCGGTCATTACCGCTGTGGGCATGGCGGAGCATGTGTCGGTCATGGTGATTGCGATTGTTCTGGCGGTGATGGTGATGATGGTGGCGGCAAAATCCATTGGTGAATTTGTGGATAGACACCCCACCATCAAGATGCTGGCGCTGAGCTTTCTGGTGGTGATTGGTATAGCGTTGATGGCTGAAGGGTTGGATGTCCATGTACCGAAGGGGTATATCTACTTTGCCATGGCCTTCTCACTGGCGGTAGAGATGGTCAATATGCGGTTGCGCGCCAAGAGTAAGCCTGTCGTGCTGCACAAGCGGATGAGTGATGAAGATAAGTAATTGTTGGGTGGGAACCGCCTTGTGTTGATGGTCGGCCTCCTCACTGAGTGATTTGTTAGTTAGTTGGCAGGGCCGCAGATGCGGCCCTTCTGTTTTGTCGTGCCATAAAAAAAGCCCGCTGTAATTACAGCGGGCTTTTTGTTTGTAACATCTTATCTGGATGAGTCGGGGGGGTTGGACCAGTGTGGCAACCCACCCACAAAAAGGATAAAAATTTATTTTTGATATGAGCAAAGTTTTGGTAACCACCAAAAAAAAACCCCCGCTTTATTACCCGCGGGTATTTTTTTTTCAACATATAATGTGGTTGCGTGGGTGGTTTGGCTGTTGTGTCACACCCCCCCGACTTCATGCTTACTTCTTGATGTTAGAGAGCAGCTTAGGATTGGTCACCAGCTTACGTACGCCGTGAGCGTGATCTTCCTTGAATTCGTTGCTCTTGCACCATTCGCCAACGGTGTTGATGTTGACCTTGGCGCACTGTGGACGAACGCTCCAGGTAACATTGATAGGGGAACAGGCTTGCTCGTTGTACTTTGGACCGGTGGTTGAGCCTGTAAACTGAACGGCTTTGCCGGTATTGCTGGGGATAGACTTGGGCTGGTGGTAGCCATTGACCATGTTGCCATCGTAATCCATGGTATTGAAGTCCAGGGCCTTGTCATCGTTTACCAAGGTAAAGACCTGGGTCTCTACCCGCAGGTCCGGGTTGATGAGGCTGTCGGAGAGGCATGAACCCAAGGTTGGTCCGGGCTTGACGTCACCAGAGCTGTGAACCCAGTGAACTTCAATGGTATCGCCAGGCTTCAGATCGCCGTGTTCGCCTTTGCAGATCGCTTCTTTGGTGGGGGCCAGTTCGGCTTTGCTCAGCTCCTTGCTGATGCCGCACTGGTAGCCGCTCTCAAAACCATGGCCATCACCTTCGCCAGCGTAGATCGCAAATGCCTTGGCCTTGTGTTCAGCATTTTTGTGAAAGTGGATGTTGCACAGATTCATCTCTGATGAACTTGGTGCCAGCGTGGCGCTGCGTTTGTTGTTCCCTGCCAGACTGTCGATGTCGCGCGGGGTCTGTGGACCAAACCCTTCACAGGCAGCCCCTTCGGCGAGGTGGTTGGCACCATCAGCGGCGATGGCACTGGCAGAGATCAGCCCCATGGCCAGGATTAAAGCGGTCTGTTTCACTGTTACTTTCATGCAGATACTCCCTTCTTCATTTAAGAACTTTGGTTAGAACCTATCTCAAAGCTGAGTTGTGGTGGTGCCGACCATATACATGGGCTGCTGGCAGTTGCACGCATCGCCTTGGGGTGCCGCAAAAAACTTTGAGATAGGTTCTATCAAACTGTTTGTCGTTTGGTGAGGCGTTCCCCCCCGTAATCAGCTGTTGTGTTATGCCTCACCTAGCCGGGGAGCACGATTTTAGGCAGGCTTTGTCTGGCAAGTCCAGTTTTGTGCGGAACTTTTTTGGTCAGGGGCTATTTTTGGCTGAAGTGGGCCGACTTTCAATGGCTGCTATCACTGCCAGGGGGTGGGGCGTTGGTGGCAAAAATCTGCTCAACGTCAATGCTATCAAAGCGGTAGTGTTGGTTGCAGAAGTCGCAGTCAACGCTGATCTTGCCCTGTTCGTTGAGGATCTCATGGGCCTCAGTGCTGCCGAGTGTGCGTAACACGGTGGCAATTTTGTCGCGGGAGCAGCTGCAGCGGAAACTGACGGGTTCAGCATCAAACAGGCGCAGATCCTCTTCGTGAAAGAGTCGGTGCAGTATCGTCTGGGTCGGCAGGGTCAGCATCTCATTCGGGGTGAGGGTGGCCCCCAGCGCCTCAATACGGTCCCAGAGGTCAGGGTCAGGTTCGCTCCCCGGCATATGTTGCAGCAACATGCCTACGGCCTGCTGCCCATCCGCGGCTAGCCACAACCGTGTCTGGAGCTGTTCGGACTGAGTGAAGTAGGTTTCGATGGCCTGGTTTAAACGGCCCCCCTCAACGCCGACAATGCCCTGATAACGCTCATCACTGGTGCTGCTATCGAGGGTGATGACGAGGCGGCCCTGGCCAAAGGGGTTGGCCATATCGGCACTTAACCCCTCATCCTGCCAGCGGGCCAGCCCCCGTATATGGCGCTCATTGTTGCACTGGGCTACCAGCAGCTGGATCGGGCCGCTGCTTTGCAGCTGCATGATCAGGGAGCCACCAAACTTGATGGTCGCCCCCAGCAGGGTGCTGGCGGCCAGTGCCTCGCCAAGTTGCTGTTGCACAATGGCTGGATAGTTGTAACGCTCGCTGACGGCGGTGTAGCTGGCGTTGAGGTGGACAAACAGCCCCCGGACATGGCTGTCTTCAAACAGAAAGCGTTGCAGGGTATCGCCGTCGTGCATGGGTAATCCTTGGTTTGATGATTTGCGGGGGTGTCAGTATAGCGCCTCAGGCCGGTAGGCCACACGCCTTTAAACCCTCTGCTAATGTGGGATAGTCCAGAGTCACCCCCAGCGCCTGTAACATTTTACGGTTGTCGAGCCGTTTGGACTCATGCAGGTAGGAGAGCATCTCCGCGGATAAGGTCTGCTCTGCGGTCTGCCAGTCGATCTCGTTGGGTGCGGGTAGCTGGGCGGCGCGGGCAACGTGGATAAAGTAGTCGCTCATGGTGGTGGGGTGGCCGTCGCTGACGTTGTAGAGCGCATGTTGCTCCGGTGGCTGGGCGGCTGCCACACAGATCCGCGCCAGATCATCGGCGTGAATGCGGTTGCTGTAGGGGGCGAGCTCTTGTTTGAGGATGTCCATTCCTTGACGCAGCCGCTCCAGAGGTAGCCGCCCAGGGCCGTAGATGCCACCGACCCGTAACAGAGTGGTGGCGACGGCATGTCTCTTGGCCCACTCGGTCAGCGCCTGCTCAGCCGCTAGCCGCCGCTTTGAACGTGCCGCCTGTGGCTGGGTCGGATGGTGCTCATCCACCCAGTCGCCATGGCAGTCGCCGTAGACGCCACTGGTGCTGATGTAGATGATACGCTTTGGTAAAGCGCTAGGATCGATTGCCGCCAACAGGTTCTCTATGCGTGGATCACGGTCACCTTGCGGCGGTGGTGGGGTGGTGATGTAGAGCATGGCTCCTGCTGTGGGCAGTGCCGTTAGTGTGGCGGGTTGATCCAGATCGGCGCGGAGATGGTTAGTCGTGCCGCCACACGGCGTACTGCGGCGGCCAAGGGTCGTGACGGCAGCCCCGCACTGATGCCACAACTGGGCTATACGGCAGCCAATATCGCCGCCGCCGATAATAAAAATAGGGTTCAGGGTTTTGCTTGAATTGGAAATCATGGAGAATCGTTCTTTGGTGAGAGATGGGATAAGGATATAGGGGAGTAGTATGAGTTACCAAATCATAATTCAACCAAGTGGCCATTGTGTGACGGCGGAGGCTGATGAGGTGATCCTGGATGCGGCCCTGCGCCACGGTCTATCCATCCCGTATGGTTGCCGCAACGGCATCTGTGGTGCCTGCAAAGGCAAAATTGTGACCGGTCAGGTGGTGTATCCGGATGGTCGTCCGGGGGCGCTCAGTCCTGTGGAGGAGGCGATTGGTCAGACCGTCTGCTGCCAGGCACGGGCCTGTAGCGATCTGGTGCTGGAGATTCATGAGGTCAGCAGCAGCCAGGAGGTGCCCATCCGCAAAATGCCGGCGCGGGTGGTGAAGCTGGAGCGGTTGGGCAATGATGTGATGCGGCTCTACCTGAAGTTACCCGACAGTGAGCGAATGCAGTTTTTGGCTGGGCAGTACATCGATATCCTGCTGGCGGATGGGCGTCGGCGTAGTTTTTCCATTGCTAATGCCCCCCATGATGATCAGTTTGTTGAGCTGCATATCCGGCTGGTGGAGCGTGGTACATTTTCCAGCTATGTGTTTAACAGCATGAAAGAGAAGGAGATCCTCCGCATTGAGGGCCCCTTTGGTGGTTTTTATCTGCGCGAAAAGTCGCCGCGCCCGATCATCTGTGTGGCCGGGGGGACTGGGTTTGCACCGATCAAGGGCATGGTTGAACACTTTATCCAGAGCGAACTGACACGGACGATCTATTTCTATTGGGGGGTTCGGACGCAGAGTGACCTCTACCTGAATGCCCTGCCCAGCGCCTGGGGCGAGCGGGACAATTTTCACTATATTCCGGTGCTCTCCGATGCCAAGCCTGAAGATCAGTGGCGTGGTCGCAACGGTTGGGTACATCAGGTGGTACTGGATGACTTTGCTGATCTGAGTGGTTATGACCTCTACACCAGCGGTCCGCCGAGCATGGTGGAGGCGATGCGCCAAGGGGCACGCTCACGCGGTTTGCCGGGTGAGCAGTTCTATTTTGATAGTTTTGAGTTTGCCAGCCAGTAACACGTCTGTTGGTAAGAGTCTGGTGAGACGGTTTATGGCTGCGGCGTTGTGGTTGCCGCAGCCGTTGTTGCTATTAGGCCTCTGCCGTCACCATCGCGGTGTCTGTTTTTGATGTTGGCAAGCCAGGTCGTTCAACCACACCGGTTTTAACCTCACGCCTGACTAGTCGGTTGTCTGACAGCGCCAACCCTCGACGATAACACTCAAGGGCGAGTTTTGGCTCGCTGATGTGTGATAGCAGATTGCCTAACTCCTGATAGGTCTCGGCGCTGGCGCTGATCTTCAAACTAGTCTCCAGATAATAGCGGGCATTTTTCCACTGCTGTGCCCGCACCGCAAGCCGACCAAGGGTGAGGTGTAAAACGGCGCTGCCCTGGTGGGTTTTGAGCCAGTTCTTGGCACGGCTGAGGTGGATGTCGGCCTTGCCATCCATCAGACCATAGAGATAAACGAGGAAGTCACTCCATTTTTTATTGATATGGCGGTAGAGCAGCTCTTCGATCTCATCGGCGTAACCGAGGTTGATCATGGCACAGCTGTAGTCGGCAACAATATCTTCGCGCTCCTGCAGCCGGGAGGGTAGCTCATCCCAGAGCCGCCAGAGGGTGGTGCCGTCATTTTTTTTTGCCAGTTGATTGATCAGCCCTGAATAGGCCTGATGTTCGCACTCGTAATATTGGCTGAGTGGCAGTGCGTCATGACGGCGCAAGCGTGGTAGCAGCTCAACCAGGGTTGGCCACTCTTTGAGTTCCGCATAGTAGCCCGCCAGTATGCCCAGGGCATAACCGTTGTTGCGGTGGTTGAGCGGGAGCCGGTTGAGGGTGGCGACAGACTGTTCGGGGTGGCCATCCTCCGCTTCAAGCTGGGCCTGGGTGAGGGCCAGGGCCAGGGCCAGGGTATTGTTGGGCGATCTGTCTTTTGCCAGCAACAGGTAGCCGTCACGACGGTTTTTGACCTTGAGTCCTTGCGCGGCGCGGGCCGCCCCCATGTAGGCAAGGACCGCCAGATCGTCGTGCTGGGCCGATTTAAGCAGTGACTTTTCAGCCTTGAACCACTGCCCAAGGGTGAGCTGCATCATGCCCTGAATCAGCTGTTTGCGACTGTTCTGGGCGGCGCGCAATTTACGCCAACGGCGTAGCCGACGCGGTAGCTGCAGGGTGAAGTTGATCAGTCGCAGTACAAGATAGAAACAGAGAAAGGCAAGCAACATGACCACGACACCAAAGGTGGCGCTGGTCTCTATGCTCCAGCCGTGTAGCGTGACCATGAGGTAACCCGGATCCTGCTGGGCCGAGTAGGCCAGACCGATAATGGCGAGTAATACGAGCAGTGTGTAGAGGATGAATTTCATAGAGAGGTTGGCTCCTTCTGCTGTGGAGTCTCAACCTTGGTGTTGCTCTTATGCAGCTCCTGCCAGCTATCGAGCAGATGCAGCGCGCCGCTCAGGTCCGGCAGTGCTGGTTGCAGCTCCAGCGTTGCCAGTGGTGTCAGACTGCTCAGCATCGCGTCGGTGCTGCTGGCGTTGATATCGTAATAGCGGTTCAGCCATACCTGAATGGTGGCGATGGTGTCATGGAACGTTCGGGTATCACGTTGCAGCAGGACCAGGCGAGCGACCTCCAGCTTCAGGCGCAGGTTCTGTTGCAGGTAGATGCGTTGATCCGGGGTGGAGACAGCATCACCCTTCGCCCCGCTGTTGTGGCGGACAACCACCAGCCCCTTGATATCATTCCATATTTTATTCAGAAAACGTTCTGGACCTGATACCTCGGCAGTGTCGGTCGTAGCGCCGGTGGCAGTCGCTGGCGGAGCATCCTGATCGAGCAGTGGCAGGGTGGTGACCTGCTGTTCCAGTTGACTCAGTAATAGGGCGATGCCGGGGAGATCAACGGGGGTGACTGCCCGCAAGGAGGCAATGTTGTCGGTAACAATCTGACGGGCCTTGAGCAGGGATGGATCGTCGAGATCCCGGAGCCGGTGGTCAGCACCCTCCAGGGCCACCAGTGCGGTTTTGATGTTGTAGTTGAGCTGGGTCTGGTAGCTGGCGATGTTGATGAGATAACGGGCCTCAGAGACCATCCAGGTATTGCTGCGGCGCTCCTCAAGGCGTTTGTCGATGTCGGTCAGCCGTTCGTCAAGCAGGGTGTCGTGTTGCGTGGCGGCGTTCATCGCCTCGTTGAGGCTGCTGATCTGCTGCTGCAACGTCTGGGTATCGGACTGACTGGCGGAGCGGATCCCCGAAACGGCCTGCTCTTCGGCGGCCAGCCGCTGCTCCAGTGACTGCTGCTGTTGCTGAAGTTTATGCCAGCCGCCGTAACCGGCGGCTGCGGCACCAATTACCAAGATCAAAGCCACGACGGCGATAGCGGTTCCACCCCCTTTTTTGGTGCGGGTCGTCTCGTCAACTGGTTTGGCTCTGAGGGGCTCAGCCGCTGCTTTGGCCTTTTCCGCAGGCTTGGGCGTCGCCTCAGTGGTGGCGATCGGGGCGCTGGAGGCACTCTCCTGGGGGGGCTGCTCTGGGGTGGCAGGTGCGCTCTTTTCGGTGACATCGGTCATAACGTAGTCCTTGCAGCAAAAAGTATCATCAATGAATCGGGTGGTGGTGACGCCAGCGGAGCATGGCCTGTAACAGTCCCGCATCGCTGGCGTCATGGGCCGCAGTGGCCGGATGGCGAAAGCCGAGCTGGGCCGCCAGTGTCGCGCAGCGCTGGCCAATCACAATCAGCGGCAGCTGCAGCAACCAGCCACGTTGTGGCACGGTGGCCATATCGTACAGGTTTTGCAGGCTGGCATTGCTGGTGGCCGTGAGCAGATCAATAGGCTGTTGGGTTTGGAGTGAGGTCAGATTGCCGTCAGGGCGGGCACGACGGTAGACCTCCGCATACTCGACGTGGGCCCCCCGCTGTGCCAGGGTCTCCGCCAGCAGCTCGCGCCCCCCCTCGCCCCGTACAATTAGGATCTGTTTCCCCGTTACCTGTTGCAGCGTCGGCAGTGCCAGCAGCGACTCACTGTCGGCCTGTGTGGCGGGAGTGAGTATGGCGTGTCGGTAATGGTGTCTGAGCAGGGCCGCGGTCTGCTTGCCAACGGCAGCCAGTGTCAGTGCAGGCGGTATTTCGGAGATGTGGGCAGTGGCATACTCCACCGCGTTGGCGCTGATAAAGATGGCCATGTCGAACTGCTGCAGCCGCTGTAGCAGCGGTTGTGGCGAGTCGGTTGCGCTGATCTCCAATGCCGGAAAGGTAATGGCTCTGCCCCCCTGGGCTTCTATTAATCGACACAGCGGCCCGGCCTGATGGGCCGGACGTGTGACCACAATGGTGGTTGCCGTCAGTGGCTGCGGTTCAGTCATACAGAGGGCAACGGCCGCGGAGAGTGCCTCTCTCTTGCAGTTGCTGACCCTGCCACCATACTCCACTCGCACATGTTTGCGTCAGCCTTTGCCGTACAGCTTGTTAAGAATGGTGGCGGCACCCCGGCTGAGCAGGTCGTCGGCCAGTTTGATGCCCAAGGCCTCCGCGTCGCTGGCAAGGCCGCGCACTTCGCCGCTGATGATCTTGCTGCCGTCAGGCTCGCCGACCAGCCCGCGCAGGTGGATGGCATCCCCATTCAGGGTGGCATGGCCGCCGATAGGGACCTGGCAGCCCCCCTCAAGGCGGTTGTTCATGGCCCGCTCCGCCAGTACCCGGATCTGGGTGGGGCGGTGGTTGAGTGGCGCCAGCAGGGCGTTGATGCGGGCATCACCGCTGCGACACTCAATGCCAACCGCCCCCTGGCCGATGGCGGGCAGGCTGGTATCGGTATCGATGAACTGGGTGATGCGGTCATGAAAGCCGAGGCGGATCAGTCCGGCGGCGGCGAGGATGATGGCGTCGTATTCGTCATCATCAAGCTTGCGAAGACGGCTGTTGACGTTGCCGCGCAGGTCGAGAATCTTCAGGTCCGGGCGCAGGGCACGAATCTGGCACTGGCGGCGCAGGCTGGAGGTGCCAACACGGGCACCTTGGGGCAGATCGGTCAGAGTGGCAAATCGATTGGAGACAAAGGCGTCCCGTGGATCTTCGCGTTCGCAGATGACCGCCAGATGCAGGCCGTCAGGAAAGGCCACCGGTACATCCTTCATGGAGTGTACGGCGATATCACTCTCACCCTCCAGCATACTCACCTCTAACTCTTTGACAAACAGCCCCTTACCGCCGATTTTGGCCAATGGGGAATCGAGGATTTTATCCCCTTGGGTGGTCATGCCCAGCAGCTCTACCTGCAGGCCGGGGTGGGCCTCCAGCAGGCGGTCACGAACATACTCAGCCTGCCACATGGCGAGTGGGCTCTTGCGGGTTGCGATGCGAATAGTCTCTTTTGACATGATTGTTCTTTAGTTTACAGCGGAGTGCCTATGCTACGGCTTGGGCCGTTTTGAAGCAAATTATCGCGGTGTTGGCCTGTCTGGCTTGTCAGTTGACGGGGGTGGCATGGTCAGCAGTTTTTTGCAGCTGTCGATCACTCTCTCGATGGCCGCCGATGGATCGGTATTGGCCAGGCTGGCGGCATATTCGGTGGCGCGGTGGCCGAAGGAGGGCTGTTCCAACATCTGCCTGATCAGTTTTGGCAGCAGGCCGGGGTTACCTTCTGGTGGTAAAAAGAGTCCGGCGCCCAACGCCTCTACCCGGCGGCTGGTCATGGTCTGCTCCATCTGGGTGGGTAGCAGGAGCAGGGGCTTGCCCGCATTGAGGGCGATGTCAGTCATGCCGCCGCCGGCATGGCAGATGACAAGCTGGCACTGTTTAACCACCTCATCCATCCGTACTAACGTCGTGCTGAATAGAACGTGCCCCTTCTGGTAGCGGCGCACCAGTGCTTCGGGGATGCCGGGAGCCACAATGAGGTAACGCGCATTGCTGTTGGCAATCGCCTGGAGCAGCGCCTCCAAATGTGGATAGCGTGGTTTGATGTAAGCGAACACCGTGGGGCCATCGCTCAGCGGCCAGCGTGGCGTGGCTCCCAGTGCGGTGGGGTGGATGGGGCCGATATAATCACAAGAGGTGCGTGGGCCATAGGCATCAAGCTGGGGGCTGCCGCAGATGTGAACGGCCTCTGCCTGGAACAGATCGGAGATCTGGCTGATGGGTGGCGCACCCAGCGTTGTTAGCGCGGTATTGCTATTTTTTGTGGCGCGGGTCTCGGTCTCTTCGAGGCGCGGCAGTTCGCCGACGCCGCTTGTCCACCACCGAAAGCGTGGCAGCGGTCGTTCCGCAGGGGGGATGCTAAAGCTGTTGCCGATGATTATCCGTGGAATGGAGAGGCCGCGCGCGGCAAGCAGGGCGGTGGGGGCGTGCTCAAAGATGAGGAGCGCGGGGTTGAGCAGCGCCCACAGGGTGCGCCACGCCTTGGCCATGGATAACAGGCCGTCGGGATGGAGATAGCCAAAACGGTACAGTGTTTCGGTGAAGTTGATGTCGGGCGGCAATCCATGGACGGGAGTCAGCCAGACAGGCGCTTGCAAAAACGCCAGCTGATGTTGGCTCAGGATGGCGTCAGCACGGCTGATGTCGCGTAGCAGCATGACAGGTTGGTGCCCTATCTCCTGCAGGCGCAGCGCAATGGGTAGCAGTCGGTTGATGTGGCCCAGATCAGTCCCCAGTTCCCAGTTGAATACAATGGTGGCCATGCGGTTCCTTTTTTACGGGTAAAAAAACGGGCGCCAGGGCGCCCGTGGTAAAAAACTGCGGCGGGTTAGCTACGTGGACGGCGACGCAATCCAAAGGCCGCCAGACCTATTCCCATCAGGCCCAGCATGGCCGGTTCGGGTACCGCCTGAGAGGTTACGCCAATGCCAGCGATGGGGGTGGTATTGAGGGTGTTGGGATCACCCAGGAAGGCGTGAGAGTTGCCTGTGCGCGTGCATTGTTGGCCAGTACCAGGGGTGTCGACTGTGGCCATGAGGCGGATGAGGTCTCCATCACCAGCGTCACCGTAGCCGCCATTGTCACCGCCACCGCCACAGTCGTAGGTGGTGAAGCCGTAGTCTCCAAAGGCGTGGCCGACCAGGTCATATTGCACAAAGGTGAAGTCTCCAGGGTTGAGTACACCTAGGTCGACGGTAAAGTAGGTGCCACCCCAGCTGTAGCTGGTGCCAGACTGCGTGGCCCCGGTGAGCGTGGTGCCGCTGGTGGTGAGTGTGCCGCCGCTGGTGATTTTGGCGGCACTGCTGAAGAGTGTGGTGACGCCATCACGCAGGATTTTGGCCTCGTACTCGGCATAACCGCTACCACCAGCGCTGTTGTCGCTGGCAGACATGCCGCCGTAGTAGATAAAGAAATTAAAGCTGTAGTTTTGTGCGATGCCGCTGTTGTTGGTGATATCCCACTGGCGTGTAAATCTACCTGTGGCATCAAATACGCCGCTACCGTTGCCGCCCGCGCCGTAGGGGCCAACGGCGTAGCCAAATGAGCTGGCGTTTGCCTGGGATTGGGTATCGTTGTCGTTTGAGAAGGCCGATGTTGTGGTAGTCCCCATATTAGGGCCGTTGGTGACGGCTGCGTTGGTGCCTACCTGGGCCGATGTCTGCGCCGTCAGGCCGTCAATGACGGTGGCATGGGCGGGCAGGGTGCCGAGTAGTCCGATACTGGTGATGAGTATGACAAGTGGTCTTTTTGGAAAAAACTCCAGATTCATGTTTGTGCTCTCCCGTAATGCTTAAATTAGTCCCCAAGGTAGGCATGAGCAAGTTGTGAGCCATCTTTTTTGGACGGCTACTTGATTGATTAAATTGGTTTTTTATGTGGACTGAGCAGTGGTAGGGACAGTGCTGTAAATTTTATCGACAGGAAAACGGATTAAATCAGGGCTTTTAAGCTATTCCGCTGCGCCAATGCCGCCGATGGCGGCTAGTAGTTTGCGGACCTGGGGTAGCTGGCGGCGGCTGATCTCAAAGAGGGTATCCACTTCACGGAGTTTGAGCAAGCACTGCCCCTGGCTGTCACGGCTGAGGCTTTCGATATAGGTGTTAGCCACCAGGGTGCTGCGGTGGATGCGCGTAAAACAGTGGCTGAACTCCTGCTCCAGCTCTTTGAGTGGATCGTCGATCAGCACCTCGCCGCCCTGAAAATAGACCGACACATATTTGCTGTCGGCCTGGAAGTAGATGATTTCGTTGATGGGGATGAGTTTGAGGCCGCCGCGATGGTGGGCGCAGATGTGTTGCCGTCCCTGGGGTTCGCCGTCTGCCTGGGTAATGGTCTGGCGCTGGATGGGGCGGTGAACCTTAGCCAGGGATTGTTCCAGCCGGCTGCTGCGGATTGGTTTGAGCAGGTAGTCGATGGCGTTGGCCTCAAAGGCCTTGAGCGCGTGTTCGTCATAGGCGGTGGTGAAGATGACGGCGGGGGCGTTTTCAAAACGGCTCAGGTGCAGGGCGACCTCGAGGCCGTTGAGTTCGGGCATGCGGATGTCGAGCAGCACTAGATCGGGGCGCAGCTGCTCTACTTGCGCCAACGCCTCGCGGCCATTGCCAGCCTCGCCGACGATCTGGTGGTTGCCGATGTCGTCAAGCAGGTCACGCAGCCGACTGCGGGCCAGGGGTTCGTCATCTACGATTAGTATTTTCATACGGCTGTGGCTGCGCTGTTTTGGTGTGACACATAGGGAAATTGTAACTCGACCTGATAATGGCCAGCCGGGCGGCTCACCGTCAGTCGCCCCTGCTCTTCAAAGTGGGCCTGGAGGCGCTGGCTGATGTTGTCTAGCGCCATGTTGAGGCTGGGGCGGCTGTTTTTTTCATCATGCTTGGCCACCGGGTTGGTGATGGTGAACCGTAGCAGTTTGCCATCAAAGCTGCCGTGGCACTTGATGGTGCCGCCATTTGTCAGCTTTTCGATGCCGTGGTAGACGGCGTTCTCCAGCAGCGGTTGCAGTGTCAGTGATGGCAGGGTGGCATCGTTGGGCAGGGCCTCGATCTGCCACTCCACCCGCAGCCGTTCGCCAAGGCGCAGCTGTTCAATCTGCAGATAGCGGCGGGTGATCTCCAACTCCTCGGTAAGTGGCACGCGGGCGGTGGTATCGCTGAGGGTGTGGCGGAACAGATCGGCCAGATCGGCAACGGCCTCTTCGGCCTGGCGCGGTTGGCGGCGGATCAGGCTGGCGATGGTATTGAGGCTGTTAAACAGGAAGTGGGGCTGAATACGGGCCTGGAGTGCCTGAAGGCGAAACTGGTTTTCTGCCTCGATACGGCGGGTGAGCTGGTGTTGCAGATAGAAGTAGCGCAGGGTGATAAAGCTGGTGATGGCGCAGATGGCCAGATTGCGACCCAGGAACTCCATGTGATTCATGGTGATGCTGAGTGAGCCAGCACCGAGGTTGTCGCTGACCCAATAGGCCGCTTCGCTCAGGAGGAGGGTGATCAGCAGTAACAGCCCATACGCGGCGATGGCGGTATGGTTATCTTCCAGCCGTGCCAGCAGGGGGCGCAAGAGACAGAGGGTGGCGGCGGAGAGCAGTGCTATCCATTGAATAAACAGGGAGCTGAGGCTTAGATAGCTCCAGTGATCTTGCTGGCTGCCGGGGCTGGCCAAGGTTAGTACGATGGCCAGCAACTCGGCAATGACCACGATTGAAAAGACAATGCGGATGTTGCAAAAGTCCGGTAGAAAGGTGCGCTGGTTGAGATTTTGGTCTGTGTCGGCCATGGGGTTTCTGTTAATGCTCTCCGGGTTACATCCTGTATCGGTTTGCTGCCGACGTATCTTACCCGCGTTTGTTATAATTGCCCCCTTTTACCTATAAAACAACAGAGGTTCACCGTGACTGAACAGAGTGCCAAGCCCTGGGCCGGGCGTTTCACCGAGCCGACCGATGCATTTGTGGAGGCGTTTACCGCTTCAGTCGGTTTTGATCAGCGCCTCTATCGTCATGACATCGACGGTTCTAAAGCCCATGCCACTATGCTGGCCAAAGTTGGGGTGCTAAGCGTGGCGGACCGTGATCAGATTATCCAAGGGTTGGACCAGGTGCAGGCGGAGATCGAGTCCGGCCAGTTGCAGTGGTCGGTGGCGCTGGAAGATGTGCACATGAACATCGAGGCGCGCCTCACAGCGCTGATCGGTGATGCCGGCAAGCGGCTGCACACCGGTCGTTCGCGTAATGATCAGGTGGCCACTGATATTCGGCTCTACCTGCGGGACGAGATCGATTTCATTGTTGCCGATATCCGCCGCCTGCAAACGGCGCTAGTGGATCTGGCGGAGCGTGAGGCGGCGACCATCATGCCTGGTTTTACCCACCTGCAGGTGGCGCAGCCCGTCACCTTTGGTCACCACATGATGGCTTGGGTTGAGATGTTACGGCGTGATGCCGACCGTCTGCTCGACTGTCGCAAGCGGGTGAATATTCTGCCACTTGGTTCGGCGGCGCTGGCGGGGACAAGCTACCCGATTGACCGTGAATATACCGCGCAGTTGCTGGGGTTTGACGGGGTGACTGAAAACTCCCTGGATGCGGTGAGTGATCGTGACTTTGCGATTGAGTTTTGCGGGGCAGCGGCACTGCTGATGACCCACATGTCACGCTTCTCTGAGGAGCTGATCCTCTGGGCCTCAGCGCAGTTTGATTTTGTCGATATCCCCGACAGCTTCTGCACCGGCTCGTCGATCATGCCACAGAAGAAAAACCCCGATGTGCCTGAGTTGGTGCGGGGTAAAACCGGGCGTGTGAATGGTAATCTGATTGCGCTGTTGACCTTGATGAAGGGCCAGCCGTTGGCATATAACAAAGATAATCAAGAGGATAAAGAGCCTCTTTTTGATACGGTAGATACCGTGCGTGGCTCGTTGAAGGTCTATGCCGATATGATGGCGGCGCTGACGGTTAAACGTGACAATATGGAGCGTGCCGCGTTGCAGGGTTTTTCAACGGCTACGGATCTGGCCGACTATGCGGTGCGTAAGGGTATCGCCTTCCGTGATGCCCATGAGATTGTGGGCAAGGCGGTGCGTTACGGGGTGGAGACGGGCAAAGATCTGGCGCAGATGAGTCTGGAGGAGCTGCAAATGTTTTCGCCACTGATCAGTGAGGATGTCTTTGCCGTATTGACGTTGCAAGGATCGGTGGCGGCCCGTAATCATGTGGGGGGTACCGCGCCGGCACAGGTGAAACTGGCGGTGGCGCGGGCGCGCCACCGGTTATCTGTGGGACAAAACTAGGCGGCGATTGGGCGATCTGCCGCCTTGGCGGCGGAGACGTTGTCGCTGATACGTTGCAACATCAAGCTGGCGTCATCACCTTTGCGCCAGTCGGTAATGCCGCAGTAGGGTTTTATGCCATAACGCTCTCCGTCCGTGGCTTCCAGGGTCTGTTCTTTGACTAGGGCAGAGAGCTTCTCTGCCAGTTGTCCTGCTGCCTCTTCAGTTGTTTCTGGCAGTATTAACAAGAAGTTAGCACCGTCATAACGGCCGATGATGTCAGCCCAGCGCATCTGGTCTTTTAGCAGTTGTGCCATTTGAGTCCAAATCTGCTCCTGGAGTGCGTCGTTCATCGATTCGCTGCCATCCAGATGTGCATGTAACATTATCAGGGATAACGGATTACCGTAGCGGCGACTGCGGGATATCAGTGGCTCTAGCCCTTGCAGCAGGGCGTGGCGGTTAGGCAGGCCGGTGGCGATATCACGGGTGGTGAGCTGCTGCAGATCTTCGACCAGCTGGTCGCGCTCTTGCAACAGCAGCTGCTCGGTGGTGATGTCGAGGTAGAAGTGGACGCTGTTTTTGGCATCGATGGATTGCCGGTTACAGCGTAGCCAGCGCGGTTTGTCGTTGATCTGAAGCCGGATTGTTTCGGGTGGATCGGTCAGGATGGCACGCAGCTCTTCTTTGATAGTGCCTGACAGCTCCTCGCGGCTGACGCCCAGCAGCTGCGGCAGGGTGTCGTTGTACCACTGGACACCCTTTTTTTCATCCAGCAGAACGATCCCAACAGGGGCAGATTGTAGGGCATCATGAACTACCGTCAGGGTCATCTGGTTCATGGTATGTGGTCTCCTGAGTCTGTGTGGTGGCAAATAGGAATAGGGGCCACTGCTGCAGACAGTCGAGTAGCAGCAGATCGTTGAGTCTCCATCTTACACATCATCGTTGTCATTGTATCCCTTCCCTGAGATGGCACTCCTATCGGCGGCTTTTCAAATAGCTTGAGGAGAATGTTGTCCCTGTGAGCTGTTGATATCCTACATTTTCCCTCTTGGGTATTGGCTTGTATCTCCTTCTTCAGTTCGAATGGGCCGGAACCGATATGCAGTGGGTGGGGATAAAACATGTCTAACGGTGATATTAAAAAAAATGAATTTGCTGAAGTGGAGGCGATTAAAAAGCGCTTCCTGCAGCTGAACAGGGAGCGCTTGAAACGTGCGGGTGACTGTATGCGTGCCACCCAGCGTGATTTTCTCGATTTTTTACCCCTGCTGTTCCATATTAATCACCCACGGCTGCCAGGGTATTCGGCGGTGGAAGCCCCCTCGGGGATTTGTGATTACACACCGACGGAGCGGGCGCTGGCAGGGGCTAACCGTTATGTCAGCCGTTTTGAGTATAAAAAACGGGCCATGGCACGTTATGAGTTGTTGTCCATGTTTCTGATGGGCAGTAGTGGCACGGTGGCTTATTCCAAAAAAAGCGATTTTGATATCTGGCTCTGTTACCAGCCGGGTTTGAGCGCGGAACAGTTGGTGTTGTTGCAAAATAAGGCGGCAGCGATTGAACATTGGGCGGAGGGGCAGGAGCTTGAGGTCCATTTTTTCCTGATGAATGCGGAGAGCTTTAAGCAAGGCACTATTGTTGATCTTTCGTCAGAAAGCAGTGGTACAGCTCAGTATTATCTGTTGTTGGAGGAGTTTTATCGCACCAGTCTGTTGCTGGCGGGGCGCTATCCGGCCTGGTGGCTGGTGCCGGTGGAGCAGGAGCGGGCGGGCCATTATGACGCTTATCTGCATGATCTTTACAGTCGACGCATTGTTAATGAGGGGGAGTGTGTCGATTTTGGTGGTATTCCCACTATTCCAGCGGAGGAGTTTTTTGGTGCCGCATTATGGCAGCTGTTTAAGGGGATAGATTCGCCCTATAAATCGGTGTTGAAGTTGCTGCTGATGGAGGTTTATGCCTCGCAGTATCCCGATATTGAGCTGCTCTGTCAGCGGTTTAAAGAGTCGATTTATGCAGGTGAATTTGATCTGGACCGTCTTGATCCCTACCTGATGCTCTATCGTCGGCTTGAGGAGTATCTGCTGCAGCGCGACGAGCATGAACGGCTCGATCTGGTGCGACGCTGTTTCTATTTCAAGGTCAACCAGAAGTTGAGTCAGCCTGAGCCAGCGCAATATGATTGGCGACGTGAGCTGCTGCGTTCCATGACCAACGCATGGGGGTGGGAGCTGGGGTGTCTGGTGCTGCTGGATGACCGTTCCGGCTGGAAGATTCGCCAGGTATTGAAAGAGCGTGGTTCGCTGGTTAAGGAGCTTACCTATACTTATCAGTTTCTCTCCGACTTTGGCCGACGTTATACCCAGCTGTCCGCAATCAATAAATATGATCTTAATGCGTTGGGACGAAAGCTCTATGCGGCGTTTGAACGGAAAACCGGCAAGGTTGAGATTGTAAACCGGGGTATTTCCGAGGATGTGCGTGAAACGGTTTTAACACTCTACCAGTTGCGCCAGACAGGGCGTGATGGTGGTTGGGCGTTGTTGGCAGATGGTGACAGTGGTAAATCCAGTGATCTCTCCAGCATGGTTGCCCTGAAACGTGGCTTGAACGTGGTGGAGCTGCTGGCGTGGGGCTATTTTAATGGTCTGTTGACGGCGGCAACTTTTATTAAAATCAGTCGTCACGATAGCCATCTGCGGAGTCAGGAGGTGGTGGACTTTGTCCGTGAGTTTGAACGGTTGGTGCCGGCGGGACAGGTATTGGAGGCGAAGGTTGAGGATTTAGGTAAGGCTGCCTATACCGAACAGGCGGTTATTGTGGTTAATCTGGGGTGTGATGTGATGACGGCACATCTGCGTAATGGTCAACACCTGGCAAGTAACCGCACGGATGCCTTTAGCTATGGAGGGCTGCTGGAAAATATGGTGAAGGGGGTGGATATTATCGCCCTGAATAGCTGGAAAGAGGTGATGACGTATCACTTTGAGGGGGGGGATAGTGCGTTTAAGTGTCTGAGTGGTTATTTTAAATTGATGCCGCCGGGAAAAGGGGTGGTACCGCCTATCCCCAGGGTGCTCTGTTTTTCATCCAACCACCGCCATACGATTCAGCAGCGCATTGAGCGGCTCTGTGTTGATCTGGTGGAGTGTTTTTATGGCGAGGAGGCATCACTTGGCAACCGTTATGTGATGCACGTCGACCGCTCATACTATGTGCTCTATTTTGACGGTGATACGCTGTCTTACCACGCTATTCCCAATTATGGTGAGTTGCTGCTCTATCTGGGACGGGGGCGGCAATCCTATGGCCAGGTGGTGATCGATCGTCTGGCGCTGCAGGAGACGCTGCTGCCACTTATTTATACCTTTAACAAACCAAGTGTGGTGCAGCTTTTTTATCGGGAAAATGGCAAGCAGGTGGATGTGTATGTGCTTGATGAAAATGGCTCGCTCTTTCATCAGGAGATGGAATTTATTGAGGGTGAGCTGTTGCTGGGGCGGTTTCACCGCTTTCTTGATGCAGTCATGCAGCGCCAGCAGTGTCAATTGGTGGGGCTGGTGGGGGATGCTGTGGTTGCGACTGAGGTGGAGTATTACCACGTGGTGCGTGATCGCTATGCGCCAAAACAGGTTGTTAAGTGTGAAACCAGCATAGCGTTTGATAAGCGGGGCTATTTCAACATACAGGTGATTGTGTCGGATGATCCGGTGGGGCGCCCACTGCTCACCATTTATTGTGACGATCGTGAGTTCTCGTCGATTGAGTATGGTAGTGACCTGTTTAAGGCGCTGGCAATGCATGTGGTGCGTTTACGACAGAGTGGCCAGCGTTATCCTATTTTTATTACCGATCTGGATCTTTCCCCGGTCATGGTGGATGGGTATATGGATGGACGGGTGCCAACAGTTGACTTCCTGAATTATAAAAAGAACATTGAAATTAAGTTGAATGGCGCGCTGCAAAACCTGGATGGTCCGTTTGCTCCGGTTGTGGCCACATTTCCGCGGTCTAAATAAATCGTAATTATCTTTGGTCCCATCCCGCCAATTCTGGGATAATTCCCGCTTCTTGCGTTATTGTCTACAGGGTGTGCAGATATGAACTGGCGACGTATGAATGTTCCGGCGGTGAGTCTCTGTGTAGTGCTTTCACTGCTGGTGATTGGGTGCGGCCAGAGAGGCGATCTCTATTTTCCTAAAGAACAAACAGCGGTGTTAAAACCGTTGCAACAGAATTGATGGTGTGAGTGATGGACTATTTTGAGTTTCGTGATGGCCAGCTGTTTGCTGAAAAAATGCCAGTGAAAGCGCTGGCACAGCAGTATGGCACCCCCTGTTATATCTACTCCCGCGCCACTATTGAACGCCACTGGCACGCCTTTGATGATGCCCTGGTGGGGCAGAAACATCTGGTCTGTTATGCGGTGAAGGCCAACTCGAATATTGCTGTGCTCAATCTGATGGCGCGGCTTGGTTCTGGTTTTGACATTGTCTCAGTGGGCGAGCTGGAGCGGGTCATCAAGGCGGGTGGTGATCCCGCCAAGGTGGTCTTCTCCGGTGTTGCCAAACGAGCCGATGAGATGCGCCGGGCGCTGGAGGTGGGGATCAAATGTTTCAATGTTGAGTCGCTGCCGGAGCTGGAGCGGCTTAATGGGGTGGCGGCACAGATGGGGGTGAAGGCACCGGTCTCGGTGCGTGTGAACCCCGATGTTGACGCCCAGACTCACCCCTACATCTCTACCGGCCTGAAGGATAATAAGTTTGGCATTGCGATTGATGAGGCGGTATCGGTCTATCGTCAGGCAGCGGCAATGGGCAACATTCATATCACCGGTGTCGATTGTCACATCGGTTCGCAGCTGACGCAGGTGGCACCGTTTGTGGATGCCCTGGATCGGGTGCTGTTATTGATCGAGGCGCTGGGAGGCGAAGGGATTCAGATCGACCATCTCGATATCGGCGGTGGCCTGGGCATTCGCTACAAGGGCGAGACACCGCCGCAACCGGCAGAGTATGCCGCCGCCATCAAGCAGCGTCTCAACAACTCCAACATCGAGTTGTTGGTGGAGCCAGGCCGCGCCATCGTTGGTAATGCCGGTATCCTGGTGACACAGGTCGAGCATCTCAAGAGCAGTGGCGATAAGAGTTTTGCCATCGTCGATGCGGCCATGAATGATTTGCTGCGCCCGGCACTCTATTCGGCCTGGATGGAGATTGTGGCGGTAAGTCCAGGTCGTGACGTGGTGGCAAAAGAGTATGACATTGTTGGTCCGGTCTGCGAGACAGGTGACTTTCTCGGTAAGGAGCGGGTATTGGCGATCACCGAGGGCGATCTGCTGGCGGTCCGTGGGGCGGGGGCGTATGGATTTACCATGAGTTCCAACTACAATTCACGCCCTCGCCTGGCAGAGGTGATGGTGGATGGGGATCAGGCCCATCTGGTTCGGCGTCGTGAGTCCGTAGACGAACTGTTTGCCCACGAGACGCTGCTGCCTTAATGCCGTTGGCTCTATCCGGTAATGTGGTGGGGCGGTGTATGCCCGGTCATTACTGTAGCGAGAGCGGTTGTGGCGTGCTCTTCCAGGCGTTGCCATCGCCAAACTGATAGGGTGAGCGTTCGCCCCAGCAGTAGGTGTAACGGTCTAAGGTGTTGGTATCCTCGCGGATGGCGCAGCCGTGCCGCTGCCCCAAGGTTATCTGCTGCCATTCAGGGCTACTCTGGATCACTGCAGGTGCAAACGCACTTTCGGATAGTATCGCCCCGGTGAGCTGTTTGTACCGGTTGTCGCCCCAGCACCAGAGGGTGCGGTTGTTACGTACGCCACAACTGAAGTTGCTACCTAGGCTCATATTCAGCCAGCGGCCCTCTTCGGACTCCTGTGTCGGGGCGGTCACCGTGGTGGGGTAGAGGGTGATAGAGATGTTTTTTGTGGGGTCGGCGGGGTCGGGGATGGTCTGTGTCACCTGGGGTGAGCCGGTCTGGCCACGGCTGTTATCGCCCCAGCACCAGAGGGTATTGTCGTCCCGCAGTCCGCAGGTGTGGTATTCGCCCGCCTGGAGCTGAACCCAGCTGTTGGCCGCACCGATCTGGGTGGGGGTGGCCAGATTGCCACCGCTATTGCCCAGTTGTGAGCGGCTGTTTTTGCCCCAACACCAGAGGGTGCCGTTGGATTTAATGGCACAGACATGGCCGCCGTCACCTTCAGCCCCGCCGACGGCGACGGTGAGCCAGCTACCGGCGATTTTATAGGGTAAGAAGGGGGCGTCGGTTGGCAGGCTGAGTGTGCCATTGCCGATCTGGCCACCGCTGTTGTCGCCCCAGCACCAGAGCTCATTGCCCGCTTTTATACCACAGCTGTTGTTGGCCCCCGCTGCTACCATGGTCCAGTCATCAGCCCCCACAACCACCTGTGAACGGCTGTTGGCCCACCAGTGCTGCGGTACATTGCTGAGTGTGACGTTGTCACCCAGCTGGCCGCGTCGATTATCGCCCCAGCAGAAGAGTGGGTGGCTGGCCCCGCTGATGGCGATGGCGCAGCTGTGGTGGGGGCCGGTGCTCAAGCTCTCCCAGTCGGAGAGGATGGCGCTCTGTGTGGTCGCCCGAACCTGTATCAGGGTTGCCTGACTGCTGGTAGAGGCGGTGCCGACCTGCCCGTAATGGTTAAAACCACTGCACCAGAGTGAATAAGGGGCGGCGCTGCCTTTGAGCCCGCAGCTGTGGCGATAGCCGCTGGCGATGGTCTGCCAGTTGGCGGAGGTATCAAACAGCCGTGCCCGTTCAGTATCGCTGGATAGACCGTTGCCGATCTGGCCATAGTGGTTGAGTCCCCAGCAGTGGATGACATTGGCTTTATCGTTGGCGCAGGTGTGGGACTCCCCGGTCGATACCGTCAGCCAGCTGGTGGTGTGGTTGATTTTGATGGGACGGGACTGGTGGGCAGTATTGTTGATGCCCAGCTGGCCCGTCTCATTATTGCCCCAGCACCATAATGACTTGTCGGTGAGGGTGATGGCGCAGGTGTGTTGTCGGCTGCTGGCAACGACCGACCAGGTGGTGGCGCTGGCTGTGGTGATTTTGAAGGGGGTGGGTTGATTGACGGTGGTGCCGTTGCCGATCTGTCCGTAACGGTTGTCGCCCCAGCAGTAGAGTTCGTCGCTGTTGTTGATAGCGCAGCTGTGGGCCTGGCCTGTGGCGATGGTTTTCCAGCCGCTGCTGATCAGGGTGGGTATCGTGGTGCTGTTGGTAGTGCCATTGCCAAACTGGGATGTGTCGTTTTTGCCCCAACACCAGAGTGTCTGGTCTGTTTTGAGTGCACAGGTGAACTGATCACTGGCGCTGACGCTGCTCCAGTCTCTGCTGCTGACCACCGGTGATGGGCTGGTGGTTTTGGCGGATACATGGCCCAGCTGTGAGCTGCTGTTGTCGCCCCAGCACCAGAGGCTGTTGTCGAGGCGGATGGCGCAGCTATGGCTGTTGCCGGCGCTGACTACTCGCCAGTCATCATCCTGGATAGCGGTGGGTTCGTAGTAGTTGGCGGTGGCGCTGCCAAAGCCGACAGCCCCTTTCCTGTTGTCTCCCCAGCAGAGCAGCTGGTGGAGTTCGATTTTATGGGCGCTATCACTCAGATCGTTGACCTCACTGATGGCAACGCCGCACGCGTGGCCGTAGCCGCCGGAGATGTTTTGCCACAGCAGATCACTGCCTATCTGTATCGGCGAGCTGGTGCTGGTGCTGTTATTGAATCCTGCCTGGCCTTGAGTATTGCTGCCCCAGCACCAGAGTGTATTGTCGCTGTTTTTAATGGCGCAGCTGTGGTCCTGCCCGGTATTGACGGTTTTAAAGCCAACAAGTGGCAGCGCCTTGGGGGTGTTTGGGGCAGGGGTGGGCGGTGTGACTGTTGTTGGTGGCTCAATGGTTTTGGGTTGATCCGGGTTGGTGGTGCTGGCGTTGATGCAACCACTCAAGGTGATGGCCAGTAACAGCAGTAGTGTCAATTTGAAAGGAGTGGTTAGATACATCGTTTGATTATACCGCTGTTGCTACAGGGGGGTGAATGCAGCGAGTGGATTGTCCATCAACGGGCGCTTCGGTGGCAAAGCCATTTTGACGCCACGCCTCAAACAGGGCAATGGCCACGGTGTTGGATAAATTTAAGCTGCGACTATTGTTAAGCATAGGGATTCTTAAGATGTTCTCTGCGGGCAACTGGCTGAGAATCTCGCCGGGCAGGCCACGGCTCTCTGGGCCAAACAGCAGGGCGTCACCTGACTGGTAGTGGGTATCGCTGTAACCGTGTTGCCCTTTGGTGGAGAAGGCGAACAGCCGGTTGGGTCGACACTGTTCTATAAAGTGGTCCAGTGACATGTGTTGTTGCACGCTGGCAAATTCGTGGTAATCGAGTCCCGCACGCCGCAGCCGTTTGTCATCCAGTGTAAAACCCAGGGGCTGGATGAGATGGAGTGCCGCGCCACTGTTGGCACAGAGGCGGATGATGTTACCGGTGTTGGGCGGTATCTCGGGCTGAAAGAGGACGATGTGAAACATGGTGGGAAGCATACACACCACCGCAGAGCTTTCCAAGCTGGGATTGCGTGGGGTGGTGTGGGATTATCGGTTAATCGTTTGCTGTTGCTGGTTTACACTTCGTTTTCCAGTGCCAGCTCCTGGATTTTGCGGGTGAGGGTGTTGCGTCCCCAGCCCAGCAGCTTGGCAGCATCCTGGCGGCGGCCACCAGAGTGGTTCAGGGCCGCTTTGATCATCACACTTTCAAAGGCGGGCAGGGCGTCGTTGAGCAGGTTGTCATCCCCGCCGGCCAGCCGCTGCTCAGCCCAGCGTTTAAGTGAGACCTCCCAGTCGCCGGTAACGCTGCTCTGGCTCTGTTTGGATTTGAGTTCGGGTGGGACATCCTCCATATGTACTTCGCGGCTGGAGGCCATGACGGTGAGCCAGCGGCAGATGTTCTCCAGCTGGCGTACATTGCCGGGCCACTCCAGGGTGCATAGATAGCTTTCCACGTCGCTGCGTAGCTGTTTGGTCTCAACACTTAACTCGCTGGCGGCGCTGGCAAGGAAGTGTTTAAGCAGGAGTGGGATATCTTCGCGTCGCTGGCGCAGCGCGGGGATGTGGATGCGGATGACGTTGAGGCGATGGAACAGATCTTCGCGGAATAGCCCCTGGCGAACGCGCTCTTCCAGGTCCTGATGGGTGGCGGCGATGATCCGGACATCGACCTTGACCGGGGTATGGCCGCCGACGCGGTAGAACTCGCCATCGGCCAGTACCCGCAGCAGGCGTGTTTGCAGTTCGGCAGGCATATCGCCAATCTCATCTAAAAACAGGGTGCCGCCGTCGGCCTGTTCAAAACGGCCACGACGGCTGGCCTGGGCCCCGGTAAAGGCCCCCCGCTCATGACCGAAGAGTTCTGATTCCAGCAGGTCGCGGGGGATGGCCGCTGTGTTCAGGGCGATAAACGCCTTGTTGGTCCGTGGGCTGTGGCGGTGCAGGGCGTGGGCGACCAGCTCCTTGCCGGTGCCAGACTCACCGTTGATGAGCACGGTGATGTTGGAGCGTGAGAGGCGGCCGATGGCGCGGAATACCTCCTGCATCGCCGGGGCCTCGCCGATAATTTCGGGCGTCTCCTTTTTTGGCGGTTGGCTCTGGCTGCTGCGCTGCTGGTTACGGTGATCGATGGCGCGTTTGACGATGGCCACCGCCTCATCAACATCAAACGGCTTGGGCATGTACTCAAAGGCCCCTCCTTGATAGGCGGAGACGGCGCTATCGAGATCGGAGTGGGCGGTCATGATGATCACCGGCAGCTCGGGGTGGCTCAGGTGGATCATATCGAGCAGCTCCAGGCCATCAGTGCCCGGCATGCGGATATCCGTGATCAGTGCGTCGGGCTGTTGTTGACGCAGTAGTTCGGGGATGCGCGAGCCACTCTCAAAGCAGGTCACCTCCATACCGACCTTCTGAAGCGCCTTTTCCAGCACCCAGCGGATGGAGCGGTCATCGTCAATCACCCAGATATGGGTAGCGGTATTCATGGGTGTGTCTCCAGGGGAATTAAAATGGTAAAGATGGTTTCGCCAGGGCGGCTGTTGCACTCAATCAGACCGTCATGCTGGTGGATCAGTGCTTGGGCGATGGGCAGCCCCAATCCGGTGCCATCGGCACGACCGGTCACCATGGGGTAGAAAATTTTATCAACCATGTCGGTGGCAATACCGCTGCCGTTATCGATAATCTCAATGCTGGCCACCAGTTTGTGGCGTGTATGACCAATGGTGATCTGGCGCTGGCAACGTGTTCGTAGGGTAATGTTACCGCCGCTCTCGAGCGCCTGAATAGCATTACGCACCAGATTGAGCAGTGCCTGGATGATCAGGTCGGGATCGGCAAACAGATCGGGTACGCTGGGGTCGTAGTCACGCAATAGCTCTATGTTTGGCGGGCAGTCGTTTTTTACCAGTTGGCGTACATGTTCCAGCTGCTCATGAATGTTAATGTTGCGTTTCTGCGGCAGGGTATTGGGGCCGAGCATTCGATTCATCAGGTTACGGAGACGGTCGGCTTCTTGAATGATAATGCCGGTATACTCCTTGAGTACATCGCTGTCGAGCTCCGCTTCCAGCAGTTGTGCGGCACCTCGCAGCCCACCCAGGGGGTTTTTGATTTCGTGGGCCAGGCCGCGAATAACCTCGCGGGTGGCGCTGTGTTGTGCCAACAGGTGTTCTTCACGGGCGATACGTAGCTGACGGTCCACTTGGTTAAGCTCAACTAATATCGCCGCCCCCGATTGTGCGTCTTGCAATGGGGTTACGGTGCAGTCAGCGGTAACCAGACGTTCGTGATGCAGATGAAATACCCGTTCCCGCTCTGTAAAGGGGTGGTTGCTGGCCAGCGCCTGTTTGACATGGTCACTGAAGTTGTTGATGTCATTAAACAGGGTGTGGAGTGCTTGGCCTTGGGCGCGGCGGACGCTAATGGCAAAGAGCATTTCAGCCGCCGGATTGAGCCAGGTGAGGTGTAGCACTTGGTCAAATACCAGGATTGCCTCGTTAGTATTTTCCAGAATGCGCTTGAAGAGTGCGCCTTGATTAAATGCTTTGGCCATGATGTACCTGCTGTAGCAAACTCCAAGCCAGTTTGGTGTCGGGCTGTTTGTTTAGATTTAAATATGTTTAAAAACAGGTGGTTGAAGATTTTTTGTTAATGATGTTAAGTCACGGCAAGTACTTTTCGCCACCCTTCCATGCATCGATTGTAAATGTTTGCACTTAAGTGGTGCATTTAATCTTCATCAATAAAAAAGCCCCCGCAAGCGGAGGCTTTTTTACAAACAACAACTATAGGAACAAGCTTACAGGCTGTAGTACATGTCGAACTCAACCGGGTGAGTGGTCATGCGGATGCGCTGCACGTCCTGCATCTTCAGGTCGATGTAGGCGTTGATCATATCGTCGGTGAAGACGCCGCCACGGGTCAGGAACTCGCGATCCTGGTCCAGGGCATCCAGGGCCTGATCCAGTGAGTGGCAGACGTGCGGTATGTTCTTCAGCTCTTCTGCTGGCAGGTCATAGAGGTTTTTATCCATGGCGTCGCCGGGGTGAATCTTGTTCTGGATACCGTCCAGGCCGGCCATCAACATGGCGGAGAAGGCCAGGTAGGAGTTGGCCATGGGGTCAGGGAAGCGCACTTCGATACGACGGCCTCTGGGATTGGCAACAAACGGAATGCGGATCGAGGCGGAGCGGTTGCGGGCGGAGTAGGCCAGCAATACCGGGGCTTCGTAATGCGGCACCAGGCGTTTGTAGCTGTTGGTGGTCGGGTTGGTGATGGCGTTCAGCGCCTTGGCGTGTTTGATGATACCGCCGATGTAGAAGAGTGCCATTTCAGAGAGGCCACCGTAGAGGTTGCCGCTGAAGAGGTTAACGCCATCTTTGGCCAGTGACTGGTGCACATGCATTCCAGAGCCGTTGTCGCCAACCATCGGCTTAGGCATGAAAGTAGCAGTCTTGCCGTAGGCGTGGGCAACGTTGTGGATGACAAACTTCATGATCTGGGTTTTATCGGCGCGGTCTACCAGTGTGCTGTATTTGGTACCAATTTCGCACTGGCCAGCAGTGGCCACTTCGTGGTGGTGAACTTCAACCTCAACACCCATCTCTTCCAGTGCCAGACACATGGCGGCACGGACGTCGTGCAGGCTGTCGACCGGTGGGACGGGAAAGTAGCCGCCCTTGGTATTGGGGCGATGACCCATGTTGCCACCTGGGTAAACCTTTTCGGAGTTCCAGTCGGCCTCTTCGGAGTCGATCTTCACGAAGCAGCCGCTCATGTCGGCACCCCAGCGGACATCGTCAAAAATGAAAAACTCTGGCTCAGGGCCAAAGAAGGCGGTGTCGGCGATACCGGTTGACTTCAGGTACTCTTCAGCACGTCTGGCAACAGAGCGTGGGTCACGTTCGTAACCGGTCATGGTATTGGGTTCGAGAATGTCACAGCGGAGGATAAGCTGGGTCTCGTCAGCAAAGGGGTCGAGCACAGCGGTGTTGGCATCAGGCAGCAGCACCATGTCGGACGCTTCAATACCCTTCCAGCCGGCGATGGAGGAGCCGTCAAACATGCGGCCATCTTTGAAGTCATCGGCGACGAGGGTTTTGGCAGGTATAGAGAGGTGTTGCTCTTTGCCATGGGTATCGGTGAAACGGAAGTCGACGAATTTTACGTCGTTCTCTTTGATCATATTAAGCACAGCAGCTGACATTGCTTTTCTCCCTGCGAAAGGCTCGTGAACAGTTTTTTAGGTTGCCAAGGTTAACACTGACCGTACCTGTTGGTACGGCATTATTTTGAGTTCAGAACTACAGCAGGAAATATGCCACATGTTTTGGAGTGACAAAAGTCGAACTGTAACAATGAACTAGTAATTTTCTATAAAAATCCTGCGGGCGTCTTTTTGGTGCGTTCGCTGGATTTTTTGCCCTATTTTGGCGCTTCCTTAGCGCTCGTTACCAATCATAATTGTGACAACGATGGCACCGTCGCGTGTCTCTATGCTGATCACGCGGTGGCCACTGATGCGGCACCATGCTGGAATATCGCTGGTAACACCCGGGTCCGTGCACAGTACCTCCAGTATATCCCCCGCTGCAAGTTTTTTTGCATGGTTCTGGGTACGAATGACGGGGATGGGGCAGAGATGGCCACGTACATCCAGGGTCTGTTGTGGTGTGCTCATATGTACCACTCCTTGGGCATCTCGTCGGCGGTAAAGGGTTTGACGGTGATTGATTGTGGGGCACCCTGCAAGGGTGTGTAGGTGACGGTCACCTGTTCTGCGTCACGTCCCTGACCAAAACGGGCGACAACCCGGGCGGCCAGTTCGATATCTTCTGGGGTATTGAGCTGACCGTCCATCAGTACCAGTGGGCCGGGGTGGCTGCTGTTAAAAAAGTAGTCAAAGCGGTTGCGGTACCCCTCCATGAAGCGGTTCTCTCCCTCTTCACGCCCGACAATGAGTTTGTAGAGGGGCGATGGCCGAATATGACGGCCGACTTTTAGCAGCATTATATCGTCAAACTCATACTCTTTGTGGCCTTGTACTTGCCAGAGGTCGACCAGTTTTTTGGAGTAGCTCTCATCCGTAAGAAAGCAGCAACCCCCCGCGGGCTGGGCAAAGTCGGTAAAGCCGTACTCTTCGGCCAGGGCAATCTGCGGTTTGCGTGAACGGCCATTGAAGCCGAGCATCTTTTCACGGTCGATCCACCCCTCTTGCTCGGGCAGTGTCGGTGCCAGGTTCTGGGCGCAGAGTGGCCGTACCAACAGACCGCCGGCACCGGACTCCTTGACCACTATCTGCATGGTGTCTTTACGCTGCGACATGGGGCGCTGCCCGACCACCTCACCGGTGATGATGAAGTCAAATTCGTTCTCTTTGATCCACTCCATCGCCTTGCGCACCATAAAGGTCTTGCAGTCGAGGCAGGGGTTCATGTTGGCGCCGTAGCCATGTTTGGGGTTGATGAGTACATCTTTGTACTCCTCGATCACATCGATAATGTGCAGCTTGATGCCAAGTTGTTCCGCCACCCACAGCGCGTTGTTGCGTTTCTGTTTGTTCTGATCCTGTTTGCGGATGGCGTGGGTGTGTCCCTCAACGCAGAAGCCGGTGTAGAAATTGATCCCTTCGATGTGGATGCCCTGGTCCTGCATGGCGCGTACGGCGAGCATGGAGTCGAGGCCGCCAGAGATGAGGGCTACTGCTTTGATCTGTTTTGACATGGGGGGTTTGTTTGGTTGCTTGAGATAGAAAGGCGGCCAAATATACCAAATTTGGCCGCCGGACGACGAGTTACTTAATGGTGGCGGGGGCTGGCGTCGTGTTTAAGGGGGTGGCGGCTGGCGATGGGTGCTGCCGTTGTCCGTTGTGCCAGCGAGGCGCGGGCCTGCTGACTGCCGGTATCTTCCCATAATTCAAAGGCTTCCAGAGGTGACAGCACGACATTGGCAGGGTTGATACTGCGTATGGCCAGTAGGACATCCATCATGGCGATAAAGTCTGAGGCTAGCTGACCGTAGAGCTTGGCGGTAGTATGTCGTTGATTGTCGTGAATTTGCTGGTAGGCGCTACGTCCGAGACTGACAAAATAGCCAATCCGGACCAGGCGACGGCGGGCATTTTGGGGGAACAGACCGGCAAACAGCAGGCACTGGTCGCCCACATCCCGTAGGTTGTTGTGGCGCTGGGTGCCTTGTGTATTGAGGCTGTTGAGAAATTCCAGGGCCATAATGCCTTCCAGCAGCTGGGGGCGCTGGGTGAAACGCATGAGGGTGAAGACAAGATAACTCTCCAGAGTCTCCCCGAGGGTGCGGTGTGCCCGCGTTTCAGCCTCGTGTACCAGGTGTTGCCATTGGGCGGTGGCAGTCGGCTCTGTGACGATGTGGTTCTCAGTGACGATATGGTTCATGGCAGCGTCCCTATTTTGCACTTTACATAGGGTAAATCGGCTGTAATGTAGTCTCTCTTGAATAGTGTTTTGAATTTATGGGTAAAAGATCGGGTATGACTTGGTCTGGGCGATAATGGTGGGTGTACATGGGAAAAGATGATGAGTAACAGGCGATGGGTGGTGATTTTATTGGTAGGTACAGGCGTTTGTCAGGGCGCGGCAGCTGAGCCGGGCGAGGCCGGGCAGGGGTTCGAGTTGACGGCGGAGCGTGGGTATCGTGTTGACAGATTAGACTGGACCATTGCGGGCCAGGGCAACGGCCAGAGCCCAAATATTCTCTCTGAATTGACCTGGAACAACCTGGTGACGCGGCAGACCAAACTCAAGCTGGATCTGAGCAGTGGCGCACTCCACCTGTTTGGAAGCGGGGGATACGGTGATATCGATTCGGGTGCCAATCAGGACTCTGATTACTTTCTGGATAACCGTCAGGCCGAGTTTTCCCGTTCCAATAACGGGGCGGGGGGACGTATTGCCGATGCCAGTGTCGGAGTAGGTTATCGGTTGGAAGCCCCTGCTTCGCGGGGTTATCGGGGGTATCTGATGCCCATGGCCGGTTATTCGATGCACCGTCAGGAGCTGACGATGTTTAACGGCAATCAAACCATGGACCCCTATAACGATCCGCCGTCACTTGGGCCTTTTGCGGGGCTGAACTCCAGTTATGATACCGAGTGGCGCGGTGTATGGGGTGGGATGAGTTTTGTGAATGAGTCGTTGGCCAGCGGGCTAAAGCTGGTGCTGGATGTGAAATACCATATGGTGCGCTACGACGCGGTGGCGGACTGGAATCTGCGGACCGATTTTGCCCACCCTAAAAGCTACACACATAGTGCGAATGGCCAGGGTGTGACGGTTGCCTTTAATGTTACGTCGCCGCTGAACAGGCATATCTCGTGGCTGGTGGGGGTCGACTATGGCAATTGGACTACTGATCATGGCGTAGACACCATCTACTTTTCGGACGGTGATGTGGGTAGTACACGCCTGAATGAGGTGAACTGGGAGTCGCTGTCGCTTAACCTCGGGCTGATGCTGCGATAAGCGCGGCTGCCACCCAGGGCGGGCAGAGGGTATAATCCCCCGTTTTTACGCAGACAAGACTATCCAAGGGGTGATTGTGGTGACCAACAGTCCGCGCAGCGTTGCTGCCGAGTACGATATTTCCACCTTTCAGGGACTGATCATGGCCCTGCAAAGTTACTGGGCCGAGCAGGGGTGTGTGGTATTGCAGCCCTACGACATGGAGGTGGGCGCCGGGACTTTCCACACCGCCACCTTCCTGCGCGCCATGGGTCCGGAGCCTTGGCGTGCCGCCTATGTGCAGCCGTCGCGTCGTCCCACCGATGGCCGTTACGGCGAAAACCCCAACCGTCTGCAACACTATTATCAGTTCCAGGTAGTGCTTAAACCCTCACCGCTTGAGATTCAGGAACTGTACCTTGGTTCGCTGAAGCTGCTCGGTTTTGATCCGCTGGTGCATGACATCCGCTTTGTTGAAGATAACTGGGAGTCACCCACACTCGGCGCATGGGGTCTCGGCTGGGAGGTGTGGCTCAACGGTATGGAGGTGACGCAGTTCACCTACTTCCAGCAGGTCGGCGGACTCGACTGCAAACCTGTCACCGGCGAGATCACCTACGGCCTAGAGCGTCTGGCGATGTACATCCAGGGTGTGGACAGCGTCTACGACTTGATCTGGACCCGCGGTGCTGCTGATGGTGATGGTGGCGATGTCACCTACGGCGATGTCTTCCACCAGAATGAAGTGGAGCAGTCCGCTTACAACTTTGAACACGCCAACGTCGAGGCCCTGTTCCAGTGGTTCGACGTCTGCGAAAAAGAGAGCGGCAAACTGATAGAGCTAGGACTGCCACTGCCCGCTTACGAGCAGATGATGAAGGCGTCGCACACATTTAATATGCTCGATGCCCGTCGTGCTATCTCCGTGACCGAACGTGCCCGTTTCATTGGTCGTGTGCGGGTGCTGGCGCGTGCCGTCGCTGAGGTCTACTACGCCCGCCGTGAAGCGCTGGGGTTCCCCATGTTGAAAAGTAATTTGAAAGGGGAGAAAAACTAAATGACTACACGCGATTTTCTGGTCGAACTGGGTACTGAAGAGTTGCCACCCAAGGCGCTGAAAAAACTTTCAGAGGCCTTCACTAACGGCATCGTCGAAGGGTTTGCCAAGGCCGGTCTGCAACATGGGGTTGTGCACAGTTATGCCGCGCCACGGCGCCTGGCGGTGTGGATTGAGGCACTCGCCACTGCCCAACCCGACAAGGCCACCGAGCGTCGTGGCCCTGCACTGCAAGCCGCCTTTGGCCCTGATGGTCCCACCAAAGCGGCGCTCGGTTTTGCTGCATCCTGTGGTGTCACCATGGATCTGCTGGAACGATTCGAAACCGACAAGGGCAGCTGGCTGGTCTATCGCGGCATGGAGAAAGGTAAACCCACTCAGGCGTTGATCCCTGCCATTGTGCAGCAGTCACTCGATACACTGCCGATTCCAAAGCGGATGCGTTGGGGCGATCTTAGCGCTGAATTTGTCCGTCCGGTGCACTGGCTGGTACTGCTGTTGGGTAACGAAGTGATCGATGCGGAGATGCTGGCGGTGAAATCGGGCCGTGAGACTCGAGGCCACCGCTTCCACCACCCCGCCACACTCTACATAACAGAACCGGCCGCGTATGCGCCGCTGCTCCAGACCGAGGGGCGTGTTGTGGCCAGCTTTGGTGATCGCCGTGAAGCGATTCGTGGTCAGGTGCAGGCCGCCGCCGTCAAGCTGGGCGGCACGGCGGTGATCGATGATGCGCTGCTGGATGAGGTGACCGGCATGATTGAGTGGCCGATGGCGATTGCCGGTTCGTTTGAGGAGCGTTTCCTCGCCGTGCCCGCCGAGGCGTTGATCTCGGCGATGAAGGGGCACCAGAAATATTTCCACGTCGTTGATAAACACAGCAAGCTGATGCCCAACTTCATCACCGTCAGCAACATCGAAAGCAAAGATGTGTCGGCAGTGCGCGGTGGTAACGAGCGGGTGATTCGTCCACGTCTCACCGATGCCGAATTTTTCTGGAATCAGGATCGTAAAGGCAGGCTCGAATCACAACGTGAAGTATTGAAAAACGTCGTCTTCCAGCAGCAGCTCGGCACCGTGTTTGATAAGTCAGAACGCATCGCCGCACTGGCCGGTTTTATTGCCGAGCAGCTGGGTGGTAAAAAAGTGGATGGCATCCGTGCCGGACAGCTCGCCAAGTGTGATTTGATGACCCACATGGTCGGCGAGTTCCCCGAGTTGCAGGGCATCATGGGGCGCTACTACGCGCAGCATGATGGTGAACACGAAGCGGTGGCCAACGCCATGGATGAACAGTACATGCCACGTTTTGCCGGTGATGAGCTGCCCAAGGGTGTGATTGGCCAGGCGGTCGCCATCGCCGACAAACTCGATACGCTGGTGGGTATCTTTGGTATTGGCCAACTGCCTACCGGTTCAAAAGATCCGTTTGCACTGCGGCGTGCCGCGCTGGGGGTGCTGCGCAGCATCATCGAGCAGCAGTTGCCACTTGATCTGACGGTGCTGATTGATGAGAGCATCGCTCACTACCGTGTCAGTGGTCGTGAGTTCCCCGCTCATGTTGATGGTCAGCTGTTCGATTTTATGATGGAACGTCTGCGTGTCTACTACACCGATGCCGGAATCTCGGTAGATATCTTTGAGGCAGTGTCAGCAGTACGCGCCACACGCCCTTACGACTTTGATCAGCGGGTCCGTGCCGTCAATGCCTTCCGTAGTTTGAATGAGGCAGCGTCGCTGGCCGCTGCCAACAAACGCGCCTCCAATATCCTGCGTCAGGCGCAAGAGGGTGGTATCGAGATTCCTGCGGCTATCACCACCGCTCTGTTGCAGGATGCAGCTGAAAAGGCGCTGGCCGAACGTATTGATGCAGTGGCCGTGGCGGTGAGACCGGCGTTGGAGCAGCTCGACTACGCCAGCGCACTGCAACAGATGGCGGCACTGCGTGAGCCGGTTGATGCCTTTTTCGACCAGGTGATGGTGATGGCTGAGGATGAGCAGGTGAAACTCAACCGTTTGGCCCTGCTCAATCAGTTACGCAATCTCTTCATGCAGATTGCCGATGTCTCACGGTTGCAGGGATAGATAATGAAACTGATTATTCTCGACCGTGATGGTGTGATCAACGAAGACTCCGATGCGTTTATCAAGTCTGTTGATGAGTGGACCCCACTACCCGGCAGCATCGACGCGATCGCCCGTCTTACCATGAACGACTATCGCGTAGTGGTTGCCACCAACCAGTCCGGCATCGCGCGGGGCCTGTTTGATATCGATACCTTGATGCGCATACACGACAAAATGCATCGACTGGTAAAAGAGGCGGGTAGCGCCATCGAGGCTGTTTTTTTCTGTCCTCATGGACCGGATGATGGCTGTGAGTGTCGTAAACCCAAAGCGGGTATGTTTCGCGACATCGGCACACGGCTGCGCGTGGATCTGACTGGCGTACCGGCAGTCGGTGACTCATTGCGTGATCTGCAAACTGCCGAAGTGGTCGGTGCCCGGCCGATATTGGTGCGCACTGGCAAGGGTGAACAGACGTTGGCAACATTAGGCAACCGCGCCGGGTTGGAGGTGTATGACAACCTCGCCGCAGTGGTGGATGCACTGCTGCTGGAAGATCAGTGATGGTCTCGTCCGTTGTCGCGGTGTTGCATTAGCGTTAGGGAATAGCCGCATATGTTGTATCTGCGTTCATTACTGTTTTTTATCTTTATGGTGATCACGGCGATCATCTTTGCGCTGCTCGGTGGACTGACCTGGCCGTTCAGTTTTGCCACCCGTTATCGTCTCATCAGTCAGTGGGCCAGGCTCAATATCAAGTGGCTTAAATTCAGCTGTAATCTCAGTTATGAGGTTGAGGGGCTGGAAAATCTGCCGTCTGAGACTGCCATCGTCTTATGCAAACACGCCTCCACCTGGGATTCGTTGGCGTTGCAGGCGATTCTACCGCCGCAGACCTGGGTGCTCAAACGCGAGCTGCTGCGCGTGCCGTTTTTTGGTTGGGGTCTGGCGCTGCTTAAACCAGTAGCGATTGATCGTGCCTCAGGTCGTCAGGCGCTCAAGCAGCTGGTGGAGCTGGGCAAGATCTGTCTCGATGAAGGGCGCTGGCTCATCATCTTCCCCGAAGGCACGCGGATGGCGCCGGGCACGATGCGCAAATTTGGTTATGGCGGCGCGTTGCTGGCGGAGAAGAGTGGTCACCCGGTGGTGCCGGTTGCCCATAACGCCGGTCACTTCTGGCCGCGTCACGGCTTCCTTAAAAAGCCCGGTGTGATTCGTGTCAAGATCGGTCCGGTGATCGATAGTAAATCTCTTAAGGCCGCGCAGATCAATGAACAGGCGGAGCAGTGGATGATTGCCGCGATGACCGAGATTAACGGCCAGCCGGACGTGATAGTGGAACGTAAATAACAAAATAAAAAAGGGCGCACCAAGCGCCCTTTTTGTTGTGACCGCTTATCTACAGATCGGCCCAGAGCTGACCAAGTTGTTGTGTCTCATAGACACCATCGCCGTTAGCATCCACTTCATAGTTGTAGGTGGTATTGGATATGGCCGTCAGTTTAACCTTTGAGTTGTTGGCCCCAGTGACAATCATCACGCCCGATGAAGGCCACTCGTCAGTGTCGGCGATGAACATGCGGGTTGGGGTGGTCAGCTCCCCATAACCATAATCCGGATGATAGAACCGGCCGGTGGTGCTGATCTCTTCACCTGCAACCACCGTGTAAATAGTGGTGACATGGTTCTCGGCCCAAAATACTTTGCCGCTGCTGTTATCCTTTAGCTTCAGATTTGACGTGATCACAATAGGCGCGGTGCCGAGATTGGAGGTGATGCTGCCATCAATGGTGAACGAGTCGCTGCTGGAGCTGAAGGTCAGGGAGGAGAAGTTCATGGTCATCAGCCCAAACACGGAGGTATCAGGATTGACGTTGCCCGACATGCTCATGCCACCATTTATGGTGTCGCCAGCCTCACAATAGTTGGTAAAAGTGACGGTGCCGCTGAAGTTGCCGGTAACGTCGTCGAAGCTGATGCTGTACTGCTCCGAGCCGCCGCAGCTGCCGATGATGGTGTCGGTTTCAGTCTGTGTGGCGCGGCTAACCGATGGGGTATTGGTTGTTGTCAGATTGATCCTGTTGACCGCGCCGACCAGCGTCTGCGCCACACTCATGATACGTGGTGTGCCGCTATCTTCCGTGGTGCTGGTACTGGTACTGGTACTGGTACTGGTACTGGTGCTGGTGCTGGTGCTGGTGCTGGTGGCTGAGGCAAAGATGGTGCCGAGCGCCGCTCCGCCTTCGCCATTGATGTAGGCCTCAGTGGCAATCTGTTTGCCATTGTCTGTTGTAATGGTGGCGGGCGATGTAGGGCCGGTGTAGGCGAGTCCGTTGCTGCCGCCCCCACCACCGCCGCCACAGGCGCCAAGCAACAACGCGCTGATGGTCCAGAGTGTGAATTTGCTATATTTTTTGCTGCTGCTCATTTTTGATGCCCCCGAAAATGGTTGTTGTTGTGTGCGGTCGCCAATAATAACCGCGTGCTGAGTATAGCTATTGTTTGTACTTATTAAAGTGAGTGTGTGTAGTATTATTTGTTTGTGCGGCGATGGTAGATGAAATCTCTCTGTCATTCTGAACTCTTCAGGCCTGTCTTGCTCTATACATGGTGATTATGGATAACCTCTTAACAAATCCCTTGGTCCAGTCGGCAGTCGTGCCGTTTGTTGTCAGCCTGATAGTGGCGCTTATTTTGCGTCCACATGGCTGGTATTGGGCTGGGCTATCAGCACTGGCGGGTTTTGCCGCCTCTGTTTATCTGATTACCGATTTTCAACTCTTTCCGTTGCGCTCTGATCGTAAGATTGTATTACTGGGTTGCGGTGCGGTGGTGCTGGGGCTGTTGCTTGATCTGGTACGGTGGCGACGACTGGCGCCGGGGCTGCTGTTTGTCGCGGGTGCGGCCGCGTGCCTCTGGTTGTTGTGGCCACGTATTAATAGTTTTGATGCGTGGCCGGTCTGGTTGCTGGCAGTGGCGGGCAGTGCCTATGTCGGTTGGCTGGTTGCCGCCAGCGTTGGGCTGAAAGATAAACCGGTACAGGCCGACAGTATGATTTTTGCGTTGGCGCTGGGTACTGGACTCACTGCGCTGCTGGGGGCAACGGCACTCTACGGTCAGCTGGCCTCGGCCATCGCCGCTGCGATTGGCGCACGGCTGTTGTTACAACTGTTTGGCCGGCCGGTGGCTGCCGGTGCGCTAATGGTGGTGCCGCTGGTGGCAGTGACGGCGCTACTGGGTGTGGGTGCTATGGTCTACTCCAAGCTGCCTTGGTATACACTGGCGCTGCTGGCGCTGGTGCCGTTGTTGGTGCGCCTGCCGATATCCGCACGCTGGCCGTTGTTTGTGCAGCTGGTGGTACGGGTAGTGATGGCGGTGTTACCCGCTGGTGTTGCAATCTATCTGACCTGGCGTGACCTGGGCGCGCCACCTATTTAATGTTCTGGCACTATTTTTTTAACTCAAAAGAGGAAAATACTATGCGTAAGATCTATCTGGCAGTGGCAATGATGAGCGCCGTTTCGGCTCCGGTTCTGGTTAATGCTGCGGAGCAGTACACCATCGACCCGACCCACACCTATCCACACTTTGCGATTAGCCATCTTGGTTTCTCAACCATGCAGGGGCGTTTTGATAAAACAGAAGGGGCATTGACGATTGATTGGGCCAAAAACACCGGTACGGTTGATATCAAGATTGATGCAGCATCGGTGAATACCGGCTTTGCCAAGCGTGATGACCACCTGCGTTCTCCTGATTTCCTGAACGCGGGCGAGTTTCCAACGATTACTTATAAATCCACCAAAGTGGTGATTGTCGATAAAAAAAGTGCAACAGTTGAGGGGGAGTTGACATTGGCAGGCACCACCAAACCGGTAACCCTTAAGGTTGCGCGTATTAACTGCGGTGATCACCCCATGAAAAAAGGGGCTTATGTCTGTGGTTTTGATGCCAGTGCCAAAATCAAACGTTCAGATTTTGGAGTTAAATACGCACTGCCTGCGGTCGGCGACGATATGGTGCTGACCTTTGAGGTTGAGGCCGAACGTAAATAGTGGATTGCTATTTTTATATTGGAGCAGGGCGGCCTTGGTCGCCCTGTTCTGTTTTGGTGATCTGTTTTATTGCGCGAGCTGCGCCTCATCGAGTTTTCTTTTTAATATTTTGTTGAGCTGCTCGATTCTCCGTAGTGTCTTTTCCCGCTCAGTTTTAGCTTGCTGTAGCTCCTGCTCCGCCTGTGTCAACTCTGTGTTTAACTGCTGGTCTGTTTTTCCGGTGATGATAATGGCCGGGCGCGGTGTTTTATCGCTGCCTGTTGGTGGCTGGGCGCTTAAATAGTGGAGAGAAAAGCCAGAGTGGTTATCAGATAAGGAGAAGGTGATGGCAGGCATTGCTGTCACGGCAATGGCTAACAGGGTGACCGCAAGTGGGCGTCCTGGTCTTTCATCAGTGAGTACGGTCTTTATTGTCATGACTGCATCCTTGCAATCCAAATTTATCGGGTGATCGATATGTTACCTGCGTGTCACTATTCCCATAGCCGGGAGTACATCAGCTGCCAGTTGAGTTGCTGGTGTTGGCTGGCAATGCCGTTGGCGGCAATAAAACGAGCCTCGGGGGCGATGCTGATGGCGCTGTTAATGGCACTCTGTTTATTGATCTGGTAACCAACCCCGGCAGTATAGTGCTTTTCAATGGTGGCGGGAAATAGAGCGTTCAGAAAACGGTCGGGGATCGGGTTGTCACCAAAGTTTGCGCCCGCCCGCACTGTCCATGTGTCTGTTAGTTGATAGGCTGCGCCCAGTGCAATTACATCTTGATCCTGCCAGCGCTGGTAAAGGGTAGCGTCGAGCTGTTTTCCGGCAAAGCCGCCATTGCTTGTCTGATTGGCGGCGGTGAAGGTCATGCTGAAATTATCCATCACATCTGACCAGAAGATCCGTTTGTAGTCCGCGGCCAGTAGCCATTCACCTGTGGGCCGAAAGGCAAAACCAATGCCTGTGATGGCGGGCCATTCAAAGTTTTTGACGGCGATCTGCCCAGTCAGGTTGATGATCTTGTCGACATCACTTCCAGAAGGTGTGCCCGTGGTGAGAAGCCCTTCATCACCGTTGACGGCCATGCTCATCTGCGCGTCGTTGGTGGTGAGATCATTGAGCCAGGTTTTAGCGTGGTAGGTTGCACCGAGGGTGACTTTGGGATTCATCTGGTACGTCAGCCCCAGTTTTGCACCTAAACCATATCCACGTGCCTTGCCGGAAAAGTCGTTGTCATTGCTGAAGTCGAAATAAGCGTGGTAAAGCTTGTTAATGCCCGAGCCACCAAAGGGTTCGTACATCGCCCCGAAGGCGTTGACCATGGAGCCGGAGGCAGATCCATATTGACGACTGGAGGGGTTGGCCAGATCTTGAAATTGTGACTCGCTCATTGCCATCCGCAGGTCCATTCCCGCCCAGACAAAATCAATACTGCCGCCAACCTGAAGCCGGGGGTTTACGGCGTAGACAAGCGGCGCTATTGCACGGCCCAGACTCACCTCTGAACGGTTAATCAGATCGGGTGAGGGTGACATGCCGCCGGGATTAGACATAAAACTGCTGCTGGAGAACTCTGTGCCCATACCGCCCTGGCCAAACAGCGCCACGCCAGAGGTCCAGGGACCCGAGCCTGTGGCCCAGCCAACTGCGGGCATGTAGAAACCGTCGGCAGATGAGTCAGCACGCATGCCACTGGCGGTGTGTGTGGAGCTGACATCGGGGCCTAAAAAACCAATGGCCAGGTCGAGCTGGCTTGAACGTTCCATTAACCCCAATGTGGCAGGATTATTGATGACTGCCGCTGTGCCGTTGTCGAAAGCAAATGAGGTTCCCCCCATACCTAATGCAATGGGGCCGTATCCTTCCAGGTTCATGCCATTGGTGGCAAGGGCAGAAAACGGTGCCAGAGAGAGCAGGGCGATGGTGCGCCGTAATGGAAAGTGGTTCATAAAGTTGTCCTGTCATCCTTTTAACTGCTTTGGAGCGCAGGGCTGAGAGTGTAAAGGTAAATAGAGATTGGTCTCAGATTTAATTTTTATACGTAAGATAAAATCTGAATATCAGATTGTCTCTACTGAGTATTTGTGAGGTTTATAGGCTAAATATTGGCTCTTTGAGAAAGTGAAAAGTAGAAAAGTGAATGGTAGATTGTTAATTTTTTTGGGTTATTAAAATGTAGTTGATTGCTTCGGCTGGTTATGTGGCCACTGAAATCTATTTTCAATAGAGTTTAGTATGACATCAGAAGAGCGATTTCCGCTGATGTTGCCTAATGGCGTGCCGTCAGCGGTGAAGAGCAGGAGTGATGGTGGTTTTGCGCTATGCTCTTGTGCAAATTCAGCCCCGGCCTTCTCTTTAATGTCAGCCACGGAAAAAACTACGTGCTGTTTATGTTTGTCACGAATGACATTCATGCGACTGAGAAACTCGACACTGGGGAAACTTTTGCTATCGTGAACAATGACAATTGCATCTTTACCCTGGCCGATGATAGAGAGATCGCTGCTATAGCCTTGTGGCAGTTCGATGATTATAAAAACCACACCCGCAGTAAGCAGCAGGGCTGTATACCAGCCTGACCAGAATTGTCCTTTAAGTTTCACTTGGATGTGTCTGGTGAGTCTACGGTGATGTTGCTAAGTTTGGCGAAGTCAGACAGTGAGAGCGTCTCTGGGCGTGCCGTTGGATCTATGTTGCATGATTCGATCTGTTCGGTGCTTAGCAATGTTTTAAGACAGTTGCGTAATGTTTTACGGCGTTGGCTAAAGGCCTGATTGACAACTTTACTAAATATTTTTTCATCGTTGACATGTGTGGGTTTAGTGGTGTGCGGTGTGAGTCGCGCTACGGCGGAGTCAACTTTGGGTGCCGGATGAAATGCCCCCGGACCAACGTTGAAAAGTTTCACCACATCGCAATGGTATTGCAGCATGATACTAAGCCTGCCGTAAGCGCTGTCGCCGGGTTTTGCCGCCATACGTTCAACAACCTCTTTTTGCAACATGCAATGAATATCCTGCACAACATCGAGTTGCTCCATGAGATGAAACAGCAGTGGAGTGGAGATGTTGTAGGGTAAGTTGCCGATGATGCGAAGCTTCTCACCAGCGGTTACCAGTGTGTGGAAATCGAACTTCAATGCATCATGGCTGTGGATGGTCATCACCTCGGGTGAGTAGTGCTGTTGCAGCCGTGCGACCAGATCACGATCGATCTCAACGACATCAATTTTGCCAACAATGTCGATCAATGGTTGTGTAAGTGCGCCGAGTCCTGGGCCAATTTCCACAACACGGTCACTGGGCTTGGCCCTGAGTGAACTGACAATGCGTTGAATGATTTGTTGATCATGTAAGAAGTTTTGACCAAAACGTTTGCGGGCGCGATGGCTGTCATTTTGTTGGTTCATGAGGCGAAGCTCTTCTGTTGTGCCATCTCGATGGCAATAGTAATCGCGTAGGCGAGGCTGCCGCTGTCGGCTCTGCCAGTGCCCGCCAGCTCCAGCGCGGTACCGTGATCAACGGAGGTGCGAATGATTGGCAGGCCAAGAGTGACGTTAACGGCGTTGCCAAACCCTTTGTGTTTGAGCACAGGCAATCCCTGGTCGTGATACATGGCCAGTACCGCATCGGCATGGTTGAGATATTTAGGCACAAAAAGTGTGTCGGCGGGCAGCGGGCCAGTCAGGCGCACCCCTTTGCAACGTAAACGTTCCAATACAGGGGCGACAATCTCTTCATCTTCGTGGCCGAGATGGCCATTTTCACCGGCGTGTGGATTAAGGCCGCAGACAAAAATATGCGGCTGCGGGATGCCAAACTGATTGATCAGCGCGTTGTTCAGAACAGTAATCACATCTTCCAGTAGCGGTTGGGTAATGGCATCGGCTACTTGGCGCAGGGGCAGGTGTGTGGTTGCCAATGCTACGCGCAGGCCGGGGGTGGCCAGCATCATGACCACTTGTGGTGTCTGTGTGAGTTCCGCAAGAAATTCCGTGTGGCCGCTGAATTTAATGCCTGCATCGTTAATAACCCCTTTGTGTACGGGGGCGGTGATGAGTGCATCAAACTGGCCATGCATGCAGCCGAGTGTTGCCTGGCGTAACGTCTCCAGTACGTAGCTGGCGTTATTGACATCAAGATGGCCCGGTGTGGTTGCGTTGTGTAGTGCAACGGGCAGTATGTCAAGTACGCCGGGTTGGTGTGACTCAATAGGTGCGTTGGCATTAAATGTTTTGAGTGTCAGCGGCAACCCTAACTGCTGTGCACGGGCGCTGAGCAGTGCAGGATCGGCAATGGCGATGAGCTGATGTGTGTGTGGCTGCTGCGCCAGCGTGACAACCAGGTCGGGGCCGATGCCTGCAGGTTCTCCGGGGGTGATGGCGAGTCTGAGCGGTCTGTTCATGCCGATACTCTGTCTGTTAAATGGTGTTCCCCTTTGGTGCCGATTGGACAGTGAAGGGGATCAGGCGATCAGCTAAATTCGAATCTCAACATACGCTTCATCACGCAGTTGCCGTAACCATAGCTCTTCCTCTTCACTCACTTTACGTTCGAAGAGCTGTTGACGGGCGATGTTGCGTTTGTACTGGTCAGTATCATCCTGAGTGCGGCGCTCCAGCACCTCTAAAATGTGCCAGCCAAACGGACTCTGGAAGGGGTCGCTGATTTTATTCGGGGCGATGTCGTTCATCACCTTTTCAAACGCCGGCACCATTTGACCGGGGCTGGCCCAGCCGAGGTCGCCACCTTTGGTGGCACTGCCTTTGTCATCGGAGTGTGCTTTTGCAATGAGACTAAAGTCATCGCCCTGTTCGATACGTGATTTCAGCTCTTCGACTTTGTGCAGTGCGGCGTTGTCGTCGGTGACCTCATCGGTCTTGATTAGGATGTGGCGAACGTGGCTCTGGTTGACCATGTGGCGTTCGCCACCACGCTCATCGTTGAGTTTGATGATGTGAAAGCCGCTGGGGTTGCGGATGAGTGTGCTGACATCGCCTTTTTTCATATCCACCACAATATTGGCAAAGAGTGAAGGGATCTCCCCCAGTTTGCGCCAGCCAAGGTCACCACCGCTCAGCGCCTGTTGGCTATCGGATTCGGCGATGGCGAGCTCTGCAAACGGCTCACCTTTGGCGAGACGGTCGAGAATGGCTTGGGCGCGCTGTTTGGCTGTTTGAATGGTTTCGGCACTGGCACCTTCGGGGATGCTGATCAGGATATGGTTAAGCTGATACTCGTTTTCATTGCCGCCACTCTTCTCTTGCTGTTTGAGAAAGAGTTCAATCTCGGCGCTGGTGATGTTGATGCGGTTGTCGACATAACGCTGGCGCAGCCGGGTATGGAGAATCTCGTGGCGAATGTTTTCACGATAGAGATTGAAATCAAAACTGTCCCGTTCGATTACATTGCGTAACTGTGCCAGTGAAATGTTGTTCTGTTTGGCGATGCTGCTGATAGCGCGGTTAAGGGTCTCGTCATCAATGATGATGTTGTTACGGTCGGCCAGCTGCTGCTTCAGATGAATGACAATTAAACGCTCCAGCACCTGCCGTTGCAGGGCTGCGTCGCTGGGCTGGCTGCTTTTTTGCTGTTGCAGCTGGGCTTTGACGGTTTTTATTTCGTTATCCAGTTCACTCAGCGTAACCGCCTCTTCATTGACGACGGCGGCGATGCCGTCGATTTTTACCGGCTCTGCCTGTGCGCTGAGTGTGGCAATCAGAGTGAGTATTGTAAGAAAATATTTCATATTGGTGACCTGTTGATGATCAAATCTAAGGTATGGCCTTATAGCCGAGAATTTTATCCTGCATCAGTTTGTCGATGCTGTCGCCCAGGCTGGTGAGTCCTTTCAGCTCAAGCTGTAGATACCAGCCGTAGCGCAAGGTTCCGTAGGGGGCACTGGTGGCACCGGCGGACTCTACAAAGGTGGCGTGGCGCACAGCACGAAACGCCCAGCAGCAGTCGCTGTATTCAACCCCCGCCAGTTTTTCCAGCGTGCGGTTATCATCAAGGGAGTGGTAGCGGCGTCCAATGATACTCCACTGGCTGGTGAGCGGCCAGAGAATGGCGCTGTCGATTTCCCGTGCGGCGGTATTGGCGACGGTGTCGGGTGTGCTGCGCTGGCGATAGTTAATACTTAGAATGTGGCGTTCGTCGTTCATATATTGCAGGCGCAGATCGCGTCGTGTGACGCTGTTATTGTCACTGTTCCAGAACAGATCGCCACGGATGCTGAGTGGCCGGGTGGGGTGAAACTCAGCATCAACAATGGTTTCGGAGTGGTTGCGGCTGTCAATCTGATTGCCGGTAAGTGTTACCTGGCGATCTTTGAAATATTGGATCTGTCCAATGCTGCCACGCATAAGCTCCCAGCCATCCTGTTGTTGCAGTAGTCGTGAGGTGAGGGCAACGGTGATCTGATTGGCGTCACCAATCCGGTCGGTACCGGCAAACCGGTTGGTGCGAAAGAGCTGGGCGCTGCTGAAGTCATAGCTGCCACTGTCAAATATCGGATAGTCAGACTGGTCACGATAGGGCACGTAGAGATAGAAGGCGCGGGGTTCGAGGGTCTGTAAATAGTTGCCGCCAAAGAGTGTTGTTTCACGCTCCAGATAGAGTCCACTGTCGATGTTGGTGATTGGCACTACACGGTGCAGTGTGCGGGTGTCGAGCGTATTGTAAGCCTCTTCCAGCGCATAACGACTGAGGCTGAGACTGAGCTTGGGGGTGATAAACCCCGCCGGGCGTTGATAAGGCAGCGACAGTGATGGCGTGAGGTTGGCACGGCTGCCAGTGAGCCGTTCATGCTGTTGAAAACGGACCAGCTCGCTGTTCAGGTTCAGCCGTAGTGCGCCCATGCCATACGGTACGCTGGTATAGGTGAGCTGTGGCAGGCGGCGATAGGGGCGCTCGCTGTACGGGGTGGAGTCATCAATGGTTTGAAACCCCTGGGCCTGAATGAAAAAACGACCATAACGATCAGCGTGTGTCAGCTGGGCGTGACGCTCCAGATGGGTCAGGCTGCTAACGCTGAGTGAGTTCCCAAAATCGTTAAAGTAGTAGCGGTCAGAGACACGGTTGTAGAGCAGGTCACTGCTCCAGTCGCCTGTTAGCTGGCCCGTGTGGTTATATTCAAACAGGCGACGCTCCTGGCCATAGACGCCATCATCGATCTGTTCTGTGTGAATCTTGCCGCTGCCATAGTGGCTGAGGTAGCGCAGCTCGTTATCCCATTTCAAACCACGGTTGGTATAGTTATGGGGGGTGATGGTCAGGTCGAGCTGAGGGTGCAGGTTAATATAGATCGGCAGTGCCAGCTCTGTACCGCCCAGTTTTGAAGTGCCATAGGTGGGGGCGAGCAGCCCTGTCATCCGTTCGTTGGTGATGGGAAAACGAATATAGGGGATGTAGAGAAACGGCACCCCCTGAAAAGCGATTCGGGCGTTCCAGGCGCTGCCCATGCCACTGCCCCGATTCAGCTCAACACTGCTGGCGCGCAGTATCCAGTCTTCATTGCCGGGATCACAGGTGGTGTAACTGGCTTGACGAAATACCGTCAGATCACTGCTTTGAATGTCAATGACACGACTGTTGCCACGGGCGTGGCGTGTAGGGATGACGTATTGACTGTTCTCAAACCGTCCTTTGCCACCCTCCAGGGCTATGAGTGCGTAGTCGGCCTGGGTGGTAAAATCCGCCGCTTCGTAACGGATATTGCCATGTACCTCCAGCGTCTTCAGCGCCCGGTTGTAGGTGGCCTTATCGGCAAACAGCTGCTGATCAGGGCGCTGCACACGAATGTTGCCAAGCAGATCAATCACCTCATTGTCGCGCCCCTCACTGGAGTCCGCCCCCAGAAAAGTGGCAGACTGTTCACCACGATCCTCACCGGGATAACTAAACTCAGGGAGCTGCCAGGCGTGGCACTGCCCCCACAGCACAGGGCTTTCTTCCCCCTGGGCGGCATTGATAGCAGCAGAGAGGGCAAGAATCAGAAGAGTGTTTTTATGGGATTTGTACATCGACAGATGCTGTCAGCAGCTGCGGAAGTCAAGTGAAGAGATGGCACAATCACGGGTTTTATCGTAACTTACTACAGAATTCATAAATGGTCAGGCCCACACGCTGATGTTCATATATAAGGTTGGCAAGTATACCCGTTTTTCAGCGGCAAACGGGGGCTAGGTCGTTCAGCAAAGCAGTCACAAAGGGTCACAATGGACAGAAGATTGGAACAGTTAACCGTTTGGGTAGAGCAGACACTCGGTATCAGTGGTGCCCAGATCGCCCCCGCCTCCAGCGACGCCAGTTTCCGGCGCTACTTCCGGATAACGCTGCCGGGCACGAGCCACATCGTCATGGATGCGCCGCCAGAGAAAGAGGATTGCGGCCCCTTCATCAAGATCTCAGCGGCCATGGCGGATTATGGCCTCAACGTGCCGGTAGTGCTGGAGCAGGATCTGACGCAAGGATTTTTGCTGCTGAGTGATCTGGGCCATCAGCAATACCTACCCGCCCTGAATGAGCAGAGTGCAGATCAACTCTACGGCGACGCAATCACCGCCCTGGTACAGCTACAGGCCAACGGCAAACTCACCGACGCAGCGCTGCCACGTTACGACCATGCTTTATTGATGCGCGAGATGGCGCTGTTCCAGGAGTGGTTCCTGGAAAAACATCTGCAAATCAGATTGACCGCAGAACAACAGCACGCGCTGGATGAAGTGCTGGAGTGGTTGACGCAACAGTCACTGCAACAACCCTACGTCTGGGTCCATCGCGACTACCACTCACGCAACCTCATGCTCACCACCCAACACAACCCCGGCGTGCTCGACTTTCAGGACGCCGTGATCGGCCCGGTCAGTTATGACCTCGTCTCACTACTCAAAGATTGTTACATCGCCTGGCCACGTCAACGTGTAGAGGCATGGGTCGCGCAGTATCGCCAACAAGCAATGACCGCAGGCGTCAACGCAGGCGAAAGCCAGCAACAGCTGCTGCAATGGTTTGATCTGATGGGCGTGCAACGCCACCTCAAAGTGCTCGGCATCTTCGCCCGCCTCAACATCCGCGACGGCAAACCCGGCTATCTGCAAGATATTCCACGCATCATGGAATATGTGTTGGAAGTGGTGCAGCGGGTGCCGGAGTTGCAGCCGCTGCGGCGATTGTTGGAGGAGCGGGTGATGACACGACAGGTTAGATGAGCACTGTTGTGGGTGAAGTGGCGATTTCTGCGGTGAGCAGTGTGATCAAGGTTGAGAAAGGAAGGTTTTGGATTGTTGGTGTTTCACGATTCGGCGACATTGAAGTAAGAGACCAGACAAAAACACCAGAATTAAATACATGCCCCGTTGATGTGTCGGTGTTTTATGCGCGGCTAAGTTTTTTTTGTCATTCATGCGAGAGCCGAGTATATATTCCAGATTGCCACCTAAAAAAGTGGGATGTTTGATTGCCCCGCTTTTGAGGCGATTATCTGTTAAGAGAAAATTGAAATGATCAGCTCAGAACAATACATAGATCAAACTGAGCATGCAGTAAAAAGCATGTTTGAGTCTATTGATTATTACAGGGGCTTAATCGGAATGAGCATTCCTCCTGTAGCGGTGTTTCGCCATAACGGCAAGGAAGGAGAATTTGAAAAAAAATATGAGGAGTGGAGGTCAAGGCCAGAAGTGCGGCAAGAATTCGAGGTCGCCAAGTATGCGAGAGAAGAGTATCAAGCCAGCTTGTTTTCGATGCATGTTATTTCAGGTTCGATTTTACAAATAGCGTTTAAAGGAATTGAACTGCATGCCATTAACAGCAAGTTCGACGATTTCTTATTATATCTGTGCCATGGTTGTAATGGTGAAAAAAGTAAATCCAATGCAATAAATATAATAAAAAAATTTGCATTTGGCAGGGTTGTTAGGGGTGTGCCTTTAGGCCTCGTTATTTATGCAGGGCGCAACCAGTATAACCACTTCGATGATAAAAGTGGCCTGAGAATTATAAGTCGTAATATATTTAAAGCGCTGGCAACCAATCATGACTATGGAGATTTTAATGATCCTGCGTTTGATCTTGAAAGAGAGTCTATTACTTCATATTCGTCAAATATTTGTTCGATACTTGGTTGGAATTCTTATCAGAAATATGCGGTTGATATAAGGTCGCTATTGAGCAATGAGTGCCATATTTAACAAACGATTATGATCCGAATGTTAACCATTCATGCTGTACAGGATAGGCAGTTGTCGTGAACTTCTGGCGCTTAAAGGTGCAAGGTAATATCTTTAAGTCCTGTGTCGAAACAGATTCTGAAACCCAACAACAAAAGGAGAGAAAAATCATGGCCACCAACACTGTTCGTCTGCATCGTGTTTTGCGTTCACCGCCGGAGCGGGTTTATCGTGCATTCCTCAATGCCGATGCCATGGCCAAGTGGATTCCTCCAAACGGTTTTACCTGCACCGTGCATCATATGGATGCCAAGGTTGGCGGGTCATTCAGGATGTCGTTTACAAACTTCACTACCCAAAAGAGCCACTCCTTCGGCGGTGAATACTTGGAGCTGGTGCCAAACGAATTGATTCGCTATACAGATAAATTCGAGGACCCAAATCTTCCTAGCGTGATAGAGGTGACGGTCTCTTTGAAACAGGTCTCCTGTGGCACTGAGTTGAATGTGGTGCAGGCGGGCATCCCTGACGTCATCCCCGTCGAGATGTGTTACCTCGGTTGGCAGGAGTCGCTTGCCGCACTCGCAAAACTTGTTGAACCAGAAATTGGGGAGTGATCAACATAGCTGAAGGTGCGGAGTTTTTTGCCGCGCTATCGAGCTACCATCAGCCCTTCGGCTTCAATGAACTTAATAATCTCATCCAACCCCTGGCCGGTTTTAAGGTTGCTGAAAAAGAATGGCCGTTCGCCGCGCATGCGTTTGGCGTCGCGATCCATCACCTCGAGTGAAGCGCCAACGTAGGGGGCCAGATCAATTTTATTAATCACCAGCAGGTCTGACTTGGTGATTCCGGGGCCGCCCTTGCGTGGAATCTTTTCGCCTGCCGAGACGTCGATTACATAAATAGTCAGATCGGAGAGTTCGGGGCTGAAGGTGGCGGCCAGGTTGTCGCCACCACTCTCGATGAAGACGATCTCCAACCCTTCAAAGCGACGACAGAGTTGATCCACCGCCTCCAGATTCATGGAGGCATCTTCACGAATGGCGGTGTGTGGGCAGCCGCCGGTCTCAACGCCGATGATGCGTTCTGGCGCCAACGCCTCGTTACGTGTGAGGAATTCAGCATCCTCTTTGGTATAGATGTCGTTGGTGACTACGGCGATGTTGTAGCGCTGGCGCAGCTGCTGGCAGAGCGCAAGTGTCAGTGCGGTTTTGCCGGAACCAACCGGACCACCGATGCCGATGCGTAGGGTCTCTCTTCTCATCACTGTATTTTCCTTTAATAAAACAGTTTTTAACTATTCAACATCTTTATCTTTCTGCCTTGATAAAGCACGGCTAAAAAATAGCTGGAGTGCTTCGCACGCTTGGTGAATTACGCAAAAAACGCTAATCCACTCTACATCATATTGGCCAGTGGTTTAACTCAATGTCAGACAAGTTCTGAACAGTTACAATTCCTGAAAATCTATGATCTAAATAGACGGCTGTATTGAGTCTCGTGGCGGCATCCGGCAAAGGTGAGGCCGGGAGCGAAGTTGCTGATCTCATCGTCTTCAAGTATGCAGGCGTGTGTTATCAATTGCGGCAGGCGTCCTGCCAATGCAAATAGGGTGCGCTGACCATCGGTTTGCCCCAGCGGAATAGTTTTTATAGCGGCGCTGATCTGATTTTCGAGCCACGACCAGGCGTAGGCTTGCAGCGCTGCGTCAATCGGGATTTTCCAACTGGCCACGGCGCAGGCGTAGGCGGTGGGGAAGCTGATTGGCGAGATCTCTTGCAGCTGTTGCAGTGGTGATGTTTGCCCTTCACCAATGGATTCCAACGACTCTAGTGAATTGAGCAGCCGCCGCAGTGAATAACCCATCTGCAATGTTTCGGCATGGGACTCGGCGGTCTCGCGTCCGGCACAGAAAAAATCGTTCCAGTGGTTGATCTGTTGTTGATCCTGCAACTGCCAGGCGTGACACATGCGCCACAGCAACGGCAGTTCAAAGCTGCCGAGTGAAAATTCGAGCACATCACCGATCCACTGCTCGGCAGTGGCGGCGTCGTACACCGTGCCCTCTTCAATGGCCCACTCCAAACCTTGGGAGTAGCTGTAGGCGCCCACCGGCAACATCGGGCTGGCCAGTTGTAACAGTCGGGCGAGTGCGAGTGAATCAATCATGATGGTGCGACCGTAATTGTGGATGCAGGGCATCTGCATTGAGATGCAATATGAAAATAGTGGCTAATCAACTTTTATTACTCCGCAGCAGAGTTAAATCCGTACCCAAAGCACTACGTGAGGCAGGCCGTTCGTCCTGAGCCTGTCGAAGGATGGACGATTTACTTTTTGCTAAATGAGAAACTTCCGTCCAGTCGCTGCGCATCATGGCCTCTTTTTTCTTACGGCTCCATCCTTTGATCTGCATCTCAGCGGTTAAGGCCTCTTCTCTGGTGACACACTCCTGCGACCAGGCAAGTTCCACTGGACGACGTGTTGAGACATAGCCCTCACACTCTCCGGCCAGGTATTGTCCCATTCGTCTTTCAAGATTGTCGGTGTGCCCTGTGTAATAGCTGCCGTCGGCACAGCGGAGAATGTAGACCCAAAACATTTTGTTTATCCTTTTTAGTTAATCCGTTCATCCTTCGACAGGCTCAGGACGAACGGATTATTGGGTGCCTTCTGATAATGACAGCTTTTAACATTCTCTTGATGATGATTTTTGTCCGTCTCCTGATAACAACGATGGCCACTGCACGATTGGATTTTTAATCGTTCCTTGATCATGAAGATGGCAACCGCACGGCTCGATCTTTAGCTGTCCTTTGATCATGATGACAGCCGCATAAATAATTTTTAACGAACCTCTGAATAAATCCTCCGCTCGCCCTGAGCCTGTCGAAGGGCTGGTGACGTTAATCGTCCTCCGTCTATGGTTCGACAATTTCGCCACGAAAAACCTGCTCCACATGGTGCTTTGGGTGCGGATTTTTAATCGCCATCCTGATGATGACGATGTCCGCCGCCATAGGCACCTGCCTCGGGTTCAAAAGGCGCGTTTTGATAGGTGACCGTCACACCTAGCCCTAACAACATCTCTTGCAGGACGTGGTCCTGTTCGAGTATCAGCCACCCCTCGCCAATCTGGAGCGGGACATGGCGATTGCCGAGGTGGTAGGTAGCACACATCAGCTGGTGTGTGGTTGTGGCAGTGATACGCATCACAGGTTCGTCTGCGGCTACGATCAGCACGATGCGGCCGTCGTCGCCGCGCAACCGGTCACCGCCGCGTAACAGGGTGCCACGCGCCAGGAACAGCCCGGCCTCGGTGCCAGACTCCAGCGTAACCCGCAAGCGGCTCTTCTGGCGTCGGTCAAACGGCAGTATCAGTCGGTCGTCATGCTGCTCGCCAGAGGTTAAACGTTCTGTGATCTGTAACATCAGCGGCAACATCAAAAGAGAAAATAACGTTGTGTCATGGGCAGGGTCTCGGCCGGTTCGCAGATCAGCAGCTGATCATCGGCGTGTACCAGATAGGTCTCGGGATCAACGGTAATCTCGGGGGCGTAGCTGTTGTGGATCATATCTTTTTTACCCAGACCACGAATCCCCTTGACGGCCGACAGCGGTTTTTTCAGCCCCAATGCCTTCACCGCCGGATTGTCGAGCGCGGCCTGTGAAACAAAGGTGAGTGAGGTGTTGAGCGCACCGCCAAATGAACCAAACATTGGCCGATAGTGGACCGGTTGTGGCGTGGGAATCGAGGCGTTGGCATCACCCATGGCGGCGGCTGCGATCATGCCGCCTTTAAGGATCAACGTCGGCTTCACGCCGAAGAAGGCCGGTTTCCAAAGCACCAGATCGGCCAGTTTGCCAACCTCAATGCTGCCCACCTCGTGCGCGATGCCGTGTGCCAGCGCCGGATTGATGGTGTATTTGGCGAGGTAACGTTTGGCGCGAAAGTTGTCATTGCCTTCACCGTCGCCGGGCAGTGCGCCGCGCTGCTGTTTCATTTTGTGTGCGGTCTGCCAGCAGCGCAAGATCACCTCGCCCACCCGGCCCATCGCCTGTGAATCACTGGAGAACATACTCAGCGCCCCAAGGTCGTGCAGGATATCTTCAGCGGCGATGGTCTCGCGGCGGATGCGGCTCTCGGCGAAGGCGACATCTTCGGCGATGGCGGGATCGAGATGGTGGCAGACCATCAGCATGTCGAGATGTTCGTCGATGGTATTGATGGTGAAGGGACGGGTCGGGTTGGTGGAGGAGGGCAGTACGTTGGGCAGCCCCGCCAATTTGACGATGTCCGGCGCGTGGCCACCACCGGCCCCTTCAGTATGGAAGGTGTGGATGGTGCGGCCTTTGAATGCGGCGGCGGTGGTCTCGACAAAACCCGATTCGTTGAGCGTGTCGGTATGAATCGCCACCTGCACGTCATAACGCTCTGCCACAGACAGGCAGTTATCAATGGCTGCCGGAGTGGTGCCCCAATCTTCGTGCAGCTTCAGACCAATCGCGCCTGCTTCGATCTGTTCGACCAAGGGCTCGGGAAGCGAGACGTTGCCCTTGCCAAGAAAACCGATATTCATCGGGAAGGCGTCGGCCGCTTGCAACATGCGGTGGATATGCCACGGGCCTGGCGTGCAGGTGGTGGCGTAGGTGCCGGTAGCGGGTCCGGTGCCGCCACCAAGCATGGTGGTGACGCCGGACATCAGCGCCTCTTCGATCTGCTGCGGACAGATGAAGTGAATGTGGCTGTCGATGCCACCGGCAGTGATGATCATGCCTTCACCGGCGATGATCTCGGTGCCGGCACCAATCGGAATGGTGACGTTGGGTTGGATGTCTGAATTACCCGCTTTACCGATGGCGCAGATGCGACCATTTTTGATGCCGATGTCACCCTTAACGATGCCCCAGTGGTCGAGGATAAGTGCGTTGGTGATGACGGTGTCGGCCACCTCGGCAGAGACCTTCTGCCCCTGGCCCATGCCGTCGCGAATTACTTTGCCGCCGCCAAATTTAACCTCTTCACCATAGACAGTGAAATCCTGTTCGACCTCAATAAAAAGATCGGTATCTGCCAGGCGCACCTTGTCGCCGACCGTAGGACCAAACATCTCCGCGTAGGCGCGGCGGCTAATCTTGACGGGCATAAACAGTGCTCCCCTAAAGTGTGTGGTGCCAATTTTTAATGATGCAGCTTGATTACCCGTTTGGCATCCAACAAGATCTAAATGTTATCCGCGCTGATGCTATTAGCCACCAAGCACCAGCTCATAAACTTTGAAGCTACGGCCATTTCTCTGCATGTCATCTATATGAGTGAATCCCGCTGCCTCATATAACTTCTGGGCGGATGTCATGGAAAACTGCGTCCACAAAATAATCTTTGAGAAGTTGTTCTGTTTAACCTTATCAATGACTGCTTCAATAAGCATTCGACCGAGACCATGTCCTCTGTATTCTGGCTTGACCCCTAATAGATGCATTTCCGCCTCACTGTTTTTTGCCATGCGTCGGGCCGGCGAATCTGGCGGAACAACAATAACAATACCAGCCAATTTATGATGTTTCGTTTCACGAGCACCGATTACCATCCCACGTTTTCTGACAGCGGACGGTTCTAAAAGCGTAATCGCCTCGTCAGGCTCCATGAATCCACCAGCGACATAGACCTGTGTCAGAAGTTCTGATAGCTCGATATCATCAATTTTTAAAAGGTCTGCGATGTCAATTTCAAATTTCATGTCTGATATTTTTCTCACACACAGGTTTATTCTATCGCCAGGTTATTCGGGTGTTTCAAAGCGGCCCCATCACCCGTCCCTGAAAACCAAATACCTTGCGTTCGCCCGCGAGCGCGACCAGTTGCACGCGGCGGGTCATGCCCGGTTCAAAACGGATGGCGGTTCCGGCGGCGATGTCGAGGCGGTAGCCGTGTGCCTGCTGGCGATCAAAACTGAGTGCGTCGTTGGTCTCGGCAAAGTGGTAGTGCGATCCAACTTGAATCGGGCGGTCACCACTGTTTGAAACGTCGATCTCGATTGTCTGCCGTCCGGCGTTGAGTTCGATCTCGCCTGACTGGGTAATTATCTCTCCGGGGATCATGGCGCACTCCTCAAACAATTGGTTGGTGAACAGTCACCAGCTTGGTGCCGTCGGGGAAGGTGGCCTCCACCTGAATCTCCGGGATCATCTCGGCGATGCCCTCCATCACATCACTGCGTGACAGCAGGGTGGTGCCGTAACTCATCAACTCCGCCACGGTGCGGCCATCACGCGCCCCTTCAAGAATGGCGCAGGAGATGAAAGCAATCGCCTCCGGGTAGTTGAGTTTCAGCCCTCTGTTCCTGCGTCGCTCCGCCAGCAGGCCAGCGGTAAAGAGCAGCAGTTTGTCTTTCTCTCGCGGGGTCAGTTCCATCGGTGTTAGTCCTTAATTCATGCATTAGAGTTGCGGTGTCACTGATTAATTCCGCTCGTGGTGAGCTTGTCGAACCATGAGCGGAGGAATTAATCAGTGGTTCCTTATGTGTTCCAGATGCGCGGCCGCTGTGCGGCCATGCCTGCATACCAGGGGCGCAACAGCGCCCAGAGCGCTTCAAAATAGAGCCGTGCTGATTGTGTGCTGCGGCCCAGGTAACGGCCGACAAAAATCTCTGGCAGCGCGGTAACGCAGGTGGCGCCATCACCAGGTGCGCTAACGGCGCGACACTGCTCCAGTAGCTCTGGTGGTATCGCGCCCGCAGCAATCACAAAGGTGGCAAAGACCGGCTGGCCGCGCAACCCGGCCGCTGAACTTAGCAGTCGATCACTCCCTTTTAGATTGGCGTGTTCGCCCCAGATGATGCGATTGGAACGGAATATCTTCAGGCTCTGGCGCAGCAGTCCCTGGCGGAACTGTTCGCCACACGCCTGGCGTCCCAGGCAGATGATATCCCAACCTGCGTAACGTGCGGACTCCGCAAGATGGACCTCGCCACGCCACTGCGCCTCGGCGGCATCGTAGACGATGGTCTCTTGTGGCAGCCACTCGATCGTGGCGTTGTCAGCGGTGCTTATCACCAGCTGTTGTGATGCCGTTGCGCCGTTGGCCTTGTACCACTTGCCAGCGCCGGGGGTGGTCAGCAGGGCGTGTGCGGATGTGGCGGCACTTATGTTGATCTCCAGTCTGTCGCCACCGGCGAGTCCGCCAGGGGGGTGCAGGATGATGGCGTGGCAGACCGCATCACCTTCGGGGTAGAGCATCTTCTGAATTGCCAACGGGCCACGATGGTCACGGTGGCTGAGGATAGTGCGGCCATCACGTTCACTAAACCCCAGATGTAATTCGGCATGCCACGGTGTGCGTTTATAGGATGTCGTGCTGGCGGCAGCGTGGTTGTGTACCATCACAGTGTTACAAAATCACGAATATTTTCACTGTCCATGTCAGCCCCTAACCCCTGTTTGACGATCTGGCCGCGCGACATGCAGAGGTAGTGGTCTGCCAGGGCGCGGGCAAAGTCATAGTACTGCTCTACCAGCAGGATGGCCATGTCGCCGCGTTGCGAAAGTGTGCGGATGACCCGTTCGATATCTTTAATGATGGAGGGCTGAATGCCTTCGGTGGGTTCATCAAGAATCAATAATTTTGGCCGCGATATCAACGCCCGGCCAATCGCCAGCTGTTGCTGCTGGCCGCCGGAAAGATCACCACCACGGCGCTGCAACATCGCTTTGAGTACCGGAAACATCGCGTAGATATCGTCTGGAATGGTCTTGGCATTTTTGCCTTTGGCGGTGGCCAGCCCCATCAGCAGATTCTCCTCCACGGTCAGACGGGCAAAGATTTCGCGCCCCTGCGGCACATAGGCGATGCCAGCGGCTGCACGGCTGTAGGCGGGCAGGTGAGTGATGTTTTTGCCATCAAACAATGTCGTGCCACTCTTGACCGGCACCACCCCCATCAGCGCTTTAAGCAGCGTGGTTTTACCCACGCCGTTGCGACCGAGCAGCACGGTGCAGGCGCCCATCGGCACAGAGAATGTGACATCACGCAGGATATGGCTGCCGCCGTAATACTGGTTGAGTCCGCTGATTTCCAACATGTTAGCGTCCAAGATAGACCTCGATCACCTGTTCGTTGCTCTGTACCGTTGCCATGTCGCCCTCTGCCAGCACACTGCCTTCATGCAGCACCGTCACCTTGCGGGCGATGCTGGCGACAAAATCCATGTCGTGTTCAACCACTACGATGGAGTGTTTGCCCGCCAGAGAGTTAAGCAGTTCGGCGGTGCGTTCTGTTTCGTGATCGGTCATGCCCGCGACCGGTTCATCCAATAACAGTAGTTGTGGCTGTTGCGCCAGCAACATGCCGATCTCCAGCCACTGCTTCTGACCGTGGGAGAGCAGACCGGCGCGGCTGTTGGCCAGCTCTTGCAGGGCGATGGTCTGCATGATCGCGTCGATGGCGTCGATGGCGTCGCGCTGTTGCCCGGTCAGTTTGCCAAACAGCGAGTGCCAGATCCGTTTGTCGCACTTGAGCGCCAGCTCCAGATTTTCAAAGACGGTGTGCTGTTCAAACACTGTTGGTTTCTGAAACTTGCGACCGATACCGGCCTGGGCAATTTCGGCCTCGCTCATGCGGGTCAGGTCCAGGGTCTGGCCAAAAAAAAGGCTGCCGGAGTCGGGGCGAGTCTTGCCGGTGATGCTATCCATCATCGTCGTCTTACCCGCGCCGTTGGGGCCGATGATGCAGCGCAGCTCACCCACATCCACCGAGAAGCTCAGTTTGTTGAGCGCCCGAAAGCCATCGAAGCTAACGGTGACATCATCAAGATAGAGCACCACGCCGTGTGAGGTATCGAGTACGCCTGGTTGCAGCAGATGGCTGTCGCTGACATGGCCAGCATCGGTTGTCATGGTGTGATTACTGTTCATCACTTTTTACCCAGCAGTTTTTTACCCAGCCCCATCACCCCGTGCGGCAGATAGAGTGTGACAACAATAAACAGCGCACCCAGAAAGTAGAGCCAGTACTCGGGGAAGCTGGCGGTGAACCAGCTCTTGAGCGCCGTGACAAAACCGGCGCCGATCAGCGGGCCGATGAGTGTGCCGCGCCCGCCCACGGCGGTCCAGATGGCGATCTCTATGGAGTTGGCGGGTGACATCTCAGTCGGGTTGATGATGCCGATCTGCGGCACATAGAGCGCCCCGGCTACACCACACATCATCGCCGAGAGGGTCCAGATCGCCAGTTTGTAATGCAGTGGGTTGTAACCGGAAAACATCACCCGCGATTCGGCATCACGAATCGCGGTAAGCACCCGGCCAAATTTACTTTCGACGATGCGGTGCGACATCCATAACATTGCCAGCAGCGCCAGTCCACTCAAGGCAAACAGCACAATCCGCGTTTCAGCTGTGGCGATGGGAATGCCAAGAATGGTTTTGAAATCGGTAAAGCCGTTGTTGCCACCAAAGCCGGTCTCGTTACGGAAGAAGAGCAGCATAAAGGCGTAGGTCATCGCCTGAGTAATGATGGAAAAATAGACCCCCTTGATGCGCGAACGAAAGGCAAACCAGCCAAAGATAAAGGCCAGCACTCCTGGCGCCAGCACCACCAGCAACAGAGTGAAGATAAAGCTGTCACTGCCCGCCCAATACCAAGGATACTCGTGCCAGTCGAGAAAGACCATGAAGTTGGGCAGCTGGCTGCCGCCCTCGGCATCGGCCGCTTCACGCATCAGGAACATGCCAAAGGCGTAACCGCCCAGCGCAAAAAAGATGCCGTGGCCAAGGCTGAGAATGCCGGTGTAACCCCACACCAGATCCATCGCCAGCGCCACCATGGCGTAACAGAGAATCTTGCCCAGCAGCGACACAGTGTAGTCCGACAGATGCAGCGCGCTCTGCTCCGGCACCGCCAGGTTCAGTACCGGAATCAGGATGCAGATGATGGCCAGCGCCACGGCATAACCGATCCAGCGCGAGTTGCCCATCAGGCGTAACAGAAAAGGTTGGTAGCTTGAGTGCATCACAACATCACTCCACTGAACGGCCCTTCAGGGCAAAGATGCCTTGAGGCCGTTTCTGAATGAAAATAATAACAATGACCAGCACGATGATCTTGGCCAGCACCGCGCCGGAAAAACTCTCCAGAAATTTACTGACAACACCCATGCCCAGGGCGGCGTAGACCGTCCCGGCCAGCTGGCCGACACCGCCCAATACCACCACCATAAAAGAGTCAACGATGTAGGTCTTGCCGAGATCAGGGCCAACGTTACCGATCTGCGCCAGCGCCACACCGGCCAATCCGGCAACACCAGAACCCAACGCAAAGGCCCAGGTATCGACACGCGCGGTATTAACACCGACACAACCGGCCATGGTGCGGTTTTGTGTCACGGCGCGCACAAACAGGCCGAGGCGGGTCTTGTTGAGCAGCAGCCAGATGAGCAGCAGCACGGCAACGGAGAAGATGATGATGTCGATGCGGTTGTAGGGCAGCACCAGATTGGATGAGAGTTCGATGCCGCCCGACATCCAGTTGGGATTTTCCACCTGCACGTTTTGCGCGCCAAAGAGCGTGCGCACCAGCTGCATCAAAATCAGGCTGATGCCCCAGGTGGCCAGCAGTGTCTCCAGCGGTCGGCCATAGAGGTGGCGAATCACCGTGCGCTCCATCACCACGCCGATCAGCGCGGTCACAATAAAGGCGGCAGGGATCGCCGCCAGCACATAGGCATCAAACCACTCCGGCAGATATTGGCGAAACAGATTTTGCACAATATAGGTTGCATAGGCCCCCAGCATCATCATCTCGCCGTGGGCCATGTTGATGACACCCATCAGGCCGTAGGTGATCGCCAGGCCGAGCGCTGCCAACAGCAGTACGCTGCCGAGGCTGAGTCCGGTAAAAACCGTTCCGGCAAACTCATAATAACCAAGGCGCTGTTCGATGGAGTGAATGGCAACCTCAATCGCCTTGCGTACCTGCGGGTCGGACTCGCCATCCGCCTCGAGTCGGCTGGTGAGTGACTGCCTAATCTGGGCGCTGGCGCTGTCTGCCAGTTCATGGGCGGCATCCAGGCGTAACTGTTTGTCACTGCTGTAGAGTTCAATGCCGGCGCGAATCTCCACCAGCAGGGTGCGAATCTTTGCACTCTGTTCATTTTTCTCTGCCTGCCGCACCAGCGGCAACATCGACTCCGATGTTGTGGTCTGCTGCAATTTTTTAGCCGCCGCCAGCCGCACGGCATCATCGCTGGAGCGCAGGCTCAGCGCTGCAATAGCGACATCCAGTTCGTTACGCACACGGTTGTTGTTGATAAGATCTTCCGGATATTCTGGCAGCGCAACCGCCTGGCCGGTGATGGCATCCACCGCGCCACTGTCGCTGACGATTAGAATCTTGCCATCGGCGAGTTTGACCTCGTCATTAAGGATGTTTTTCAAGAATGCAATGGCGCTGCTATCACCACTGTTCACCACACTGGTGATGGCGTCGATACGCTGCTCATTGTCGCCCGTGGTCAGTGATGTAATGCTTTCAGGTGACAGGGCGTGTGCGGTGCTGCTTAGCAACAACCACCCCGCCATGAGACCAGTGATAACTATTTTTGAAATCTGCATTTGTATACTCATGAAAGTTGTTTTGCGAACCTCTTCAGCAACATGGTTAAACAGCTTTCTGGAAAGTAGGCAGGTTCTTCGCCCTGAGCCTGTCGAAGGGCTGGTGATGTTAATTGTTGCTGATGATAAATCCTCCGTCCATGGTTCGACAGGCTCACCACGAACGGAGAAAGTATTAATCACCATTTAATTACTTAGCCTCTGGCCCACCCTTCTTTTTGTCATTACCCACAATGTAAGGACTCCATGGCTCTGCCTTGATTGGCCCCTTGGTCTTCCACACCACGTTAAACTGCCCATCGGCCTTTATCTCGCCAATAAACACAGGTTTGTGCAGGTGGTGATTTTTAGGATCCATCTCGATGGTAAAGCCATCTGGCGCGTTAAACTTCTGGCCACCGACAGCAGCGATTACCTTATTCACATCCGTGGTGCCCGCCTTCTCAACAGCCTGCTTCCACATGTGAATACCGATATAGGTCGCTTCCATTGGATCGTTGGTGATGGGTTTATCCGCACCCGGTAACTTATTCGCCTTGGCGTATTCAGCCCACTTTTTGGTGAAGGCGGCATTGGCCGGATTCTTCAGGCTCATGAAGTAGTTCCATGCCGCCAGATGGCCCACCAGTGGTTTGGTATCCACGCCACGCAGCTCCTCTTCACCGACAGAGAAGGCAACAACCGGCACATCCTTCGCCTTCAAACCCTGATTGCCCAGCTCTTTGTAGAACGGTACGTTAGAGTCGCCGTTGATGGTGGAGACAACCGCTGTTTTTTTACCTTCAGCCGCAAATTTTTTGATCTTGGCGATGATGGTCTGATAGTCGGCATGACCAAACGGTGTGTACTCCTCCATGATGTCGGCATCCGCCACACCTTTGCTCTTCAGGAAGGCACGCAGGATCTTGTTGGTAGTGCGTGGATAAACATAGTCAGTACCCAGCAGCACAAAACGTTTCGCGCCACCACCATCGGCACTCATCAAATATTCAACGGCGGGAATTGCCTGCTGGTTGGGTGCGGCACCGGTGTAGAAGACATTTTTCTCCAACTCCTCACCTTCATACTGCACCGGGTAGAAGAGCAGACCGTTCAACTCTTTGTAGACCGGCAATACCGACTTGCGTGAGACCGAGGTCCAGCAACCAAAGGTGACGGCCACTTTATCCTGACTCAGTAACTGACGTCCCTTCTCAGCAAACAGCGGCCAGTCAGAGGCGGGATCAACCACCACAGGCTCCAGCTGGCGGCCAAGTACACCACCACTTTTGTTGATCTCATCAATGGTCATCAGCGCCATATCCTTAAGTGCCGTTTCAGAGATCGCCATGGTGCCGGAGAGTGAATGCAGAATGCCGACCTTGATCGGCGATTTGTCAGCGGCCTGTGCGGCCAAGCCACCGCTCATGAGCGCCGCGCCAACGGCGATGGCAGTCATGGATTTAATAAAAGTACGACGCGATTGCATATCATTGCTCCTTGATAACGGGATTAAAATTTAAAAATCAGATTTGTAGTTGTAGCCCCACCACAAACTTATCTGTAGCCGTGGTCACGTCTGAATCATTTTTGGTGTAGGTGGCGCTGACACGCGCGTTATGGCCATTCAGGATGTAGTTCACACCCAGGTCTTGCTGCGTGGAGGTGACATTGCTCAGGTCACTATCAAAACTCTGGTAACGCAAATAGGGTTGGAACTTGCCCGGCCCCACTGCCTGTGGCAGCAGATAGGCAGCACTCGCCAGATAGGCTGTGCCCTGGGTTAAACCACCCACATTATCGGTGCCCATGGAGCCACCAAAACCAGGGGCAACATCGGCAACATCACCGGTATCGTAGTTGTAATAAGCCGCCTCAACGGTCACGGTGCCGCTATCAGCCAACGGCTTTTCCAGCAGTGCATCGAGATTCCAGGACTGATAGTTACCCTTGGCGGCGGCGCTGCCCACACCATCTTTTTGATACATGGCGGCCATACCAACGGAGAGCACATTTTTGCCGCCGAAATAGGTGCTGCTGGTGTAGTAGGCAGGATCAAGCGAGTTGTCCCAGAAGTCGTACTGAACACGACCGGCGTAAAGCAGGTTGTCATCTTCGCTAGAGGCACCGGCAAAGTTGTTGTGGCCTTCAAACGCCCCCACCGCATAGGTCAGTTTTTTGTCGAGCAGCTTGCCCCAAACGTTAACGCCGTTATCACGCCCGGCAAACTTGGCCGGATATTGTGAAACGCTTGGATACCCCCAGCCGCTCAGATAATAAGGACCATCCAGATTGGAACGGTCGCTAGGCGGCAACATACGCCCCACCCAGATGTTAAGTTCATCTGAATATTCAAACTGGGCGTAGCCGTCCAGCATCTTGATATTGTCGCTACCATCTTTTTCGGTATTGAAGGTCGCCTTGATCTGTTTGCTAAGAGAACCGTTTACGTACAGACGCAGACTATCCATAGCAAAATCCGACGAGCGGCTGGCTCCACTCGGCGCACCATCCTCAACACTGCTAAAGCTGGTGCGCAGACCCAACCCCACCGTGATGGATTTGTCATCCCCAAAACTCACAGTACCACCCGCCTCAGCCCCCAAGGCAGTCAACAGGCAGGCAGCGCTAACAGCAGTCACTATGCTGCGCCGTTGCAGCGAGCGGATAGTGGATTGTTTTTCCATGGCAGAAACTCCCGTGATTAAAAGTGAGGTGCAAAAACAGTGACGGGTTCAGAGTAGGGTTGGGGAACTTTTCCCGCAATACGTCAGATTGCGTATGGGGGAAGGGGAGAGACGCTTGGTGGGTGAAATGCGAGTAGTACGATGCGGTTTATGCTTGAGTTAGTTGTTTTTTTTGGGGTCAACTTAGGGTGAAAAACCGTGGTCTGTCCTCGATGCTGTGTCTGTCCCCGATGCTGTTTATTTTGGGCGTCCATGCCCAAAATAGACTCACTTACGCGACAGCTGATTCCTTTTGCCCCGACCGTCCTGTGTCCGCCGCGTCTCCGTATGGCATTGTCCATAAATGGACTTGCCACACTACGACACGGCTGCCACAATGACTCTACGGCGACTATACCCGTAGTCGCATCCTCTTCGTCGCTCGCTAACGCTCCCAACTACGAGTCTGCGGACGGGGTCGCCTATCGGGGACTAACCGCCCTCGCCTCGCTCTCCATGGCGGTTAGCGAATGTTAAGCAAGCATCGCGCGGATAGCTACCGAAAAACTCTTGAGACAGAATAATTTCATTAATTAACATCGTTTAGGGGTAAAAATGTCACATCCTGCACAGCGTGATTTCGTAAAATTGATTTCTGCCGAAATGAACCAATATTTTACTAATAGCAAAGTTTTAGAAATCGGCTCTTTGGATATTAACGGTTCCGTCAAAGATTATTTTAGTAATTGCGACTATACGGGCCTTGATATTTCGGAAGGTAAGAATGTTGATATCGTTTGCCAGGGTCAAGATTACGATGGTCCCGATAATTACTTCGATCAGGTCATTTCGTGTGAGGCTATGGAACATAACCCACACTGGGTTGAGACTTTTCAGAATATGCTTCGCGTGTGTAAGCCCGGAGGGCTTGTGCTAATGACCTGCGCAACTCACGGAAGAAAAGAGCACGGCACCGCCAGGACTGACCCGCAAGCTTCCCCGCTAACGGTTGAAATGGGATGGAACTATTATCACAATTTACTTCCAAGTGACTTTAAGAAAAAGCTTGATTTGGAGATGGGGTTTTCGAATTATCAATTTTGGGTTAATTGGAGATCTTTTGACGTTTACTTTTGTGGGGTAAAAAAAAATACTGACGCCACCGCTTCTGTCTTGGGATGGGACTCAATGGAAAAAAGTGTCGACGCCTACATAAGTCAGGTTAACAAACGTCCAGTGTGTAAGTACCGCGCATTTCTAGCGCGCCTTTTTGGTGACAAGGGGTTTGAGATAATAAGAGGATTTAGCGGTAAGCTAAACTTAAAAACCATCCATTACATCCATGGCGGTTAAGAGGGACTGACAGCGTGTTTGTTGAATCCGGCTTAGTAGGGTGCATTCCATGCACCATTTTTTAAATTACCCATTAGACACCGATAATTTGTCAGCGCACTTTTTTGATTGTGTATCAAACATGAAACACATAATCACTGGTTGTGGTGATGGTGCATGGAATGCACCTTACTTGGCTACATACGGCTGGGTCTACTTTGTTTGGGGAGGTTGTGATTTACATGGTAGCCCTGTTGATTACTCACCGTGAGCACAATCTATGTCACACGCTTCGTAAAACAGCTGGCTTTTGCACTCACTGCAATAATAATATTCAGGTGCCTTGTCCTGCACATGAAGTGTCCCTCTTCTTGAACGGTCAATTTTCCAATCACCACTAACACCACTGTTGGAAATGAAAGTTCCGCTGGCAAAGCAGTTTGATGCCGTCAGATCATGTTCATACTCTCTTGAAGTTGCCGAGCGCGCCGTTGTAAAAAAATTTAATACGTCTGCTTTATCTAAAACAAAGTCTTTGCACATTTCAGACGTTTCATCAGAGCTAATGTAGTTTGAGAAGTCACCGTTATGCTCTATTTTTATAGACTCAATGCTTAATACATTTTCAGGCGATTTTTGTTTGGTTGTTGTTTCATGATCACTTGATGAGCATCCAGATAGAATCAAAGCAGAAGTAATAAGTAATCGCTTCACCATGACGCATTCCCCGCCTCTGTTTTGTTCTTATAAGAGACCGTAGGATGCCGAAAAATTTCTGTCAAAGGTACCTTAAGGGATGCCCTTAGCTCCTGAATAAGCCACTTTAGCTGTTCGCTCTGTTCTTTGGTTAGTGCCTCATAACTTCTTTTATCTGGATCGGGTTCCGTTAAAGGTAACGCCTGGCCTACAATTTCGATGCCTATACTATCTTGGTTTGAAGGGTATCGATCGGGAACGTTCTTTCCTGTTTCTCTACGATGTGTCCGAGTAGGATCGAATTTTTTGAGTAAACTGAGTTCTGTTGCCGTGCATGTCATTTCTGCCAGGCACCGTGATCTTAACTTACCAACATGCCAAGTCTGTTTTATAACTGAAGCAGTTTGATAAATTGCCCCATCTTTATCGATAAGGAAATGAGCACCCGCGCTACCCGTTTTATAACTGTTGAATGCGGATTCGGCGGTTGACCCTCCTGTTTGATGTATTATTATTCCTCTGACTTTTGCCATTGGATTTTTCTCAATCGCAGGAACTATTTTTAATTTTATTTTTTTATCAACGACCTTTCCGTCTTTGTCAATTACGATCATGGTGTTTCCTTTTGATTGGTTGGATCAGTATTTAGGAAAATACAGTGGTCTGTCCCCTATTGCTTATTGCTTCATTAGATAGCCGGTACTACCTATTGCATATCTAGAAATATTATCTGCATTACTCTGGCCTGAGAGTAAGGATAACAACAGAATGCTCGTGGTTAAGATTGTTTTATTCATCATACTGCTCTTAAAATGTGCTGGCCTAACGTTTGAGTTAAGTGGCCGTGTGATTAGCGTGAGCATAACTTAAACGAGTTGTTAGAAAACTTATTTTCCATGTGCATCATTCCATCTTTTAGAATAAACATGGCTATTCCTAGATCCAGTAGCGGTAGTATCAGTTTTTAATGGGCGCAAATGATATGGCATGCTACCGAACGAAAAAATATCCTTGTGTATTGTTTTCCATTTATTGCTTCCTCCTGTTCTAATTTCAACATATACATTTACGTCTTGGATTAGTATTTCGTAGTCATTTACGCTCATGGAAAATGCATATGAATTTTTCCATTCTTGATTCGCGGCTAAGAAAATCCCGCAAAATGGAGCGCCTTGACCCAAGCCAAGCTGCTGATTATTATTTCCTGGTGCCTCTATAACTTCATCCGCTACCTTGTTAACAGGATAAGCGAATACAGCAGAATTTTGGGTTTTGAATTTAATTCTGAGGTCTTCTATAACAACAGGCTTTATACCAAAATTTCTAATCCTAAGATACGGCGTCATTTGCCGGCTAATCACATCACCAGTTGGTCTGTCTCCTTTCCATGATGAGAATTGCCACATTACGCAATGCGGCATGACGGCTACAATTTTTGCAGGTCTGAAGCTTGTTTCCCAAGCGACTCTGACTGAGACGTAGAGGGAAATCAGGGATAAAATTATTGTGATTAGATCTAGGCTCATTATTGTTTTATAACATGTTTAAACACCCCGGTTTAGGATGTTACCTGCTTTAGAGTTTATACTCGGTTCCCCTGTGAATGACAAAAAAGCATGGCTACATATACTTTGTTGGCCTGACAACAGGGGGAAATTTTTAATATTGGCGTGTCATTTTAAGCGATTCCCTAATTTTTCAAGCAGGTATTTTTTATGTAAGTGGATGCTTTTTAAATGATGTAGAGATTCTAATAGCTCTTGCTATAACAATAGAGCTGCGATCTTGGCCTTAACCTCCTGTAGCTCAGATCCCGAGGCTTTACCTTTGCGGGTTGCTTTACGTGCCCGCCAATCCAGACTTTTTATCTGGTCGGCCAGTGCCGCGCCTTCACGACCTTTACCAATGACAACTTCGAATGGGTAGCCTTTGATTTTGCTGGTCATGGGGCAGCAGACCATAAGACCTGTTTTGCCATTGTAGGATGCGGGACTGATCACTAATGCCGGTCGATGGCCCGCCTGTTCATGACCTGCCTGGGGGTCGAACTGTAGCCAAACAATATCGCCTGACTCAGGTACATAGCGGTTTGGCATTAGAGCAGTTCCTTTCCAGCTGGCGCCCCGAAATCAACTTCTGTGTGCATGTTGTCAGCGGTGATGCCATCCAGGAGCAGGGAAAGATCATATAAAGCTGGGCGAACGGGTTCTATAACAATTCGACCATCTTCTTCTCGGACCTCGACATCCTCATCCAACTGTAGGTGGGCGGCTTGCATTACCGATGCAGGTATCCGAACGGATGCACTGTTGCCCCACTTTTTAATTGTTACGCGCATATTGAATCTCCTTGCGTATCGTTAATGTAGATACTATAGGCCGGCGAAAGCGATGTTGCAACATTGTTGATACAAGTTAGGTTGTCAGGCCGGTGCGAAATTTTTCCATCGCCATCGCCACTGCGGCGGTGCGTGTCTCTACGCCGAGTTTGGTAAAGATGTGTTCGAGGTGTTTGTTGACGGTGCGTGGGCTGCTGCCGAGGATGTCGCCGATGTCGCGGCTGGTTTTGCCTTTGGCTACCCAGTAGAGCACTTCTGCTTCGCGCTGCGTGAGTTTGAAGGCACTGATGAGTGTTTCGATCTGTGCGGCGTCGGACTCTTCGCGCAGCATGAGCAGCCATTCGCCTTCGTCGGTGTGGGCTGAGAGGGTGACGATGAGCCGTTTGTTGTTGTCCGTTTTTTGCAGTGGTGTTGGGGCGTTGCCCGCTGCCCGTGCGTCGATGGTGTTGTGCAGCCACTCCAGCAGTTGCGCGGGTGCTACTCCGTCAGGCGCATCAAAAAACTCGTGTAGCATCTGTCGTGCTAACGGCGTTTGCCAGGTGAGTATTTTGTCGTGCAGGTTGATGGCGATGGTGGCCTGGCCAAAGGCGTCGAGTGCTGTGCGTGCCTGGGAGGTGGCGCGGGCGCGTTGCAGGTGTGCGTTGATGCGGGCAAGCACTTCGGGCGGTTTGATCGGTTTGGTGACGTAGTCGGTGCCGCCAGCATCAAAGGCGGCGACGACGTGTTGCGACTCTGTGAGTCCGGTCATGAAGATGATGGGGATCTGTTGGGTGGTGTAGTCGGCCTTGAGGCGGCGGCAGACTTCAAAGCCGTCCATGCCGGGCATCATGGCGTCGAGCAGGATGACATTGGGTGCGCCCTGGCGTGCGCGTTGAATGGCGCTTTCGCCGTTGGTGGCGACCAGTACTTTGTAGTCTGCTTCGTCGAGTGCGTCGTGCAGCAGCGATAGGTTTTCTGGAATGTCGTCCACGATCAGAACTGTTCCGATAGTGGTCTGGTCAGGATGGTGTTCTGGCACGGATCAATCCCTCTTTTACTAGTTGCGCTAACGCCTCCATCTGAAACTGGCTGGTGAGTGTGCGTATGGCGCTGACAAAGTGGTTGTGTTGTTTGTCGGCGGCTTCGATCTCGTCACATTTTTTTAGTATGCCGCGCACGTAGCCTAATGAGATTACCTCATCCAGGTCGCGCAGTAGCGTTTCGGGTGGGTAGTGCATCTCTGTGTAATCATCTGCGATGACGAGATCTTGCAGTGTCTCAAATTCCTGTTTTATCCATTCAAGATTGAGACAAGCACCGAGCCAGTCGAGAAACTCATCTACCTGCACCGGTTTGACGATGAAGTTGTCGGGGGTGATGCCGGCGTCGTTTTCCAACCCTTTGTCGAAGGCGTTGGCGGAGACGATGGCGATCTGTGCGGTGGTGAGTTGTTGCTGGCGGATGCGGCGGATGGTCTCCCAGCCGTCGATGCCGGGCATGGCGAGATCCATCAGGATCAGGTCGGGTGTGAAGTCGTGCAGCATTGCCAGTGCCTCGGCGCCGGAGGCGGCTTGTTGTACCTGGAAGTCTAGTGGCTCCAGCACGCTGGCGAGCAGTTCTCGATCGACGGCTTCGTTGTCCACAATCAACACGCTGCGGCGTTTGCCCACATAACCGATGCGTTGTGTTGTCTCTGCCTTGCTGGGTTTGAAGTCGCGCACTTCGGGCAGGAACAGCCGTATCTGAAAGGTGCTGCCTGCCCCTTGTGCGCTGTGTGCTGATAGCTCGCCGCCCATCAGGTTGGTGAGCATGTTGCTGACGGTTAGCCCCAGACCGGTGCCGCTGCTGCTGGTGCTGCTGCTGTTACTGCCGCGGGCAAACGGTTCGAAGATCTGCTCCAGCTCTTGCGGCGGGATGCCGGGGCCGGAGTCTTTGATTTCGAAGATCGCCATTTCACGCACGTGCCGCACCTGGAATGTCACTTGGCCGTGCTGGGTGAATTTGACGGCGTTGCCGAGGATGTTGATCAGGATCTGCCCCAGGCGGCGTTTGTCGGCACGCACGGCCAGCGGCAATTTGTCGGCGGGTTCGTAGTGGAAGTCGATCCCTTTGTTGAGGGCCTGGAGTTCAAACATACGCACGATCTGTTTGAGGAAGTCGGTGAAGTGCAGTGGCTTGGCTTCGAGCTTGACGCGCCCCCCTTCGATGCGGGCGATGTCGAGTGTGCTTTCGATCAGTGACAGCAGGTGGTCGCCGCTGCGACGGATGATGCTGACCGCCTGGCGACGATGGGCCGGGATTGATTTGTCGGCATCCAGAATCTGGGCGTAACCGAGGATGCTGTTGAGTGGCGTGCGCAGCTCGTGGCTGATGGTGGTGATGTAACGGCTCTTGGCCTGGTTGGCCTGGTCGGCCTGCTGTTTGGCCTTTTGCAACTGCTCATCGGTGCGGCGATGGGATTCGATCTCCTGCATCAGCAGGCTGGTCTGACGGTTGGACTCCTCTTGCGCCACACGTCGGCTTTCGCTGGTGAGGATCAGCCACCAGGCGATGATGCCGCTGAGGAACACCAGCGCGGCAAAGATCTTGAGGAACAGCAGCTGCATCGCGGGCACCGAGATGGCCATCGCTTCGATCAGGGTGAACTGGTGGTAGTAGATCAGCCCGAGCACGGCGGCGAGCAGCCCGACGATGGCGGCCATCAACAAGAGATAGTGGCCGAGTCCGGTTTCGAGTGGTTGCCACAACGTTTTGGGCAGCAGTTTGCGCATCAGTGTTGCGCTCTGCACCGCGACCCGTGCCGCTTGCGGTTTGCAGAGGTCGTTGCAGCGGGCGTCAAGGGTGCAGCAGAGTGAGCAGATGGGGCCTTGATAGGCGGTGCAGTGGGCGGTGTCTTCCGGTTCGTACTCCCGTTCACAGATGCAGCAGCGCAGCAGACCGGCGGCGCTGTTGAACGCGGCCGGTTGCCGTGCGATGTAATATTTTCCGTCGGTATACCAGGCGATCAAGGGCGAGGTGATGAGGGCGGTGATCAAGGCGATGAAGGTGGAGAAGGGTTGCGCCTGTTCACCAAAGGCGCCAAAGAAGGCGCAGATGGAGAGCAGCGAGGCGAGCCCCATCGCGCCCACGCCAACCGGGTTGATGTCGTAGAGGTAGGCGCGTTTGAATTCGATGCCGGGGGGGCTGAGTTTGAGCGGTTTGTTGATGACCAGATCGGCCACCACCACGGCAATCCAGGAGATGGCGATGTTGGCGTAGAGGGCCAGCACCTGCTCCAGGGCGTGGAAGACATTCAGCTCCATCAGCATTACCGCAATCAGGGCGTTAAAGACCATCCAGACCACCCGGCCGGGGTGGCTATGGGTGAGGCGGGCAAAAAAGTTGGACCACGCCAGCGAACCGGCGTAGGCGTTGGTCATGTTGATCTTGATCTGGGAGATGCAGACAAACAGCACCGTCGCCAGGATGGCCCAGTCGCGGTCATCAAAGACGTAGCTGTAGCCGAGCAGGTACATCTGGGTGGGGTTGTTGGCGTCGTCGGCAATAAAGCCATGGCGGATGGCGAGGTAGGCGAGCATGGCGCCGATCAGCATCTTGATCACGCCGATCACCACCCAGCCAGGGCCAGCCACCACCACCCCGGCATACCAGCGCAGGCGGTTTTTGGCGCTCTTCTCGGGCATGAAACGCAGGTAGTCGACCTGTTCACCAATCTGGGTGATCAGCGCCACCACCACGGCGCTGGCGGTGCCAAACAGGTAGATGTTGAAGTGGGTGGTGTCGGCCTTGCCGCCAAAATTGACCAGACCGGAGATGAGGTCGGGCTCTTTGTGCAGCACCATCAGCAGCGGCAAGACCATCATGATCAACCAGAGCGGTTGGGTGATCAGTTGGATGCGACTGATGAGGGTGATGCCGTGGGTGACCAGTGGAATCACCACCAGGGCGCTGACCAGATAGGCGAGATAGAGCGGAATGTGAAAGTATAGCTCCAGGGCATAGGCCATGATGGCCGCCTCCAGCGCAAACAGCAGAAAGGTGAAGGAGGCGTAGACAAACGAGGTGATGGTGGAGCCGATGTAACCAAAGCCTGCGCCACGGGTCAGCAGGTCCATATCCACGCCATACTTGGCGGCGTAGTAGCTGATGGGCAGGCCGGTGAGAAATATGATCAGCCCGGCGGCGAGTATCGCCCAGAAGGCGTTGGTAAAACCGTAGTTGAGGGCGAGGGTGCCGCCAATCGCCTCCAGCACCAGAAACGCCGCCGCGCCAAAGGCGGTATTGGCGACCCGCCACTCTGACCATTTACGGAACGACCGGGGTGTAAAACGGAGCGCGTAATCCTCCAGGGTTTCGTTGGCGACCCAGGTGTTGTAGTCGCGCCGGACTTTAACAACCCGTTGCGCGGCAGCATCTGCTGGCGGGGTGGTGGGTCTCTCTGATGAGGGTGGCTGCGGCATCGCTATGGGCTGGCATACTACTGATTAAGCAGCCCCATTAGGTATCACGAAATGGGCAGGATACCAAACACAATTGCTGTTTTGTGATGGTTGGCAGAGGATGGAACAGGGGGTGTTCCATCCTCTGCTGCCAGTGTGGAGGGGCTATCTGTTGTAGCGCATCCGGGTACCGTGAATCAGCGAGAGCTCGATTTCAGTGGCGCTTAACTCTGCGGGGAAGTAGGTGCCGGAAATTTTGGCGCTGTTGATGCTGGCCCCCTCCATTTTGGTTAGGGTGAAATCAATGCCGCGCAGGTCGGCCTGGCGAAAATAGCCACCGGTTAAATCTAACCCTGCTGCGTCCAGCCCACGCAGGTCAACGCCCCTGAAATCGCAGTTGATGAGGTCGAGCGTTGCATTGTGGCTACGCTGCTGATTGAACTCCACAATTTTGCCATCGCGCAGTAGGCGATAGAGCACATCGTTATTTTTAATGCGGGGCACGGGGGTAACAGCCATACGTTCTATCTCCGTTGTTAGCGAAAGAGTCTGGAGGTGAGCTTGTCCTCCTGATCACTGGTCAATGTTTTTTCGGTAACGGGTTGTGCAACCAGCTCAAACTGGTAGTGTGAAAACGAACTGGTGGCGGTGAGCTGTCGCAGTAGCCGGGCGTGAAGAATCTCGTCATCCAGCACCACTTTCAGAATCGAACCGATGTCATAGACCGCTGCCGGTGTGATCATGGTGGTGGGATGCTCTTTTGGATCGAGATCGGGAATCAGCAGGCTGCGGTAGTATTCACCACCACAGCCAACGCCCTGAACCGCTTTGACGGCGATAACCCGTGCATCTTCAGCAATCAGCTTGATGCCTTGTGAGACATCCTTGTCACCATTGATCTTCATCCACTGTACCCGGCCAATGGCCCAGGCGCTGTTACCCTCTGTTCGTGCCGAGAGCAGGTCGCCGACCCGGGCGGGCAGCTGGCTTGAACGGGGGCAGATAATGCCAAACCCGCCCTGGTTTGAGTTGACGATGTCGCAGCCATGAAACTCAAAAAGAGTGGCCTCGTTGGTAATAAACTCATCAATAGCCTGGGTGGAGTTGGCGTAAACCTTGATCCAGAGATTGCGCTCATGGGCCCCCTGCTGGGCATTGAACTGTGATTTGCGTGGTTGATGCAGTGAGGTGAGCACATGTTTCTGTGGGTCTTCAAAGGCCCAGGGGGTCTGCTCCTCCTCCAGCAGGGTCAGCGTGCTGCCGCCTGCGTGGGCGTTACGACCACGGATTTGCAGCTCATCTTCTTCCGGCCGGAACACTTTTTCGCCACTGACAAAGTGGTGGGTGGCGGTCAGGCCGCAGATCATACGTGCAGGCAGCTCTACCGGTTTGCGGTTGCTGAGTCGCTCGCGCCGGATGCCCCACGCTTCGGCCCAGCGGAAGTACATGTCGCGCTCCATCCGCTTGGCCAGATTGTGGCTGAGTGAATCACGCTGTTTGGCCAGTGTCAGGCGGCGGGTCTCCTGGCTGACAAGTGTCAGCAGCTCTTTTATCTCTATCTGCCGCCCTTCGATCGGGCGCAGTTTACTGGAGGTTTTGGGGGCGTAAAGTGGCGGTGCATCCATGGTCAGGTCGACAAACAGCTTGCCCTCAGGCAGACGGTTGTTGCTCAGGTTAAGGATGCGGCACTGGGGTGCCCAGTCGATCAGGTTTTTATACATTTTGACCGTCTCGCCCAGCATCAGATGGTAGGGGTTGGCGATTGCCAGCAGCACGATGCGGCGGTAACTGTTGATGATGGTGGCTGGTTTTGGCTCATGTATGGGGTTGATCGGGTTCAGCTCGATATCATGCAGCTGGTTCTTTTCGGCATAGAGATAGAGTTGATTCAGTTCCAGCCATATCTGTGGCGGCTCTGGAATGTAGAGTGCGTAGGCATCCACCAGCAGCCGTGCCAGAAAACCCATGGCGTAATAGATCGCCTGTGGCAGATGGGCACGGGTTGCCGTGTTGGCACTATCCTCTTCTTCGAGCAGCTCATGGACGATGGTTTTGTAGCCGTAGCTCATCTCCGTGAGCAGGCGGTTGATCAGCTGGGCACTCTGCTGGCGACGGTTGCTCAGTGGCAGTGAGTCGTTGATATAACCGTTGCGGACGCTGTTGATCATGTCATCTATCGATGGTAGCAGCAGCGCCATGATGTCGATCCGTGCCTTGACCGCAAATGGTGCCCGGTTAAGACGGAATAGCTCCTGCAAAATCTGGATACAGCACTTCTCCGGATTGGCAAGGGGCAGCTCCCGAAGCACCGCCTTGATCTGCTCAAGACTGGGGGTAATGGTGATCGCCGGGTTATTATTCCGTTGTGGAATGTTGAGTTTTATAGATTTCATCTTGGGTAGATCGGTCCCCTCAAGCCTGATTTTTAAGTACACACCTCAGACTATATCGGATAACGGACGCAAGCCCCAAGGGTTGGTTGAGCAATTGTCTGAAAATTGGGGCGCTAGTCGCGCCAGCCACCCGATTATCAAGAGGTGATTGATTATGAATAGTAATGCCATTGTGGCATTGCTGCGGTATTCTGTGGCGCAATTGTAGGTTAAATCAGTAGAGTGCACATGCCCTTTTCCAGTGAGTGTTGTCTGGGGTGGCGGGGTGCTGTTTCCTTAGCACTATATTAAGGAGTATTGTTTTGCTGTTTGTGCAGAGACGATTCCAGGGTAGGTACCGTTGGGCTGCGTTAGCGTTTGCCCTGTCATTGGGACAGGCGAACGGCGCGGAGGGGGGGCGCAGTACACCGGTAGTGGTGGAGCAGGCGGCGCTACGGATGTTGTCGCCTGTCACCTGGGTGGCGGGCAGTGTGGTCAGTCGCAACGAGGCACAGCTCGCTGCCGAGGTGGCCGGACGTCTGCTCAAGGTGGCGGACGAAGGCACGATTTTGGCGGCCGGTGCCACGGTGGCGCGTATCGACGATGTGCTGCCCAAAGTGGATGTGGCCGAGGCCGAGGCGGCGGTGGCGCGCGAACAGGCCAATCTGACCTTTCTCAAACGCGAGATGCAGCGCCTGGATCAGTTGGCACAGCAGAACAATGCGGCGCTAGCACAGCTGGAAAAGACCGGTGCGGATCATGATATCGCCACCAGCACTCTGGCTGCCGCCGTGGCGCGGCTGGATCTGGCGCGTGAACGGTTGGCGCGCACGGCGATTAAGGCCCCCTTTGCTGGGGTGGTGGCGGCTCGCCTCAAACGGGCGGGTGAGTGGGTCGGCGCGGGTGATGTGGTGGTGAATTTGGTTGCCACTCATGATATGGAGATTGAGGCGACGGCACCGTTGAAGCTACGTTCTCATCTCACAGCAGGGCAGCGACTGGAGTTGCAATCGGACAATGGCAACGGCGTGGGCCGAATCCGCGCCGTGGTGCCGGTGGCGGATAGCCGTTCGCGGCTGTTGATGTTACGTATTGATCTGGTCGAGGGGGCGTGGACAGTGGGGCAGCCGTTGCGGGTGGCGCTGCCTTCGGCCAAACCGCGCGAGGTATTGAGCGTCTCGCGGGATGCGTTGGTTCTGCGGCGTGGCGGTGCCTCGCTCTTCAGAGTGGGTGATGACAATCTGGCGCAGCCGGTGGCGGTGGAGACGGGCATGGCCGTGGGTGACTACATTGAAGTGCGTGGTCCATTGCAGGCGGGCGATCGGGTGGTGATTCGTGGCAACGAGCGGTTGCGTCCCGGCCAGGCGGTTGATGTTAAGGGTGAGAGCAAGGGCGGAGCGGTAGAGTGAATCTGACGCGTCTCTCCCTCGGCAATCCGGTGGCGGTGGCCGTCGCGGTGCTGCTTGTTGTGCTGTTTGGCTTTATCAGCATGGAGCGGCTGCCGATCCAGCTGACGCCGGAAGTGGAGGAGCCCAAGATCACCATCTCCACCACCTGGCGCGCCGCTGCGCCGGAGGAGGTGGAGGCGGAGATTGTGGAGCCGCAGGAGGATGCGTTGCGCGGCCTGCCGGGGGCGACGCGGATCCTCGCCGAGGCGAGTCGCGGCCAGGGCAAGGTGACACTCACCTTTGCCGTTGGCACCGACTTGCGCCGTGCCCTGCTGGAGGTGATGAGTCGCCTCAATCGCGTTGCCCGTTACCCTACCGATGCCAGCGAGCCGGTGATCAGCACCGTGGGTGGCGACAGCCGCCCCATCGCCTGGTTCGTCATCAAGGCGGGGGCGGGCAACGAGCGCGATATCGCCTCCTACCAGAACTTCCTTGAAGAGGTGGTGCAGAGTCGTTTCGAGCGGGTGCCCGGCGTGGCCATGTCCGAGCTGCGTGGCGGTCGCCAGAACGAACTGCGTATCACCTTCGATCCTTACAAGGCCGCCAGCCTCGGCGTTCAGCTGCCGGAGGTGGTGAAGCTGGTGGGTGCCAAGGATAGCTCTGCCGGTTTTGCCGAGGTGGGCAAGCGCCGCTATACCCTCCGTTATGCCGGTGCCTACAAGGCCGATGATCTGGCCGGTCTGATCATCGACTGGCGCGAGGGGAGGCCGGTCTATCTGCGTGATGTCGCCACAGTGGCGGTGCAGATGGAGGATCGCGCCAGCTTTGTGATCCAGAACGGCCAGCCCGCCATGGCGATCAACGCCCACCGCGAGAGCGGCGTCAATGTGCTGGAGGTGATGGCCGGGTTGAAAGAGGCGGTGGAGGAGCTGCGCGAGGGACCGCTCAAGCAGGCCAATCTTACTATTGCTCAGGTCTATGACGAGACCGATTACATCAATGATTCTATATATATGGTGGTGGAGAATCTGCTGATGGGCATCCTGCTGGCGGTGGGGGTGCTGTGGTGGTTCTTCCGCCGCCTGCGCGCTACCCTGATTGTGGCGCTGGCGATTCCCATCTGTGTGGTGGGCAGCTTTATGGTGATGGATATGGCGGGGCGCACGCTCAATGTCATCTCCCTTGCTGGTCTCGCCTTTGCCGTCGGCATGGTGCTGGATGCTGCGATTGTGGTGCTGGAGAACATCGTCCGGTTGCGTGAATCAGGGGTGAACTATGTGGCTGCCGCCCGACATGGCACCACTCAGGTGTGGGGGGCGATTCTCGCCTCGACCGCCACCACCGTCGCCATTTTTCTGCCCGTGCTCTTCCTTGCCGATGAGGCGGGGCAACTCTTTGCCGATCTGGCGCTCACCATCTCGGTGGCGGTCTGCCTTTCGCTGCTGGTGGCGGTGGTGGTATTGCCCACGGCTGCCGTGAGCTGGCTCAAACAGACACGCCTGGTCGACCCCCATGAGAAGTGGTGGGATAACATTACCGCCGCCATCATGCACACGACCGGGGCGCGTGGTCGTCGCCTCTGGATCGTGGGGCTGGTGACTGTGCCGCTGCTGCTGGCCTGGTTCATGGTGCCCAAGGCTGACTACCTGCCGGAGGGGAATCGCAACCTGATCATCAGCTTCATCAATCCGCCGCCGGGGGCCAACATCGGTTATATGGAGAAGGAGATGGGGGCGCAGGTGGCGGCGGCGATGAGTCCCTATCTCAGTGGTGAAAAGCAGCCACAGGTGAGTCACTACTTCTTTATCGCTTTCAACAATGGCATGTTCATGGGGGCGCAGACCGCTGACGCCACCCGCATCGGCGAACTGACGCCGGTGATCAACGGGGTAATCGCCTCCTTCCCCGATACCATCGGTTTTGCCTTCAAGGCGTCGCTGTTTGGCGGGCTGGGTGGTGGCCGCTCTATTGATATTGATATTCAGGGCAGCGACCTCGAAGGGTTGCTCCAGGCCGGCAGCGCCGGTTTTATGGCGGTGCGTGAGGCGTTTGGCTCAATGCCGCGCCCCTTCCCGGGGCTTGATCTGGCCGAGCCGGAGTTACGGCTGGTACCGGACGAGCGCCGCCTCGCCGAGGTGGGGTGGAATCGTGGCGACATGGGCGGCATTGCCCGCGCCCTCGGCAGTGGCCTCTATGTGGCGGACTACTTTGATGGCGACAAACGCCTTGATGTGATCCTGCGTAGTCAGGGCTGGGCGACGCCGGAAGCGTTGACGGCGATTCCGCTGGCCACGCCGGAGGGCGGCATTCAGCCGCTTGGCGCGCTGGTGAAGGTGGTGCAGACCGCCGGCCCCGATCAGTTGCGCCGTATCGATCGCCACCGCACCGTCACTCTGCAGGTGCGGCTGCCGGAAGGGATGTCGGTGGAGGAGGGGCTTGATCTCATTAAGGAGAAGGTCGAACCCGCCATCGAGGCGGCGCTGCCGGAGGATGGCATCCTCAGCTACTCCGGTTCGGCAGACAAGCTGCAGGAGATGCTCAAGAGCATGGCGGGTTCCTTCCTACTGGCGATTGTCATCCTCTACCTGCTCATCAGCGCCCTGTTCCGCTCCTTCATGGATAGCCTGCTGGTGCTGTTGACGATTCCTCTGGCGACGGTGGGGGGAGTGCTGGCGCTGTGGCTGCTGAATCTGGCAGGCGTCAATCAGCCGATGGACCTGCTTACCATGATCGGTTTCATCATCCTGCTCGGTTTGATGGTCAACAACGCCATCCTGCTGGTAGACCTGACCCGTAGCGCCGAACGCGAAGGGGTCTCGCGCCGCGACGCAGTACAGCTGGCGATCCGTCAGCGTCTCCGTCCCATCCTCATGAGTACCCTTACCACCATCTTTGGTATGTTGCCGCTGGTACTGATACCGGGGGCCGGTACTGAGCTCTATCGGGGCCTGGGTGCGGTGATTGTCGGCGGCATGGCGGTGAGTACGCTCTTTACGTTGATTCTGTTGCCGAGTCTGTTGCGGCTGGGGGAGGGCAAACAGCCGCAACTGAGGTGATGGTTCAATTTTATTGAGAGTGAAAAATAACAAAGGCCCGTCTCGAGAGTGATGGGCCTTTGTTATTCCGCCGCTGTTATTTTTTTCCTGTGTCTCTCCTAAGTTTTGTTGGTGATAGTAGCGCTGTCCATTGGTTATGCAGCTGATCTGTCAGGAGAGTAAATCATGAATAAAACGTTGGGTAGCGGTACCACACAGATGTTAAATAAGATTCCTGAGGTGCCCCTTTTTTCTGGGTTGTCAAAATTATGGCCACAACGGTGGGGGAGACAGCGGCAGATTTTTTGAACGTCAACTTGCAGATGGGGTTGATGTCGACTTCATTAATAACAGCGCTGTTGTTACAGATGACACTGGGGCTTCAGTTTCGCTCGCAACGATATACTCCATGGGGCTATTGGAGTTCGATTGTTTTGATAAGTGTGTTTGGTACCTTGGCAACAGACAACCTGGTGGATAATGTTGGTGTGACCTTAGAGACCACACCGCTGGTTCAGGGGTAGGGCTATCGATTGTCAAAACGATTGTTGATCGTATAGGGACACGGATAATACTGGCCTATGTCGATGAAAATACCCGCACAAGCTTACGTGTGCGGGTGCTGTTTCCGAGGTATGACGCAGCTACTGTAAGATAGTAGCTATGCTGATTAGCCAGCAGATTAAAACGATCGTGTATATTGAACGCTCAAAATATCGACGCTATTGGCATAGTTCCCCACGAGATTACCCTTGCCGCTGGCGGCTTGCATGTCAGCAATGGTTGACCCTTTTACAAGCAGGTGGGCGTAACCAAAATCGAATGCCTCATTGGTGGAGGGTTTGTACTGACCACCCAGTGCAAGCCAGGTACGGTCGTTATCGGGAATGCGGGCAGTGCGGTGTGAATCGGGCACCGGGGCCTGATCAAGCGCCACACCCGCACGCGTAAGCCACTTCTGGTTGTAGTGGTAATTTGTGCCTGCCGAAAAGCGCCAGCTGTTTTTCCAGTTCTCATTGACTGTCTGCACATTTGAACCGTTTGAGCGGTCGATCTTCAGCTGTTTAAATACCCCCCAGCCGGTCCAGGTGGCATCCGCCATGAAATCCCACTGGCCATTGTGCTGGTGAAAACCACTGATCGAAAAGGTGTCTGGCATGTCGATGGGCAGTGTGACATCCGCGTTTGCCAGCAGCGGGCTGGAGGCCATCGCCGCCGGTACATCGTCAAACGATACCGTGCCATTCAGTTTATATTTGACCTTGGAACGGTAGGCGAGGCCAACACGGGTCTGTGAATCGATGTTGATCAACCCCCCCAGGTTATATCCCCAGGCTGAATCATCCCCCTTAATGGTACTTAGCCCCTCCTGGTTTGGCCCGCCAATCGCCGTCAGCAGTGCCGAGCCGCCCGCTGCAAAGGCAGCGGCACTGTAATTGACGGCGCTGGTGAGTTCCCCTTTGATGAACTGGTAATTCAGCCCGGCACCCAGCGAAATCATACTGTTGATGTCGTATGAGATGGAGGGGTTGATGTTGACGGTCTCAATCTTCGATTTGATCGCCTGAAAACGGCCAATCCAGTCGCCGTCATACTTGGTTTGCAAACCGAACGGAGCGTTGATGCCTAAACCTATGCGGGTTTGGGGATTAAGCGCCATGGCAAAGTAGGCGTTAGGCACCACTGCCCAGCTACCGGCGTCACCACCCGCTCCCCCAGCCGTTTGCAGTAACGCCCCCGTTGAGCCGTTATCGGTGAAGTGGACCGTCGGTTTTATCAGATGCCCTGCCAGCGCGATCTGTTTACCCTCCAGGCGGGCCATGCCAGCGGGGTTGAAAAAGAGGGTGGCGGCGTCATCGGCGCTGGCAGCACCACCGGCATATGCGTTGCCTAAGCCGCTGCCGCTCTGTTCAATCAGCGCAAAACCGGACGCAGAGACAGCGCCTGATGCGATGAGCAGTGTCCCGGCCAGTGGCCAGCGTATAGAGGGTGTTGTGAACATCATTTAGATTCTCCCTGTCGTGGTTACAGATGTATCTCCGCATCAATCTCCCTGCCTGCGAAGTTTTAAAATTAACTACATAGTTAAGCTCTTTACGGTAAATAGGGTGTCGCAAATGTTTTGTGGTGATACAGCCATAGTCGTACATCTATAGTATCCAGTGTGACTAAGCTATTCTGAATTCCCCTGTCAGGCAACTATATTTTAAAAATTGCACGCCCGTTATTCAAGATCGGGACAAGAGAACCCCAGATATGACGGAACAACACCAAGGGAGGCAAACCAATATTTAAACAGGGTCTGGAGCCGCATTCGTTCAAAGTTTACACGTGATGAGATAGAGGCCTACGGTTTCAGAGTGGTGGAACCCATGCACGACGGTACACCACACGCCCATTTTTTATTATTTGTATCTCCTGAAGATTCAGAACGAGTTCAGGAGATTTTCAGAACCTACGCCCTCCAGGAAGAGGGTGATGAACCAGGGGCAAAGGAAAACAGGTTTACTGTTAAAGTGATTGATCCCAAAAAAGGGACCGCAATCGGTTACATCGCTAAATATATCTCCAAGAACATCGATGGCTTTGGCGTCGATAAAGACCTCTATGGCCACAACGCGGCCACCTCTGCCGAACGTGTCGCCGCCTGGGCGGCCACTTGGGGCATACGCCAGTTTCAACAGTTTGGCGGGCCATCAGTAACGGTCTGGCGAGAATTGCGTCGTATGGGGCCACAAGATAACTCCGAATTTGAAAAGATCAGATTGGCCGCCGATGCAGGCCAGTGGAATGAGTTTACTTTGTTGATGGGCGGCCCCACTGCCAGCCGTAAAGATCAACCGGTAAAACTTAGCCGCCTCTTCAATGCAGAACCTGGGCGCTACGGTGAACCCAAGGGGGAGCAAGTCGTGGGGCTGGAGTTCAACGGCATCACCTTTCTTAGCCCCATGCAAAACTGGACGATTATCTGTAATCCAGTAAAAAATCGGTTTGAGATCGGTTCCAAGCAGTTTCATGAGGATGAACACAACTATACGCAGGGCCAGAACCGGACCGAAAGCGGTACTGAACCGGTTATGGAGTTTTTAGAACCGAATCAGGAACCGGTTTCAGAAAGGCTTCGGAATATTTCAGAAAACTCCGGCCCTGGGGCTGGAACAGGGGCCAGCCCCCAAGGGTATGGGGCCAGGACAGGGGCTAGCCCTCAAGTCTATGGGGCTGGGGTTGGGGCCAGTCCTAAACAGCTTGGGGCTGGAACCGGGCCGGAACCGTTACAGGTTTTTTCAAAATCAAGGGCGCACAGCGCCGCTTCTAACTTGGAGTTCTGTCAATAACTGTACGGAACGGGACGTGGTTTGGCGGCTATCGGCCATTAGCGGACAGTCAATGTGGGTTAGGAATGTCTTTTATTCCGTAACCCACCAAGCGCGCCCAAAGCGCTTCGCGGGGCAGGCTCTTGCGCAGCAACACATATGCGGGGTTGGTTTATTCATTCCGCGCAATGCGCTTCGCTTATTGACGCCCTACTTAGTGCGCCTTACCGCGTTAGGATAGGGGTTAACCCTTTATGGTCTGGGGCTAGGGTTGGGGACAGCTCTATCTATCCCTGGGATCAAAATATAATACAAACGGAATATGTCGAACAGTGAAATCCAATCCGGTCCTTTGGTGCTTATGTTTTGAATAAAATGATAATGGGTTAACACCACACGCGAAAGATTCAGAAATATCCCCCTCAGATACCAGCATCTTTCCCCATTTATCCATAAGCATTTTCGCATCCTTTTTCTGAATATAAATCAGCATCCCCCCTTGATTGTTATTGTAATTTCCCGGAGAGTATCGCGTGGTTAACTGCTTAAATCCAGTCATTAGATACTTGGGACCACCATACAACTTTGCTTCACCAATCCAAAGCCAATTTTGGCTCGGCTTTTTTACAGACAGGTCTGTGTGGCCGCCAATTTTTGCATCATGATTCGCCTCATACCCCATAAGACGCAAAGATATTTTTATTTGTATAGTTAACCGATCTTCGCTGTCTTTCATGTAATGCTCTGGATTTTCTTCCATTTCCGCAACGATTGTGTCTATATCCTTATATAAAACACCAACAAAATCATCATAATCAGTTGTGCAAAATCTTGAAGGGAAGTTACCAAGACCAGGAACATATTTTTCATACTTTTTAAGCTCGCTTAGGCTGAGTTTTTCAATTTCCATGGCTAACTCTTCCCCTGACAAATCAATTCTCCAGGAGTGAAATATATAAATATATTTTCATCATAGTTTTCGATAAACTCGCCTGACACTGGATGAACCATTCGCCCATATTTTTCGGCAAAATACATATCCCCTCTACTTATCTCGTGATAATTATCATCCTCATCTAAAAATTCAAAATGTAGTGCAAGAACCGGCACTCTTTCACCGCACAGATACTGTGTTGCTAAAAGCAAATCAGTATCAAGAACATCATGATTTATAGAAATCTTTAAACCACCAAGAGTAAGATGCTTTAGCTGTTCTATTGGGCGAGAACGTAGATACTCAAATATTTTCACACATGCGAAAAACTGGGGAGATCCATCCCCCCAGTCCTCAGCAAGTCTCTCTCGGACTTGATTATCAGTAAGCAGTCGACTCATCTTACGTGACTAAGCTATTTAACTTATTCATTACAAAACCATAATCAGAAAAACCACAGCACTTCGTGATCAGCGCCTCACCAAGATAAATTTTTGGTTTACTTAACATTCTTGAACTCCCAGGAAGCAACAGTTCTGGCTGAGAATTCATTGATTTGTGTGTCCAGGTTGTAGCAATACGATACGCAAAAATATGGCCATCAACAGCAAGGGCTCCAGCCTTATGATATGTTTCCTCCCGAAGACACAAATGTTTTCTTCTCATTTTTTCGTGCTTAATTGATCCTTCTTCGGTAGTAAAGGCCAGTTCACACACGCGCCCTTCTTTTAATCTATATAACTTGTCAATTGCTGGAAACAAATTAATTTCAGAACCAAACTCAAAGGAAACCCCAAGCTCCCGAATTAAAGAGCAAAACTTTTTCTTTGTTTGTGAAAATCCAATATTTCGATCATCAGATGAAATATTTGCAGCAATATCCAATCGGATTTCAATGACATTCGCTTTAATATCAAATGCTAGTACATCAAAAAACTGCCTAGTGTATTCTTTGATGCCATATATTTCAGAAAAATGGCCTAGTGCCTCAATGGCATCACTTCCAAAACTTGAAGGTGCTATTTCGACTTTTTCTTTTATGTGACGTTTTGCAGAAAAGACAAGCAACACCTTCTCATCATCATCGTGCTCTATTGAAACAGGGTAAACCCCCTCATCAACGCACTCCAAATCAGAATCATTGAGCGGGTATGGATACGCCGATTTTAAAAGAGAGTCTGGCATTTTGTACTGGTCTAATGCAGTCATAATCGAATGCATAAGTGATTCATCAACTCGATATAATCTAATCGATTTTTCGCCCGCTAATAAATGCTCACGATAGAACTGACTAAGGATTTTTAAATTTTTCTCTTTAACCTCGTCAGGAGCTGTGCCGTGGTTTTCAATGATTTTTTCAGCCGTCCCTTCCCACCCATGCCCCTTTAAAAAGCCATAATGAGACAAAAACTTACTCATCACAGGCCAAGGAACACGCTTTCGCAAACTTTCAACAACTTGATTAAGTTCCATACAATCCCTTTGAATCTCCAAACAGATAGGGCAATGCAATTAATTCCACCCGATTAACTTCAATGACCACTTTAAATTGGATGCATCCATTCATAACTTCCACATATCTTGTGATAGCCATCCAACAGGGAACCCCATCACCACTGATTTTGCAATAGGATGCTTCTCAAGCAGGGAAATAAGCCGCATCTTCCAGTGATGATCAGGACTGATGATGTTCATCATGTATTCAAGCATCACCAACGTATTATAGATATGTTTGGATTGTTGCATGTTCAGGCTTTGATAAAGCTGCATTGGCTTCTTTGGCATCTTTGCTTGAAAGCCAAAACGCCGATTCCATCGGCGGCCATGGTGGGCGCAAACATTCCGCACGATAGTTAGGTGGTGCAGGAACGAGGTCAATACAATTTCATCAATGCCGTAATTCTTGGCAATGGCTTGCCGGTCCTGGCCATCGGTAAGCCCTGGCACCCATTTTGAAAGCTGCCCCAGCGACATAACTTCCACCACTGCCCATATTGGGGGTAGCGCCGGGTCTGTGTAGTTCTGGTAGTGCTCCACAAAGGTCTCATGGCTACGCGCCAGCTCTTCTTTCAATTTACTCAGACAGCGGTGGTGTATGCCGTCGTTTTTGAAAATATCGGGGCGTAGGTAGGCATGGGGGCCATAGCTATGTGCAAGCTGGTAAGCCCACTGGGTACGAATAGAGGCCTCCAGGCGCTCTATTGCATCCATCACCAGCAGCCTTAACTCCCGGTCGAACACGTAGAGGCTCACAACGTCATCAAAGCGGGTGCCAGGTGTAAAGGTGTGAGAGGTGTGGTCAGATTCGAAGGGAAGCCAGTAGGCCCCAAGCCGGTAGTAATTCAGATGGGTGAGGTAGTGGCGGGCATAGTCCCTGTCGGGGATTTCCATACCACGAGATAAAAGAAGGTCTATCTGTTGATCTATCGTGGTGGCCGGTTTGGAAAACTTCAATTTCCAGCCCCCAGAAAAAAGTAACCCCCCATGGTGCGCTTCCGTGGAGAGGCGTGGGGGGTGTTGTTGCAAATAGTATCGTCCATTATTCCCCGCGCCTCAAGTTTTTATTATTAGCTGCCCCCAGCTACCCCAAACATACCTAAATAGTGTTGTGAATAGCAAATGACATTTTTAACATTGACTACGGGGCATTAGAAAATACTGAATTAGTCTGTTCAAGACAGCTTGGGGAGTTTAAGGATAGACAGTGTTATTTAAGTGGAAAGACCCATCCCCAGTAACTGTTTATATGAAAAAGACCGTTTTTGGTGGGATTTTGTAAGTGATTGATGAACTCTTCATTAGTGTGTTCAACCTCTTGTTCCAGATAGGTGATGGAGCGTTCATATTCGATGGGATCAAAATAGATTGAGTGGTTAAGGTGTGGGTTGTATTTATGGCCCAACACATAAGCCAGTTTGGCACGGATGGATACTCAATGCGCTTCACGGCATCCATGATCAAGAGTCGTAAACCCCGGTCAAAGTCGTAAAGCTTCAGGATTTACTCAAAACTGGTGCTGGTGCGGTGGTTGGCGTGGTCATGCTCAAAGGGGAGCCAATATGCACCCAGCTGCTCAAGTTGAGCTTGTAGCGTGAGCTTGGTGTAGGGGGTGCGCTTCCATGGAGAGGCGTGAGGGGTGTTGTTATGAATATTAGCGGCCACGTTTCATAGCCAACTTAATCTTACCGAACTTAATTAGGTGAGCATATTTATGTTTGGCTGGTTTATGGATAAGGGGTTGAAAAAAGTAACCCACCGGTTTGAGCGTTCCCTCATGATAAGGCAGAGGCTTGGCGGGTTTTGTTCGTGTATATACTCAGGTATGGCCGCGAATTTATCAAGCTGATTGGCGAGCTGAGAGGTTATGGAAATTAGTGTTAGCTGTTGGTCAGGGGGGAGAGCGCTTCATGGAGTGTCTACACCGTGTCTACACGGGAAAATTTTAGAATTCTAAAAGCTGGAAGGTGTTTGTAACTAATTGATATAGTTGGTGGGCCCACCAGGACTCGAACCTGGGACCAACGGATTATGAGTCCGCTGCTCTAACCAACTGAGCTATAGGCCCTTTAATTTGTGCCGTGCAGTATAACCTGTGCAGTGTTTGCTCGCTAGGTACACTGTGTATCTGCTACTGAAAAAAATACCCGCCGCATCTATTGGATGCGGCGGGTATTTTGTTTTTAGTCTTGCAAGAAGCTGCGAAGGTTTTCCGAGCGGGTCGGGTGGCGCAGTTTGCGCAGTGCCTTGGCCTCTATCTGACGAATACGTTCGCGAGTGACGTCAAACTGTTTGCCAACCTCTTCAAGCGTGTGGTCGGTATTCATGTCGATACCAAAACGCATGCGCAGTACTTTGGCTTCGCGCGCGGTAAGGCTTTCCAAAACCTCTTGCGTGGCCTCTTTGAGCCCTTCAATGGTTGCTGACTCCGGTGGCGCCAAGACGTTGCTGTCTTCGATGAAGTCACCCAGATGGGAGTCTTCGTCGTCGCCGATGGGTGTCTCCATGGAGATGGGCTCTTTGGCGATTTTGAGCACTTTGCGGATCTTGTCTTCAGGCATCTCCATGCGCACGGCCAGCTCTTCCGGGGTCGCTTCGCGGCCCATCTCCTGCAACATCTGGCGTGAGATGCGGTTGAGCTTGTTGATGGTCTCGATCATGTGCACCGGAATACGGATGGTGCGTGCCTGGTCAGCAATCGAGCGGGTGATCGCCTGACGAATCCACCATGTTGCATAGGTTGAGAATTTGTAACCGCGACGGTATTCAAACTTGTCGACTGCCTTCATCAAGCCGATGTTGCCTTCCTGGATCAGGTCGAGGAACTGCAGGCCGCGGTTGGTATATTTTTTGGCAATGGAGATAACCAGACGTAAGTTAGCTTCGACCATCTCTTTTTTGGCGCGGCGGGCTTTGGCCTCACCAACGGAGATTTTGCGGTTTATATCCTTGATGCTGGATATGGTGAGACCGCACTGGTTCTGAATGCTGATCAGTTGACGTTGGGCATTGCGGATATCCTCTTCATGCTCTTTGAGAATATTGGCAAAGCTCTTTTTCGACTTGATCTGCTGATCCAACCAGTCGAGATTGGTTTCGTTGTCAGGGAAAGAGGTGATGAACTCTTTACGTGGCATGTGTGCCTGTTCGACACAGATGTCCATGATGATACGTTCGTGGCTGCGAATCCGTTCGATGATGTCGCGCAGCTCATTGACCAGCCTGTCGTTAAACTGGGGAGCGAGCTTGAACTCCAAAAATGCGTCGGCCATCTGTTGGCGTAGTGGTGCGAGTTTGCCATCATCCAAACCATGTTTTTTGAGTGTGGCTTTATATTTGTCGTATAGCTCGGACAGCGCCACCATGCGCAGGCGCGCCTCTTCCGGATCCGGCCCCGTATCGGTGCTGGCTTCATCGGAGGAGTCGTCGCTATCTTCATCCGAATCATCGTCACTGTTTTTGCTGGCAGCTGTGCTGGTGGGGATGACGGGTACGGGCAGCTCGTCATTGTCACCCGCATTGGGATCAATGAAACCGCGGATAATTTCGGCGAGACGTGCTTCGCCCGCAGCGACACGATCGTACTCTTCGAGCAGGCGGCTAATGCTGTTGCTGTGGCTGGCGAGTGCGCTATTGACCTGGAGTAGCCCGTCTTCGATGCGTTTGGCGATTTTGATTTCGCCTTCACGTGTTAATAGCTCCACTGTGCCCATTTCACGCATATACATACGGACAGGGTCGGTGGTACGGCCAAACTCGATGTCAACGGTGGCGAGAGTGGCGGCCGCTTCGTCAGCGGCGTCATCATCGGTGACCGCATTGTCAGAGAGAATCAGACTGTCGGCGTCGGGAGCAACCTCATGGACGGGTATGCCCATATCATTGATCATGTTGACGATGTCTTCGATCTGCTCAGGATCGACGATCTCATCAGGCAGATGGTCGTTGACCTCGCGATAGGTTAGGTAGCCTTGCTCCTTCCCTTTGGCGATGAGTAATTTGATCTGTGATTCTTGTTGCTCGCGGCTCATATATCTCTAAAGTCTCACGTTCGTGGATGTCGAAAGATCACTGGACGGCCAAAAAATAGCCGATCATTCTATATCAAAATCAGTAGGCATGCTCACTTTTCTCCGCCGAGGGTTGTTGAGCACGCAGAGGTTAGCGGTTGTTGCTGGGTTGTGCCAAGGCGTGTTTCTCGGATAAGAGCTGTGTGAATTTACGTTTTTCCTCTTGGCTGAGTGGGCCGGTTTCGCTTTTGCGCCTGAGTCGTTCATGTTCCTGTTCCACACGTTGCCGGTCGAGTAGCCTCAATGTGTCATGGAACTCCATCTCCAGCCCCTCATTGGTCGTGTGGTAAACAGGGGCGCTGGCTAGCTTGCTTAGGTGTTTGCCCTCAGGGCGGTCTCGCCACCTTTCTAAAATAGTGCCGCAGTTGATATGGGGATTGTTGCGGGCAAGTTCAAGGAGTTCGACCAAAAGCCGTATCCCGGGTTCCGTGAGTTGGAGATATCGCTGGGGATCACCGGCAGATTGCGCCAGACTCGGGTGGTTTAGCAGTAGCGTGATGGCGGTGCGGATAGGGGAGAGTTTGCGTGACTCGATGTTGTGCTGTTGCTGACGAGGTCGTTTTGTCTGATTGATGGGCGCTGACTTCTCGCCCAGTAGCTGTAATAGCTCTTGGGCGTTGATGTGGATGCGGGTGGCCAGTGCGTTGATCAGCATGCGTCTGAACACCGCATTGTTGATCTTGGCCAGTTTGGGTCGGACAAGCTCAACCAGACGGGCCCGTCCGTCGATAGCGCCCATGTCGACCTGCTGCAATAGATTGTCGAGCAGGAAGGTGGAGAGTGGAACAGCATTTTTGATTTCCAGCTCAAAGGCCTCCTGGCCAATTTTACGCACCAGGGTGTCAGGGTCTTCACCGTCAGCCAGGAACATAAAACGGGCAGTACGTCCCTCGTTCAGCTCCGGCAGCATGATGTCGAGGGCCTTCCAGGCGGCGTCACGTCCGGCACGGTCGCCGTCAAAGCAGAAAACCACCTCTTGTGTGGTGCGGTAGAGGGGGGCAATGTGGTCGGTTGTCAGCGCGGTGCCCAGGGTAGCGACGGCATAACAGATGCCGTGTTGAGCCAGAGCCACTACGTCCATGTAGCCCTCCACGACCAACAGACGGTCGATTTGGCGCTGTGCCTGGCGCGCCTCGTAAAGTCCGTAAAGCTCTTTTCCTTTGTGGAATAGGGGCGACTCGGGGGAGTTGAGGTATTTGGGGGTGTCATTCTTGTCGATCACGCGTCCGCCAAAGGCGATGATGCGGCCGCGGCGGTCGCGGATCGGAAACATGATGCGATTGCGAAAACGGTCGTAGTGCCGTCCGTCCTCTTTGGTAATGGCCATGCCGGTGGTCGCCAGCTGGGCTTCTCGCTGACGCGAACCGCCCGCGGTTTTGAGCAGACTGTCCCAGCCGGGCGGGGCGAAGCCGATGCCAAAGTCGTTGGCGATCTGGCCGGTGAGGCCTCGTCCTTTGAGGTATTCCACCGCTTTAGGGCCGTCGGTGTGGCTGCGTAACTGCTGGCGATAGAAGTTGCAGGCCTCCTCCATAACGCCATAGAGATCTTTGTCGATGGCTTTGTAAGTGTGCTCTTCCTCGGCGGAGGGCAGCACAACGCCTGCTTTGTCGGCCAGCTCTTTAATGGCCTCGATAAAATCCAGGTGATCATGCTCCATTAAAAAGCTGATGGCGCTGCCGTGGGCACCGCAGCCGAAGCAGTGGTAGAACTGCTTGGTCTGGCTGACTGTGAAAGAGGGACTTTTTTCCTCATGGAAGGGGCAGCGGGCCTGGAAATCACGCCCGGCTTTGCGTAATGGGACGCGGCTATCGATCAGATCGACAATATCGATACGATTTAGAAGTTCATCTATGAAGTGTTGCGGGATGCGACCGGCCATGCTGGTCTCTTCAGGGTTGCAGTGAGTGCCGTCAGTGTAGCCGTGATGGCGGCGGTATTAAAGTGCGGCGAGTGTGCTTTTAACCAGTTGGTTGACCTGCCCCATGTCGGCACGGCCTTGGAACTTGCCCTTGGCGGCCCCCATCACTTTGCCGATGTCTTGTGGGCCAGCGGCCCCCGTGCTGGCGATGATGTCGGCAAGTTCCGCCTCGATTTCGACCGTGCTCAGCTGTTTAGGCATGTACTCCATAAGGAGCACCAGCTCGTGCTGTTCAACATCTACCAGATCTTGACGTTGGGCATTTTGGTATTGAGTAATGGAATCGCGACGCTGTTTGATCATTTTGTCAATGACGGCGGTAATTGCATCGTCGCTATCCAGCGTGACGCGTTCATCAATCTCTTTCTGCTGAATAGCCGCTAAAACGAGGCGAATGACCCCCAGGCGCACCTTCTCTTTGGCGCGCATGGCGGTCTTCATCTCTTCTTTGAGGCGCTCTCTGAGTGTGGTCACAGGAGTGGCTGCCGACTAGAGCGAGTCTTAATAGAGGCGTTTACGCTGAGAAATATCACGCATTACCTTCTTGTGCTGGCGCTTGACAGCAGCAGCAGCTTTGCGCTTGCGAATGGCAGTGGGTTTTTCATAGAATTCACGGCTACGGATTTCGGCCAGAATGCCAGCCTTTTCGCAGGTACGCTTGAAGCGGCGCATTGCAACTTCAAACGGTTCGTTTTCTCTGAGGCGTACCGATGGCATAAATATTCGTTTCCTAAATTAAAAGTTAAATTCACGCTGAATACAACAAAGGGGCGCTATTCTAAGTCAAACAGAAGCAATTGCAAAGCTAAGTTTTGTGATGGCCCCCGCAGTTGGGGCAGTTGGGGTCGGCAGGCAGGTTGATGCTCCTCGGTATCATGGTGAGAGCATCGATGATCAGTAGCCGCGCAGTGAGTGATTGCCCTATTCCCAGTAGGAGTTTTAGTGCTTCTGCGGCCTGTATGCTGCCGATGATGCCAACAAGGGGGGCAAACACCCCGCGCTCGCGACAGCTCTCTTCGGCCAGCAGCCCTTCTTCATGGTAAAGACAGTGGTAGCAGGGGCTATTGGGTTGGCGTGGATCAAACACAGTGACTTGGCCCTGAAAGCGGATGGCTGCGCCGCTGACTGAGGGGGTGTTGCTGGTAAAGCATGCCTGGCTGATGGCGAAACGGGTCTCAAAGTTGTCGCAGGCATCGATCACGATGTCGGCACTGGCCACGGCCTCCAGTAAGGGCTGCCCCTCGGCGCGGCGGCAAACGGCCTCGGTTTCGACATCGGGGTTCAGCTCTTGTATGGCTTGGCAGAGGCGCGCCGCCTTGGGTGTGTCGATATCGTGGGTGCGAAAAGCGATCTGGCGCTGTAAATTGCCCAAGTCCACATGGTCATGGTCAAACACAGTGATTTTGCCGACACCACTACTGGCTAAATACATGGCTGTTGGCGATCCCAGGCCGCCAGCGCCAATAATAAGCACTTTGGCCAGGGCCAGACGGGACTGCCCCTCCAGATCAATTTCCGGCAGGAGCAGGTGGCGGCTGTAGCGGCTGAGCTGAGCGTTGCTGAACTCCCGTGCAATCATGGTGTAAAGCGAAATGCCTCGGTGATGGGGGTCCGCCCATCGTTGGCCCAGCCACCAATGCTATATATGGTGCCATCACAAACAGTCACGCCCATGGCAGCGACCGGAGAGGGCAATGCTGCTGCTTGATGCCACTGTTTGTTGGTCAAAGAGTAGTAAGCGGTGCGGTTATGAATGCTGTCATCGCTATAGCCGCCAAAGATATAGAGATTGTCGCCAACCCGTGCGCTGCCCAAGCCTGCTGCTACCCAGGGGAGCGCAAGCGTATCGTCGTGAGACCAGCTATTCGTGGCGGGGTCAAAAATTTCTATGGTGGTGAAGTTGTTAAATCCCTCGGGGCGGAAGGCGACGCCACCCATGGCCAATATTTTGCCGTCAACCGCCGTGGCGGACAGGGCAAAGCGGGGTACGTGCAATGGTGTGATAGCCTCCCACGTTCCGCCGTTAGTATCAAGCCGCTCGCAAAAGTCAAAGCCTGGGTCAGATTTCGGCCCGCCTTGCGTTGCATCAGGATGGTGTCCACCTAGGATGTAAATAGTCTCTCCTAAAACTGCGACAGCTGGATAGTCGTGTGGCATCAGCAGGCTGGGGCCAGTCTCCCAGCTATCCGATTCCGGATGGTAGATTTCCACCGTTGTCAAAAAACGGAACATGCCATTCTCCTGGCGAAATCCGCCGCCCATGACAAAAATACGGTCGCCAATGGTGGCTGCCATGGTGCCGGAGCGCAGGGTGGGCATATCCTTGAATTTGCTCCAGGTGTCGTCGACGGGGTTGTAGCAAACAGAGGAGTTCATGCTTTTGAAGCCAGGTCCGCCGCCACCAAATACGTAGATCTTGCCGTTATGACTGGCAACAGAAGGGTGAGAGCGGGCAATCTCTAGCGGGGGGAGCTGAGACCAATGACTGCTATGCATAGTTAGGTTCATGTTATCCAACTGTTTTTTTATAATTGAGCACAGGAGCTTTACCCCTTTTTGTGTGACTGTCAAGCATGCTAGTGGTGCGGAATAAGCTTATCTCATTGAATCCAGTGTTGTTTGTGTGGTTATATCGCGGCTTGTTTGTGCGGCAGCGATTCGCTATGATTGCCCCGTCAACGCTAGGTGCTAGGTGGATATCGTGGATATTCTAGGTGCGGTGCTTAAAGCAGCAGTAGATGGGTGCCGATAATTACAGTAGTAGCCATGTGGCTGTGAGCGAACAGTTCGTTTCAATGGTCTGCATGGTTGGTGCACGCTAAAAGCCTTGTTAATAAAGCGCACATCACATGTTTGGTTTTAGTGACTAATGTCGTGCAATGTGAGTAGCTGTTATTGAGCGAGGGGGAGAATTAAATATGGATGCTGTCAGTCAGACTGTTATGAAGCTAAATCAAGAAAATAAAGTAGAGCATATGCCTGCTGATCAGGGTCAACATGTTGGGGCTGCTCCAGTCCTGAACCCGTTACCCCCCCTGCAAGACCGTTTTGGCCGCACGTTTGATTACGTCAGAGTAGCTGTGACGGAGAAGTGTAATCTCCGCTGCACATACTGCATGCCCGAAGAGGGGGTTGACTTCCAGGGGCGCGATAAAATCCTTAAAAGTGATGAGATAATGCGCATAGTGGGTGTTTTGGCGCGCATGGGGATAAAAAAAGTCCGTTATACAGGCGGAGAACCATTGGTTCGTAAGGATATTGTTGATTTGGTGGCTGGGGCTGCGGGAACGCCCGGCATTAAATCTGTGCACGTGACCACGAATGGGTTGCTTTTTGATAGATATGCACAAGGGTTGAGAGACGCTGGGTTGACAGGCGTCAATATCAGTCTTGATACGCTGGACGCAGAGAAATTTGTTCGGATAACGCGCCGCGAAGGTGTGGATAAGGTTCAAAACAGCATCAGGCGTGCTCTGGATATGGGCTTTCCACGGGTAAAAGTTAATATTGTGCTCATGCGCGGGTTCAATGAAGATGAGCTTGGGGCTTTTACTGAAATGACCCGCGATCAGCGCTTGACTGTGCGATTTATAGAGTTCATGCCGTTTGACGCACATCAAATATGGGAGAGCGGGGTTCATTTTGCGAGTGCGGAAAGCTTGGTAAATCAGATTGAAAAAATGTACCCTGGTATCCAGTCAGCGCCGGGAACACGTACGGAACACCATATTTTTCAAGCGCCAGGGTACCAAGGTAAAATAGCGGTTATACCTGCATTTACGCGCAGCCTGTGTGGTAACTGCTCCAGAATTCGCGTGACTGCCGATGGTAATATCCGCAACTGCCTTTACTCTGATAAAGAATACAGCTTAAGAGAGATGATCAGGGATAATTGCAGTGATGATGATATCGCCAGTACATTCCGTAAAGCCTTCATGGATAAAGAAAAAGATGGGTTTGACTCCAAAAAGGCTTCATCTGCACATCAGGTTTCAGTCAAGGATATTGGTCGTGTCAGTATGACCCAGATAGGTGGGTAGAGATTAGTTGTCGCTGACGTTAGCGCCTTGTTTGTTGCGGCAAACAGGGTGTTGTTTTTATTGGAAAATATAAGCGAGTGAATGATGAGTGAATTAACCCATTTTAATGCCGCAGGTGAGGCCCACATGGTAGATGTTGGAGCCAAGGCAGAGACAGAGCGGGAGGCGGTTGCTGAAGGCAGGATCTTTATGGAGGCGACCACTCTGGAAAAGATCATGCAGGGAAACCACAAGAAGGGCGATGTGCTTGGTATCGCTCGGGTTGCGGGTATAATGGGCGCAAAAAAGACCTCTGACTTGGTGCCGCTTTGCCATCCGATCATGCTCACTAATGTGGAGTTGGATTTGTCTCCAGAGCCTGAGCAAAACTCTGTCTATTGTCAGGTTAAAGTTCGATGCAAAGGGCAGACCGGTGTTGAGATGGAAGCGTTGACGGCTGTCCAGATTGCTCTGCTGACCATATATGACATGTGTAAGGCTGTGGATCGTGGCATGCTGATACAGGACGTCGGGTTGCTGGCAAAGTCGGGTGGTAAGTCAGGCACATGGCAGCGTGAAGCGCGGTAATGCGGAGGCTGAAATGAACGTGACTGTAAGGTATTTTGCGAGTATGCGTGACCGGATGGGGTGCGCTGATGAGGTAGTGTCAATCGGGGGAGATGCTTCGACAGTGGCTGCTGTCTGGACTATGGTGTCAGAAGGCAAGCCAATGCCCCCAAGCACCTTGATTGCGGTAAACATGTCATATACGGACGCGGCGGCGGTGCTTAAAGATGGCGATGAGCTTGCATTTTTCCCGCCGGTGACAGGGGGGTGAAGTGGTTATGAAAGTTGTCGTTCAGGAGTCTCCTTTTGAGCCGGGCCAGATGGTGGCTGATTACCAAAATAGCCTGCCACGAGGGAAGCATGGTGGTGTTGTGACATTTGTCGGGACTATGAGAGACTTTAATGATGGTCAAGATGTTGCTGCCATGCGGTTAGACTATTATCCGGGCATGACAGAGAAGCATATCGAGCAAGTTTGCGAAGAGGCCGCCCAACGGTGGGATATTGTGGATAGCTTGGTGGTGCACCGTCATGGTGACATATATCCAAACGACGCCATTGTCCTTGTTGCTGTATGGTCTGCCCATCGTGCTAATGCGTTTGATGCGTGCCGGTTTATCATTAACTACCTGAAAGAGCGGGCACCTTTCTGGAAGTGTGAAACTACTCCTGCAGGTGACAAACGCTGGGTGGAGCATAATTCGCGCGACCCAAAGGCTGAGGTGGCGGCGGGTAGTGCCCCAGCTAAAACGGCGGAATGATGGCAGAGTATTGCTGATGACGGCTGCTTTACGTGGAGAGGCTGTGTGAGAGAGAAAGAGCGCAGCACCAGGGTTGTATTTGTTCGTCATGGAGAGACTGATTTTCCAACGGATAAGATCTATTGTGATGAGGTTGAGGATCCGCCGCTTAATGAGAGGGGGATGTCCCAGGCGTGGCAGGCAGAGGAATGTTTGCGTGGACTGGGTCCGGCAACGTTCTATGTAAGCCCTTCTTTGCGTACAAAAATGACGGCTGATATCTTGTTGTCAGGAAGCGCTGGTTCTGCCGTGGTTTATGATGGGTCGCTCTGTGAGCGCCGCTTTGGTGTGTGGGAAGGGTTGTATTTCCACGAGATAGAGCGTGATTTTGCCGTGGAGTATCAAGAGTGGAAAAGTGATCAAGCTGCTTTTAAACCGATGAGTGGGGAGTCGGTTTACGATCTTGCTGACAGGGTTGTGCCGTTTGTTCGTGAAGCGGCTGCGCGACATCGTGGTGAGACGGTTGTTGTGGTTGCACATGTTGGGCCGATTAGGGTTCTGCTATCTGAGGCACTTGGCATGCCCATCTCCTCCTATAGGCAGCTATGTATTGACCCGGCATCAATTGCTATGGTTGATTACGGGGCAACGCAGAATAACTTGGTGTTGATGAATTTTCACAAAAGACATTGGGTTTAGAGTGTAAAGTACTAAAGTGCGACTGTTCAATGGCCGATATCCGTACAGAAGGAAATGTTTTGTGATGTGGCCTGAGTATCTGTAAGGGATTGAGAGTGGCATTTTGTAGCTGTCATTCATTGAGGAAGGGTGTTTTTGTACTGTTTGTGATTTTACCGCGATTGACGCGGGTACTGAATAGGTGATATACGTATTATTGTGGAGTAAGTAGGGTGATTTTTGCTGGGAGAGATGGATGTGTCTCTGCAAATGTTTAAAAAAAGATCAGGAGGCTTCAAAATGAGTAAACCTTATAAAGCTGCGAGTTCGGCCGGTGCTGTAGCACTGGTACTTTCCGGCTCTGTGCTGGCGGCAGCGCCCGCCTTTGATTCATGGACCGTAAATAACGGTACGATAGCTGGTGCGGCGTGCGGCGCTGGTGCCTTGGCTGGTTTTAGCTGTGGTACGGCGATGACCGATCTTGGTTTCTATCAGCGTATGGTTACTGAAACCAGTACAGGACAGCAGTACTTCCAGACAATCATTACGGAAAATAACGCAACTGCTGCAAATGCCACGGCCCTCGACGCTCTGGTTTTTGCTGATGAGAGCTTTGTTCGTACAGGTAATGTGACTGGTATAGCCGATAAGCAACGTATTTCTCAGGTAAGTGCAACCACTACTTTTAAAGCGTCCACAACCTTGAGCTCAGGTTGGGCGGGAGATAGTTTGAAGTTGACACAAGGCTTGAAGGATACGTTTGATAATTTCCAAACGGATTTTATTTTCCGTCAAGAAGGTGATGCCTCAACGAATAACGGCGCAGACGTTACAGCTTCTGGGATGAAGATTACTGCTTATGTGCCTATACAAGGTACGGACAAGCAGGATTTTGTGCTGGTTGATCTGTCTGGAGATTATGCACGTATTGTTTCTAATCCGGTGGCTGGTAAATCTACTGTGACTCTTCCGGCTTCGCCAGCCAACTTGGTGATGACGTGGACTAATGACACAGTCAAGGGTAATGGTGGTACTAAGGGTGATAGAGTCCAGGCCGTGTGGATTGGTCAGGACTTGAGCACTATCGTTGGCCAGACGTTTGGCTTTACTTCATATGACAATAAAACCACTGCTGCCAATGACTTTATCTCTACCTTTAGCTTGACTAACATGGCGGCTATTGCGTGGGATACCAACGTTTGGGGTGCTCGTGCAACGACGGGGGCTATCAGCGACCCGTTCCAGCCTTGGCCATAGTATTTTATTGTTAGATGTTGTGATTTGAAAGGAGGGGCGCAAGCCCCTCTTTTTTTGTGTTGTATGTTTGCTGGTGGGTTGTTGCATTGGGTGATGGTTTTACACAAAGGTGATGTGGAGGTGTTGTATGAACTTTGGGTGGATGCATTCTGTGTTTGTGACGGTTTTGATGTTTCCATTGACTGGGGTGGCTCTGGCTGCTGATTTGCTTGGTGGCGATGTTGTGAAAAACTGTGAATATAAAAACCCGGGTGAGGATCAGTTGTCACGTTTGTCTATCGCTCTTATTGATAAAGATGAGAATGAACGTAAGAATATCTATGCACGTTTGTGGAAAAACTACCACGGCAAAGAAGGCGTTTTAGATAAGATGGTTTTGTATACGGAATTCCCTCCTGACGCGAAAGGGACCGGTTTTATGCGCTGGGGATATACTGCCAGTTCTGGGAAATTGGCGGATCAATGGTTGTATTTGCCACAGTTGAGGAAGATTCGCAGGGTTTCAGTGCGGGATCCAGGGGACAGCTTTTTGGGTTCTGATCTTACTTATGGTGACATTGAGGAGCGCGTTCTGGCGGCGGATGTGCACACATTGTTGCGTGTTGAGGAGACTGGCGGGGTGAAATATCATGTGGTTGAAAGCACTCCTAAGGAGGCGCGGCCACAATATAGCAAGAAAATTTCCTGGTATGCCAAAGCGCCTGACTGGAATAGTTGCTATAAGGCTAAGATGGAGTATTACGATCCGCAGGGGAGTTTGCTGAAGACTCAGGTGTTGTCGTGGCAGCAGGTGGGTGGTGCATGGGCCTGGGATCGGGTTGAGGTGGAGAATTATCAGACTAAGCATAAGTCAGTGTTTGAAGTGACGGGTGTTAAGTTTGGTGTTGGTTTGGAGGATAGGCAGTTTTCTGAGCGTGAGCTGAAGAAGGGGCCGTAGGGGATTGTTGTGGTCCGTTTTGTTATGACGCCAGCCAGATTTCAGGCTGGCGTTTTGTTTTATGAAAGCATTGTTTGACGCGCCTCACTTTGATGTATAACGTGTGTATGACATTGTGAACGATTGAGGATGGTTGCGGTGACAAAATCAATGCGGAATGAGGCAATGGCCAGGCGTGATGAGGTCGTTGCGATGGCAATGAAACGTAAAGAGGGATACTTGGGGGCTAGGGTGCCCAAAGAGCTGCGTGATCGTATTATGCAGCGCGCTGAAGTGTTGGGGATTCCTATTTCGATTTTGATTCGTAATATTCTTGAGGAGTCGTTTAAGGAGGGGGAAAGCGAGGTGTTGCCGCAGCCCGTGTTGTCGACAGGTGAGTCAGCCGGGATGCGCTCCGTGGATCGTTTTGATTCGGTGCTGGGATGGGGGTGTGTGGTGTTAAATAAACCGGCGCTGTGTATGGGTTGTGGTGTAGACTTGCTGGCTGGCGAAGAGGTTACTTTGGGGTTTGGAGCTGCCCGACCTGTCATGCTATGTCATGTGTGTAAAGCCGCTATTTGATCAAGACAGGGACGTGGTGATTGGGTGTGCACAAACTGTGGTTGTTAGTCATTGTTTTTTTCGGTCCAATGCCCTTCTGTTCTGTGTTGGCGCAGCAGGCTCCGCCGCCATCTGATTTTGGTTCCGTGTTTGCAAACAGTGTCGAGCCTGATGTTGCCGAGACTGTTGAGGTGGAAACAGATGCCACTTCTGAAACCCTCTGGTCGGCGTTAGAGCTGACGGGTTACCTCAAAAATGAAATTGCCTATCGAATTCGTGAGCCACGTGCGATCACGAAGCTTCGTAATATTGCCTATTTAAACAGTAAATACCCTCTGACAGACAATGTTAAGTTTAATTTTACGGGTTGGGCATATTATGATCATGCCTACGACCTGTTTAACTATGAGACGATCTCTGCGAGGTTGGAGCGCAACTCAGAAGAGCCGCTTGCCTTTGTTGAAAACCTTCCCCAAGAAAAAGACAGTCCTGTCGCTGCGATTCGTGAGCTTTATCTGGATGTGGCGGCCGATAGTTGGGATATGCGCTTGGGCAAACAGTATATTGTGTGGGGTGTACTGGAGGGGGTTCGTATTGTTGATGAGATGAACCCGATGGATTTTAGGGAGCTGATTCTGCCTGATCTGTTGGATTATCGTATTTCATTATGGAGCGCCAAGCTGGATTATTATACAAAGAGGGGTGATCTGCAGTTTGTCTGGATCCCTGATTTGCAATTTCATAAACCGGCACCGCCGGGTTCAGAGTGGGAGTTGTTACAAGAGGTGCCTGGTACCAGACGGCCTGAGTCCTGGAGGCTGGAAAATTCTGAGGTGGGCATGAGGTGGTCTGCAGATGTTGCGGACACTGAGTTATCCCTCAGCTATTTTTATACGTGGGATGATTTTCCTGTGGTATTCAGAAGTGTCAAAATTGGCGGTGAAACACCGATCTTTTATCCAACATATTCCAGGCTCTCCATTTTTGGTGCGACGGCAGTGCGGCAGATGGGGGGGTATATTCTTAAGGGTGAGCTGGCCTACGTTAGGGATAAGTTTTTTGGGTTGAGCAATGTCGCCGATGCTGATGGTGATGGGTATGTGGACTCTAATGGTGAGGTTCAGAAGAATCATATCCGTTGGGGAGGCGGGGTTGATGTCAATTTGCTCGGCTGGGATGTGGCGCTGGGGGGCATGCAGTGGATCATTCTGGATTATGAGAAATCAATTATTCAGAAGCAGGTGGACACATCGTTCAATATGTTTGTACGAAGGGAGTTTCCTGCGTACTCGATGACTGTGCAGGCGTTGTGGATCTATTTGCAGACCATGAATGAGAGTTTTTTAAAGCCAAAGGTGACCTTTCATGTGACAAATCGCTTTCAGGTGGCGGTGGGCATGGATATTTTTGAAGGGCCAAAGTCTGACTTCGGAACATCCAATATTAATGAGCAGGGCCAGTTTAATCCGGCGATTCAGCAGGCCCAGTTTGTTGGGAATTTTCATGATAACGACAGGGTATTTTTTGAGTTTAAATACTCTTTCTAGGGGAATGGCATAGATGAAGTTGTTATACGGTTTTGTGGTCAGGTATCCGAAGATTATTCTTGCAATAATTGCGGCCATAACCGTGTTTATGTTGATGCAGCTTGGCCAGCTGCGTTGGGAGACTGATGCCCGTGTCTATATGCCCAAAGGGCATCCGGCTATTCAATATGATGAGAAGATTGAGCATCTGTTTGGGGCTAAAGATGCAATTGTGATCATTGTTAAAAATGATGACAAGGGTGTTTATAACAAAGAGACGCTGGAGCGTATTGCCAGGATCAGTGAGAAGGTGGCTGAGCTGCCTGGGGTAATTGCCAGCCGTGTTCTGGATGTGGCCTCACTGTCAACAGCGACTGTATTTGAAGGGAATGATGAAAGCATGGGGGCTGTGCGCCTGATGGAGGGCGGCACGGCCACCGATGATGAGATTAAAAAGCTTAAAGATAAAGTTGAGCAGCATGCCGACATCCTGGTGGGCAATATAGTCTCGGCGGATGGCAGTGCGGCGATGATTCGCGCCAAGCTTAAAGAGGGAGCCACCAACCGTTATCAGACGTTTTGGCAGATAAAAGGCGTTATTGCGGCTGAAGGTGGTGGTACAACAGGGAATAGCTGGTGGAGTGGCGAGACCAGTGGTGACTGGCAGCAGGATGGTGAGTGGGGGAAAGGTGATCAGGAGTGGCAGCAGCAGAGTGGTGAGATTGAGGCGGCTGTTCTTGATAATGGTGATGTGATCTATCTGGCGGGACGTCCTGTTATTGAAGTGACATCGGGGCTTAGCGCCATGTCCGATATGAAGATGATGGTGCCTCTGCTGATTGCGGTAATGGCGGTGGCGCTGTTTCTGATCTTCAAGACCGGGCGTGGCATTCTGATTCCGCTGCTGGTGATGGCAGGGGCGATTATCTGGACGCTGGGCGCGATGGTGTTGTTGGATGTGCCGCTGTATACCATTTCAACCATGTTGCCAGTGATCCTGGTGGCGGTGGGGATTGGTGATTCGGTACATCTGTTGAGCCACTATTATAATAAGGTGCTGGAAAATCCATACCGTAGTGGCGGCGAGATTATTTCGGAGGTGATGGCAAAGCTGGGGCCACCGTTAGTAACAACGTCTGTGACCACAGCAGTTGGTTTTCTCTCTCTGTTAATGGCTGAAATGCCTCCCTTTAAAATCTTTGGTCTGTTTACGGTCCTGGGCATTGCCTTCTGTTGGTTGCTGACGATGACAATGGCAGTTGCCATGCTTACTATCATGAAACCAGCGGTGCCTGGTTATCACTCCCGCAAACGTTCGATGCGGGTACGTGCAGAGCAGGATGTGATGACGGTCGTGCTGGTGAAGCTGGGGCAGTTTTTAATGGGCAACCGCAAGCTGTCATCGGCGGCGGTGGCAGTGGTGGTGCTGGTGATAAGTGCGGGGGTGTTGAAGCTTGAGGTTAACTCCAGCTGGTTGAGTGATTTTAGGGCAGATAGTGAAGTTGCCCAGTCAACGGCCCTGGTGAACGAGCGTTTTGATGGCTCACAGTTTCTGAATATTGTGGTGGAGACTGCTGCGCCTGACGGCCTTAAGTCACCAGAGTTGCTGGCGAAGATGGACGGATTGCAGCAATACGCCGAGAGCCTTGAGTATGTGGGTGATACAGTCTCTGTGGTGGACTATCTTAAAAGCCTGAACAAGACGCTCCACTCCATGGATGAGGCCTACTACACCTTGCCGAAGAGTCAGGCCGAGATTGCTGAAGGGCTCTATCTCTACTCGGTCTCTGGACAGCCGGAGCTTCTGGATGAGGTGGTGGACTTTAACTATCAGCATGCCAATATCACGGTCTCCATCAAGACTGACCAGACGCTCCATTTAAAAAACATCATTCATAATATTAATGAATATGTTGCTCAGAACTTTACCGACAAGAGTGTTCAGGTGAATTTTGCAGGGTCAGCCAATAACTCCTATATCTGGGCGCAGATGTTGATCGATAGCCAGATCTGGTCGTTGCTGTTTTCGAAGGTGGCCATTTTTATACTGGCGGTACTTTGGTTTCGTTCGTTTTATGTGGGGGCTGCGGTGGTGCTGCCCGTGCTGATTGCCAGCCTGCTAGTGGGTGGCGGAGCGGGTTGGTTAGGTATTCCGGTGGATGTTTCCAGCGTACTGGCGGCGGGTATTGCGGTAGGGGTAGGGGTTGATTACGCCATCCATTATGTTTTTAGTTATACGGCAGAGCGCAAGGCAGGGTTGTCCCACGAAATGGCAGTTTCTGAAACGCTCCGAAGTGTCGGGCGTACGATTGTCTTTAATGCGGTGGTGGTAGTGGCGGGGTTTTCCGTCCTGTTTTTGTCACAGTTCCCTCCGCATGTCAAATTGGGCGTATTTGTGGTGCTCTATATGGTTGTCAGTTGTATTGCGGCGCTGCTGATACTGCCGCTGTTTCTGCGTAGCAATGAATCCTCAAAGTCAGTATAGGTGTTGCCAATGCGCGGGCTAACAAAGCTTTTGTTGCTGTTGGCGGTGTGCCTGTTTGGCTCACAGGTTATGGCGGCCCCTGAAAAAGGGTTGGGTGTGGGGTTCTATTTAGGGGTACATCGGCCTGCTTTGGAGGATTTAAACGATGCGGAGTTTAAGTCGTCCATTGGCGGCTTTGCTTCTCTGTTTGCCGGTTCGGGGAACAATATTCAGGTCCCTTTGAATTTTCAAAACCCGTTGCCACCACTGGAGTTGGGTACAAATGGCGGGCTGGAGTTTCAGTGGACGCTGAATGATGAGTATGCAGTGGTATTTGGGGGGGGGAACTGGGAGGCGACATCGCGTGCGGTTGCTTCGGGTGGTTTTTATGTTCAGGGAGACCCGGCCGATGTTGTTAATGAGCGGGTGGCCAAGCTCTCATACAATGAGTTCTATTTTGGCCTGAAGCGGAACATTGTGGATGTGGATAACAAGTTCAGACTCTATTACCGGTTAACGTTAAATGAGGTGTTTGATATCGATTTCCGCGAGGATATGGTCTTTCTCTTTACGGCAGGAAAGGCGGCGGGGGTGAAAAAAACCACAATCCTACAATCGCAATCGACGGGGTTGTTAATGCTGCAACCCGGTTTTGGCATGAACTATTTTTTTGACGATTGGCTCTCTGTTGGGGTGGATGCGTCGTACGTGATCGGGCTTAAGCGCCCTACGTTACGTGATGGAGCGTCAACAACCAACTTCTTGCCGACGGATAACCTGACATTTTGGTTGCCTCAACGGGTCAGTGCGGGTTCGGGTGACCTTCAATATTTACGGCATGATTTTGACTCGATTGAGGATTATTCGACCATTCGCCTTAATTTTGATGGCTGGAAATTGCTATTTAAGATGAATGTCTATTTCTGATGTGGCGTCCGCTGTTACTTAAATTTACCGCGCCACGGCCATTAAGATGTTTGCTGGGTGCTGTGGTGCTCTTCTCTGCGCCCTGTGTGTTGGCCCAGATGGCTGATTTTGGCGAGAGTTTTTCTGAACCCCAGCAGACGGGGCCAGCGTCACAGTTGCTTGAAGCGGGACGTAAGGCATTTCTTGAAAACCGTCAGGATGATGCCGCCCAGGCGTTTATTGAGTTGTTGCGTATTAGTCCAAATCAGGTGGAAGCGCTTTATCGCCTGGCCATTATTAGTTTTCAGAATAAAAATTATATCGATGGGATGGAATATATACAGAAGGCGGTGGCGCTTGAGCCAAACGCCCCGATGCCACGGCTTGCGTATGCCAAAGCGCTGGAAGAGATTGGCCGTGATGATGATGCCATTGTTCAGTATCAATATGTTTTGGAACATGCCGGTGAGCCGCCGGATTCACTGGCGGCGGCGCGTGCGGATAGATCGTTAGGGCTATTGCTGTTGAGTCGTGCTGAAAAACAGCGCGATCAGGATGCTGTATTGGAGCTGGGCAGCGCCTTGCAGGGCAAATATCCAACTGACGCCTCTTTATTGCATGTCATTGGTGCCACCTTTGTCCGTGCGGGTCTGCTTGAACAGGCTGAGCAGAGCTATAAAAACATTGTTTTGCTGGCGCCTGACAATCCGTTGGCCTATTTCTATCTGGCGAATGTGTATGAGGCGATGCGAAATATTGATTTGGCGGAGAGCAATTTTCTGTTGGTCCTGCAAAAGGGGGCTAAAGATGATCTAGTGCGGCAGGTGAACATCAAGCTTGGTTTGATTCGTGGTGTCCGGCAGTTGCAGGAGGGTAAAAATGAACAGGCACTTCAGACCTTCCTGGAGGTGCAGGCGCTTGATCCGATGAATATCGTGGTGAATGGGAATATTGCCCGTCTCAGCCAGGTGGCGGGCAGGCTTGATATTGCCACTAATGCGTTTGAGCGGGTACTCAAGGTAGATCCTGATAATCTTGAAGCCCACTTTCGCCTGGGGCTGCTGCATCTTGATTCCAAACGGATTATTGAGGCGGTGGCTGAGCTTGAGTATGTGCTGGCCAATGATAATGATGGCCAGATGTCTGAGATGGTGAATGATGTTTACGGTCGTCTTGACCCGCAGATTGGCGGGCGGTTGCAGAGTGTACGTAAGCTGCTGGCGGATAAACGTGCGTTGATGGCAAGGCTGGAGCAGGATCCGGGCGATGCACAGGCGCGGCTTGGCTTGGGCAGTATTTTGCAAACACAGGGCAAATTGGCTGAGGCTAAAGAGCAGTATCTGAAAGTGGTCGAAAGTGATGCACGCCAAGGGGTTGCCTATGTTCTGCTAGGAGAGATTGCGGAACGTGAAAATGATCTGGCCCAGGCCGTTGACTATTACCAGCGGGCATTGGCAACAATGTTTGATGATGATGCAAAGGTGGCCGAGATCCAAAAACGGGTGTTGATGGCGTTGGGTAAGCACCACTCCAGAGAGGGGCGGCTGGAGGAGTCGATGAGTGCCTTTTCCAGTGTTGAGAGCCAGTTTGGTGGTGACCGTGAGGTGTTTTGGAATCTGGCCTTGGTCTCTTCACGCCAAGGGAATACAAAAATCGCCAAAGAGTACTACTACAAACTGCTTGAGATTGAGCCAACCTACATGGCCGCGCGTTTTAATATTGGCCTGTTGTTAGAGCAGGAAGAGGAAGAGGCGCTGGCCATCGTTGAGTATCGCAAGGTATTGCTGAGCAATAGCGAGGATCAACGGCTCCTGACCGCCGCCGCTGAACGGCTTAAGCAGGTGGAGCGTACCATCAATGGCCTGAGTTACCAGATTGCCTACGCGGTAGGCGTGGATGATAACGCCAATGTGGGTTACACCAATAAACTGTTTGAATACCGGACTCAGACATCGGCTAACATCACCTATAACTACAAGATTAAAAAGGGGTTACAGTTTTCTCTCCGGGTAAATCCTGACTACACCGTTTACCACGCAGGCCAATACGACTTTTTCACCCTGTCGATGACGCCAAACCTGGCGTTTAAGTGGCGTGAGCAGCAGTGGAGTCTGGGGGTTAACCGTGCCAGTCAGTCGAGTGTATTAAGGCCTAATCAGAGTGGTACTACCACGGATACCCTGTTTGGCAGCGTGGGCTGGCAGGGGGATGGCACGGGTTATCAGACCAATTTCAGTTACCGTGGTTTTGGTTCACAGCAGAACCCGTTTTTTGATGCCAATACCTATACCCTTGGTATAAGCGCCAATACCCTGGGTGAGCATGGCCTGCCATTGAGCTACGGTTATACCCTGGCGATTAACCAAAATCTTAAGCGGCAGGGCAATGACTATGCATATGTCAGCCATGCAGTGAATGGCCGGATAGATAAACGGTTGGCTGATAAATGGTCTGGGTATTTGAGTGGCAACATTAACCTCTATCTCTATACCAACCCTGACTCTTATGCCAACTTCCAGAAAAAACGTGTCAACCTGAGTTTGGGGACGGCCGTGGGGGTCAGTTACCGTTACGACAGCGCGCTGACCTTCTCGGGTAGTTATGACTACTCCATCCAGCGCTCCAGCCTACCGCTGGGGTTTGTCTACAACCAGCTGCAGATTATTGAAGGGATTCAAAGCAGCTCGTTGGGCAGCTATACCCGCAACAGCATCAACCTTAGTGCTCGTTACAGCTTTTAGTACGGACTGTTCTGGTGATAGGGAGGGGGCAGGTGCTTCCGGCCCCTCATCATCGAGTCTGTATTAGTCACGCAATCCGTTAAAGGCGCTGACTGCCCAGGATAGGGATACTCCGGCAAATACGGCCATGATCAGCAGACCAAAGCCGTAGGCCTGATAATCCGGGGTGCCAATCATCACGGCGCGCACTGACTCCACCGCATAAGTGATTGGATTGATGAGTGATATGGTCTCGATCCAGCCGGGCATAAAGGGCTTGGGCACCATGGCGGTGGAGAGGAACATCAGCGGCAGGGTCATCAGGTTGCCGATCATCACCAGCGGCTCTTCACGTTGCAGGGTGATGGCAAAGCCGTTAGAGAGTGCAGCAAGGCCCACACCAAGCAGGAATATGCTCAACATTCCCAGAAACAGATTGACCGGTCCAAGGTTGAGATTGGCGCCGATGGCCCAGGCCACCAGCAGAATGATCAGCGTCTGAATCACCACCTGTACTGCTGAGTGCATGACGCGGCTCAGGACAATCGCAACACGCGAGACGGGGGAGACCAACATCTTGTCAACGGTGCCCGCGGTGATCTCACGCAGTAGACTGACCCCTGACCAGGAGGAGCCAAACAGCGCCGTCATGATCAATACCCCTGGCACAAAAAAGTCGATGTAGCTGCCGCCGCCAGAGCCGGGTGCCGGTGCCTGCACAAAGTTTTTGAACAGCTGGGTGAAGATCAGCAGCCATAACAGGGGTTGGATCAGCGTAAAAAGCGTCCAGAGCGGCATACGCATGGTGATCTTGGTGTATTTAAGAAACAGGTACCAGGTATCAGCTAACACAGTTTTCTCTCTCGATTATGCGGTGTGAGGGGTGCGGTGGCATGGGGCCAGGCGCTACTTATTGTTATCGGTTTTGTCAGCGTTCTGACCGCCCAGCCAGTCGCCCTGCTCAGGGATGCCTTTGCCGTCGGCCTGCCAGTTGCCGCGCCGTTTCAGCGCCTCTTCGCGATAGTGTTCAGGTGTTTCGACAGGGGTGCCGCTGGCATTGGCTTGCTGTTGCCACTGTTGCCAGTCGCCCGGTTTGGCTGGGGCTGCCTCTGGCTGTGCCGGTGTTGGAGTCACTGATGTGGCGACGGGAGTGATTGTAGCTGTAGGTACCGCAGCGGTTGCATCATCGCCTTGCCACTTCTGCATCTGCGCCTGCCAACCGGCCTTATCCTCATCAGAGCCACTCTCTTCGAGCTGACCCTGCCACTTCTCCCAGTTTTTCTGCCATTTGCCACCGCCGCCGCCACCTTTGCCGGCCCACTGGTGCCACCACTCCTCACCCTCTTCCTCCTTGGTCTCTTCCAGAGTGGTGCCGGTATATTTGAGGAAGACGTCATCCAGGGTTGGGTGGGCGAGTGACAGTGACTTGATGGTCAGTCCCTTCTCTTCGGCCAATCGCACAAAACGGGGCACCGCTTCGCCACCGTTGTCCACATAGACATAGAGATTGTCGTTCTGCCACACCACATTCTGGACCGTGGGGTCTTCGTGCATGGCGAAGGTGAAATCACCGACGTTGGGCCCCTGATCCGCAAAGGTGAGCATCACGGCATCCCCATGAATGCTGTTTTTAAGTGCCTGAGGGGTATCGATCACCTGGATCTTGCCCTGGCTGATGATGGCGACCCGATGGCTGAGATGGTCCGCCTCTTCCAGATAGTGGGTGGTGAGCAGAATGGTCAGCCCCTGCTCACGGTTGAGTTTGTTGATGTACTGCCAGAGGCTCTGGCGGCTCTTGATATCCAGCCCCAGGGTCGGCTCATCGAGAAACAGGAGCGTGGGGTTGTGGATCAGCGCCGTGGCGATATCGAGTTTGCGGCGCATACCGCCAGAGTAGGTGGTCACCAACCGGTCAAGGGCGTCAGTCAGGCCAAAATAGCTGGCCAGCTCCTCAATCCGTTTTTCGATCTCGGCCTTGCCCATGCGGTAGAGGTGACCCTGAGTTATCAGGTTTTCGCGGCCGGTCAGAAAGTAATCAACCCCGGTCTGTTGTGCTACCAAGCCAATGGCGCAGCGCACTGCCTCCGGGTCAACATCAACATCGTGCCCCGCCACCGTGACACTGCCCTCGTCAAACCCGCTCAGGGTCGATAACACCCGAATGGTGGTGGTTTTACCCGCCCCGTTGGGGCCGAGCAAGGCAAGAATCTCGCCCTGTTTTACCTCCAGCGAAAGATCATCGATGGCCTTGGTGCCGGTGGCGAAAATTTTGGTTAAACCGCTGACTCGGATCATGATCTTGTTTTAAATCCCGTTTTTCAGGCAATAGCCGCGCAGTATAGCTTAACGATCCCTAATCGCCATAGTTTAGCGCCCGCAATCAATTGGCGGGATAAAAGGGGGCGGCGCTGATAAAATGGCCAAAATCATTGAAGGCAGAGCCATGCGTGTATTGGGAATCGAGAGTTCATGTGACGAGACCGGCGTCGCCATTTACGACAGTAAGCGCGGCCTGGAGGCACATACCCTCTACAGTCAGATCGAGTTGCATCTCGAGTATGGCGGCGTCGTGCCGGAGCTGGCCTCCCGCGACCATGTGCGTAAGACCGTGCCGCTGATCAAACAGCTGCTGGCTGACTCGGGGCTGACCCTGGCCGACCTTGATGGCATCGCCTACACCTCCGGCCCCGGTCTGATCGGTGCGCTACTGGTGGGGGCGGGCATTGGTCGCAGCCTGGCCTGGGCGCTCGATATCCCCGCCGTCGCCGTGCACCACATGGAGGGGCACCTGCTGGCACCCATGCTGGAAGAGGATATCCCTGAGTTCCCCTTTGTGGCCCTGTTGGCCTCGGGTGGTCACACCATGTTGGTGCGGGTTGATGGCATCGGCCAGTATCAGTTACTGGGTGAGACGCTCGACGATGCCGCCGGTGAGGCCTTCGACAAGACCGCCAAGCTGTTGGGTTTGGGGTATCCGGGCGGCCCGGCCATCGCCAAAATCGCCGAGCAGGGCACACCGGGGCGATTCCGCTTTCCCCGCCCAATGACCAACCGGCCAGGGCTGGAATTCAGTTTTAGCGGTCTTAAGACCTTTGCGGTAAATACCTTGGCGGGATCAGCAGGGGATGATCAGAGCAAGGCCGACATCGCCCTCGCCTTCGAAGTGGCGGTGGCGGAGACCATGGCCATCAAGTGCCGTCGTGCTTTGGAGCAGACCGGTTTGAAACGGTTGGTATTGGCCGGCGGCGTTAGCGCTAATCGGCGTCTGCGCCAGCGATTGGGGGAGTTGGCGGCGGAGCGTGGCACCAAGCTTTACTATCCACGTGCCGAATTTTGTACCGATAACGGTGCCATGATCGCCTATGCGGGGTGTGCCCGGCTGATGGCGGGGCAGAGTGAGGGATTGGTTATTCAGGCGCGGGCGCGCTGGCCGCTCGCCTCATTGCAGGCGGTGAAGTGATGGATTGCTCAGCATTGGTCGCCAGTGTGAAATAACTGGCGTACGATCTGTTTTTTACTTATATATCCCTACTCTTGTTTAATGTTATCCACATTCTCATAGGTGCAAGTCGACAATGCCATGAAACAACAACACGCTGCCAGTTAACTGGAAAAGTTTTATAAAACCCTGAATGGGGCAGGCGCGCTGCCGCTGGAGCCTGACGATTCTTACTACGTACCCATCTTCGAGACGTGTCCGGAAAAAGACCCCATCGGACGGTTGCAGATAAGCATCAAACTGGCGGAGTCGCAGAGTGTGAACCTGCTGACCGGTTTTCGCGGCAATGGCAAGAGCACACAGCTCAAGCGGTTGAAGGGGTTGCTGGAACAGGATGGTTGTCATGTGGTGCTGGTGGACATGACTCAATATGTGCTCATGACCAAACCACTGGATATCAGTGATTTTATCCTCTCCCTCATGGTGGCACTGGTGGCGGAAGGGGAAAATGAGGGGTTTGGGGGGATTGTTGCCGAGTACTGGCAACAGCTGGTCCAGTTTCTCAACTCCGAGGTAAAACTTGATGGTTTGAATGTTGGCACCGATCCCGTCTCTTTGGCGCTCCAGCTCAAGACCGAGCCGACATTCAAACAGCAGCTTCAGGATGCATTGAAAGGGCATGTCACCACCCTCGTAAAAGATGCGCGGGCCTATGTGGTTAAACTGGTTGAAGCGATACGCAAGCGCGCCGGGGATCCCGACAAAAAGGTGGTTTTACTGGTCGACTCGATGGAACAGATTCGCGGGGTAGGCACCGAAGCGTCAGATGTGCACAACAGCATCGTCAACCTATTCTCCGGCCATGCACCCAACCTCCGTTTTGATCTGCTCCATCTGGTCTATACCATCCCCCCATTCCTAACTCCGCTGATGCCCAACACAGCGCGAAATATGGGCGGTGATACGGTTACCTCCTGGCCCAACATCCATGTGCGCTGTGCCGATGGTCTCCCGGATGAGCAGGGGCTGCAAATCATGCGCGAGATTATCGCCAGGCGTTATGCCGGGTGGGGGCAGGTCTTTTCCAAAGAGCAGCTGGACCGGCTGGCGGCAGCGTCCGGCGGTGATGTCAGGGATTTCTTCCGGCTCATCCGGGAGTGTCTGGTCACCTGTATGCTCGCTGCTGACCGCCTGGTGACAGACGTCACGCTGGAAAATGCCGAGTCCGAAATTCGGCGTGGCCTGCTGCCCATAGCAAAGGACGATGGCCGCTGGCTGGCGGAGATACATCGTTGTAAGGACACAGCCCTGGAGAGTGTAGCCGAGCTGCCGCGTCTGGCCCGTTTTCTCGACTCCAATCTCATCATGAACTATCTCAACGGCAAACCCTGGTACGACATCCACCCATTGCTGGAGCAAGAGATCGGCCAATATCCACCAATACCAGCCACCCCGGTCGACGATGCAGCCAGCAATACCAGCTCTTAACCACGACGGCGAGCAGCTCTGGCGGAGATTCAAGCAACATCTCCAGTGGTCCGACCACTTCGCCCTTGTCTTCATCTTCAATGCCGATCCACGGGTGACGGAGATCTTTCGTGGACGGCTGGCGGAGATCTACCGCATGAGGGTTACCCAGTTGCGCTCTCTTGAAGTTCAAGCCCCCGCCGCCCTGGCCAGCGAGGTGCTGCCCCGGTTGTTGAGCCCCGACTCTTATGCCGATGCCCCCCACTGGCTCGACCTCAGCCTTTACAGCGGTGATGAGTGGCAGGCGGCGCGATTGAATTTTCTGGCGCGCCTCAACGAACAGCGTGAAAAGCTGCGCCGTACCCTCAGTCGTCCCCTGATTTTGATACTGCCCGCCAGCGAGCGGGAACAGGTCAAGGCGCTGGTGCCCGATCTCTGGGCGATCCGCGACCTTAGTCTGGATAGCTCAGCGGAGTTATTGGCAACCACTGCCACCACTGTCCCAGAGCAGGAACCGCCCGCAGATCTGGCAGCGATGGCTGAGTTTCCGTTCACCGAATATGAACAGAGCCAGCTTGCCGAGTGGGAGCGGGCCTCTGCCAAAGGGGGGATGGAACGTGGTGTGCTGCTGGCGGGGGATGCGGCCCTCGCCGCCTGTCTGCGCCGGGGGCGTTATGCCAAGGCGGGGCAGATTGCAGAGGCCAGCTTGTCCATCGCCCGCGCCCTGCGGGCCGCCGTGGGCGAGACCCCCGAGGCGCTGCGCGACCTCTCCATCTCCCTCGACAATGTGGGCCGTGTGGCCCAGGCGCTGGGGCGGTGGCAGGCGGCGGCTCAGGTCTATGAGGAGAGTCTCCAGATCAGACGTGATGTGCGGGCCGCGGTGGGCGAGACCCCTGAGGCGCTGCGCGACCTCTCCATCTCCCTCAACAACGTGGGCCGTGTGGCCGAGGCGCTGGGGCGGTGGGAGGCGGCGGCTCAGGCCTATGAGGAGGGCCTCCAGATCAGTCGTGATGTGCGGGCCGCCGTGGGCGAGACCCCCGAGGCGCTGCGCGACCTCTCGGTCTCGCTCGACAAAGTGGGCGGCGTGGCCGAGGCGCTGGGGCAGTGGCAGGCGGCGCGCAACGCCTACGACGAGGGGCTGCGGATTGCGGCGGCGTTATGCCGTGCGTTTCCTGATATGGATAATTACCACCAGCTGCGGAGTCACTTTGAGCAACGGCTGGCCCAGTTGGCGCCGTAGCTCCATTCTGTGCCTATGTGGGAGGGTGCTCAGACAGAGCAGGCCAGGGTCTGGTTGCTGGCGCCTTCATCAAAGCTGGGGATAACACGCTCTTCAGAGACACGGTACCAGTCGCGGCAGGCGGTCAGGGCCGAGTCAACGCTGGCAAAGGTCCAGAGGCGGTAGCCATCACGGGTGATCAGTGAGGCGCTCTTGTCGGTCCACTCTTTAATGTAAAATTCCATGTTGTTCTCCTTGTTGCTCTGTTTGGAGGTGCTATCTTGAGGCGGGAATCTTACGGTTTGGGGTCAGGAGGATTAAGCTTTGATGACAGCAGGCGGGGTTAAGCGGGTGGTTTACACACTAATAGGTGTGGTGATGTTGTGCCTGATGCAGGGGTGCAGTGAGGGGGGCAGACGATTGACCTATGAATCTTTGCAAACCAGGCAGCAGCTGGAGTGCCAAAAAACACCGGGGCAACACTGCCCTGAGCGTGAAGCCTACGACAGCTACCAGCAGCGACGAGACGAATAGAAACTTGAGCCGTTGCGGTTGTTGCGGCTTTTTTACTCGATTTGGGATATAATCCGCCGTCTTTAAATTCTGCACTTCCATTTTTGAGGCCTCCCGTCGTGATCGAGAATCTCCGTAATATCGCCATCATTGCTCACGTTGACCATGGTAAGACTACTTTGGTTGACCAATTGCTCAAGCAGTCCAACACCCTCGGCGAGCGGGTGCAGTTGGCTGAGCGCGCCATGGACTCCAACGACCAGGAGCGCGAACGCGGTATTACTATCCTGGCTAAAAACACCGCCATCAACTGGGGCGAGTATCACATCAACATCGTGGATACCCCCGGCCACGCCGACTTTGGCGGCGAAGTGGAACGTGTACTCTCTATGGTTGATTCGGTGCTGCTGCTGGTGGATGCCGTTGACGGCCCGATGCCGCAGACCCGTTTTGTGACCCAGAAGGCGCTGGCCCGTGGCCTGAAGCCGATTGTGGTCATCAACAAGGTTGACCGTGACAGCGCCCGTGCCGATTGGGCCTTGGATCAGACCTTTGAACTCTTCGACCGCCTTGGCGCCACCGATGAGCAGCTCGACTTCCCGGTGGTTTACGCCTCTGGCCTGAACGGCTTTGCCGGTCTGGAGCCAACCGTGCGCAGCGGCGACATGACACCGCTGTTGCAGACCATCGTTGATAAGGTTCATCCACCCCAGGTGGATATTGAAGGTCCCTTCCAGTTGCAGGTATCGCAGCTCGACTACAACAACTATGTGGGTGTAATCGGGATCGGCCGTATCAGCCGTGGTCGTGTCAAGACCAATACCAATGTTGTAGTAGTAGATGCTGCCGGTAAACGTCGCAACGCCCGTATCCTTCAGATTTTCGGTTTCCTCGGTCTGGAGCGTATTGAAGTGGCCGATGCCCGTGCCGGTGACATCGTCGCCTTCACGGGTGTTGAAGGGCTGCGCATCTCCGATACCCTGTGTGATCCAGGCGCTGTTGAAGCGCTGGTGCCATTGAGTGTTGACCAGCCGACTGTGAGCATGACCTTCCAAGTCAACAACTCACCGTTTGCCGGTAAGGATGGCAAGTACGTCACCTCACGCCAGATTCGCGAACGTCTTGATAAAGAGCTGATCCACAACGTTGCCCTGCGTGTTGAAGATACCGTTGATCCAGACAAATTCCGCGTCTCCGGTCGTGGTGAGCTGCATCTGTCAGTACTGATCGAAAACATGCGTCGTGAAGGGTTCGAGCTGGGTGTCTCCCGTCCGGAAGTTATCTTCCGCGAAGTGGATGGCGAAAAGCAGGAGCCGTACGAGCAGTTGACCGTTGACGTAGAAGAGGTCAACCAGGGCAGCGTAATGGAGAAGCTTGGCATACGCGGTGGCGATCTCAAGAACATGATGCCTGACGGCAAGGGACGTGTGCGTCTTGACTACATCATGCCTTCACGTGGCCTGATCGGCTTCCGTACAGAGTTCCTGACCGCTACCCAGGGTACTGGATTGCTGTATAGCGTCTTTGATCATTACGGCCCGATGAAGAAGGGTTCCTATGGTACCCGTGGTAACGGCGTATTGATCTCCAACGGTGCGGGCAAGGCACTGACCTTTTCGCTCTTCGCTCTGCAAGATCGTGGTCGTCTCTTCCTCGGCCATGGTGATGAGGTCTATGAAGGCATGATCATCGGTCTGCACTCGCGTGATAACGACTTGGTGGTTAACCCGCTCAAGGGCAAGCAGCTCACCAACATGCGTGCCTCAGGGACTGATGAAGCACAGGTGTTGACACCGCCGACTCGCCACACCCTGGAGCAGGCGTTGGAGTTCATCGATGAGGACGAACTGGTTGAGGTCACCCCTAATCACATCCGTCTGCGTAAAAAGCAGCTCACCGAAGCGGGCCGCAAGCGTCCTACACGCGCCGGCGCGTAACTGCAGTAACGCCCCTCTCCCAATCGCGGGGGAGGGGTTGTATATTGGACTCGATAAATCCACGAAGGACCGACTCGATGCCCGCTCTCTATCCCCCAATCAATCCCTACGTTACCCACCATTTTGATGTTGATGCACCGCATCGCCTCTATGTAGAGGAGTGTGGCAACCCCAAGGGCATACCCGTAGTCTTTCTCCATGGCGGCCCCGGTTCCGGTTGCGAGCCTTATCACCGCAGTTTTTTTGATCCTGAACGTTATCGTATCGTGCTCTTTGATCAGCGCGGTTGTGGCCGTTCATCGCCTCATGCCGAGTTGAGTGGCAATACTACCCAGGCGCTGGTGAGTGATATGGAGTTGATCCGTACAAAACTCAGTATCGACAAGTGGGTGGTATTTGGCGGTTCGTGGGGCTCAACGCTGGGGCTGGTCTATGCCGAGACCCATCCCGAACGGGTGCTCGGGTTGATCTTGCGCGGCATCTTTCTCTGCCGGCCGCAGGAGATCCACTGGTTCTACCAGGAGGGGGCAAGCCGCCTCTTCCCCGACTATTGGCAGGATTACCTCAAACCAATTCCCGAAGCAGAGCGCAACATGTTGGTGCCGGCTTTCTACAAACGGCTCACCAGCGACAACGAAGTGGAGCGCATGGCGGCGGCCAAGGCGTGGTCGATTTGGGAGGGGCGCTGCGCCACGCTGCTGCCATCAAAAACTGTGACGGACCACTTCAGTGACCCGTTCACCGCCCTGAGTCTGGCACGCATTGAGTGCCACTACTTCATGAACAACACCTTCCTGAGCGACAACCAGATACTCAACAACGCCGACAAACTGCGCGACATCCCCGGCATCATCGTGCACGGTCGTTACGACGTGGTCTGCCCGATTGAAAACGCCTGGCAGCTGCAGCAGCGCTGGCCAAACTCAGAGCTGCACGTTATTGCCGATGCTGGCCACTCCGCCAGCGAGCCAAATACCACGGCAGCGCTGGTGAAGGCGACCGATGCGATGGCGCGGTGTTTTTAATATTTTGAATATGTATATTGTCTCGTTGTTGTGATTTGGGTAACAATCAGACCGACATACACTAATTGGCGCGAGCAGTGGCTGCTTCTGTTTTGAAATTTTATCTTAATTGGATGTTTTATTTTGCATAAAGCTAAAGTGAAAGGGTGAAACATGTCTATATATATGAAGTACGACGGAATTCACGGGAACGTTACGGCAGACGGCTATGCAGGGCATATTGCACTTAGTATGGCGGGCTTTGAGATTAAGCGTAACGTTAGCATGGAAGCGGGCAATCTGGCCAACCGTGAAGCGACGCGCCCAACCATTACTGCAGTGAAAGTTACCAAGCGTACAGATATCTCGACTACTTCGTTGTTCAAGGAGTCGGTTAGTGGTGCAGCGGGCAAGACCGTCGTGATCAAGTTTGTGCGTACCGGCGCAGGCAAGGTGCAGGAATATATGAGTTATACGCTTGAGAATTGTCTGGTCAGTGGTTTTATTCTCTCTGCCGGTGCTGAAGGGGAGCCAGTGGAGAATATTGCACTCAGTTTTTCAAAAGTTATGATCAGTTACAGTGACTTTGATGCGAAGAATAAAGCCTCCAATCCACAACGGGTAGGGTATGACCTAGCGGTTGCCAAACCACTATAAATCGTATGCCGCTCCTGTTGGTGTGCAGCGGCGTATTTTGAGCTACACACTCTGCCAACCTTCTGCAAGGAATGATTATGACAACAAAGCATGACGCTATTATATTTCTTGAAAATACCATTCGCCCGGCATTGCGGAGTATCGAACTATGGACTCCCGCAGCCGGGGAGTTGCTACTGGGCACGGCTATCGTGGAAAGCGACTTGGTGCACAGAAGGCAGTTTCCTCGTGGGCCAGCACGGAGTTTTTTTCAAATGGAACCCGCAACGCATGATGATATATGGAATAATTTTTTGAAATATAAGCCTGATCTGGCGCGGGCAATCAGCTCACTTATGACATCCCCTGATGCGGACAAGCTTGTTGAGCTGGAAAAAAATGATAAATATGCCTGTGCGATGGCGCGGGCACACTATGCCCGTGTTAAGTGGCCTTTGCCTACGGCGGGCGAGGTTGTGGCGATGGCCCGCTATTGGAAAGACTTTTACAATACGGCGGGCGGTTTAGGGACGTGGCAGAAGTATGTAGAAAAATGGAATAAGGTAATGGGGGGTAAGTGATGAAAGCTATATCCATTAATGTAATGTTGAGGATAGGCGGCGTGGATCAAAATAAGCTAGATGGCAACGAGAAGCTGGAGGAAAGATAGTGGCTATTTCGGTTTTTGCCCGTGGTGTTGCCGTCATGAACAAACGCTTTGCCGTGGCGGCTTTCATGCTTATTACCTCGGCGTTCCAAGTTGGGGGTGCAGCGGAGGGATTGCCAAAAGAACTCAAGATTGCAGTCACGCAGCTATCGATGAGTCTGACCGACGGACATGCAGTCTTCTATCCCGAAAATATCACGATCGCGGAATTTACCTCCTCACCGTGGAAAAAAGCAAAAGCCGGTGCGGTCGTGCTGTTCTACATGGGAGGTTGGGGGGGCGGTAATACAAACACTCAAATACTCACCGTTTTTGCCAAAAACGAAGGCAAAGTTGGTAAACGAATGCCGCAATCGTACCGTGTTGTTGCATTTGTCGAAGCGGGAGAAAAGGGGCGCAGGTTTGTTGAGCTTCGCGGGGTTAAAAACGGTGTCATCACCCTTGCTAATCATGAGTATGCAGACGCAGACCCTCTTTGCTGCCCGTCGCGTGAGACGACCATCCAATTCACGCTTGATGAAACCGGTCTCAAAGAGATTGCAACCAAGTGATGGCTAATCTTCCCACTGAGGTGATCGTAAAAACTTGGCGAGTAGGAGGCGGCCTCCATAGATTCGTTCCGCTTGTGGGATTTTAAGTGATGAGCGAGTTGTGCCGTGCAGAAAGGTAGATGTTTGGGCATCGACGAATAACCAAGTCATTCACAGTGGATAACGACAACAACACCATCCTCAGGATTCATTAAGGGATCACCCCGCCGAGTCTTCAATTATTGCAACCAAGCCATCCCGGAAGGGGCGGTTCTGTTTTTGGGATGTTATGGTTGGCTGGGCAGGTGGCGCTGGGTATGCTGGCCACTGCGCCAGCGAGCCAAATACCACGGCGGCGCTGGTGAAGGCGACCGATGCCATGGCGCGGCATTCTTATATATAGTGGGAGCAACAATGTTATGGCGGTCTATGCCATCGGTGATCTACAGGGGTGTTATGACGAGCTGATGCGGTTGCTGGACCACATCGGCTTCAGCGAAGGCAGTGACAGACTCTGGTTCTGTGGTGATCTGGTCAACCGTGGCCCCCAGTCGCTGGAGGTGTTGCGGTTGATCAGTAACATGAATAACTGCGCCGTGACGGTGTTGGGCAATCATGACCTGCATCTGCTGGCGGTGGCCGCTGGCTGTGGCAAAAAACTGGCTAAGGATACGCTGCAACCGATCCTCGACGCCCCGGATGGCGAGGAGCTGATCGCCTGGTTGCGCCATCAACCGCTGTTGCACCACGATGCCACGCTGGGTTACACCATGGTGCACGCTGGGTTGCCGCCGCAGTGGGATCTGGCCACGGCACAGGGGTGCGCCCGCGAGCTGGAGGCGGTGCTGCGTGGCCCTGGCTACCATGAGTTCCTGCTGCACATGTATGGCAATGAACCTAACTGCTGGTCGCCCGAACTCTCCGGCATCAACCGGCTGCGCTTTATCACCAACGCCTTAACCCGGATGCGTTACTGCACCGCCGAGGGGGTGATGAATCTCAAGGATAAAGGGGAGGTTGGCTCACAGCAGCCCGGCTATCTGCCGTGGTTTGCCGTGCCGGGGCGCAAGACAGCGGCGCTGCCGATCATCTTTGGCCATTGGTCAACGCTGGGGGTGGGGGTGATGGAGGGGGCCATATCGCTGGATAGTGGTTGCCTTTGGGGTGGACAGCTGACGGCGGTGCGGATCGATGAGCCGGTGTTGCGCTGGTTTAATGTGGCCTGCCAGGGTGTCTGCCAGCCGGGGTAGTGGGTGGTTTATGGCTTTGTGAACAGGCTCGCGCAACCCTTTGGCGGTGCCGATACAGTCGTAAGCACGGGGTTGCCCCTGTGCGTCTACAATAATCCGGGCTAGAATGGCGCTCTGCCGCGGATGAAGGCAGAGGCATACTTGGGAACGGATTGGTTATATATAGATGAAACTAATGATTAAAATGGCGGGGGTACTGGTAGCGATGGTGGTGGCTGCACCATCGGTGCTGGCGGATATCTACGTCTATCGTGATGAAAATGGTGTGACAACGGCCACCAATATCAAACCCCACAGCCGTTATAAGATCGACAAGGTCTTTCGTGATAGCAGTGTTGGTGGCCGTGCTAGCACAGCTGCCAAGGTATCGCCCCAGAATCCCGGTTCTCCCTATATCAAGACTGCCCGTGGCACGATCAATACCACTCTGCTGGATGAGCCCCCTACCAGTGAGGAGTTGAAGGAGATTATGGCGGAGGCAGCGCTGGCCTTTAACCTCGACAAGGCGCTGGTACGTGCCATTATTCAGACTGAGTCGGCCTTCCGGGTGCATGCCACCTCGCCAAAGGGGGCGCGTGGTCTGATGCAGTTGATGCCGGAGACGGCAGCCCGTTATGGTGTGCGTGATATTTTTGATCCAGAACAGAATATCTGGGGCGGTTCACGCTACATGCGCGATCTGCTGGTGATGTTTAACCACGAATTGCCTTTGGCGCTGGCGGCCTATAACGCCGGCGAAAATGCGGTGATCCGCCACGGTGGCATCCCCCCTTATACCGAAACCCGTAACTATGTGAAGAAGGTGATGGAGTTGCATCAGCGTTACCGAAGGAGCTAACGCCCCCCGGTAGATTACATCTGCCGTATTACTGTCCTGTGAGCCACTCCTGCGGTTTCAGATAACGTTCATACAACAGTGCCTCGGGTGTGCCTGGTTCTGGCTGGTAGTTATATTGCCAGCGTACCAGCGGTGGCAGTGACATCAGGATCGATTCGGTGCGGCCACCGGTCTGGAGGCCAAACAGGGTGCCACGGTCGTAGACCAGATTGAATTCGACGTAGCGACCGCGGCGGTAGAGTTGGAAATCACGTTCGCGGGTGCCGAATTCGGTATCTTTGCGGCGGGCGACGATGGGGCGATAGGCCTTGATGTAGTGGTCGCCAACGCTCTGCATGAAGGCAAAGCTCTGCTCAAAACCCCACTCGTTCAGGTCATCAAAGAATAGGCCGCCGACACCACGGGTTTCATTGCGGTGTTTGAGTACAAAGTATTCGTCACACCACTTCTTAAAGCGCGGATAGACCTCTTTGCCAAACGGCTCACACGCCTCGCGGGCGACGCGGTGCCAATGCACTGCGTCATCTTCAAACGGATAATAAGGCGTTAGGTCGAAGCCGCCGCCAAACCACCAGATTGGCTCCTCACCCTCTTTTTCGGCGATGAAAAAACGGACGTTGGCGTGGGATGTCGGCACGTAGGGGTTGTGAGGGTGGATCACCAGCGATACCCCCATGGCGTGGAAGTTACGCCCCGCCAGCTCCGGGCGGTGGGCGGTGGCGGAGGCGGGCATCTGGCCACCAAATACCTCGGAGAAGTTGACCCCGGCCTGTTCAAACACAGCGCCGGCGGTCAGCACACGGGTACGCCCGCCGCCGCCCTGTTCGCGTTGCCACGCATCTTCAATGAACTTGGCGCCGCCATCTTCGGCCTCCAGTTCGGCGCAGATGCGCGCCTGAAGGTCTAGCAAATAGGCTTTAACGGCTTGAATGTCGGGTCTGCTCATCTCTATGTCCAATGCTGGGTGCCAAAAATAAGGTTAAGGAGTTTATCAGGGTTTATCCGCAAAACGGCAGCCAGCGTTACGGTAGAAACAGTTGCAGCAGGTCGTTGAGATAGTTGCGACCGCGTTCGGTGGGGCGGATGTGGGTAGCGCTCCATTCAATCAGCTCCAGCTCTTCGGCGCGTTGCAGCGGTTTTTCGACAATGTTGATGGGTAGGCCAGTATGGTCTTGAAAGAGGTGTGATTCAAACCCTTCGGTTAGACGCAGGGCGTTGAGCATGAACTCAAAGCCGACGTCGACCCGTGTCAGTCGGTGGCGTCCCTGGTCGCGCTCGGCGCTGTGGGCGGTGCGCAGGTAGTCGTTGGGGTTGCGCTGTTTGTTGTGGCGGGTGATGGTTTGATACTGGGCGTCGCTGATTTTGCCGTGGGCACCGGCACCAATGCCAAGGTAGTCACCAAAGCGCCAGTAGTTGAGGTTGTGCTGGCACTGCTTGCCCTGTTTGGCGTAGGCGGAGACCTCATAGTGGCCATATCCGTGTTCGGCAATTATATCCTGACAGCGCTCCTGCATATCCCAGCGCAGTTCGTCGTCGGGCAGTGCCGGCGGGTTGTGGTGGAACATTGTGTTGGGTTCGAGGGTGAGCTGGTAGTGGGAGAGGTGGGTCGGTTCCAAGGCAAAGGCGGTGCGCACATCCTCCAGGGCTTGGGCCAGGGTCTGTTGTGGCAGGCCAAACATCAGGTCGAGGTTGAAGTTGTCAAAATCGGCGTCGTGGGCCTCTTCGGCGGCGCGAATCGCTTCGCGGCGACCGTGGATGCGGCCAATTTTTTCTAGCAGATCATCATTGAAGCTCTGTACACCGATGGAGAGGCGGTTGATGCCCAGCGCCCGGAACTCGTGAAACTTGCCTGCTTCGACGGTGCCAGGGTTGGCCTCCAGGGTGATTTCGGCACCGGGTGGCAGCTGCAGCCGGGCGCGGATGCCGCACAGTAGTTCATCCAGCGCTTCGGCGGAGAAGAGGCTGGGGGTGCCGCCGCCGATGAAGATGGTCTGTACCGGACGGCCCCAGATGTTGGGTAGCTCCTGCTCCAGGTCGGCCAACAGGGCGGCGACGTACTGCTTTTCCGGCAGTGCCTGTTTCTGCTCGTGGGAGTTGAAGTCGCAGTAGGGGCATTTACGCACACACCATGGGATGTGGATGTAGAGGCTCAGGGGTGGCAGGGCGGTGAAGTTGTGCATGGTCAACGGCGTGGTTGGGATGGGGGGGCATTATAGCGGTAACTGGGATTGTGTTGATGGCTGATCTGGGGGGGGATTTTGTAAAAGATCGTACTTTTCTGGTGGCGGGGGCGCTGATTGGGTAAGATAGGCCAAATTTTCAACAGGTATGGAGCAGGTTATTTATGAATATGCAAAAAGGTCGTTGGTTGGTGGTGGGCGTGGCTGTTGTGGCGCTGGGTGTTTCTGGTTGTTCGACAATTAATCCTTATACGGGTGAAAAGCAGACCGCTAAGGCGACCTCTGGTGCGGTGATCGGTGGTGCAGTGGGGGCGATTCTGGGGGCGGCAACGGGTGATAAAGAGTCACGCAAGAAGCGCGCCCTGAAAGGTGCTGGTGTGGGTGCTATTGCCGGTGGTGGTGTGGGGTATTACATGGATACCCAGGAGGCCAAGCTGCGCGAAAAGTTGGAGAGCACCGGGGTGAGTGTGACCCGTAACGGTGACAATATTATCCTGAACATGCCGAGTGCAATTACGTTTGATGTTAACAGCCCAGCGCTGAAGCCTAACTTCTTTAGTGTGCTGGATTCTGTGAATCTGGTACTTAAAGAATATAAGTCAACGCTGGTAACGGTGGCAGGCCATACCGATAGCAGCGGTGCGGATGATTACAATATGAGACTGTCACAGCAGCGTGCCCAAACGGTGGCAACCTACCTGAATAATAATGGTGTGGCGACTGAGCGTCTGGCAGCGGTGGGGCATGGTGAGTCGCAGCCAGTGGCGAGCAATGATACCGCTGAAGGCAAGGCGCGTAACCGTCGTGTTGAGATTACGCTTGATCCGATAACCCAATAATACCGGGTAGATTGTTCGTTGCAGGGCGCGCTGGAGAGACTCCGGCGCGCCCTTTCTCTTTTTGTGGTTCAGTGATTCCGTTGTATTGCGTCAGCAATGTGTCGATTTCGGCGGGCAGCACCGGTTTTGAGAAGAGGTACCCTTGCACGGTGTCGCAGTGTAGCGCCCTGAGGAAGTCGAGTTGTGCCTGGGTCTCTACCCCCTCCGCGACAGTGGCCAGCTTTAATGCCTTGGCCATGGCGATAATGGTGGTGATGATGGCGGCATCATCAGGGTCGGCGGTGATGTCGTTGACAAAGGCGCGGTCGATCTTGAGTGTATTGAGTGGGAAGCGGCGCAGGTAGCTGAGTGAGGAGTAGCCCACGCCAAAGTCGTCGATGGCGAGGTTGATTCCCATCTGGGCAAAATTTTTAAGGGTCTGTTCAGTTCTGCTGGGGTTCTGCATTAACAGGCTCTCGGTGATCTCCAGTTCAATGGCGGTGGCGGGCACGCCACTCTGTTGAATGGCCTTCTGGACGCGCTCTTCGAGCCGTTTGTCATTGAACTGGCGGCTGGAGACGTTGATGGCCATGCGGATTGGGTAGCCAGCGTCATGCCAGTGGCGCAGCTGTTGGCAGGCGTTACGCGCCACCCATTCGCCTACTTCGATGATGAGTCCGGTCTCTTCCAGGATGGGGATAAATTGGTCTGGGGGGGTGAGGCCCTGTCCGGGTTGTTGCCAGCGGAGCAGGGCTTCAACCCCGGTAATCCTGCCGGTATTGAATGATATCTGCGGTTGGTAATGGAGGCAGAACTCTTCACGTTCCAACGCCCGGCGCAGATTGCTTTCCAGGGTGAGGCGTTCGTCGGCCCGGTTGCTGAGCTCTGCCGAGAAAAAGCGATAGGTATTGCGTCCCATGCTTTTAGCGCGATACATCGCCATGTCGGCGTGTTTGACAAGGATGCGTGGATCGACGCTGTCATCAGGATAGAGGCTGATGCCGATGCTGGCGGAGATAAACAGCTCCCGTTCGTTGATGTAGAGTGGCTTGGCAAGCTCAAGCAGCAATTTTTCAGTGATCATGGTGACTTCATCGGTGCTGGCGATTTCGGGCAGCAGAATGGCAAACTCGTCTCCCCCCAGGCGGGCAACAGTGTCGCTGGCGCGCAGGCCGTTGACCAGGCGCACGGCGGCGGTTTGCAAGACCTGGTCGCCGACATCATGGCCGAGGGTGTCGTTGATGATCTTAAAACGGTCCAGATCGATAAACAGAACGGCGACGCGTCGCTCCTTGCGGTGGGCGTGTTTGACCTCCATCTGTAACCGCTCGTTGAAGCTGCCCCGGTTGGGCAGGTCTGTCAGCAGGTCATGATGGGCCAGGTGCAGCAGGCGCTCCTGGGTATTAATGCGTTCGGTGATGTCGCGACCGGTGGCGATGAAGTGGGTGATGTTGCCGTTGTCGTCTTTGAGCGGCGTGATGGTCTTCTCTTCGTCAAAGAGGGTGCCATCTTTCTTTTTGTTGGTAATGGTGTCGCTGAAGGTTTCACCGGCGCTGATGGTGCGCCAGAGTTTCTGGTAAAACTCAGGAGGATGTTTTTGGGAGCTGAGGATTTGTGGTGTTTGACCAACCACTTCGGCGCTGGAGTAACCGGTGATGGCCTCAAAAGATGGGTTTACATATTCAATGACACCATACTTGTCAGTGATAGTAATGGCGTCAGCGGTCTGTTGCAGCGCCCGCGAAAGTTGCCGCATGTGCGCCTCTTTGCGTTTGCGTTCGCTGATGTCGATGATGCTGCCGCGTACCAATAGCTCTTTGTTATTGGGGATCTGGATTAGCCGAACTTCACACTCCAGCCGTCTGTTGTCGGTATTGATAAATACCCACTCAAAAACGGGTTGTTGCCCTGCGAGTGTCTGGTCAATGAAGTGTTGAAACTGTTTGGCTGAATTTAGGCCGTTGGGCTGGTTGATAGGGTTGAGGCGGTAGGTCTCTATTTCGAGTAGTTCGCTACGGCGCATACCAAACATAGTACAGCTGTTTTTATTGACATCAACCAGTTGATGATTGGTCGCATCAAGTACAAAGAGCGCATCGGGTGCGTTTTCGACGAGGGAGCGGTAACGCTCTTCATTTTCACGCAGGTTGCGTAGGTCTATCAGATTAGAGAGTGTATTGGTGATGCGGCTCCCGATCTCATTAAAAAGCCATCGCTCTTCGTCATTGAAGAGGTGTTCCTCCGTGCAGTGATGGATAATCAGTGCCCAAGGGTCGCCAAACTTAGGATGCAGTGTCATGACCATCTGGCTGAGGACGTGAAAATGGTGTTTGATTTCGTTGGGGACGGGCAGCTCGTTCTGGCCGCCAAAACAGAGTGGCTGGGGGCTGTTGAGTGATATCAATAGCAGCTCGGAGGTGTGGCTGCCCATGGGGACGCTGCGCGACTGGGCTTTTGCACCGGGCCATTCAGGTCGGGTCTGTTCATAGGGAACGCTGAAGCTGTCGGCATCCGGGTTGCAGGGATAGAGCAGTGCGGCGCGGTCGCAATTGAAGGTGGCGAGTAACTCTTTTAATGCTTGCTCCAGCATCTCCTCGACGGTTTCAGCATCGAGGCTGATGTGGTTGATGCGTTCAATGGCGGAGAGTTTAAACAGGCTGCTCTGGGCCTGCTCCTCACGCTGTTTGAGTTCGGTGATGTCGGTCAACGTGCTGAGCACAGCAGGGGAGCCATCTGTATTGATGGGTATAGAGTCAATGCTGAGCCAGCGTTGACTCTTGATGACACAGCTCTCGTGGTGGACGGGGCGATTCTTTTTTAATGCCAGCAGAGCCGGGTGGTTGTGGGTATTGTAGGGCTGTTGCTGGTTGTCGCAGAGCAGATTGCCCCAGTGTATGGTGTGGGGGTGGTGGCTGAGTTGTTCTCTGGTGAGTCCCAGCAGATGTTCGGCTTGGGCATTAATGGTGAGAATGTTGCCATTCTGGTCCTGGCAGATGACACCGTGTGGCAATAGATCCACTATTGATTGGTAGAGTGTTATCCCTTTTTCTGATGGCTGCCGCACGTTTAAGATGTTCCTACACCATTTAGACTATGACTATCGGTCATTTGAGTCTCTTTCTGGAGTCTGTGCAAGTGATGGTGTGGGGGGATTTGTTAACTATTTGTGTAATATATTTTAGGTGTGTCATGGAGCTGTTGATTACGTATACGTTGAAGGGACTGATATTTCCTCCCGGACTTTTTTTGTTGTTTTTGCTGTTGGGTCTGATATTGCTGCGTACCCGTCCCAGACTGGCGCGATTGCTGTTGTGGTCAGGATTGATATCGGGTTATCTGGTGAGCACCCCTTATGTTGCGGGCATACTGTCGCAGCCGTTGCAAACCTACTCGGCGCTGCCCCCTGAACGGGTGGTGGAACAGGTTAAACATGCACACGCTCAAGCCATTGTGGTGTTATCGGCCAACCGTTATCAACAGGGGCCGGAATATGGGCGCGATACGGTGGGTGATGCAACGCTGGAGCGGATTCGTTACGGTGCCTATCTTCATCGGCTGACTGGTTTGCCACTGCTGGTCAGTGGTGGTCATGTGCTGGATAGCGGTGGCGACAGCCTGGCTGAGGTGATGGCGGCCAGTCTGCGAGATGATTTTGGTGTGAAACAGGTGTGGCTGGAAGATCGCAGCCATACTACGGCGGAGAACGCGCTGTTTACAGAACAGCAGCTAAAGGCGCGGGGGATTGATACGGTGTTGTTGGTGACACATGCCTACCATATGCCACGTGCGGTGATGATTTTTGAAAAGAGTGGTTTAACGGTGGTGGCGGCACCTACAAAACTGTCGGTAAAGGGGCGGAGTGAAATGCCACTCTTCATGCAGTGGTTGCCCAGTGCTTTTGCTGTGCAGGATAGTTATGTGGCGTTGCATGAGTGGGTTGGGCGGGTTTGGTATTGGCTACGTTATGGCAGTGGCTGGTAGAGGGGCAGCGCGTTGATGCGGGTTTTTATCTGGGTTAGCTGCGCCTTGTAGTAGTCGCCTTCTGTGCCACCATACTCTTGCTCAAACAGTTGCTGTGAAATCCCTTCCGGCAGCAGGTTGATGGGAGGAAAAAAGTGCTCTTCCTGTTTCAACTGTGTGGCAGCGGCCTGTAATATGCGCGCACGTTTTGGATCAGTGGCAAGGTCGGCAAAACGGATGCCACTTTCATCGGCGGCCAGGTCGGCAAAGCTAAATCCAGATCCTCCTTGCAGCGAATCCATCATCTCTTTAAGTTCTCCCACGGCAAAACTCATTGGACTATCGGCGATGATTTTAATGGCCATGGAGTAGATGAAGTGCAGTGCCAGATCCTGGCGCTCTGCCAGACTGACGGCTGAGCGGTAGTGCTGGCACTGTTGAATAGTCGCGTTAGGTACTGCGTTGACCAGGGTGTTAAAGCGGTAGTTGCCAAAATATATTGCCAGCGCCAGCAGTGCGGCGCGGTTTTCGATCACGGCTTCTCTGTCTGAGCCACTGCGGCTGGCAGCGTATTTGAGGCTGGCACTCAGGGGCTGGCCCAGTGTGATTACAGAGGTTTTGTAACGGCTTTTGCAGAGCCGCATATAGTGGCTGCGTATGGCGGCTACGGAGCTGTCGCTGCTTTCATCACGCCAGGGCTGCAGGCGGTTGAGGGCGGTAATCAGTTTTTCGTCGAGATGAGGCGTGGTCTGATAGGTGACGATCAATAGCTTGTCGTGGCTGCGTATCTGTTTGATATTGGCCAGCAGTTTGCTGCCTTCGTCGTTGCCAAAAGCGATATTGGCAAAACTTTCGATGAGTGATTGGGCAGTGCCGCCTGACAATGTCAGATCGCCGATAGTGAGTTGATCGATGGCCCATCCGTTGCTGGTCGCGGGCAGGGTGAGTTCTACGTTGATGTAATCACCAAAGGGGTTTTCAGGGGTGTGCAGGGTCAAGCGCAGGGCGCTGCCCTCTTTTGTGATTCGGGTATCACCACTCATGCGCGGCAGTGCCCGTGCCGCTACGGCGAGCAGCGAATGGATCTGCTGTTCGGAAAAGGTCATGGTGTGTATCTGGCTGGCATACAGCGCCAGCTGCATCTGTTTGGCAATCAGCTTGACCTCCTGAGCCACCTCCGGGGTAACCGGTGTGGCGGGGGTGGCTAGCCGCTCATCGTCACTGATGAGGGCCAGCAGCGTGGCCAGTAACAGAGTCAGGCCGCCGAATAACAGTATGGTAATTTTTAAAAACAGGCGCATGGATGCGATTGTACCTATTTGGCTGTCGTTTGCGCTATTTAAGGGGGGATTAAGGTGTCGGTGATGTTATAGCGCTGTATTAATAGGTTATTTGGTTGAAAGGTGCAACGATGGAAAGTGGCTGGGCAAGTCGGCTAACGGCTTGGTGGGGCGGGTTTCGACCCGCCATTGGGGTGAACCAGCTATCGTTACTGCTGGTGGTCTGGTTGCTGCTATTTTGCAACGATCCGCTCTGGCGGACGCTGCTTCAGGTTGATCATGATGCTAATGTTTGGTCCAAAGCGCTCTTTCTAATATCTTTTTTTGTGGCACTGCTGGCGCTTTTTAATGCCACGGTTATTCTGTTTGGCTTTCGACATCTCTTTAAGCCATTAGTGATTTTCCTGCTGCTCAGCAGCGCGTTGGTCAGTCATTTTATGAACCAATATGGCGTGATGATCGATAGCACCATGGTTCAGAATGTGATGGAGACTGATCCTGCTGAATCTTTCGAACTCTTAAATAGCAAGTTATTGCTTCATTTTATTCTCTGGGGTGTGCTGCCGGCGTTATTGGTCTGGCGTTTTAACATTGAATACAAACCCTTTTTAAAAGACGTACTTCATAAGGGGATGTACTTCTCTTTAAGTCTGGTGATCGCAGCTGTTTCGATTTACGCGTTTTATGATGAATATGCCTCCGTAGCACGCAACAATCGTGAGATACGCCACTTAATTACCCCAAGCAACTACCTGTACTCCTTTAGCCGTTATCTGGCCGGCACTGCCAGTGCTGGTCCGGTGGTGGTGAAGGCGATGGGAGAAGATGCTAAAGAATTGCCTGATGTTGTTAATAACGGTAAAAAGAATCTGATAATACTGGTGGTAGGCGAAACTGCACGGGCCGAAAATTTTTCGCTAAATGGTTACAATCGTAATACCAATCCACGTCTGAGTCAGGAAAAAATTATTAATTTTAGTAATGTCTCCTCATGTGGAACGGCCACAGCGGTCTCGCTTCCTTGTATGTTTTCTAATCTTGGCCGTGACCACTACAGTGATGAGAAAGCAAAACATCAAGAGGGGCTGCTGGATGTTATGGCACATAGCGACGTTTCAATATTATGGCGCGATAACAACTCGGGCTGCAAAGGGGCGTGTGATCGTATTGGTAGCGAGGATATGTCGGTACTGCATGTTGAACCCTACTGCAATAAAGAGGAGTGTTTTGACGAAATACTGCTGCATAAGCTGGAAGAGTATGTAGCGGGATTGAAAGGTGATGGTCTGATTGTGCTGCACCAGAAAGGGAGCCACGGGCCCGCTTATTACAAACGCTATCCGAAGGCGTTTAATCAATTCACACCGGTATGTACCACCAGTGAGTTACAAAATTGTAGTCAGCAGGAGATTGTAAATGCTTACGACAACACCATCCTTTATACAGATCACTTTTTGGCAGAGGTGATTGGGTTTCTTAAAAAACAGGCAGAGGATTATAACGGTGCAATGTTGTATCTCTCTGATCATGGTGAGTCACTGGGTGAAAATAATCTGTATCTACATGGAGTCCCGTATTTTATGGCCCCCAGTCAGCAGACCCATGTGCCGATGATTGCGTGGTTGTCACCCGAGTTTGAACGGGCAAAGGGGTTGGATGATAGCTGCTTGTCACAGAAAAAAGCCGGTGAATATAGTCATGACAACCTGTTTCATACAGTGCTGGGATTAATGGGAGTCTCAACAACGCTATATGACCCTAAGCTGGATATCTTTTCCGCGTGTGAATCGGGACGGGAAGGGCGATGATTAAAGCAGGCGTAACATTTACGGCTTCACAAGTAGTGGATGGGTGGTTAATGAGCGTTCGAGATTCGCTGAGTGATTTACACCATTAATGCGATCGAGTCGTTGAGCGACGCGACACAAAAAATAGTGAAGAGTCGCGACGTCTTCTCCGGTGATGAATCAATCTTCACGTTGTTTTATCTTGGTGTGAAGCGGAGGGTAAAGAGGTAGATCAACCCGTTTGTTGTGAGCTTGTCGAACCATGGATGGAGGGTGTTGAATGATTTGACGTTACGTCAGCAACCTTCGACAGGCTCAGGGCGAACGGACTTATTCAGAGGCTCCCTAATTACATAAGGACAGATGGCCTATCCTGAATTAGTAGTCCTCTCTTTGCTGTCTGTTGATGATTTGAAGGGGATGTCAACAGTCATGCTCAAGGATATAAATCCTGTTGTGATAACTTTTGTTGTAGTTGGACGCAGGTCTGAATGTGCAATGAAGAGAGTTGTTGTGTTGATTGGGTAGTACGATTTAATTAGGTGATCGTTCCGTGATCAACGTATCGTCCTTGCAAAACTTCGGGGCCATTATGGAGTGAATGTTATGTAATTGTAAACATGTAGTTGTATTGCAGGTTTAAACCGATTAAATCGATTGGAGTGTTAAGGGTTTTTTGTGATTGGATGGTGTGTTGATGTTTTTTTGTCTGTTGCTGTGTGGTTGAGCTGTTGGCAGTGCGTGATTAAGTGTCAGGAGTGGTGATGCCCGCCCTTTGATGGGTTCAGGGCGAACGGGACTGGTTGATGGCTCTTTATTTGTCGGCTGGGCTCTGTTCTTGTCCGGCAAATTGGATTTGATAGAGGTCGGCATAACGGCCGCCTTTGGCGAGCAGTTCATGGTGGTTGCCGATCTCAACAATCTGACCGTGGTCCATAACAACAATACGGTTGGCCTGTTTGATGGTGGAGAGGCGATGGGCGATGGTGAGGGTGGTGCGTCCTTGCATCAGCTCTTCGAGTGCCTGTTGTACTTTCTGTTCTGATTCGGTGTCGAGTGCAGAGGTTGCTTCATCAAGGATTAAGATGGGCGCGTCTTTTAATAACGCACGGGCGATGGCGATGCGCTGGCGCTGGCCACCAGAGAGTCGCACTCCATTTTGACCGCAGGGTGTTTGTAGCCCTTGTGGTAGATCGTTGATGAACTCCATGGCGTGGGCCTTTGTGGCGGCGGCGATGATTTCGGCTTCGCTGGCGTTGCGTTTGCCACCGTAGGCGATGTTGGCGGCGATGGTGTCGTTGAAGAGCACTACCTGCTGGCTGACCAGGCTGAGGTTGTTGCGTAGTGCGTCGAGTTTGATTGTCTGGGTATCCAGGTTGTCGATCAATAACTGGCCTGAACTGGGTTGGTAAAACCGTGGGATCAAGTTGGCCAGGGTTGTTTTGCCGCTGCCTGATTGCCCCACCAGGGCGATGGTCTCGCCGGGGGTGATGGTGAGATTAATGTTGTGCAGGGCGTCCTGTTCGGCATTGGGGTAGCGGAAGCTGAGCTGGCGCAGCTCGATGCGCCCCTGGGCACGGGGCAGTGGTTGGCTGCCCTGGTCTGGTTCGGCCGCTTCATCGATCAGGGCAAAGACACTTTGTGCGGCAGCCAGACCACGTTGTAGCGGGTCGTTGACACTGGTGAGCCGTTTGATGGGGGAGAGCATGAGTCCCATGGCACCAAAAAAGGCGACAAAAGTCCCCACTGACATGGAGGGTTCCTGGGCGGCGGCAAGGTTAACGATGAAGGCCAGCGCGGTGATCGACAGCAGTTGTACGACGGGGACGCTGGAGGCCGAGGTAACAATGGCCTTCATGAAGAAGCGTCGTACCATATTGACAGTCTCTTTCAGACGGGCGTGTTCGTAGGGGTGGCCGCCAAAGAGCTTGACCTCCTTGTGCCCCTGGAGTGCCTCTTCAACAACGGTGTTCATCTCACCCACCTGCTGTTGCAGGGTAAGGTTGATGCGGCGTAACCGTTTGGCGATCACTTTGACAATGATGGCGATTGCGGGAAGGATGGTGAAGAAGAAGAGCGCGAGTTTCCAGTCGGTATAGAGCATAAAGGCGAGCAGCCCGATGATGGTGACGGTGTCGCGGACGATGATGATCAGTGCGTTGGTGGTGGCCTCGTAGACCTGGGTGACATCAAAGCTGAATTTGGAGAGCAGGCTGCCGTAGGCGTGGTGGTCGTAAAACTGATTGGGTACATGGGTCAGCTTTTCAAACATCGCTATCCGCAGGTCCATAATCACTTTGTGGCCGACCCAACTCATGGCAACGGTGCTGATGTACTGGGCGATGCCACGTACGATGAACAGCCCCACCAGCATGAGTGAGTAGTAGAGTGCGGCATCACTGCTTTTATCCACAAAGCTACCATCCAGCATGGGGCCAAGAATGCCGGGGATGGCCGGTTCGGTGACGCCGATGATGACGGTGGCAAGGATGGAGAGTGCAAATGCCTTCCAGTAGGGGCGGATGTGCTGGAGTAGTCGGGCATAGAGGCGTTTGTTGTCGGAATCCATCAGCTTGGTCACACTGTTATTTATAGAGTTAGGGGGCATTGTAACTGGCTGGGCGGTGATAACGAAGTGACGGGTTGGCTGGGGTGATGAAATGAGTCGTGGTATCATTCCGCAGTTTTCGATCTAACCCGTTTTTTGACTCTGTAGAGCTTTTGGTGCGCTAGGCTGGTGATGAAGATCCATATACCCAATTTTGAACAGGCGCGTGTCCTCGTGGTGGGCGACCTGATGTTGGACCGCTACTGGTACGGTAGCACTTCGCGTATTTCGCCAGAGGCCCCGGTGCCAGTGGTCCATGTGGGCGAGTCTGAGGAGCGTCCCGGCGGTGCCGGTAACGTGGCGCTGAATATCGTCTCACTGGGTGGCAGCTCCACCCTGATGGGGTTGGTGGGGGCGGATGAGGCGGCCGGGGCACTTGTCCGACGTCTTGAGGGGGCCGGGGTCCATTGTCACTTTGAGACAGCACCAGGTATGCCAACGGTGACCAAGCTGCGTGTCATCAGCCGTCATCAGCAGTTGATCCGCCTCGACTTTGAAGATGGCTTTCACGCCCTGGATACCACGGCAATGCAACAGCGTTATAGCGAGATGCTGACGGGGTGTGATGCGGTGGTCCTGTCGGATTATGGCAAAGGCACACTGAGTGGCGTGCAGGGGCTGATTGCAGCTGCACGGGCAGCGGGTAAGCCGGTATTGGTCGACCCCAAGGGCAGTGACTACTCCATCTATCGCGGGGCCACGCTGATCACACCCAATATGAGCGAGTTTGAGGCGGTGGTGGGCCACTGCAAAAATGATGAAGAGCTGGTGGCGAAGGGCGAGGCGTTGCTTGCAGGATTGCAGCTCGATGCGCTGCTGGTAACCCGCAGTGAAAAGGGGATGACCCTGTTGCGTCAGGGGCAGCCGGCACTGCATCTGCCCACCAAGGCACAGGAGGTGTACGACGTGACCGGTGCCGGTGATACGGTGATCGCCACGCTAGCCACGGCGCTTGCAGCGGGGGTTGAGATGGCTGAGGCGACGGCGCTGGCCAATCTGGCCGCAGGTGTGGTGGTGGGCAAACTCGGTACCGCCACGGCCACGGTGTCTGAACTGCGCCGCGCCCTGCGCGGCCATGACCAGACCGAAGGCGGTGTTATGACCGAAACACGCCTGGAGATGTTGGTGCGTGATGCCCAGGCCCATGGCGAGCGGGTGGTGATGACCAATGGCTGTTTCGATATTCTGCATGCTGGCCATGTCACCTATCTGGAGCAGGCGCGCAAACTCGGTGATCGCCTGATCGTGGCGGTGAATGATGATGCCTCGGTTAAACGGCTCAAGGGTGAAGAGCGCCCGGTGAACAGTTTGGCACAGCGCATGATCGTGCTGGCCGCTTTGGGTAGTGTGGATTGGGTGGTGCCTTTTGGTGAAGATACCCCCGAGCGGCTGATCTGCCACATCAAACCCGATGTGCTGGTGAAGGGGGGTGACTATCGCCCCGACCAGATTGCGGGCGGTCAGTGTGTCACAGAGGCGGGCGGTGAGGTGGTAGTGCTGGGCTTTGTTGATGGTGTTTCCACAACACGTATTATTAATCTGATTCGTGGCAGTTGACGGTTAAAAGGGTAGAGCGATGATCATAGTGACAGGCGGTGCCGGATTTATCGGTAGCAATATTGTGAAGGGTTTAAACGCACTTGGGCGTAACGACATCCTGGTGGTGGATGATCTTGAGGATGGCCCTAAGTTCAAAAACCTTGCCGATTGTGACATCGCTGACTACATGGATAAAGATGAGTTTCTGGAGATGATCCTCAGCGGTGATGAGTTTGCCGAGCCAGTTGAGGCGATGTTCCATCAAGGGGCCTGTTCTTCCACCACCGAGTGGGATGGCCGTTACATGATGCAGGTCAATTACGACTACTCCAAGGCGCTGCTGCACTACTGCCTGGAGCGGGGGATTCAATATCTCTACGCCTCATCCGCCTCTGTGTATGGCGATGGCCCCATCTTTAAAGAGTCACTGGAGTATGAGGAGCCGCTTAATGTGTATGGCTACTCCAAGTTTCAGTTTGATCAATATGTGCGTCGCCAGCTGAGCTTTCATCCATCAGGGGCCAAAAGCCAGGTGGTGGGATTTCGTTATTTTAATGTGTATGGTCCGCGTGAGCAGCATAAAGGCAGCATGGCCAGTGTTGCCTTTCATCTGAATAATCAGGTGAAAGATACTGGCAAGGTCCGGCTCTTTGCCGGATGTGATGGTTATGGTGACGGTGAACAGCGTCGTGACTTTATCTACATCGCTGATGTGGTGGCGGTGAACCTCTGGTTCTGGCAGAACAGTGGCAAGTCCGGCATCTTTAATCTCGGTACCGGGCGTAGTCAGAGCTTTAACGATGTGGCCAATGCGGTGCTTCAATATCACGCCAAGGGCACGTTGGAATACATCCCGTTTCCGGACCATCTGAAGGGGTGTTACCAGAGTTTCACCGAGGCGGATATCAGCGCGCTGCGTAGCAGCGGTTACAGCGCCCCCTTTAAAACGGTGGAAGAGGGTGTCAGCGACTATATGCAGTGGCTTAACCGGGGCAAGGATTGAAAAGAGCGCAGTGGCGGGGGCTGTGCTAATGCAAAAAATCCTGGTGGCAGGCCCGTCATGGGTCGGGGATATGGTGATGGCGCAGAGCCTCTACCAAGCCTTGCAGCAACGTTATCCCGGTGTCGTGATTGATGTCTTGGCCCCAGCTTGGTCTGGTCCCATTATTCAACGTATGGCTGAGGTGCGGCGTCACATCGAGATGCCGTTAGGCCACGGTACGTTGGGTTTGAAACAGCGCTACCGTCTTGGTAAACAGCTGCGTGCGGAAGGGTATGATCAGGCGATTATTACACCGCGCTCTTTTAAATCTGCACTGACCCCTTTTTTTGCCCATATCCCCAGACGCACCGGTTATACAGGCGAGCTGCGTTATGGATTGATCAATGATATGCGGCAGCTGGATAAAACGGTGCTGACACAAACAGTGCAGCGTTATGTAGCGCTGGGGCTTGAACGTGAGGCTGTACTACCGCCTGAAATCAGCTATCCATCATTGACCATTGATGTGGATAACCAGCAACGGCTACTGCAAACATTGGGTCTGTCGTTGGAACAGCCGGTGGTAGGTTTTATGCCCGCTGCTGAATATGGTCCTGCCAAACGTTGGCCGCCCGACTATTTTGCGGCATTGGCGCAGCAACTGGTCACGCAGGGGAAACAGGTATGGCTTTTTGGCTCGGCCAAAGATCAGCCGCTGTGTGATGAGATTGCAGGCAGTGCCGGTGATGGCGTGGTTAATCTGGCAGGACGCACGCAGCTGGGAGACGTTGTTGATCTGATTGCGCTGACCGATCTTGTGGTGAGTAATGACTCGGGCCTGATGCATATTGCCGCCGCTACCGGACGTAAGATTGTTGCCATCTACGGCTCATCATCACCCAGCTATACACCGCCACTGACTGATAAGGCCACAGTGCTCTATCTGAATCTGGAGTGCAGCCCCTGTTTCAAACGTGAATGCCCACTGGGCCACTATCGCTGTTTGAGAGAGATTGATGTGAGTTACGTATTGGAAAAAGCAGGACCGTTTTGATGCAACGTACGATGGATAACAGAGCGGTTAATCTGTTTATAGCAGGGCTGATCTTTTTGCTGCCAGTGACCATGGCAACGGTCGAACACTCCGCAAGCACCATCTTCAGTCTGTTGTTTCTGATGGGGCTGGTATGGGGCTGGCCAGAGTGGAAAAATCTGCAAGCTGATGAGCGCCACGTCTTGTATGCCGGATTGATTTTTTTTGCAGCGGCAACACTGAGCCTGGTGAATAGTGATGACATGGGTAAGTCCATCAGCAGGCTTGAACGACTGCTGAGGTTTGTAGGCATCGTGCCGATTTATCTGCTGTTGCGCCAACTTAAACTGGATGCGCTGAAGTACCTGCAATGGGGTGTGGTTGTTGCCGGGCCTGTTGTGCTCTGGTCATCCATTGTGGATATAGAGAACGGACGGGCAGATGGTGCCTACAACGCAATTCTGTTTGGTAACTTCACTATACTGATTGCTGTTTTTTCCCTGGCAATAGCGATTATCTGCCGGAGGCAACGCTGGTTATTGTTATTGGCCTTAATCAGCGTGGCGGGTGCGTTGTATGCCAGTGTTATGTCCCTGACACGTGGCAGCTGGTTAGCCTTTCCCGTTGCCGCATTGGTAGTGTTGGCCCACTTTTTATATATATCGAATACTCGACGTGAGCGGTTAAAACGCTTTTTTCTGGCGGCATTGATGCTTGCTGGTGGGCTGTTTGTCGCTACCAATAGCACCATCGTTCATGATCGAATGGCCGAGGCGGGGCGTAATCTGGTGCAGTTTGCCAGCGGTGGTGATGGCAATACGGCGGTAGGCGAGCGGCTATTAATGTGGGAGATATCCTATGACATCTGGCAGAAAAATCCGATGATTGGTAGCGGGCTGGGCGATTACTTCACAGACATGAAGCAGATTATGGCGGCGGGTGAAACCACGTTGATCACCGCGTACGGTGAAGCGCACAGTATCTATTTTGAGTTTCTTGCAACCACCGGTCTTCTGGGGCTCATCACTATGTTACTGGCGCTGATCGTTCTGCCGCTGCGGTTTTTTACAGCCGCGTACGTGTCTCGCCGGGATGATATGCATCTCTTTGCCCCTGTTGCTGGGGTCCTGTTAGTGTTGACATTTGCGGTGTTTGGCATCGGGCAGAACTGGGCTGGCAGGTCATCAATATCCTCTGTCTATGTAGTTCTGCTGGCGCTATTGATGGTGTCCACAAACAGGCAGAAAGGGTTGTATGAACGTTAAAGTCTCAGCAGTACTCATCGTTAAAAATGAGGCCAATAATCTAGCCGCATGTTTGCAGGGGCTTGTGTGGGCTGATGAGATTGTGGTGCTTGATAGTGGCAGTCGCGACAATACCGTTGATGTTGCACGCGTTTATACAGACAAGGTATATACCGCTACCGAGTGGGCTGGTTTTGGTGTGCAGCGACAGCGTGCACAGAGTTACGCAACCGGTGACTGGGTATTGATGGTGGATGCTGATGAGATATTAACGCCCGCGTTGATTGCTGAGATCAAAGCCGTTGTTGATGATCCAGTCAATATGAATGGTGTGTACGCCTTGCCCAGACTGTCATACTGCTTTGGTCGGTTTATTCGCCACAGTGGTTGGTACCCCGATTACGTGGTGCGTTTGTATCCACGGCAAAAGGCCGCTTATAACGCCGCACGGGTCCATGAAAAACTGGAATACCCAGACAGTCTGAAACTTAGAAAATTGCGTGGTGACATGTTGCACTACACCTATCGAGACCTCGAACATTATCTGGTCAAGTCAGCCCACTACGCCAGTGAATGGGCGTTGCAGCGCGAGCTGCGTGGTAAAAGGGCTTCCCTGCTGCAAGGGGGCTTGCATGGGTTAGGTTGTTTTGTGCGGATGTACCTATTGCGGGCCGGTTTTCTCGATGGCCAACAGGGACTGCTGTTGGCCATATTGTCTGCTCACTCAACGTTTGTTAAATATGCAGATCTCTGGGTGCGGCGACAGCCAAACCATTTAGACCAATAAAAACTTTTCGCTGATCTGTTGTGCGGCATCAGACGTATCAATGGTCGACATCGCCTCTTGTTCAGCACCCTCTGGTGGAGAAAACCAGAGTCGTTTATGGGCCTCGTTGGTTGTCTGCCAGCGCAGTGCTGTAGCAGAGCGGCGACGTGGATAAAAGGCCGCAGTATTACAGTTAAGTGCACCGGCAATATGCAGTGGCCCGGTAGAACCGCTAATAAATAGATCAGCGATCGCAATGTGTTGACTGAACTGTTCTAATCCCTGCGTTGATGCATAGACGGTATGGGGTATATCCCCCAGTAGTTTGCCCAAGGTCTCTGCATAGTCGATTTCGCTGGGGCCAGCACTAATGACGATGGTATGCCGGTCTCTGGATCGTAACGACCTTGCTATATCTGCATACTGCTCCAGGCTTAAATTATTGGCGGAGCCGCCACTGCCGGGATGAATGAATATTAATTTATGATCAGTTTGAATGCTGTGTTGATGGCAGAACTGTTGTTTTAGCTTGTTAAGAATTGAGTTGTCAAACTTTAAAAACGGTGGTTGTGGTGTTGTGGCAGGCTGAATGCCTAACGCGGATAGATAATGCATAACCAGCGCCTGATTGTAGGCATACTCTGGCTGTTCAGAGAGTGAACGGCGCTGCTTGAGCCGCTGATTATAAAATAGCTGTGCAAATTTTGTGGCCGGTGCAAGACGATAGGCTATTCCTGCACACATCACCATCCAGCCAATATGTGTGGTCGAAAAGAGCGTGATGACCGCGTTGTAGTGCTGTTTCTTTAATGCAGCAGTAAAACTTAACTTATCGCTGAGTGATGTCTGCTTGCCTGGGTCAATGATGACGCTGTCAATGTTAGGGCAGAGTTTTGCCATGTCAGCAGTGTAGTGGCTGACCAATGCATGGATTTCACAATCAGGCATGTTCTGTTTAAGCGTGGCAAAGGCGGGCCAGGCAAGCATAAAGTCACCGAGCTTGTCGTTGCGGACGATCAGTATTCTTTTATTGTTGCTTTGCATTGTGTTGATGCCGGTTATTTTTTATTGCCTAGTGATGGATATGCAATAATGTCACGTAGTTTAGAAAAATGGATCTCTTCATTGAAATAGAGATCTGCTTTTGTTTTTCCAGCATGTGCCAGTCTGTTTTTTAATTCAGGATTATCATGCAGCCTTTTGATGGCAAGGGCCAGCATGTTGGCGTCCCCTGCTTCAATTAGCAGGCCATTTTTTTCATCGTCTATGATATCAGGTACCCCGCCCGCATTGGTGCCAATCACGCAGACATTGGCGCGCATGGCCTCGGCGAGAATCAGACCAAACGTCTCGCAGTAAGTTAACAGTGTGATCAGATCAAAGCAGGGGAGTATTTGGCCAGGGTTGTCTACAAAATCCATGAACACTATATTGTCGCTCAGGTTTTCTTCCAGGACCCTCTTTTTTAAGGATGAAAAATAGGCGTTATCCATTGGGTGGCCAACAATATACGCAGTCACATGAGTGCCATCATGCAGCAGTGAGGCAACGGCATCAATCAACAGATGCTGACCTTTGCCATGTTCAATGCGGCCAAACATGCCAATGTAAAAACCACTCTCCGGCTGATATTCCGGCAGATGGGCAGGGCAGTTGTTGGTCACGGTTGTTGGCGCGGCAACACCTGGGTGTAGTAGTTGGGTTTGTGATTTATTAAGGGGCAGAAAAAGATGGGCATCATTTAATACACAGCGGCTGACTGCTAACACAGTGTTAACTTGACGATAAAAAAATCGGTGAAAGAGATCTTTTTTAGGACGGGTAATCCGCATGTGGCGGCTGTAAATGAGCGCCGGTTTTGTTTTTGAGAGAATTTTGGCCAGTGCACAGAGGTGCAGATCGTTGCCCCAGTGCATATGAATGACATTAATGTTGTGCCGGTCAATATAGCGGGCCATTTTAACGGCGGCGAGCAGTGGGAGAAATTTATTGGCATGAATCGGTAACTGTTTTATGTCGTATTGCTGTTTCAATCGTTGCATAAGTTTGCCACTGGCCGACAGTGCAAAGTGGCAGTTATGTTCAGAGTGCTGGGTTAAGTTTCGCCATTCACGCTCAGCATACAACTCAAGCCCGCCGAGTGAGGGAGAGGTGCAGACAATCAGGATGTTTTTTTTCAAAGCATCAGCCGTCATATAGGGGGCTTACTGTTAAGCCGCGGAGGGGGTTTGTGAGCGTGATTTATGGTAGAAGTGAAAAACATAGGCCCTGCCACGCACTGTTTTTAACCTGGCAGGAGTGTGGGCAAGAAGTCTACGTTCGAGGTCAGGATCTTCTCCGCCGTAGGTAGTGAAGTTTTCATCAAACTGCCCGGCCTGTATAAAATCTGCGCGCCACATGGCCATGTTGGCACCCAGTAGCGGTTTGGGTTTTTTGCTCCAGAGCTGATGTAACCAGTAAGGTATGCGAATGGCGATTTCTGCATATTTAACGTTTTTTAAGATCGCATTTTTGATTAGCCAGCCTGCGTGGTCAAATGGTAAGTCGCTATAATTATCCAGATTGAAAAAGAGCTGATTCAGCGCCCTGTTTTGACAGTCGATGCGCCTGCCCGAGACAAAAAAACCGGGGGTGGCCGCTTTTTTGTGGTCTTCGATAAAGTACTTTGAAGGGATGCAGTCGTTATCAGAGAAGACAAGATAGTCCGCTGTGCTGTGTGAAACAGCGGTATTTAAGATTTTTGCTTTGCGGAAGCCGATATCTTCCTGGTAGAAATATTTGATCTTTATTCTATCCTTATACTGCTCCACCAGCTGACGAATATCATCTTTTGAGCCATCATCGGCAACCAGTAGTGTAAAGTTCATGTCTGTCTGATTGGCGTACCCCTCCAGGGTGGCGGCGGTAAACTCTGGTTCGTTGTAGGTGCCAAGTGCAACGTCAAGTGATGGTGCTGAAGGTGTCATGGATGGCTTTGTGGTAACGTTTTTTATGGATGGCGCATTGTACCGTTTTTGGCAGGCCCGGTAAAAATAGTTGATTGGATGAGTTTTGTTCGTTGACTGTTCTGTTGTTTTTAATGGGGCAATGGCGAGACGGAGCTTTGTGGCTTGAGTGGTGAGGGGGTATTTATCCTTTGATAGTTAGGTTTAGGAGATGGAATGCGTAAAGATAAGCTCTATTGGGCCATTAAAAAAGCCGGTGTGGTGATTAACAGAGCCGCTGAGGTGGGGGTGCTCTCATTTGAGGCCTCAGCCATTCGCGGCTTTGTGGAGGAGGGGGTGCAGTGTGATCTGTATGAGGCGGTGCCAGAATTTTGCGACAATATAGCGCTGGATGTTGCGGTGTACAAACGTACTGTATTGCACCGGGTGGCTGTGTCTGATTACAACGGTACTCTGGATCTCTGTATGGCCGGGCCATCCACCTTTAATGCAGCCCAAACTGCCTCGCCGGCGATTAATCATGATGGGTATGATAAATCGACAGCTCAGATTATCACGGTTAAATGTGTCGATTTTGCTGATGTTGATACAGCTGATTACGATCTGGTAACGGTGGATGTGGAAGGGGGTGAGTACTCAGTACTGTCACGAATGCGTAGCCGACCAAAAGTGATTGCGCTGGAGACACAGAGCCGTGACTACTGTAATCCCAGGTTGGGTGCTATTGCCGACTGGATGGTTGAAAATGGTTATTCAGTATGGATCTGGAATAATACTGATACGGTGTTTTATAAAGGCAGCCCACCGGCGTTGGGAATTGCGGAGACGTTAAAGGCAAAGTGGCATAGTTATCATTATTATGCCTCGCGTATTTAATTTGAATAACCGCCCTGTTAAACAAGGCGGCTATTAATTTGGACGTAGGGGATAAAAAGCTTTAAAAAGAAATTTATCGGCTCAGATATACCTGAATCATCATGAAGGCATCTTTTGCCCACGCGCCAGTTTCCTGGCGTAGTATGTCCTGCAGGCCATCACCATTAAAATCCCCAGTCTTCGCAATAGCTAGAAGGCCGTCCCAAGGATGGCCTAGCCCTACTGCATTGCCGTTTGTGTCGCGAGGAGCTATGGAGAATGTACCATTGCTTTGGCCGAGAAATACTTGAATGGTATTGAGCATATCCGCACTTGCCCATTCCCCTTGCTCTTGACGTAGAATATCACTTCTACCATCACCATTGAAATCTCCGACCCTAATGTTGGTGTAATTTGCTTTCCAAGGAGTACCTAAACCTAGGGTGTTGTTGTTACTGTCTTGTGGTGAGGCTATAAACGTCCCATTTCCCTGGCCAAGGAATACCTGAATCATATTGATATCATCATATTCCCAAATTCCTTTTTCTTGGCGTAAAATATCATTTTTACCATCACCGTTGAAGTCCCCGATGAAAGCATTTGTTAAATCACCATTCCAAGCATGCCCTAGTCCTACTGTATTGCTATTTCCATCTCTTTGTGACGCCAGAAATGTTCCATTTGTTTGGCCGAGAAAAACTTGAATTGTATTGAGATTGTTCTCGCTGGCCCATATTCCCTTTTCTTGCCGGAGAATATCGCTCCTTCCATCACCGTTGAAGTCGCCGACGTAAACTTTTGTCAGATCGCCATTCCAGGCGTGCCCTAATCCTAGGGTGTTATTATTTCCATCTCTTGATGCGGCCACAAAAGTGCCATTCGCTTGCCCTAGAAAAACCTGAATGTTGTTTAACAGGCCGTTGAAAATCAAACTCCGCAACCTCCACATGCCGGTGATTTTTCTAAAAACAGCCAAAAATAACGATATTTAGCGAAAAATTCCCAAGGTTTTCGTCCACTCTCAGGCATTTCATGCCATCTGGACGGACTGCTCCTGTAAATTGCGCATCCGCGTTAAATTCCAGCCGATGAATGTCATGTTGAAAATGGCATTCACTCGGGCAAGACCGCGCACCTTGACCTGCCTGATCAAACCAATTGTCTTGCCCCAGCCAAACCCCTCTTCAATGCGTTTGCGAATTCGCTGACTGACTTCGTAGCCTTCGTGGCCGCGGGTACGCCCATCAATCGCAGAACCCCCGTTGCGTTTGATGTTCTGGGCAACATGCGGTGTGACATTTGCTTCGCGGCACGCGGCCACGAAACCTTTTGTGTCGTAGTTTTTATCGGCACCGACAGTTTTGCGATGCTTTCCTGGAAGGCTCTTGAGTTGCTTTGCGGCGGTGTCACGCTCAGCCGTGCCAGTGGCCAGGCTGGCGTCGGCTTTGACGATCAGTCCGTTGCGGTTTTCCATGACGGTGTGCCCCAGATAGGCCATCTTGGCTTCACTGCCTTTGGACTTTTTGTAATTCCTGGCTTCTGGATCGGTACGTGATTCATGCGTCTCGTTGAGACGCCTCTCTCCGTGAAAATCGCGCTCAGCGTTGCGCCCTTTATCCTCTGGATCATTATCCTCGTCTTTGGGGCAAAAACTTTTCTGTGAGGCCCACGCTTGAATCAGTGTGCCATCGACACTGAAATGCTCTTCGCTGATCAGGTTGCGTTTTTTTGCCAGCTCGACAACCTCTTCGAAGAGCGCGGGGATGACGTTGTGCTCCAATAAACGGTCACGGTTCTGGCTGAAGGTGGAGTGGTTCCATACCTTGTCGTCAATACTCAGACCAACAAACCAGCGGTATAGCAGGTTGTAGCTGACCTGTTCGACCAGCTGACGTTCACTGCGAATAGTGAAAAGCACTTGAAGCATCTGGGCTCTCAGTAACCGCTCCGGCGGAATCGATTCGCGACCATATTCTGAATAGGCGCTATCAAGTAGCCAGCTGATCCGTTTCAGGGCTTCGTTGAATAAGGTGCGAATTGGTCGCAGTGGGTGGTTCTTGGGAACAAAAGTTTCTAGGTGAACCGTGGTGAACAGGGATTCTTGAGTGATATCTGCGCCGCGCATTTTTGGATCTTGGGTTGGAGATTATCGGTGTCGGTAGTTTACAGGGGCCAATGATGGCGCGGTAGTTTTTCAACAGCCTGTTAATGCATTTTCACTAGCCCACCTACCCTTTTCTTGACGTATGAGATCACTCTTTCCATCACCATTAAAATCACCGACATAAACATCTGTCAAACTACCGTTCCAGGGGACACCTAGCCCTACTGTATTGCTGTTTCCGTCCTGAGGGGCTGCTATAAAAGTCCCATTTCCTTGGCCGAGGTACACTTGAATCATGTTTCGAGCATCGTTTTCCCACACCCCCTTTTCTTGACGCAAGATATCGCTTTTGCCATCTCCATTGAAATCACCAATATAAATATTGGTTAAACTATCTTTCCATGGATGGCCTAGTCCGATGGTGTTGCTATTTCCATCTTGTGGGGCGACTGAAAAGGTACCGTTTCCCTGACCGAGGTATACTTGGATCATGTTGAGTGCGTCGTTCTCCCATTCCCCCTTTTCTTGGCGCAAGATATCACTTTTTCCATCCCCATTGAAATCAGCAATATAAGTATTTGTTAACGTTCCGGGCCATGTATGCCCGAGCCCAAATGTGTTGCTATTTCCGTCTTGAGGGGCTGGCGCGAATGTGCCGTTTCCAATAGCCATAACTGGAGGTACAAACGTGAGAGAGATGATCGTTAGTGATACACCTAGAGCGCGATTAAAATCCATCATTATTTTCCTTATTGGTGTTGAAAATCCATGTGTTGAATATAGGAGTTAATATTCCATTATCCAAACGGCAAGGTGACTTGTCATTTAGATTTTTGAAGTGTAGATCATTGATTAGTGTGAAGCAATATGAGGGGGAGTTATTGTGTTTTTAGTATTATACCTAGCCAATATAGGTGGGAGATGCGAGGCAGGTGTGAACCTAGTGATTGCTATGTATGTTAAAGATGGATGGTGTATTTGATAGTTTTTTTGAAAAATTAAAATTATGCTGATTTTTCATTTTGTTGCTAAAAATAGGTGGGGAGTCTCTTGGCGTTATTGTGTTTTGTTGGTGTGTTAATTCTATGGTTATAAAATATCAATAGAATTAAGAGCATGCTCCAGTTTGTTAATTACATCGTCGTGAGAAATTCTTTCCATGGTGCCTGCATCACGTACACGTGTTCCCCACGGGATGGTATGGGTCTGTGCGCCATACTTTGCATTGATGGCATCGGTATATCGATTCACTACCAGATCAGCATCCAGATAGGGGCGCGCCCGATCGGGGTTGGTGCAGGCGTAGAGTCCAATAACGGGTGTGCCTACGGCGGTGCCAAGGTGGGCCGGGCCAGAGTCGGGGGCGATGATGATGTCTGCGTGTGACAGGATGGCTAACAGCTGTTTGATGCTGGTTTTGCCAATCAGGTTGAGGGGTGTGTGGTTGCAATGCTGACTGATTTTTTCGCCATACTCGTGCTCCAGTGCGCTTGGGCCACCGCAGAGCACCACTTGCATGTGATGTTGTTCCGTGGCGTAGTTGGCAACGCTGGCATATCCTTCAACGCTCCAGTTGCGGTAACTCATGCTTGAGCAGGGGCTGATGACCAATATCTTTTTGTTGCTGGCCAACTGTTGTATTGCAAATGTGTGGGCCTCTGCGGGAATGGGGATGTTCCACTGTAATAGGTGCTCTTTAATTCCCAGTGCTTCAGTGAAACCAAAAAAACTGTCGATGACATGTTGTTGTGGTTTTGCTGCAATTTTGTGGTTGGTAAAGAGCCACTGCATATCTTTGCCACGCCCTTTATCAAAGCCCAATTTGATGTTGGCGGGAATGAGCAGGCTGGCGATGCTGGCGCGGATTGACATCTGCATGTGTAGCAGTACATCGAAGTGGCGGCCACGCATCTTTTGATGTAGTTTTTTGTAGGCACCCATCCCCTCCTTTTTATCGAAAATGATAAATTCAATATCAGGAATGTCACTCACCAATTGATGTTCAAGTTTACCAATGATCCAGGTGATTTTTGTCTGTGGCCACGCCTGTTGCAGGGTACGAACGATAGGCAGGGTGTGGCTGATATCACCGAGGGCGGATAGTCGTAGCAGGCAGAGTGTGTGTGGTGGTGTGGTTAGGGGTAGTGTCATGGTGGCTGGTGTGTGATGGTCCTGCTTAGCTGGAGGGGTTGCCCTTTTTTATAACGTCGATGGTTTTTTGGGCCTTGGTCCATTTGCCTTCGGGCTTGTCGATATATTGAAAATATTCGTTGGTGAAGTTGCCTTGATTGCAGGTGTGGCGATAGAGGGAGGTATGTACTGCATTTTTATCCAGAATCTGGTTGAACACACCGGGGCCGGTGAGATCGTAAATATTTTTAATGCTGTTTTCCTGAATGTTTTTGAGGACAAGGTTGATCATTGCCTCCAAATGAGGGTTATCTTTTTGGCTGGCGATAAAGTAGTTGCTGATCTCACCATTTTTTGTGGTGATGTAGAGTTCGTTGTAATCGGGCTTAATGATACGGTTGATGGGCCAGACCAGATGGGCATCGATATCCATATAGACACCGCCCTGTTTTTGCAGCACTAGCAGACGCCATAAATCGGCCTGTGCGGCACCAATCTGCAGTTTGGAGTAGCTGTCAAAAATATCGGCGGAGTAGTTCTTTTTGATGAAATCAGCCCTGTCTGCCGTGATCATAAAACGGTACTCAAAGGTGGGTGAGAGTAACCTGTTAAACAGGTAGTTCAGGTAGACGGGTAGGGTGGCACGGTTGGTGAAATTGGTTTGCCAGAGTGTTTTTGAGATGCGGGGGTTGCTGTCTGTTTTGTATAGTGGTGCCGACTGTGCGGGAATGGTGAAGCGTCTGTTTGGAAATAAAAAGTGGAATACATAACAGAGCAATTTTGTAATGTTTGCAAATACCTTTATGATGCGGCTAACAAAAAGTACAAAAATATTTTTCACTGAGCGCTGTTCCGGTAGGTTTTAACTGTTGTTATGGCAGGGCGGTGCTATCGATGGATAGCGGCTGGAATGATATGAACCTTTCCCCTGAGTGTCTAGTTATAATTGCCGGGAGTATCTGTTTTCTGCACGAACGGTTTTTTGTGAAATCTTTTTAAATCATGTGGTTGTTGGGTTCTTTTGGAGGTCATGGTCCGTGCCATCCTGGAGTATTGTGTGTGTAATCGATGTGTAAAATAGCCCTTCAAGCGCAGCAGGCGCGCCTTGCCAACAGCTACTTTCTTTATGATGCGGCGGTGGTGCCGCTGCCGGGTGATGGTTTTTTTGATGCTGACCGTTGGGGCAGGGAAGGGGCGCTGTTGATGACCGCTGAAGGGCGGGGGGCGGCCACAGTTTTTGCCTTTGGCGGTGGCGAGTATGTGTTGCGCCACTACCGCCGGGGTGGTTTGATGGCCAGATTGAGTGATGATAACTACCGCTGGTCGGGTCTGGCGCAGACACGTCCCTGGCGGGAGTGGTTTTTGCTGGGCGAGATGTATCAGCAGGGATTGCCGGTGCCGCGCCCGGTGGCTGCACGGGTGGTGCGGTGTGGGCTGTTTTATACGGCGGACCTGGTCACGCAGCGTTTGCCCCAGGTGGAACCCTTTGCTGATCTGTTAATGGCCCTGTCGCTTCCTGAACAGCAGTGGCGTGATGTGGGGGCGACCATCAAACGTTTCCATCGCGCTGGTTTTTACCATGCCGACCTGAATGCCCGGAATATTTTAATCGATACGTCGGGCAAGGTTTTTCTGATCGATTTTGATAAGGGCGAACAGCGTACCCCGGCCTCCAGCTGGCAGGATGAGAATCTGGAGCGGTTGCGGCGTTCGCTGCTCAAGTTTCAAAAGAGCTGTCCTCAGTTCTGGTTTGATGAGTCGTGCTGGCACCAGTTGTTGCTGGGGCATGGCGGCTGATCAGAGGTAGGATTTCAGCGCATCGGCATAACGTGCAGCCATATCGGCCTGTCTGTTCACCAGTGCTCTTGCCTGCTGGCCCAGTGCCTGTAGTGTCTCCGGTTGTCTCAGCAGTTCTGCAATTTTTTCTATCAGTTCGTGGCGGCTGTTCACCTGAAAGGCCACTTGGTGTTTCAGTAGCAGCTCGCACTCATCCGCGAAGTTATCCATGTGCGGTCCACACAGCGCCACTTTGCCTTGATGCGCTACCTCGATCAGATTTTGACCGCCGCGGGGGATAAGGGAGCCACCCATGCAGACCAGCGCCGCCCCTGCGATGAACTGTTGCAGCTCACCAAAGGTATCGGCGAGGTAGATTTGGGTCGTGTCTGTGACGATCTCACCACTGCTGCGTATGGCAACCGCGGCATTAAGGGGGGATAGCTGCTTCAGGATGGCACTTTTGCGTGCCGGGTGGCGCGGTACGATCACTAACAGATAGTGGTCACTCAGTGGCGAGGCCAGCCAGGCCTGGCTGATCTGAAACTCCTCATCGTGGTGGGTGGAGGCGGCAACGACGTAGGGGCGCGGTAGTGTAATGGGTTCCGTGACAGTGGCATGGGGGGTGGCAAACTTGATGTTTCCAATCACCGTTACCTGTTGCGAATCGCTCCCCAGTGCCACAAAGTGGCGGGCATCTTTTTCTGAACGGGCCAGAACCTGTGTGACGTTGGTGAGTGCCCGGCGGTAAACGGTGTGCACCCATGGCGGACGGTTGAGTGTGCGCGGGGAGAGGCGACCATTGGCGACCAGTAGTGGTATCTGCCGTCGACCACACTGGTAATAGAGCTGTGGCCATAGCTCTGTCTCCATAATGATTAGGCAGCGGGGGGCAATGGTGCGGATGATGGCGCGGCTGCTATAGGCGAAGTCGAGTGGCAGATAGCAGTGTTCAATGCCCGGCAGTTTTTTCTTTGCCATGGCCGCGCCAGTGGCCGTTACTGTGGTGACAACGATTGGCAGTGCCGGGTGGCGCTGCTGCAGCTCTTCAATCAGCGGCACCGCAGCGTTGACTTCGCCCACCGAGGCCATGTGTATCCAGACCGGTCGGTCGTGGCGTTGTGGTAATCCGATACCAAACCGTTGCTGTGCCAAACGGAGGGTTCGACTTTGCCACGCCTGCCAGAGTGTATGTAGCAACAGCAACGGTGCGAGCAGGGTAAACAGCAGCCGATACTGCCACGGCGGTGAGGTTGGTTTAACGCTCATAGAGTCTGCCGTCGTGGCCATCTTTGTCGTCGGGCTGGCTCTTAAAGCGGCGGTGCATCCACAGATATTGTGCTGGCGCTTTGCGAATCTCCGCCTCTATCAAGCTATTGGTCAGGGTGGTATCGGCCAGATCATCCCCGGAGGGGAACTGCTCAAGTGCCGGTAGCAGGGTCAGCTGGTAACCGCTGCCATCTTCGCGACGACGGCAGAAAAAGGGGATGACGCCACAGCCGGTCATCTTGGCGATGCGTGAGGTAGCGGTAAGGGTGGCGGCGGGGTTACCAAAAAAGGGGGCAAAGACGGCATTGTTCTGGCCAAAGTCCTGATCCAGTGCGTACCAGCAGGTATGGCCCTGTTTTAAGGTTTTGATGAGTTGGCGAATCTCATTGCGGTTGATGGCGCTTGCAAACTGAGCTTCACGGCCACGCCGCATTACCGCCTCAAACAGTGGGTTACGGTGCGGTTTGTACATCACATGAAACGGTGCATGCAGTGCCAGCAAACGACCGCCAATCTCCAGACAGGTGAAATGGGCGCTGAAAAGCAGCACTCCCGCGTCACGCTGTTGTGCTGTGTGTAGATGTTCAAGGCCGTCGATGTGACAGAGCGGTTCCAGTTTATGGCGCGGCCCCCACCAACTCCAGGCGATCTCAAAAATTGAGATGCCCGAGGCGTAAAAACTCTCCCGCACCAGACACTGCTGTTCGCTGTTTGACAGCGTGGGAAAACAGCGTTTGATATTGATCTCGGCGATGTGACGACGGCGTGGCACAAGGTGGTAGATCAGCCAGCCGACGGTCTTGCCAAGCGTGAGGATGGCACGATAGGGGAGATAGCAGCTCAGTCGCAGCAGGCCGAACCAGAGCCAGAGTGGCCAGTAGCGCGGTGTAAGGTAATCGGCTGCGTTGAAAGAGGGGGTGTTATTGCTCAATGGATACAGGATTCAGATGTAGGGTGCGCACTGCGCACCATTGGTCATGGATGATTTACAGAGGTTCTCGAAGAGCGGCTGGTGCGCGGTGCACAGAGCCTGCCCCGCGAAGCGTTTTGGGCACACTACTTGGCAACCAACCAGCCATTGATCTGCTGCAGATCCTCCGCATCCAGCATCCCCGTGGCCCGTTGCAGCCGCAGGCTGGCAAGGATGTAGTCATAACGGGAGCGGGACAGGTCACGCTGGGCGCGGTACAGCTCGCGGCGTGAATTCAGCACATCGACAGTTGTGCGGGTGCCAACGCCGTAACCCGCTTCTGTCGCCTTGAGCGCACTCTCGGATGAGGTGACTGCCTGCTGTAACGCCTTGACCCGGCTGATACTGGCCTGAACACCAAGATAGGCCTCGCTGGTATCGCGTTGGACCGTACGACGCTGCTGCTCCAGGCCATGGCGGGCCTGATTCAGCTGGGCGCGGCTGGCACTGACCGCCGCTGAGGTGCCTCCCCCGGCGTAGAGTGGCAGGTTAAAGGCCAGACCAAAGGCTGTGGTATCGCTGGTATTATCGCCGTAGCTGCCGTCATATTCAGAACGGCTCTGACTGGCCACAAAGTCGAGTGTTGGCTGGTGGCCAGCGCGGCTGATATTGACCGATTCATTGGCGACCTCAAGTGTTGCCTGGGCCGCTAGAATATCGCGGTTGTGCAACAGGGCGTTCTCCAGCCACTGTTCTTCACTGGCGGGATCAGGCTCAGCGAGGGTGATGTTGACACCCAGCGGTTGCAGCTTTTGCGGCAGCTGGCCCGTCAGTTGACGCAGCGCCTGGCGGTTAACGGCCACCAGATTCTGGGCGCTGATTTCGCTGGCAACGGCCAGATCAAAGGCCGCCTGGGCCTCATGGACATCGGTGATGGCAATCAGTCCGACCTCAAAACGTTGCTTGCTCTGCTGCAGCTGACGTTCAATAGCGTTTTTTTCCGCTTGTGCAAATTCAAAACTATCCTGGGCTGCCAATACGTTAAAGTAGGCTTCAGATACACGTACTATCAGTGTTTGATAGCCGCTTTGCAGCTCGGCGTTGGTCTTACGCTCACTGGCACGGGCCTGATCAATGCCGCTGAGCAGATCTTTACGGTAGAGCGCCTGACGCAGGGTCAGGTTATAGGTCAGGGTGGTATTGTCATTCTCTCTGAGAAAACTGGTGGCGCTGGCAGTGGAGTTTTGTCGGGTGTCGTTGTAGTTGATGCCAAAGCTGATGTTGGGGCGATAGGCGGCGTAGCTCTGGCGGCGCTGATAGCTGCTGCCCTCAACGGCGGACTGTTGCGCCCCCAGCAGCGGGTCGCTATCGAGGGCGAGCTGGTAGATCTGAACAAGATCTTCACTCTGGCCAGCAGGTGAATAGGCGGTCAGTGCCGCAGGCAGCAGCAACGCAGTGATCAGGCGAGATAACGTTTTCATGACATCCAGTCCTGTGTCGGGTTTAATAACGTGGCATGTCCGGGGCGATGTCACAGGCCCACGCTTCAATACCACCGACGAGATTGATCAGCTTTTCAAAGCCCTGCGCTGCCAGAAAGGCCCCGGCGCGCTGGCTGCGTACACCATGGTGGCAGATCAATACATACTCCTGTTCCGGATCCAGTTTATTGGCTGAATCCGGGATGTGGGCGAGAGGCATGTTGATGGCCCCTTCGATGGCGCAAAATGCAAACTCTGAGGGTTCGCGCACATCCAGTAATACCGGTTTAACAGTGGCTGTTTGCAGATGCTGTATCAGTTGGGCGGGGGTGAGTTGGCGCACATGAACCTTCCTGGTAGAGTTAATATAAGTATTTTCTAATTTATGTGTTTAGCCCTAAAAAGTAAACCGTTGTCGTTGTGTGGCATTGATCAGAGCAGGAATGCTGGTCTCAAACAGTGACTCACGGCTCCATTCGTTGTCACTGGTACGTGTCACCAGAATGGCTTCCATGACCGGCGCTACACCAACAATGGCGACCAGACGACCACCCCGATTCAGACTTTTTTGGAATGCGTCTGGCAGTGTGGTGAGGGAGCCTGTAATGATGATGACATCGTAAGGTTTGGACTTGTCCCACCCCTGCGCGGCGTCGCCGACCTCCAGGGTGACGTTGTTAATCCCTTGGGCGGTCAGGTTTTTTTGTGCCTGGGCGCTGATCTTGCCGTTGATATCAACACTGAACACCTGGCGGCAGCCGTGAGCCAGCAGGGCGGTTAGGTAGCCGCTGCCGGTGCCTACTTCCAGGGCGATGTCGAGTGGATCAATATTGGCGGCTTGCAACATGCGCCCCACCACCTTGGGGGAGAGCATCACCTCGCCCTGGCCGAGTGGGATTTCGGTATCGGCATAGGCCAGCCCTTCATATCCGGCAGGAACAAAGGCCTCGCGGGGGATGTCGGTCATCAGATTGAGTATTTTGGGGTCCAGTACATCCCAAGGACGGATCTGTTGCTCAATCATGTTGAAGCGGGCCTGTTCGATGTTCAGCATTCTCAATTCTCTCCCCATACCACGCGGTTATCATTTGCAGAACCGTGGAGATTAAGCGCTTTGCCGTTTTGAGGCAAGCCGCGGTGTTGGCCGATGGCCAATAAAACGGCGTGGCAGTCTTGGCAAACTTGCAAAAAAGGGTTTGCTGAGATACCTTGTGACCGTTGCTAGGGGTGCCCACACTATATATTGTTGAGACACGGCTGAGATCACACCCTTTGAACCTGACCCGGTTAATACCGGTGTAGGGAAGCAGTTGTGTCGTTGTCCGCATTGCTCACATCCGCTGCCCTCCCCCCTATTCATTTGCATTGTTTACCTTCAGAGGTCTATCCCTATGAGCGCGATTCCAGAAGAGTTCCTGAAAAAAACAGCACAGGTATCGGAAGAGATTGTCCGTCCTTTTGCCAACTCCAAAAAGATCTACGTCACAGGATCACGCCCGGATATCCGTGTGCCGATGCGCGAAATCAGCCAGTCACCGACGCAAAGCGATAGTGGCCTGGAGATCAATCCGCCTATTTATGTCTACGATACCTCCGGCCCCTACAGCGACCCGGCAGTGAAGATCAACCTGCTGGCCGGCATGCCCGATGTGCGTAGCCCATGGATCAATGAGCGTAACGATACCGAGCAGCTGGCGGGTCCGACCTCCGAGTTTGGTGCCGGGCGTCAGAACGATCCAGCCCTGGCCCATCTGCGGTTTGAACATATCCGCAACCCGCTGCGCGCCAAGGCTGGTGCCAACGTCTCGCAGATGCACTATGCCCGTAAAGGGATCATCACCCCGGAGATGGAGTATGTGGCGATCCGTGAAAACTGCCGCCTGCAGGAGCTGAAGGCCGATCCGCGCTACACCCGACTGCTGCGCCAGCACGCTGGCCACTCCTGGGGTGCCAGTATTCCTGATGAGATCACCCCGGAGTTTGTCCGTTCCGAAATCGCCTTGGGCCGCGCCATCATCCCGGCCAACATCAACCACCCTGAATTGGAGCCGATGATCATCGGCCGCAACTTCCGGGTCAAGATCAATACCAACATCGGTAACTCCGCCGTCAGCTCCTCGATTGAGGAAGAGGTGGAGAAGATGGTCTGGTCGGCACGTTGGGGCGGTGACACCCTGATGGATCTCTCCACCGGCAAAAACATTCACGAAACCCGCGAGTGGATCCTGCGCAACGCACCGATGCCGATCGGCACCGTGCCGATCTATCAGGCGCTGGTGTAGGTCAACGGCAAGGCGGAAGAGCTCACCTGGGAGCTGTTCCGCGATACGTTGATCGAACAGGCCGAGCAAGGTGTCGACTACTTCACCATTCACGCCGGTGTGTTGCTGCGTTACGTGCCGCTCACCGCTGACCGCGTTACCGGTATCGTCTCACGTGGTGGTTCAATCATGGCCAAGTGGTGTCGGGCCCATCATCAGGAGAACTTCCTCTCCCCCCACTTTGAGGATATCTGCGAGATCATGAAGGCCTACGACGTTAGCTTCTCGCTCGGTGATGGACTACGCCCCGGTTGCCTGGCCGACGCCAATGACGCCGCGCAGTTTGGCGAGCTGGAAACCTTGGGTGAGCTGACCAAGATCGCTTGGCAGCATGACGTACAAGTGATGATCGAAGGCCCTGGCCATGTGCCGTTGCAGATGATCAAGGAGAATATGGATAAGGAGCTGGAGGATTGCTTCGAAGCGCCGTTCTACACCCTTGGCCCACTGGTGACCGATATCGCCCCCGGTTACGATCACATCACCTCCGGCATCGGCGCCGCCAACATCGGCTGGTACGGCACCGCCATGCTCTGTTACGTCACACCGAAGGAGCATCTCGGTCTGCCCAACAAGCAGGATGTGCGCGACGGCATCATCACCTACAAGATCGCCGCCCACGCTGCGGATCTCGCCAAGGGGTTCCCCGGCGTTCAGCTGCGTGACAATGCACTCTCAAAGGCGCGTTTTGAGTTCCGCTGGGAGGATCAGTTCAACCTCGGCCTCGATCCCGACCGTGCCCGTGAATATCACGACGAGACCATGCCCAAAGATGCCCACAAGGTGGCGCACTTTTGCTCCATGTGTGGTCCTAACTTCTGCTCCATGAAGATCACCCAGGATGTGCGTGACTACGCCGCCAAGCTCGGCACCGATGAGCAGACGGCCCTGAAAAAAGGGATGGAAGAGAAGGCGATTGAGTTCAAGAAGAGCGGTGCGCAGATCTACCGTAACGCTTAGTCTCTGTGTAGTAGAAACAGAAAAGCCCGCTAACGCGGGCTTTTCTGTTTGGACGGTTGTTTGAGCAGGGGGGCTAGTTAATCGTCATCGCTGTCGGCGACGTTATCGTCAAAGTCGTCGGTATCATCGTTGGAATCATCTTCATCCACAACCGCTTTGCCCTTTTTCTTACCAATCACGGTAATGGGCACTGCATCGGCAACCGGGCGAGAACGACGTGGGGTAAAATCTTTCAAAGCGATGGCAAAGGCGGCGGTTAGCTCCTTCAGGGCCTCTGCCTCATTGGCCTTGAGTGGACGCAGCTTGGGTTCGGCAATGGCACGTTTATACTCGATAATTGCGTTGCGCTGAAGGTTGTATATATAGGTGGTGTCGGCATTGCCGGTTGTCAGTTTTGGGTCACGGGCAACGGGGCTGCTTCTGTCGCCGGCTTCAAGAAAGCCGTACCAGAGTTCTTCTTGGGTCATGCGTATCGGTCCTCACTGTAAGGTTGGTTGGTCGTGCACAGTAAGTAGTGCAGGGCTTTTTGTGCTGCTCTGCTCCAGGGCGGTCAGAGCGAATAATAACGATTATTTTGAGTTTGTCTCCTATTTTTTTAGACTTAGACCAAAGATCGGGTTGGTAAAAGGGGCCGTGCTAACATCATCGGCATTTTATAGTGACTTTATGATGGGTTTTTTCAATGAGTTCGACAGATTACGATGTGCGCTTTGGTGGCATACAGCGCCTTTATGGTTCGGCAGCCCAGCAGATTGTGCGGGAGATGCATATCTTTGTGGCTGGGGTGGGGGGTGTTGGCTCCTGGGCGGTAGAGGCGCTGGCGCGAACCGGGGTTGGTAAACTGACTTTTATAGATGGTGATACGGTGGATGTTGGCAACAGCAACCGTCAGCTCCATACCCTCACCAGCACCTTTGACCAACCCAAAGTAGCGGTCATGGCAGAGCGGGTGCGGCAGATCAATCCCGATTGTCAGGTGAATGCCATCCACCAATACCTCAATATGGAGAATATGGTGGGCCATCTGGAGGGCGGTTATGACTATGTCATCGATGCCCTCGACAGCATCCAGTTCAAATCGACCATGATCGCCTGGTGTAAACGTAACAAGGTGCCGATCATCGCCACGGGCGGCGCGGGCGGCTTGACCGACCCGACCCTGATTCAGGTGGCTGATCTGAGCAAGACCTTTAATGACCCACTTGCCGCCAAGGTGCGTTCACGGCTGCGCAGTGACTTTAACTTCACCCGTAACGCCAAACGCAACTTCGGCGTTGAGTGTGTCTTCTCCAGCCAGCAGCAGGTCTACCCCAAGGAAGATGGGACGGTCAGCCACGAAAAACCCGGCATTCACGGTGTCTCCCTCGATTGCCGTTTTGGTTACGGCTCCGCCACCTTTGTCACCGCCAGTTTTGGTTTCATGGCCGCCTCGCGTGCCATCAACAAAACATTGAAGAAGCGCCTTGTATCATGACGCCGTTATGGCTGGCTATTTATGGTGTTGTTTTGGTCTGGTCAGCCATCGGCCCCAAGGACTATTTCACTTGGTGGCTGGAGGTGATGCCAGCGCTGCTGGCGGTGGTGTTGCTGTTTGCTACTCGTAAACAGTTTCAGTTCACACCACTGGTCTACTGGTTGATCCTGGTCCACTGCATCATCCTTATGGTCGGTGGCCACTATACCTACGCCGAAGTACCTCTCTTTGACTGGATCAAAGCGTTGCTGCACTCCGACCGCAACAACTTCGACAAGCTTGGCCACTTCGCCCAAGGTTTTGTGCCCGCACTTGTCGCCCGCGAGATAATTATTCGTCATGGTGTGGTGAATGGCCGACACTGGAGTAATTTTTTTGTCGTCTGTTTCAGCCTCGCCTTCAGCGCTTTTTATGAGCTGATCGAGTGGTGGGTAGCGGTTGCTTCAGGCGGCTCAGCCGAAGCCTTTCTTGGCACCCAGGGGTATGTGTGGGATACCCAGTCGGATATGGGCATGGCGTTGCTGGGGGCGATGATGGCAGTGGTGGTGATGGCGCGGCTGCAGGATCGGCAGATGGCGCGGATGTGATGTAGGTTAGGCACGGTATTTGCTCCCACGTGACCAGAATAAGCGCGTCTCGTGGGCAATCCAAACAGAGGTAATTAACTCATGACTCTGATTATGAATTCAGCCGATGGGCTACCGCAGTACCGGGCCATACTCAAACACATCAAACTCGCCGCCGCGTAGGACGGACTCTATCTGAATGCCGCGCAAGCGTCGGCCAGTCACGGTCTCAAGCACGCCTTGCACTGCACCGAGGGTAAATGTGCAGCGTCGAGGAGAGCCTTCTGGCTCTCCGGCAGAGCAGACGGTCTCTGAGGTGTAGACTTTAAACAGATCACCTTCACAGACCACTTTGTGCAGCAGTAGCAGGCGTGTGCCATCTTTGCCAAGGGCCTCGGCTACCTTCTGTGTCAGGGTCTCCAGATCATAGTTGGCGGCGGTTAAGTTCAGCCGTGTTGCCAGCTGGCGTCCACGCGCACGTCCGGCCGAGATCAGGGCGATGGCGGTTGCCTTTTCTCCGAGTGCATCTTCGATGCCGGTAATCATCGATTTCAAACAGGCGACACTGCTGAACCCGCCTAACTCCTTGCGTGTGATTGTCATCTTTCGTGATTCCATTCTTGAGAGATTTAAAGATAGATTCAGGAGGCTACTTTGAAGCCTGCTGGGTGTCAATCGGAAATCGCCCCCTTGATGGTGACGTATGCACGTACCGATGCTATTCCCACCAGACAGTTAAAACATTACCTGTGTGGGTGATGTCGCTGGTGGTGAAGTGTGAATATTACCCCTTGCTTGCAATACGAAGCGGCGCATATAGACTGAATGTGTACGATCTTTTTGAATGTCTCTGCCCCTATTCCTTGTGGAGTCTACTTAAATGAACAATAGGTTGAAGATGGGTAGTCATGGTGCTCAGCCTCCGGCAATCATGTTGAATTTTTAGTTCAGGAGACGGCCACACATTACCTGTTGCTGGGTGGCAATCAGGGGGATAAGGTGCAGTGACTTTTTTCCCTAAAACATCGTGGAGCCTGCGCGGTTATCGATGGCCTGAGTGATGCTGCCTGGATGTGCCGATGCGTCAACAGTTGTGTGGTGGGCCTGTTTTTTTGGATGGCTGGGTGGATTGAGATCGGCCACGCAAAAAGTTGAGGGGTGATACGTTTTTAAAAGCCGTTTTTTAATCGTTGTTTTACTGTTTTTTATTATGGCCTGTTCTGCCAAAGAACCACAAAATACGCCGCAACAGTTTTGGCATGAGTTCAGGGCGGCGGTGATGGCGTCTGACTTCGTGGCATTGCAGAATCTTTCAAAATTGCCTCTGGCCCTGCACGGTGCTGTTGATGGCGTTCCGGTTCAGGAGGTGAATGGCGAGCAATTTGAGACGGTAATGAAGGATGTATTAAATCAGCCACTTGCGAGTTACGAAGGTGATCAGTTGATAACCTACACTCAGCGCGAGCTTGTTATAAAAACCGCTGCCCTTGAGGGGCAGATGGTTAAGGAGGGTGGCGGTTTTAGGGTGGGTGAGCTTGTTTTTGAATCGTTGAATGGTCGATGGCAATTGGTGCGCGCATATCTATCTGGGTGACCACTGTCTTGCGGGGGTTGTGGGGGGTTTTTATTACCCCCTTTTTTACCAAGCATTTCGTACTCGCCATGTTTTTAAATTACATGATGATTGTTAATGTTTATGTCGGCTGCTTTTACATGGAGAATAAACTGTAAAAATATGGGATTAGGTATCTATCTGAAAAAAATAGAATAAATATTTCTGACATATTTGGCATAAAGCGTGCGTCCTTGATGAATGTTTTTATTGGACTTATATGCAGTGGCGCTGCGTAAGGTGATAAATGCATTAATGGGGGATAAATGATTATGAAAATGGTCAGTTGGGTGGCGGGGCTTTTCAGTTTCATTGTTTATACATCAGTTTTTGTGGGGGAGGCGGCGGCATCGGTAATAGGTAGCAGCAAGGTGAGTTTTGATCTGGCGGGGTTTTCATCCACGGGGACGATGAGTCCTTACGTATATAACCAGCCTATTCCATATGTGGATCACTTTGCGGGGTTGCCGTACTCAGGCCCGGTTTGGATGGTCTCATCGTACGCAGAGAGTGGTGGTTCTTGGTACGGTTATTACAGTGGTACCGCGGCAACAGGTTTTCCAAGGGCGTCAAATTCTGGAATAGATGGCGCGGTTGCCGGTGCAACCATTGATCCCTCTGTCTCTGCGATTGCAAAGGCTGATGTTAATGGCCCTGCTGGCTCTTCCGAGGCGTGGGTATTTAATGTCTATGGTTTTACTGCGGATGTAACCGGGCTGGTGAGTTTTGCGATCAACTATGATTTGGAACTGATGTTGACGACCGATGTGGTGGGAGAGAGTGCGATGGGGTGGGCATTTGCCGGAATGCAGATTATGTCCACCTTTCCGAGCATTGCTGCAGGGGCGGTGCAGCAGCATCCCAATCATCTGTTTGAATACTTTGTGAATGGCAATGATATATTTTCTGTTGATGGTTATAACAATAAAACGTTCAACAAAGTATCTGACGGGAATGATTATGAGGTTGTACAGCTTAGAGAACGGTTGATGACAACCAAAGAGGTTGTTGCCGGAGAGGATTATTATGTGGTGCTGGCGGGGTATGCGGGGGCGGGGCGGTTGCCGCCGACAGTGCCGGAGGTTCCTGAGCCGGGTGTGCTGTTCTTGATGTCGATGGGATTGATGTTGTTAGGTGGCTTCGGGAGACGGGCAGTGTCGTTGTAAACATTGAGCCGCATCGGTGATGGCCGATGCGGTTTATGTTTTTATGTTTTGCCCAAGCGTGGTTATGCCTTATTTAGTCCTAGGGGATCACTTAAATCAATCCCCTCCTGAAATGGTTTTTTACGGTCCATGTTGGTGAGCTGGTAGACCTTGCCGATCCAGTTGTTGAGTACCGCCTCGGCGCTGTCGTGCCAAGTGTTGTCGAGCTGGGCAGTGATGAGGTGTTCCGGTAGTTCGGGCGCTGCCCTGCCTTGGGCCTTGGCGGTGATCACCTCCCGCTGGTACTCATCGAGGATGGCGGCGATCTGGCGGCGGAAGTAGTTTTCTGGCATGGGCGGGTAGTCGCTGCGGACGCCGTTGATGAAGTGGTGGATCTCGCGTTTATACTCCTTAAGCAGACTGATGATGTCGTACTCGGGGTGGCCCTGGAAGAAGACGATGCGGAACTGATCTTCGCTCACCGCCAGATGTACTCCGGCCTCTTTGCTCTCGACCAGAACGTGCAGGCCGGCGGCCTCAAACTGTTCACGACTGATGTTGTTGAAACGTGAATGGGGGACATCAAAGCGGGTATTGACGCCAGACACCAGTGGGTGGTCGCGGTTGACCAGATGGTGTGGGTAGACGCCCCAGCGCTTGAGCCCCAGATGTTTGCGTGACTGGCCGTAGCGGAACTGCATCACCGCGTGGGTGGCGAGGCAGGAGCAGAGGGTGGAGGTGACGTTTTCGTAGGCCCAGTCGATGACGTCGTTAAGTGGCTTCCAGAACGGCTCCAGGGCCAGATTGCATTGTGTGACGTTGGCCCCGGTGATGATGAGGGCATCAAGCCCTTTCTCTTTAATCTGTTCAAAGGTTTCATAAAATTGGGCAACGTGCTCCTGCCCCTCGGCATTGCGCGGCAGCTCTGGCAGCGTGAAGGGGTGCATGTAGAACTGGGCGATCTGGTTGCTTTCGCCCACCAGACGGAAGAACTGGCGTTCGGTGGCGGTGAGTGCGGCGTCGGGCATCATGTTCAGCAGGCCGATGTGCAGCTCGCGGATATCCTGATGCAGGGCGGTATCGCCGGGGATGATGGTCTCGCCTTCGATCTCCAGACGTTTGAAGGCGGGTAAGTTGCTGTTGGCGACCAGTGGCATGGCGGTTACCTCTCCAGCGCTTGTTCGATCAGTGCCAGAAACTCCTGTTCTGTCTGCACCTGAGCAAGATCGGTGGTGGTAATGGTGTAGGCGTACTGCTCGGCAATTGCCTGATATCGCGGAATGCGCGAGTAGAACAGGCGGGAGAAGATCCAGCGGACAAAGTCGTCGGGTTCGATCTGGGCAACGTAGCTGAGTGCCTGCTCCTCCATATAGATGGCGAGCTGTTCGTCGAGGAACGCCTCGCGGTAGTAGAGTGGTTTGGGGGCGCGTTCGGCACGGGCGATCAGCGCCTTCTCATCCTGCTCGGTGGCCTGGATGTAAATGATGACGGTATGTTTGGCCAACGTCTGCAGGGTCTCTTCGTCGTCAAGTTCACAGACGCTGCCCCCGGCATCGTTGATAAAATGGTTGTAGCCATAGATGGTTTGGGCCTTGCGGATAAAGTCAGGCACGTCACGCATGGCGGCAATTTCAGCATGGTGGTGCAGCGCCTGGCGGCGTTTGAATTCGGGCAGCGCCAGGCCGCCCAGCTCAGGATTGCCCAGTTTGCCCAGAAAGCTGGAGACCGGTTTGAGGTTGTCCACCGAGAGGTTGTTACGTATATAGATGGAGTCGCTGCTGAGCAGGTCACGCAGAAATGGGATCTGCATTACCTGCTGTTTGAGGTTATCGAGGATCGGTTCATCCAGATAGCGGGTACCGATACGGTAGTCTCCCGAGTAGTGAAACCAGCTGCTGTTGCGTAACATGGCAGAGAGCCGGGTTTTGCCAACACCGGACATTCCCAGCAGGGTGATGCTTTTATGTTCCCAGCACCTGAATTGTTCTACTGACAGTCTCACGAGCGGTTCCTCTGGTCTGAATAGTGGTGTGTGGGTAGCTACAAAGTAGTTCTGCTATGGTGCAAAGTGTGTGTATTGTATGGCACACGTTGAGATCTTGACACGATTTTATAGGGATTTTGGGGATTATCACATGCGTTACAGTACACTAGTCAGCACCGATGTTCTGGCCAGCCACATATCTGATCCTGCATGGGTGGTGATCGATTGCCGCTTTTCGCTGGCCGATGCGGCGGCGGGCGGCATGCTCTATGCCGGGCGTCACATTCCCGGTGCCCACTACGCCCACCTGGACCGGCATCTGTCGGCGCGGGTGACGGATCTGACGGGCCGCCATCCGCTCCCCGAGCCTGAGATGTTGCGCCAGCGGCTCGGGGAGTGGGGCATCACCCCGCAGAGTCAGGTGGTGGTTTATGATGATGCGGGTGGCGCAATTGCCGCGCGCTTGTGGTGGCTGCTGCGTTGGCTGGGGCACGAAGCGGTGGCAGTGCTTGATGGTGGCTGGTCGCGCTGGTGTGAAGCAGGGGGCGAGCAACAGAAAATGGTTCCGGTGACACTGCCGTCCAGCTTTGTCGGTCAACCCAATAACCGCATGTGGTTAACCACTGATCAGCTGCAGGAGGCGCTGGCCAAGGATGAGATTGTGCTGGTCGATGCCCGCGCCCCGGAACGTTTTAGCGGTGAGGTGGAGCAGATCGACCCCGTGGCGGGCCATATTCCGGAGGCTGTTAACCATCCGTTCCAAAATAACCTTAACCGAGTGGGACTTTTCAAGCCGGCAGACCATCTACGTCACGCCTTTGAGCCGCTACTGCGCGGGCGTCTGCCACAACAGGTGGTGCATACGTGTGGCTCCGGCGTGACTGCCTGCCACAATCTGCTGGCGATGGAGATTGCAGGTCTTACGGGGTCGCGTCTCTATGCCGGATCGTGGAGTGAGTGGATCAGGGATCGTGAACGGCCCTGTGTGCGCTCAGCTTAAGTTACCGCCAAACCGTTCGATAGGTATATAGCTGTAATATCAAGGCTGGTTTTTATGGGGGTAGTTGGGTAAAGTCATGGTCCAGAAAAGTCACTAAAAATAACATGGAGAGGGTCATGTCCCGGTTTGCAATTGTTTGTACCTTATTTTTGGTCGCGGCGATGCCTGCCATGGCTCAGGAGGGTGAGACCTCCTGGGGCATTATGGTGGGGGGTAACAGCTACTCTCAAAAGGGCTTTTCTTTCGAAATGCCCTCAATTACAGGTCGCCTGAGTTACAACGTCAACCACTTCGTTGATGTGGAGGCACGTCTTGGTTATGGTGGTAATACCAGCAGCAACGGGGTCAGCATGGGCATGAACTGGCTGGCGGGGGCCTACGCCAAGGCGCGCTGGGAGGTGATGGAGCGGCTCTACGTCACAGCAATTGGCGGTTACACCATGGCCAATACCACGGCTAAACAGGCGACTGGAAGATTGTCTGAGACCGACGGTAGCCTTGGCGGTGGTCTTGGTCTTGATTTTTATGCGGATCGCCACAGTGGCTTGAATATGGAGTGGGTGCGCTATTTTGACAGCACCCGCTATGGCGCCAACTACACCATCGACCATGTTGGTGTGGGCTATTTCCAGAAATTTTAAATAAATCTTTAAGGTGGGGCAGCATGAGTAGCATGAAGCGTAGTATAAAAAAGATATTAGGGACAATGTTGGTAAGCGCTCTGCTGGTGCTGGCAGGCTGTGGTGGCAGTGATGATGCGGGACCCGGAGCACTGGTTGGCACCCCTCCTGGCGGTGGCACCACTGGGGGTGGTACCCCAGGTACTGGTGGAACTGTGGGCGTGCCGAGTGTGATTGTGGCGTTGACTAATAGTACAGGGCAGTCTGTCACCCTGGTCTCCAGTGGTTCGCCGGTAACGGCCAGGGCTACGGTTAGAAACAGCTCTGGTGTTGCTGTTGCCAATACCGTGGTGACGTTTGTTATTGATACCCCAGGTCTGGGTGTATTAACCCCCAGTACAGGTACAGCATTAACCGACTCGTCAGGGGTGGCAACCGTCACGCTGGCATCGGCCGGGCTCTCTGCGGCAGGGGCGGCTACTCTGACGGCCAGTGCTCAGGTGGGGGCTGATGCCGTGGAGGGTTCTATCGGTTTTGCGGTGGGCGCGGCCTCCGTGACCATGAGTCCATTGACGTTTGGTGTTGGCCTGACGGCGCTGTCAGCCTACGGGACCACCAGTGTTGCGGTGAGTGTGTTTACCAACGGTGTGTTGGTCACTACGCCACAAACGGTCAGTTTCACCTCCTCCTGCGCCTCCAGTGGCAAAGCCGAATTAACCGCCACAGTGGCAACGGTGGATGGTGTGGCAACGGCCTCATATCGTGACAAGGGGTGTGCTGGTAGCGATACCATCACCGCATCCGTTAGTGGCATCACCTCGGTCTCGGCCAGTTTGACCGTGATTGCCCCCACCGCCGGTTCTATTCAGTTTGACTCGGTCTTGCCTGCTACTGGTTTGATTAACCTGAAGGGCATGGGAGGCAAAGAGACCGCTCTGGTGACATTCAAGGTGGTTGATTCCAGTGGTAATCCTATCGGTGGCAAGACAGTCACCTTCTCGTTAAATACAACCATTGGCGGCATTACCCTGACACCGGCCACAGCGATTTCTGATCCAGTAACAGGCAATGTGGTGGTGAGTGTGCAGGCGGGCAGGATTGCCACACCGGTCCGGGTCTCGGCCTCAACGCAGGCGGGTTCGACAACGCTGACAACCCAGTCAAGCAAGCTGACTATCTCAACCGGTATCCCCGATCAGCAGAATATGTCGCTCTCGGCCTCTACCATCAATATTGAAGGGTTGAATTATGACGGCGTAACAACGGTGGTCACGGCCCGGTTGGCTGACCATTTTAATAATCCGGTGCTGGATGATACCGCTGTCTACTTTACTGCCGAGGGGGGTTCTATCGCCTCAACCTGCACCACCGTGGGTGGGGTCTGCAGTGCCACATTGAATAGCCAGCAGTTAAAACCTTCTAACGGTCGTGTCACCGTGTTGGCCTACGCCATTGGTGAAGAGGGGTTTACCGATTCTGCTGTTGCCAATGGCATGGCCGATGGGTTGTCCGAGATGTTTGATGCCAACGGCAACTCGACAGATATGCCCGAGGCGTTTCTGGATGTGAATGAAAACGGGGTTCGTGATAGCACAGAGGAGTTCAAAGACTTTAATTTGGACGGCGCCTATAGCAGTGCAGACGGCCTTTATAACGGGGTATTGTGTGACCCGAGTGTTGCGCCCGGCAGCACCCCCACCGCCTGTAATCTGCAGAAGAGCATCCATGTGCGCCGGTCTATACCAATTATATTCTCGAGCTCAGGTGCGACCATTACTGATGGTGCAGGTGGCCCGTTAAGCCCAATAGCCCTCAACCCTTGTGTCGATGGCACAGGACCTGGCCCATCTACAGCATTCACTGTGAGGATACTGGATGTGAATGGTAACGCCATGCCAGCGGGGACGACCATTGTATTTTCGACGAATAACGGCAAATTGTTAGCCCCCACGGAGCCGTATGTGGTCCCTAACACCTCGGTATGTCGGAGTGGTGGGGTATGTCCCCCATCTGCCGGATCACCGACCTTTGGTGATTTTGGGATAGTGATGAAAACGGATGCCACATATGACAAGACCACAGGTATCTGTACCAATACCGAATCAGAAGGCTTTTTCACTGTAAAGGTAACTACGCCAAAGGGTCTTGTAACACCTGCGGGAGTGACGGTAACCGATTGATTCTGTAACTGGCTATAACAGCCGCAAGATAAAAAAGGGCGTCCAGGTGGACGCCCTTTTTGTTTTTCAGGATGTTTTTTTAAGTGCCCTTATTGTGAAGCGGGCGGGGTGTGTCGCGGCAGTCAGTGATATAGGTGTCAGTGCGGGTTCGTGATTTAAGGTGGCGGCAATCATCTCTGCCGCCATCGGGCAGGAGACCAGTCCGCGTGAGCCGTGGCCGGTGGTGATGTATAGATTGGGTTGGTACTGGGCGGGTGGATAGTGCCGGGCGGGTTTGCCGTGACGCAGGTCGTGGTACTGGTGTTGGTAAAAATCGAAATCAGGCACCGGGCCGATGATGGGCAGATGATCCTGGGTGGAGCAGCGAAAGGCGACACGGCCGCCGGTGGCGGGTTGGGCGTTGAAGTTTGGCAGCGCCTTATTGAGTGCAGCGAGGATCGTCTGCTGATCGTCTGGATTGATCTCGGTGGAGCTGTTGTGAATATCGTAGGTTGCTCCGCTGCAGTGCTGCCCGTGGAGGGAGGGGGTGAGATATCCGTCGTAACAGAGTGGTGTTTTCAGGGTTGAGCTTTGCGCGGTGGCGGGCAGGTAGGCGATCTGGCCACGTACTCTGTGCAGAGTCAGGGCATGGTTGCCCAGGAGTCGCTGGGCGTCGTCACCATTGGCGATGATAACAACGGCAGCGCGGGCGATAGTGCCGTGGGGCCCCTCTACCTGCCAGAGTTGGCCATCGTGATGCAGTGTGAGCGCTTGCTGGTGTAGATGTGGGGTGATGCGCGGCTGTTGGTCATGGATGAGCCAGCGGCAGAGGGCGGGGGGCTCTACCCAGCCTGCTGTGGGGTAGAAGAGTCCACCGCCTGTCTGTCTCATGCCGCTGTGGTGGGTGGCGCGGGCGGCATCACAAAACTCAATGATCTGCTCTGGCAGCAGCAGCTGTTTTAGCCGTGCTTGTGTTGCCTCATCCTCACACTGAAACACGCCGCTGGGGTGCCAGGGCAGGGTCTCATCCTGTGCCTTCAGTCTGTTTAACCAGTGGCTGGTATATAAAAAGGCGCTGAGGTAGAACTGGCCGTCGTTGCCCATGTCGGCGGTGAGGCGTGGCAGCACAATGCCACTGGGGTTGCCGGAGGCCTCTTGCGCCAGTTGGGGGTGGCGTTCGATCAGCGTCACTTGCCAGTGTCGTCTGGCCAGGGCGTGGCTGACCGATGTGCCGGCCAGCCCGCCGCCGATGACAATGGCCTCTTTTATTGTGGTGTCAGGGGTGGGGTATTGGAACCATGGGGGTGTGCCTGTATGGTCACCCCCTGATCTCTTTCTGGGTGGTGTGGAGATAACACGCTGGCCGCAGAGCATGTCGCGTTTGCGGCCAAAGCCGGTGACGGTTTTTACCTCAAAACCCACCTCTTTTAACCCCCGTCGCACGTTGCCTGCTGCTGTAAAGGTGGCAAAGCTGCCGCCTGGCACGGTGAGTCTGGCGATCTGTTGGAAGAGTGTCTCACTCCACATCTGTGGGTTTTTGCTGGGGGCGAAGCCGTCGAGAAACCAGGCGTCGACGGTGGTATTGAGTTCACTGAACAGCTCTGCCGCATCGCCAAACAGGAGTGTCAGGGTGACCCGGCCATCAAAAAAGTCGCGCCGATGCAGGCCGTAGACCAGTGCTGGATAACCGTCGAGCAGCGCTTCGCTGATGGCATTGAACTGTGGCCATGGGCTGTGCGCCCGCCGTAGGTCGGTAGGTGTCAGTGGATGTTTTTCTGCCGAGATGTACTGGAATCGGCCATCTGCCGGGGCCGTTTTCAACCAGAGATCAACGGCGCAGAGAAAGTTTAATCCGCTGCCAAAGCCTGTTTCAGCAACGGTGAATGATTTTGCTGCCTGCCAGCGCTGGGGCAGCTGGTTGCTCTGCAGGAAGACATGCTCGGTCTCGGCAATGCCACCATCGCTGGAAAAGTAGATGTCGCCATGCTCACGACTTAACGGGGCATTGTCGTGCCAGTCGAGCTGAGCGGGCATGATGGGATGGTAACGTGCCATGGTTTAGCGCTGTTATGTGCCGAGTGCCAGGCTCTTTTCCACCATGCGCCGGATAGAGTCGTCCGGGGCAAGGTTGAGAATCTCCGTTAATGGGACCCACGCCAGCTGGTTTGACTCTTCGCTAACCACCAGCGGGGTGTGGCGGTCGGCCTCAAGCAGGAATCGCACATCATAATGGTAGTGGTCCGGCTCACCCTTGCGGGCGGGGATGAGATGTACATCAACATCAAAAATCATCTCCGATACCGGGCGCAGCCCGCTTAGGCCAGACTCCTCCACCCCTTCGCGTAGGGCGACGTTGAGTGTATTGGCATCACCATCGGAGTGGCCACCCAGCTGTAACCAGCGGTCGAGCTTACGATGGTGGGTGAGCAGGGCGTGGCTGCGGTCGAGGTCAATGATCCAGGCGGACCCGGTGATGTGGCCAATCTGCAAGGTGCGCTCAAAGCAGTTATCGTATTGGGCAACAAAGTCGATGATCTGGGCCAACATGCCTGCTTCGCTGGCATCATAAGGGGTGTGCTGGGCGAGTTTTTGGGTTAGAAACTGACGGTGCATATGAAGGGACTCCTGTTACGATATGGGCAGTTTATCACGCCGTTATGTGAGCGATTTGGGTGGTTAATTTGATGGCGCAAACCCTGGTATTATTCATTATGAATAGGAGTGGGCATTTTTGTGGTGAAATATTTTCTTGATGGAAAGTGCCGTCTGACGGGTACAATGGTCAGCTCAGTTGACCATCAGGGCAGCTGGTTATTTGAAATCGAAAAGTGAAGTGAGGTTTTTCATGGTTATTTTTACCACCAACTATGGTGACATCAAGATTGAGATGCTGGCCGATGACGCGCCAATCACGGTCAAGAATTTTTTGCAGTATGTTGATGATGGTTTTTTTGAAGGCACCATCTTTCATCGTGTGATCCCAGGGTTCATGATTCAGGGCGGCGGTTTTACTGAAACAATGGAACAGAAGAAGACCCGTGACCCCATCAAAAATGAGGCCGACAATGGTCTGAAAAACCTGCGTGGCACCCTCTCTATGGCCCGTACACAGGCGGTAGAGAGTGCCACTACCCAGTTTTTCATTAACGTTGCGGATAACGATTTCCTCGACCATGGCAGCCGTGATTTTGGGTATGCGGTGTTTGCCAAGGTGAGTGAAGGCATGGATGTGGTTGACCGTATTGTTAAGGTTGCAACAGGTAGCCAGGGTGGGCATCAGAATGTGCCTGTTGATGCAGTGGTTATTCTCAGCGCCAAACGCGCTGATTGATCGGATGGGGGGAAGCGGTGCCACAGGGTAGAAAAAACCCGCTGTCAGCTGGGGTAGTGGTCGTTCGTCGTGTTCACGGCGAGTGGCACTACCTGCTGTTGTGCTCGTTTCAATACTGGGACTTTCCCAAGGGGTTGGTCGAGGCAGGGGAGTTACCTCTGGCGGCGGCGCAACGGGAGGTAGCTGAAGAGAGTGCACTCACCAATCTGCAGTTTCACTGGGGGGTGGACTACTGCGAGACCCCCCCTTATGGGCAGTATAGAAAAATTGCCCGTTACTATCTGGCAGAGTCCTCTGAGGGGATGGTTGAGCTGCTGGTAAACCCGGAGCTGGGGCTGCCCGAACATGATGAGTTTTGCTGGGTTGATCAGGTGCGGGCCGAGACGCTGCTGGCACCCCGCGTGCAGCCTGTTTTACGCTGGGCAGCGGCCCTTCTGAGCGGGCAATCCGCTTGAGCTGATAATGGGCTGTGATCTTGGTTTTATCCGGGTTCTATCCATCTTTTTTGTATGGCTTGAGCGTGTAGTTAGTGACCATTTTTCGCTATATAAAATGTTTCTGTGGCTTTACAATCACTCCTATCAGTGTGCAGTCTGCTCGTTGATACAAACGGCATTAAAACAAACACCAATAACAGGGGAATAGTTAAATGCGTGTTGCTATCGTTGAGGATGATCTTGATCAGGCCAAGCTGTTGGGTGTCTGGTTAGAGGATGTTGGCTATGAATGCTCCTATTTCGTCAATGGTGCCGCGATTATTGATGCGTTGCAAAAAGAGCATTTTGATCTGGTGTTGCTTGATTGGCTGCTGCCTGATATCAACGGTGACAAAGTGTTGGTGTGGATTCGCGAGCAGATGGATTGGCGTGTACCGGTTATTTTTGTCACCCAGCGTGATGATGAAGTGGACATCGCCTACGCACTTGATAATGGCGCTGATGATTATGTGCTCAAGCCCATTAAACCACTCGAACTTAAGGCCCGTATTCAGGCGTTAACGCGGCGCATAGGGGGGGTAGATAAAACTCGCCGACAATTTGAGTCTGGGATCTACCGTTTTGACCTCGATAGCCATCAGGTATTTGTCAATAATGAACCTGCTGGATTGACCCAGCGCGAGTTTGAACTAGCGCTCTTTTTCTTTCGCAATGTCGGCCGTTTGTTGACCCGCGCCCATCTGTTGGAGAGTGTCTGGGGCCATACCACCGAGATCAATACCCGGACGCTGGATACACATGTTAGCCGGTTGCGTAAAAAACTGCTGTTTGATGGCGAAAGTGATTGGCAGTTGAAGTCGATCTACCACCATGGTTACCGTCTGGAGGAGCTCTCCTGATTAGCACGGAGAGATGATCGTTTAGAGATGCCGCGCCCGCCTGGGTGCGGTTACAATGGCGCCATGAGACTCCCCATCTACGAAATACTGCCTGAACTGCTGCAGGCGCTTAAACGCTCCCCCAACGTTGTGCTGCAAGCCCCGCCCGGTGCCGGTAAAACGACCATTGTGCCACTGGCGTTGCTGGACGAGCCGTGGTTGCAGGGGCGCAAAATCCTGCTCCTTGAACCTCGTCGTCTGGCGGCGCGGGCGGCGGCACGTTTTATGGCGCACAGCCTTGGTGAGTTGGTGGGCCAGACGGTGGGCTATCGTGTGCGTATGGAGCGCTGTGTGGGTCCCGCTACCCGCATAGAGGTGGTGACCGAAGGGGTGTTGACACGAATGTTGCAGCACGATCCGGCGCTTGAGTCCTATGGCCTAGTGATGTTTGATGAGTTTCATGAACGCAGTTTACAGGCAGACCTGGGTCTGGCCCTCACCCTTGAGAGTCAAAGCGTATTGCGGGATGATCTGAAGCTGTTGGTAATGTCAGCCACGCTTGATGGTGAGGCGGTGGCGCAGCTATTGGGTGACGCGCCGCTGGTGAGCAGTCAGGGGCGTGCCTTTCCGGTGGCTCTGCACTATGTGAGTGGTTCTGGGCGCGGTCGCCAGGCCGATAGCCAGAGCGAGCTACTGGCCGTTATTCTGCGTGCATTGCGGGAAGAGCCGGGCAGTCTGCTGGTCTTTCTGCCAGGGGCGGGTGAGATCCGCCGTACTGAGCAGGCACTGCTGGCCCATGGTCTGGGGGAGGAGGTGGTGATTGCGCCGCTGTACGGCAACCTCAGTGGTGCGGAGCAGGATCGGGCCATCGCCCCGGCCCCGGCTGGGCAGCGTAAGATTGTACTCGCCACCAATATTGCCGAGACCAGCCTGACCATCGAAGGGGTCCGTATCGTTATCGATAGCGGTTTGATGCGGGAGCCACGGTTTGATCCCAGTAGCGGTATGACACGACTGCATACCCTCACCCTCTCACAGGCAGCAGCGGCGCAACGGGCCGGGCGTGCCGGGCGTACCGAACCGGGTGTCTGTTATCGGCTCTGGTCGGCAGGGCAACATCTAATCCCCTTTGATCTGCCCGAAATTGCCAATGCCGATCTTGCACCACTGGCGCTGGAGTTGGCGCAGTGGGGGGTGGTGGATGTGGCGACGTTACGCTGGCTGACAGCGCCACCGCTGGCGGCGTTGGCACAGGCGCGTGAACTGCTGCAACGGCTGGGTGCCTTGAATGAAAAAGGGCTGATTAGTGAACATGGTCGCGAGATGGCCGAGTTACCCATGCATCCCCGCCTTGCCCACATGATCCTGAAGGGCAAGGCCGTGGGCATTGGCGTGCTGGCGTGTGAGGTGGCAGCGCTGCTGAGTGAGCGTGACATCCTGCGTAATGCCCGTAACGATGCCGATCTTTACAGTCGCTTTCGGGCCATGCGTAGTGGGGGTGACGGGGTTGATCGTGGTGCGCTTAAGCGGTTGCAGCAGATGGCACGGCAGTGGCAGGTACAGTTAGGGCTCAAACCTGATGGGCGCGATAGACTGCATCTGTTAGGACTTCTGCTGGCCTGGGCCTACCCCGACCGTATCGGCCAGCGCCGTGAGGGTAGCGGTGGGCGATACCTGTTGAGCAACGGTCGTGGTGCGCTGCTGTCGGAAGCGGACCCGTTGGCGCGCGCACCGTTTATCGTTGCCGCACAGCTTGAAGGTGGAGAGGGCAGCGCCCGCATCTATCTTGCCGCCAGCGTGGAGCGGTCGCAGCTTGAAGAGCACTTTACTGAGCAGATAAAAACAGTCGAACAGGTTGAGTGGGATACACGGGAAAGACGTGTCCGTGCCAGCAGACGGGTGCAGCTGGACGCGCTGATGCTGGATGAACGGACACTGGATCGCCCCGATCCAGCACAGATTAATTGCGCCATGATTGTCGGAATCCGTGAGATGGGACTCAGCTGTCTGCCCTGGAGCAGAGCGAGTGAGGGGTGGCTGCAGCGGGTCAGATTTTTGCACCGCCATGCCCCCAGTGACTGGCCGGACGTGACAGAGGCGGCGCTGCTGTTGGGGCTGGACACGTGGCTGGCACCGTTTTTGACAGGAATGAGTCGCAGTGACCATCTACAGCGGCTGGATTTAATGGCGGCGCTCACGGCCCTTCTGCCGTGGGATCAGCAGCGTCAGCTCGACATTCAGGCCCCCATCCATATCACTGTGCCTACTGGCTCATCCATCGCGCTCGATTACGGTAATGATCCCCCCATACTGGCGGTCCGTCTGCAGGAGATGTTTGGTGCCACAGAGACGCCATTGATTGCCAATGGCAAGGTGGCTCTGTTACTGCACCTGCTCTCGCCTGCGCGACGTCCGGCACAGGTGACACAGGATCTGGCAGGCTTCTGGCGCAGCAGTTATTTTGAGGTAAAAAAAGAGCTGAAGGGACGCTATCCAAAACACTACTGGCCCGATGATCCACTGCAGGCTGAGCCAACACGACGTATTAAGTCAGCCCCAAAAGCGTAACCAGGTAATTGTGGCAGACAATAAAAAAGCCCGCGTGTGCGGGCTTTTTGTATAAACCGGTGAAGGTTTACTCTTGTGGAACGACGTTGGTTGCCTGAACCCCTTTTGCACCTTTTTCGGTTTCAAAAGAGACCTTCTGACCCTCTGCAAGAGATTTGAAACCACCGCTTTGAATAGCAGAGAAATGTACAAATACATCATCGCCGCCTTCAGCTGGAGTGATAAAACCAAAACCCTTGCTGTCGTTAAACCACTTTACAGTACCTGTTGCCATAATCTATTACCTCAAAACACTATTTCAATTACTAAGCCAGAACAAACAGGTACTGAGTTCAAATTTCATAGAAACAACCAGAGTTCCACAAAAAAATAGACGCTACCAATACCTGCAGCTTTTGCAGTATAGACAGGTTGGTAATGGGAATACAAGCTTTTGCAAGTGGGTGGTTCCCAAAAACAGGTAGTCATAAAGTTGAAATAAAAATGGTGGCTATTTTTATTGGGAATGGTGGCTTCATTCCGGACGCCAGCCACCATCAAAATTATTTAGATCATCTGCATGCAGACGACCATTGATGTACAAGTCGTTTAATATTTTGCGGCTGATGGTCTGTTCGCCGTGGTACTGCCATTTGTCGGCAATGACCAGCTCAAACAGTGTGACCATAATGTCGTCCAGACGAATGGTGTACTCCTGGGCCAGACGGGTGAAATCGGCCATTGTCAGATCGGCCCCTTTTATTTCAAACTCTTCACGTGCCAGATTGGCCAGTGCTACATCCCAGTTTGGTGTATCAACAGTCTCAGTCATTTACAGTCCCCGTATAGTTATTCAGTTTGGGTTGATTGGGTGTTCCGTATTTTGAATCAATGATGTCGGCAATGTTGCAAGAAGCTGAATCACCGTTGTGTTCAATATTGGGAAACCTGGTAACCCTGTCTCTTAAGTAGTGCAATAATACCTTCATTACCGGTTAAATGCCCGGCCCCTACAACAACAAAATAGTGACCACCTTGATTGGCCAGTCTGTTTAATACCTTTGTCATGGAATGGTTTCTGTCGGTGATGATAAGTTGATTCAGGCGTGCTGCATGGGCATCGTTTGGCGTGCTTTCATCGATCAGTGCCTGGAGCGCCTCGGCGTCGCCGCTTTTCCAAGCGTGCAGCATACTTTCAAAAAAAGATTTGCCATTTTTTAGTTCACGCAGAGTCTCTTCCAGCATGGCCACCTGTCCCTGCGGTGTGAGTTGCTCAAACAGGCTCAGCTGCCACTCCAGGCTTTCAAGTTCGACAATCTTTTTTTGTCCTTGGGCCTGTTTCAGGAAATGGCGATCAATGCCCAGTGCTTCGCTGTAGCCAAAGTGGTTAAGTGCCAGCGCGGTGAGTGTCATGGATGCAAACCAGGGCTTCTGTTTATTCAGTATTTCAATAGGTATGTTGAAGGTGCGGGCGGCCGCTGTTAGCTGCTGCCATGTGGTGGCATTTAACTCTTTTTGTAGGGTTGAACCATCGTGGTAGAGCGCTTTTTCAGTGAAGAGTCGAGTCGCGGATAGTGGATCGACATCTAGAATATTGGCCTCGACCACCAGGGTATCGGCGTTGTTAAACGTGGTGCTAATGATGGTTGGGAGTGGGTACATGGCGGGGGTGCCAAAATGGATCGAGCCCAATAAGTAGAGCGTCCCTTTTCCAGCAGTGGCTTGCCATAAAAACGGACGCTCTTTTTTAATTTGATTGAGTGGCGCGGTAGCCGTTTGGCCCTGACAGGGGCGATCCTGAAATGTGTTGCTGCCGTTTGCACTGACACAGCGATAAACCTCTGCCTGTGATATTCCGCTAAATAGAGCGGTTAACAGTAGTAGCCCAATGGTGATGATTGTGTTTGCCATCTGCCCGTATCTCTCCTTGATCATGAGCGGTTATTTGGATGGGGTACCTGTTGTCACAAACGGTTAAAAGCTCTGCCGTGGAATGGACAATACTAGAGATTGATGAAGTGAGCCTTATGCTGGAGATATAAAAAAGCCCCGTTAGGGGCTTTTACAGAGCGGAGCAGGTATGAAGGTGCATTGTTGCAACACCGCGAATGGGTTAGCCCGCTTTGTAAATCATCAGGAGTGGCAACAACATTAAGGCCAAACCGCCAGCGATGCTGACAAAGCTGGTGACCAAAATGGAGGCAATGCCCACAATTGCTGCACCCAGTGCTAAAAATGGATTGTTTTTATTGCTGTTCATACAGTTACTCCCCTTACGGTTGATGTCGTGTGACACCGCTTACAGGTCTCTCCCAAAACATATAAGTGGCTTTTTTTTGTAGCCCCGCGCCAACTGTTCTTGTGGTGGGCGGGCCGTCTACAGTAATCAAACTTTCCCGACCGTGCAAGTGTGAAATTATCCCTCTGTTTTGAAGGGGAAATGTAGAAGACCCGGAACGCTGTTCCGGGCCTGATAAGGGTTAGCTGGGCAGTACCCAGAGGCGGGAGTGTGGGCTGGGTTCTACCACTGGGAGTTTTTCAAGGACGCGGTTATCGCTGCCGCAGATGAGGGTGACGACCCCCTCCTGTGCATTGGAGGCAAAGGCCAGCACTGTTTTACCACTCTGCTGTACAAAGTCGAGGGTGCCGGTGGGGGCACCAAGACGCAGCTCCTGCTCCAGTTTTAGTTGTGGCAATTGGGTGAGGTCAAAGATTAACACTGTATCGGTTTTGATGTTTTTGAGCTGCTCGTCACTGCCGGAAGAGGCGGTGGTGAGGTAGAGTTTGCTGCCTTCCGGATTGAAAAAATATTTGCTGATATAGATGTCGGGCAGCTCCAGCCGGCTGACAACCTCCAGGGTGGTGACGTCGAGCGCGGCCAGTTTGGCGATGACGTGGTGGGTGTCGGACTTGCGGTCGGCACCACGGCCAATCAGGTAGCGGCCACAGGGGCTCATAAACAGGTTGCTGAAGCCTTTGAAGGGGATGCGCTGTTCGATGGTGTGGCTCAGTGGATCGATGACGGCGATGGTGCCGTAGCCGTTGTTGAGGTTGTAGACCTTGCCCGTCACCTTTGAGTACGACAGACCATGAGGGAATGCGTTGTTGGGGATCTGTGGCTGATCAAAGCCATCTTTTTCTGGTTCGCAGAGGTTGATGGTGGTGATGACCTGGAGATAGCTGGTACTGTTTTCAGGATCGTTGCCGATGACGGAGATGGTGCCGTCGGTGAGGCTGCTGACGTAGGCCTGTTTGGGGACGTCAGGCAGGGTGGCGCTAGGGTAGCTAAAGTGTGCTTGGTGGTGGCCACGGCCTACACAGATGGTTTTGACGTAGCGGGCCGTGGTCTGGCTGCTGTTTTCCACGATGGTGACTGAGGAGCCGTTGGTGCCACAGTTGACGGTGTCGTTGCCGCTCTCTTTGTCACCATCGTTCATGAACCAGTCGCGGTTGGAGCTGGGGTCAGGGTAGATGTGGGCGGCAAAGGCATCGGGAATAAAGGTATTGGCGAGGGTGATGGTCTTGTTTTGTGGCTCCAAGGTGATGAACTGGTGATCTGCTGTTAGCCCGATCAGGATCGGTTTGAGCAGTTTTGTCTGGCCACTTTCAGGGCCATTTTCAAGAGGGGTGATGGTGGTCTTCCCCTCTTTGCGGCGGACTACCGTGAGGGTGGCGGTCTGGCGATCACCGGCATAGTAGGCCAACGCAAAATCGATATTCTTGTTTTCTGGTACGCTCATCTTCCTGCCTCTGATCTGTAGAATACGTGTGAATAGGGTTGTAATGGGGCTACTCTGCCGTCGTCACAACCTCTTGTATAAGGACCCAGGGGGCAACCACAACGGTCCAGAAGTCTGGCTGGCGTTCAACCCAGTCACGGGCATCGTCGAGGGTTGGGTGGCCAATTTGCCCCGCTTCCATCCACGTTGCCACGGCGGGCTTATCATCTTGAATAATCTGTGTGGCGGCCTCAATCAAGTCTAAATCGGTGGCGACCTTGATGACGACACCCCGTGCGAAGTGGCGTTCCAGTTCAGGCCACGCCAGTCGTGCGGTCTCAGCATTGAGGCGGATACGCAGCGCTTCTTTTGATTCATCCATGGTGATCTACGCTCTGTTGAATAGTCTGCAGGTCGATATATCGCCACAAACGAGCGTGGCGGAGATTTGTCCGAGTGGATTTGTATTGTTAGCCATTTTTTATGTCAACGGCCAAAACCATATTTCCTTGGATGAAAAATAACATGCAGAGTTACAGACCTGTACAGCATTGGACGTTTCTATCAAGTCAATGTGACCACCACCATAACCTGTTACCTTCCAGAATAAGACCATACCTTTTTTTCCACTCAGTCGTACAACGGCATTACTAGGACTGATCAGCTCTGGTCTCCCAAACAATTGTGGCTTTGCTAGCTGACCAGCCAAAAGTTTTGCACCCGGCTCAATCATTCTTCCTTTATATGGTCCATTTTTAATCTTTAACCGGCCAGAAAAATTCATGCCAGATTTTATTAGGGCAAGACTCATTCTGATCGCGCAGGTGTTTACATAACCCGGATTTTGCTTTTTCAACTCTTCAATATCATATCCGATTAGCTTGTATATCTCTTCACTGCCCATGAAGTTTGAATTGTGTTTGTTTGATGAATAGTGATTAGCTTTAAACGCCATAAAGGAAGGCTTCACTTGATGCTCCTGCATGGAAATTGTTTTCTGAGGATTTTTTTAATTACAGTTGCTGCTCGCTCATTAAGCTGATTATCTGTAAGTTTTTTAAATTCTACAAAAATCGTTTCGTCAATAGTTATGGTTTTATATGTTTTATAGTCACACCACCCATTTCCTTCTGTTGCATCAAGAACGCCTAGCAAATAAAGCTCTGCGTATCTTCTTTCTTCTACAGAGCCACTCATTGAAGTATTAAAATAATCTTTTGCTGTGAGATTTGTATTTTCAATGATGATACTTTGGGTTGAATGCAAGGGCTTCGTAAAATTCGCACTGTAAGTATTGGCGTACGATATGGTAATAACAAACACTCCAAGCACAATAAATGATGCTTTTTTTATAATACTCGGTAGTAAATCAATAAGGAATTTTGACATAAAACCTCCTTGGTTGAAATTTATTGAAATGGCCAACGCGCCAATGGTGCGTATATCGGCCAACAGGTTGTGATTACGGGTTGTTTTGGCTCATGACAAGAGAGGCGCGATCGGCGGCCTGATTCAGGGCCGAGATCATGGCGTTCCCCAGTAGCTGCACGCCCCAGCGGTAGCTGCTGCTTTCGCACTGTTTGATGTGGGTCTCCAACTCCTGGTCTGAGAGGTTGCGGAAGGTGTAAAGGTAGGTCAGCTGGGTGCCCTCCTTGTATGCACCATTGAACGAGTCGCGCACCTCTTTTACCATCTTATCCATTTCGCTGCTGCCTACCCGCATATCCTTCTCCATCACGGGATTGATGGCTGTGAATACCGCCTTAAAAAAGGCCGCCTGCATATCCACGCCAAAGTCGGTGATGCGGGTTGCTTTGTCGAGCCGTGCGATCTGTTTCAGGCGCGCCGGTGATGCCGGTTTGGTTTTGAGTGTCGCTGCAAAGGCGTTGAAATCATTGCGGCTTTCCGGTGCGTTACTGGTACGTTCCAGCTCGGCAATCTTTTTTGAGAGCGGCGACTGTAGCTGTTGCAGATAGGCGGCCCCCTGCTTGGGATCGTAATGGGCCTGGATCAGCGCCAGTACATCTTTGCGAACAGCGGCGCTGGCAAAGGCCTGGTTGAAGGCTTGGCTCAAGGCTGAGTTGACCTTTGGCTCCAGCGCACCACTGCTCTGTTTCAGGGTGTTGTGGGCAAACTGTGGCACATGCTCCACCAATTTATCAAACCCGGTTTCGGTCATGATGGCGTTGATTTCACTGCTACGTTCTGCAGCCTGGGCCAGTGACAGGGAGGCGAGGCAGAGCAGTAAGGCGGTCTGGATCAGGGTTCTTGCTTTAATCATGGTTAACCATCTGTTGTGTGGGTTGAAGGGGCGGACGCTCAGGTCCGCCGTAGGGGTTGTTATCAGGCACCGTGGAATTCAGGTTTGCCCCAGAAGGCAAAGCTGAACTCTTCGATGCTCTCTTTGCAAAGGGTGATGGTTTCCATCACTTCATGGCTATCGCCGTCAATCACCGCCAGCGTGCCCTGGGTCAGGTTGGGGATGAGGATGATCGGTGACGCCTGCTGCTGTTGCAGGAAGGCGATGGGGCGGCGACCGGCGGCACACGGCTCCAGTTTGATCTCATGGATCAGGGTCAGTGCAGGCAGCTTGGTGCTGTCATAAACCTGGACGACATCGTTGTGCAGGTTCTCCAGCTGAACCCCCTTGCCGGTAGAGGCACCGGTGACATAAAGGCGGTCGCCAGTGAGGTTGAAGCGGTAGACACTAGGGTAGAAGTCCTGGATGTCGAGGGCCGTACTAAGCTCGGTTTTGGTGACATCCAGGACACTCAAACGGCCGATGACATGGTCAGGGTCTGCCTTGCGGTCTGCCCCCTTGCCGATCAAAAACTTACCACAACGGCTCAGTAGCAGATTACTGCTGAGCGGCATGGGTACAGTGCACTCCACCTCGAAGGTCAACGGATCAATCACCGCTACGCTGTTATAGCCGTTGTTGAGGTTGTAAACCTTGCCAGTGACCGGCGAGAACTCCATGCCATGGGGGAAGGCGTTGTTGGGCACACCCGCAGCCCCCTCTTTTTCAAAACGGGGATCAAATAGATTAATGGTGGTAATCACCTTAAGGAAGGTGATGGCATCGCTGGGGTCATTGCCCACAATCGATAGGGTGCCATCCTCCAGATTGCTGATAAAGGCGCGGTGTGGAATCTGGCTATTGCCGGGGGTGGGGCGGGTAAAGGCAGAGACGTGGTGGCCACGGCCGACCAACAGCGTCTCCAGCACCTCGCCAGTGCCATTGGTCTCGGAGGCGACAGTGACGGTTGCACCGTTATCACCACAGTTCAGGGTATCGTTGCCATTCTCATCACCGTCGTTGCTGTACCAGAGACGCACTGAGCCGGGATCGCGGTAGGCGTAGTTAAAACGGCAGTCGCTCTCTACCTGTTTGCTGGCGGTGACTGCTTTGGTCACAGGGTCCAGAATCAGGGCGCAACCCTCTGAATTGACACCAAGAAAGACTGAGCGGCGGTTAAAATCACCACCCTTGGCTGGGGCGCTGGCAAGGGTGGTGACACTGCTTTTGCCGCCTTGACGTTGCACAATCACAACCGCGCTGGTGTGGTTGCCATAATCCAGGTGGCAGGCGATGTTCCAGTCGATGGCCGATGTATCCATGGTTGATCCTATCCTTCAGAAGCGGGCTAAAAGTGGCTTTATGATAGCAAGGTTTGACGCGGCTATCTTCAAATAGTCTATAGTCCCTATGCTATTAGCGATACCCAAACGCGAAGTGCAGGGTGATTGTTTAAAGGATTGTTGAAACTTAACCAGGACGTGTGAAAAGACCATGCAAAAAGCGGAACCCCAACAAGCGAAAGTACAACACCAACCGGTCTCCCAGCAGAGAGGAGGCGTGGTGGCCGACTCCCCGCAGACTGAGCAGATCGCGCAACTTGAGGCGATGGTTGCGGCCAGTCCACACCAACGGGTGGTGCAAAAATTTGCTGAGGGTATCCACAACTCTCCGATGATGGTGGCGCAGCGTATGCGACATGAGCAGATGTTCGGTGTGACGCAGCGAGTGGAGGACGAGGCGCTGTTGCAGGGTAAATCTGCGACTACAGCGCCGGCGCAGCTGGAAAAACAGGCCGAGGCGGAACCCAACAATACAGGGCTACCGGACAATCTCAAGTCCGGCATCGAAAACCTTTCCGGGATGTCGATGGACAACGTCAAGGTTCACTACAACTCCGCCCAGCCCGCACAACTCAACGCCCTGGCCTACGCGCAAGGCAGTGACATCCACGTCGCGCCGGGGCAGGAGCAGCATCTGCCGCATGAGGCGTGGCACGTCGTCCAGCAGGCGCAGGGCCGGGTGAAGCCGACGATGCAGATGAAAGCTGGAGTGCCGGTCAATGATGACAAGGGGCTGGAGCATGAGGCGGATGTGATGGGGGCGAAGTCGGAGGTGCATGGCGCAACGGTACAAGCAAAAAAGGTGGGTGTAGCAGGCGAGCGAGGTAACGGGAATGCGGCCCCGGTTCAAGCTGTCTTCATGATTCAATTGATGAGCGCCAAACAGGCTGCGGCCTTGGATGCGTTTGATTATGGCTCAGGTGCAATAACGTTGATAGATGACAATCACACGGCTGATGGAGAGCGACTGCGTGTATACACTTGGGCGCACGATGACGGAGGACGGGGGTTGGAAGTGCACTGGCATGGGGACGTTTATGATGAGAAACGGATAAACGTCAGGTGGATCGATGATGAGGCGCAATCTGGGAGAGAGATTCCACAAGGGTTGTTGTCGGTGTTCAAAAAAGCAGTAGGCGGCTGAACCGCGCCCTGCTGTTTGATCCGCACCAGCCCCGTGCTGCTGGCCTGTAACTAGCTTTTGCCCTCCATAAACTCCCGCCAAGTAGGGCACGCTTTTGTGCCCACGCGGAATCTGGTCAAGATCACCCTACTGCCTGACCAGCACCAACCCTTTATTACTGGCCTGAAGCTGACTTTTGCCTTCCATGAATTCCAGCAGCTGCTCGCCGCCGTGGTGGCGACGCCACCCCTGCAGGATTGGTAGATTACGCTCACCACGCACCAGCTCATCCAACTCTTTGCGGCTGGTGAGGGTGGTGATGTTGATCTGATACTGCTGGGCGTTGAGTTTCATGATCGCCTGGAGTGCATCTACTAGCGCCTCTTGTGCGCTGTCGAGCCGCTGTGGCAGGTTGAGTTTTGGCCAGGACTCTTTGGGCATCGCTTCGGCGTCGGTGATGCATTTGATCAGTGCTTCGCCCTGTTTGTTGACCAGTGATTCGGGCATGTCGCGCAGTTTGGCCAGTGCTTGCAGGCTTTTGGGACGTAGCTTGGCGATGTCGAGCAGGGTCTCGTCACTGGCGATACGGCGGCGCGGCTGATCTTTTTCCATGGCCCGCTCTTCGCGCCAGACGCCCAGTTTTTCCAGTACTGCCAGCTGTAGCCCGCGTAGCTTGTTGATCCCTTTGACCCGTAGCCAAGCGCCAGCGGGGTTGGGGCGGTAGCGGTTGATGTCGCTGATCAGGGCGAGGTCATCATCGAGCCACGCCAGACGCCCTTGTGTTTCCAGCTGTTTGCGCTGCATTGGGTAGAGCTGGGCCAGATAGCGCACATCATCTTCGGCGTAGCTGATCTGTTTGTCGCTGAGCGGGCGCTGCAGCCAGTCGGTGCGGGAGTGGGACTTGTCCAGCTCGACGTTGAGCATCTCCTGTACCAGTGCGGCGTAGCCGATCTGGTCGCCCAGCCCTTGCAGGGTGGCGGCGACCTGGGTGTCGTAAAGGGGTGTCGGCAGTTCACCAAAGAGGTGGTAGAAGACCTCCATATCCTGGCTACAGGCGTGGAATACCTTGGTGGTGTTCGGGTCGGCAAAGAGTGTTTTGAGTGGTGTCAGGTCATCAATGGCTAGCGGGTCGATGCAGGCGATCAGTTCGCCGTTGGAGATCTGGATCAGCGCCAGCTGCGGGTAGTAGGTACGTTCACGGACAAACTCGGTATCAACGGCGATAAAGGGGCTGCCGCTGAGCTGCTGGCAGAACTGGGCAAGAGTCTGATGATTATCAATGAAATAGCTAGTCATGGCGATTGAACAATCCAAAAACCGTCATTCTAACCCACTCTCCCATCAGGGGGAGCCTCTTAGATTTTCTGGAACTGTCTGACCATGGTTTTGAGCTGTGTTGAGAGGCCGGTGAGCTCCTGGCTGATGGTACTGTTTTCAGCCATGATGGCGACGGACTGTTCGGCCTGATCGCTGATGTGGTCGATGTTGTTTTTGATCTCTGCTGAGGCAGTACTCTGCTGCTCAGAGGCGTTGGCTATCTGCAGGGTCATGCTGGTGATGGTATTGACTGAGGTGGTGATGGTATTAAGGAAGTCGGAGATGGTGGCTGACTGTTTGCTGCTGTGTTGTGCCTTGGCGCAGCTCTGCTCCATCGCTTGGGTGGCGGCCTTGGTACTGGTCTGAACCTGGCCGATCATCTCTTCTATTTCTGCGATGGAGGCCTGGGTGCGGACTGCCAGGGTGCGCACTTCATCGGCAACCACGGCAAAACCACGCCCCTGTTCACCGGCACGGGCTGCTTCGATGGCGGCGTTGAGTGCCAGTAGATTGGTCTGTTCGGCAATGTTGCGGATGACGTCGAGCACGCCACTGATCGCTTGGCTGTCATCGCCGAGGCGGTTGATGATTTCGGTGGTGTTGATGATCTCTTCGGTCAGATCATTAATGGCGTCAATGGTACTGGAGACTATGTGGCGTCCTTTGTTGATGTCGCTGTCGGCATCGTGGGTCGCCTTGGCGGTCGCCTGGGCGTTTCTGGCCACCTCCATCACGGCGGCGCTCATCTGGGTGATGGCGCTGGCGGTCTCTTCAATGGATCGCTGTTGTTCGGCGATGTAGTGACGCGATTTTTGGGCAATGACGCTGGTGCTGTTGGCGGTGATGTTGAGAACGTCGCTGGAGAAGTCAAGGCGAGCGACAACTGCGTTCAGCTGTGATCGCACCATTTTTTGCGTCAACATGATTTGGCCAAACTCGTCACTGCGGCCGGTGTAGATATGTTGTGCAAGTGGGTTGTCGATGATCTGGCGAGACTCTTCTACCAGGCTTTTTAGTGGGCTCAACTGCCAGGAGATAAGCCCGCCGCCCAGCACCAGGGTGAGCAGTGCGCCAATGAGAGTGTATTGAGGAGCGGTGAGGGCAGTGAGCAGCAGCGGTAGCAGTGCGATGGCAAAGGCGATATTGAGGCGTGTTTTGAATGAGAGTCCTGCACGAAAGACCTTTTTTTTGTTGTTTATTTTTTTGTAGGCCTCTTCGGCCCGTTTGACCCGTTCGGCAGAGGGCTTGGAACGTACCGACTGGTATTCGTTAATCTGGCCCTTGTCACTGATGGGTGAGACAAAGGCGTCAACCCAATAGTAGTCACCGTTTTTGCAACGATTTTTAACGATGCCCATCCACGACTGGCCATGTTTGGTGGTGTGCCAGAGGTCGGCAAAGGCTTCCGGTGGCATGTCGGGGTGGCGTACCACATTATGGTTTTTGCCTAACAGGTCGTCTTTATCAAAACCGCTGATTTCGAGAAACTCATTATTGAAGGTCGTTACGCTGCCCTTGGCGTCGGTGGTGGAGATCAGGCGGACCTGCTCTCCAAATTTACGTTCGCGGTTGGTAACAGGTAGATTTGTTTTCATGACGAAGACCTCTGAGTACCCGGTTGGTGCAGACGCTGTTGTTGGTGATGACCTCTCTGAGCATTAGTAACGACAGTGAGCGGGGGAATCTTGAGGGGGAGGGGTTGCCCGGTTGTGCAGCACATTACCGCCGGAGCCGCGAGTCGCCAATACCGCCTTTGGCGCGGCGGCGTTTCTGGTGCTGGCGGGAGTGTCGGCGCACGGCAGACATTCATAAAAGCACGAATGTAGCCACGCACATCCCTTTTCAGTAGACTCCAGCAGGTTGTTCCAGCAATCAAGCGTGATTTTTGAATCGCCCCTGACACTGCCAATGGCGCAAATAAGGTGAAAAACATGGGAAGTATCCTCATCAACGTCCCAAACCTCGCTGACCGCGAACTCATCTATAACGAAGCAGAAACCCGGCAGATACTCAAGTTCTTCTGGCCCAACGATGCGCGCCGCCTCGCCCAGACTGCCTTGATCGCGGCCATCGATGGCACCTACGCCATGAGTTATCTTGATAAGCTGATTAAAAGCGTTACCCGCCCCGGTAAAGGCATTGGCGAACTGGCAAAGCGGCTGGCACGCAATTTCACCCGCCATTGGTGGAAACACACACGACCGCAGGATTTGAAAGACGTGCGAATCTATGAACCCATTCGCCAAGGGGTCGCCGTATCCATCCTCAAGACCAGGCTGGGAGAACTGAAAAATGGCGTTGCGCTTAAACCGGGGGGGTCTACGTTTTATGTCCACGCACAACCAGTCCCCAGAATCCTCTGGTCATGAACATGAGATTCAAACGTATCGCCGCCTGGGGCCTGGGCATTATCGTGGCGGGCGTAATCGGACTCTACGGGGTTGTGGTTTTTGAAACACGGAAGTATACCCCCTCGTTGTTGCTAGCGTGCGTGGAAGTAGAGCGCCCCTTATTCGCCTGGACCTGTAAACAAGTGTTGCTGCACAGCAGCTTCAAGCCCGAGCATGTCGTGGCACTCAATCGTGAGATCGGTATGATATTTGCGCTCAGGCCAGAAGATCTGGAAGAGGCTGAAAAGATGCTATTGCTGTTCATGGCCCAGGGCGTGGATATCAACGCCGTGGCTGAAAACTGGAAGCACCGGACCGTCCTGCATGCCTTGGCATTGGAGGGTGAAGCGGCACGAGTAAAGATACTGTTGCGGCACGGCGCGCGTGCTGATATGCGTGATACCGAGGGTTTGACGCCGTTGGACTTGGCCCGCATAGGGCAGGCGAAAAATCCCAACGAACCCAATCGGGCGGAGGTGGTACGCATTCTGGAAGAGGCAGAAAAGACCCCGGCTGAGTGACGGTAACAGGTTATAAGCAAAGTTTTGTATTGCGGCGGATCTAACAAAGGGCGCGCTATAACAATACAAATAAGGAGAAGAGCATGACAGCCTATATCACCCTGGAATTCTTTGGCGCCGCCCGCGAGGTGACCGGCTCCTGTTATCTGCTGACGGTGGGTGACAAACGGCTGCTGGTCGACTGCGGCATGATTCAGGGTTCGCCCGAGGATGAGGCGCGTAACGCCACCCCGTTTCCGTTTGATGTACATAAGATTGATGCCGTGGTATTGACCCACGCCCACATCGACCACTCCGGCCGCCTGCCGCTGCTCTCCAAATCGGGCTACACAGGGCAGATCTATACCCATGCCGCCAGTCGTGACCTCTGCGCCATCATGCTGGTCGACTCCGCCTATCTCAACGAAAAGGAGAGCGAGTGGGAGAACCGCAAACGGCAGCGCAAACATCTGCCGCTGCGGGAGCCGCTCTACACCATCGACGATGCGCGGGCGGTGATGAATCAGTTTGAGAGTCTTGAATACGACAAACGTATCGAGCTCCTGCCGGGGGTGGCGCTACGGCTGCGTGATGCTGGTCACATCCTCGGTTCCGCCATTGCCGAGCTGTGGTTGGAACACAACGGCGTCGAGCGTAAACTGGTCTTCAGCGGCGACCTCGGCCATCGCGGTGCGCCGATCCTGCGTGATCCCACCATGGTGGACGAGGCCGATCTGGTGATCATGGAGAGCACCTATGGTAATCGCCTGCACCGTTCCTGGGATGCCACCTGGACCGAGCTGGAGCAGGTGATCACCAGCGCCAAAAATCAGCGCAGCAATGTATTGATCCCCGCCTTCGCCGTGGGCCGCACCCAGGAGCTGCTCTACGCCTTTAACCGTAATTTTGAGGCGTGGCAGATGGAGCGCTGGAGCATCTTCCTTGACAGCCCGATGGCGATCGAGGCGACCGAGGTCTATACCAAACACAGCAATCTGTACGACAAAGAGGCGCTTGCCTTCCAACGTTCCAACGGCAACCCCTTCATGCCCAGCAATCTGCACATTAGTCGCACCCCGGCGGAGTCGATGAACATCAACACCATCGAGAGTGGCGCCATCATCATCGCCGGTAGCGGCATGTGTACCGGCGGCCGTATCAAACACCATCTCAAACACAACATCTGGCGCCGCGACTGCCACCTGCTGATTGTCGGCTTTCAGGCGCGTGGCACGTTGGGGCGGCAGCTGGTGGATGGCGCTAAACAGATCAACCTTTGGGGTGAGACGATCAACGTTGCCGCCCATATCCATACCATCGGTGGTTTTTCGGCTCATGCCGATGGCGAGGGGTTGGTGAAGTGGTATAGCAATTTCCGTGATCAACCGCCGGTAGCGCTGGTACATGGTGAGCCGGAGGCGATGGAGGTGCTTGCCAGTCGTCTGCAAGAGCATGGCGCGCAGCAGCTGTTTCAGCCCGAGTTGGGCAACAGGTTGGATCTGGTGAAGTTGAAGATGCAACCGAAGTAGCGCAACTCTATATAAAGGCGTCTATATATCAAACAGGATTCTGATTAACTCCCCCGCGCCCAAGGCGCTGAGCGGGGGAGTTGGTAGTAGCGGTCGTTACTCTTCCATCACACCCCAACCATCACTTTCACCGTTATGTTTTTCGGCCAGCTTGGTGAATGAGAGTTCACGCAGGGTGATCGCTGCATGGCTCGGCACCATCTGAATGGAACAGCAGAGATCCCAGTCATCCTGAATCTCATTGTGTTCCAGTGATGTATTAACCACGTCGCTGTCGCTGGCCAGCGCTGCCACCATCGCCTCGGCATCTTTTTTGGTGCTGAAGAAGGCAAAAAATTCGATATTGCGCGGCTCTGTCAGATCGATGCCCGCTTCGTGCATCTCGCGTAACAGCTCGCCATTTTCATCTTTGGGAAATTTCATCGGGTTACCTTTGTAGAGTTAAGAGTGGTGGTTGGTTGTTGCCAGCAGCGGTTGCAGCCAGCGTAAATAGAGTCGGTCAGCGTGCTGTTGCAGGGTCTCTACCCGTGCCTCCAGCTGTTCGCTCATCTGCGCCCAGCTCTGGATGGTGGGGGTGGCGAGAGCGATGGCGTCTGGTTCGAGTTCGGCCCACTCGCGCACCATCGCCGCCGTCATCTCCACATGGCACTGCAACGCCAGGGTATTGCCGATGACAAAGGCCTGGTGGCGGCAGCCCGCACTGCTGAGGATGAGATCGGCGCCACTGGGCGGACTGAAGCTCTCGCCGTGCCAGTGAAAGACGGGGAACTGCTGTGGCAGATTACTGAGCCATGATTGTGCTGCCGCGCTGTTGTGTTGCATCACATCAAACCAGCCAAACTCTTTGACTGGATTGGCTTGAATGGTGCCGCCCAATGCCTTGCTGATGAGTTGGCCGCCTAGGCAGTGGCCGAGTACCGGCATGTTGCAGGCAACCGCCTGGCGGATCAGCGCCAGTTCCGGTTCGATCCACGGCAGGGCATCATTGACGCTCATCGGCCCGCCCATAAAGACCAGTGCGCTGGTTTCATCCAGTGACGTGGGAAGGGCCTCGCCAATATCAACGCCGATCACCTGGTAGGGGATCTGCTGGCGATCCAGAAACGCACCAAAATAACCGGGTCCTTCAGGGGGCGTGTGGCGGAAGATGTAGATTGGTTTCATGGTGTTTGGTCTTGTATGGATGGCGGTGCGAATAGGTTAGCAGCTGTTGGGCGGATCCTACAGCTCGCCCTCCAACCCTTCCAGTGTTTCGCCGGCTTCGAGCCAGTCGCCCTCTACCTGATCAAGTGTTTGAGTGGTCTGAATCTGCTGCGCCAGTAGCTCTTTGAGTTTGAGCTTGTTGGCCTCGCCGTAGATGGCAGGATCGGCCAGCTGCTCTTCAATCGCGCTCTTCTGCGTTTGCAACTTTTCCATCTGCTGCTCGAGTTTTTTTAGCTTGTCGCGCAGTGGTTTCAGCTGTAGCCGACGTTCCGCCTCCAGCCGTTTTTTATCTTTGCGGGCTGCGCTGCTGTTGTCGCCCACACTTTTATCTTCAGTGGGGCTGGTGCGGTTGGCGCCGGTGATGAGCTGGCGATAATCATCAAGGTCGCCGTCGTACTCCTGCACCGCGCCATCCTTTACCAATAGCAGCGTGTCGCAGACGTTGCGCAGCAGGTGGCGGTCATGGGAGATCACCACCAGCGCACCTTTGTAATCTTGCAGCGCCATGCCGAGTGCCTCGCGCATCTCCAGGTCGAGATGGTTGGTGGGTTCATCGAGCAGCAGCAGGTTGGGGCGTTGATAGACCAACAGCGCCAGTGCCAGTCGCGCCTTTTCACCACCAGAGAACGGCGCAATCGGCGTGGTGGCCATGTCGCCATTAAAGGCAAAACCACCGATGAAGCTGCGCAGATCTGCGTCAGTGGCCCGCCCTCCTATAGAAGCGTCGAGCCGCAGCAGATGCTGCATCGCACTCGCCTCGGGGTCGAGCTGCTCCAGCTGGTGCTGGGCGAAGTAACCCAGTTTCAAATCTTGTGCTGTATCGAACTCACCACTGAGTGGCTCAAGCTTGCCGGAGAGCAGTTTGATCAACGTTGATTTACCGGCACCGTTGGCACCCAGCAGGCCGATGCGGTCGCCGCTGCTGATATGCAGTTTGACGTTGCTGAGGATCGGCTTGTCGCCATAACCGATGTTCACCTTGTTCAGTTGCAGCAGCTGGCTGGGCAGCTTTTCCGGATCGCGAAAACTGAAGTTGAATGGCGAGTCGATATTGGCCGCCGCAATCAGCTCCATACGTTCCAGCGCCTTGATGCGGCTCTGCGCCTGACGCGCCTTGGTGGCCTGGGCGCGAAAACGGTTGATGTAACTTTGAATGTGGGCTACTTCACGCTGCTGACGTTGAAAGGCCGACTGTTGCTGCGCCAGCTTTTCGGCGCGGCGCCGTTCAAAGGCGGTGTAGTTGCCGGTGTAGATCTCAATCGCCTGCTGTTCGATGTGAGCGATATGGGTGGTGACGTCGTCGAGAAAGTCGCGGTCATGGGAGATCAGCAGCAGCGTGCCGGGATAGCTGGTGAGCCACTGTTGCAGCCAGATCACCGCATCGAGATCGAGATGGTTGGTCGGTTCATCGAGCAGCAGCAGTTCAGAGCGGCACATCAGCGCCTGGGCCAGATTCAGCCGCATGCGCCAGCCGCCGGAAAAGCTGCTCACCGGCAACTCCTCCTGGCCGGGCAGAAAGGCCAGACCGCTGAGCAGCTGCGCCGCCCGGTTGCGCGCCGTGTAACCGCCGATGTTCTCCAGCTGCGCATGCAGCAGCGCCTGGCGGTTGCCGTCGTCATCATGCTCCGCCTGGGCCAGTGCCGCCTCAACTGTTCGCAACTCATCATCACCGTCGATCACGTAGTCGAGCGCGGACTTGCTCAGCGCCGGGGTCTCCTGCGCCACATGGGCGATGGCCAGTTTGGGTGGCATCTCAAAGTCGCCGGTGTCGGCGTGCAGCTCGCCGCGCAGCAGTGCAAACAGGCTCGATTTGCCGCAGCCATTAACGCCCGTGATACCCACCTTCTCACCGCGGTGGATGGTAAAGGTGGCGTCCTGGAAGAGAACGCGGCTACCGCGTCTGAGAGTGCATTGTTTGAAGTTCAGCATGGGCGCGGAGTTTAGCACGGCTTTTGGCCGTCCGCCCCTGCCCAGTGTAGGGTGCACTCAATCGCCCATTATCAGGGAGGAGGCAAGATTAACGGGGGCATAGATGCGGGGTTAATTAGCTGGCTTTTAATTTTTTGAGGTACTCAATTCGTTTTATTGATTGCTCTGAAAGCACATTGACTCTGCTTGATGTGCTGAGGAAGAAATAGTACGCCCCAAGTTTCCCTATTAACCTGCCAGACTCAGTTCCTGACTCCAAAGTTAACTGTGTGTTTGGTTCGGTCTTTCGAATTAAGTGCTCAGCTTGTGTTCGACCGTATCCGAATGATCCTAATGATAGGAACACTATGAGGAGTACTGAAAGTAGAAGATGAGGATTGGTTTGACGGGCGGATTCGAGAGCTGATGTGTTGAGGATATGCGGAATGACCAATATGAAGGTTACCATTGGCACAATCACCCACCTTTCGGGTAAGTCTTGGTAGATGATTAATGCGCATATCGAAATTAATATAAAATTTTCTAGTATGAAGGGCCATTTTTTTCTTTCTTGGCATCGATTTGCGATGTTATTGATGACGCCAAATAACATCCCGGTTAGGGAAAAGATTGCAAATCCAAATAATGGGACAACTGAGTATGTTAGTAATTCTTGAAAGCTAAGATAGGGAAAGGCTAGTGTACCGTAACAAATAATATACTCATACCAAGGCAGCCTTAGCACGCCCGATTTTCTCTAAAATCGCTTCAGTTGTTTTTGTCCACACAAAGGGTTTTGGATCGGTATTGTGGACCTCAATGAATTCCATAATCTT
>JANOSY010000016.1:0-16496 GCA_031416075.1 Tenderia sp. (SeqCode) | reverse complement strand
AAGATTATGGAATTCATTGAGGTCCACAATACCGATCCAAAACCCTTTGTGTGGACAAAAACAACTGAAGCGATTTTAGAGAAAATCGGGCGTGCTAAGGCTGCCTTGGTATGAGTATATTATTTGTTACAGTACACTAGCCGTGCCGAAAGCAGCAAATTTCGTGGTGTCACCTGACGTGGGCAAAAAGTCCCCAGTTCAACCCTGTAACCCTGCTTAACAATATAGCTGGCCATATCCAGCACCAGCCAAAGCTCTAAGGGTCGACGTACCGCATGACGCACCAGACTCAGCCGCATCACCTCCCGTTGCCGCTGCCAGCCAAACTGCTCATAGTGCGACCATTCTGTCTCACCCGCTATCGCCAGCTGTTCACGTTGCGCCAGCGCCTGGCAGAAACCGGCAAAATCATACGTCAGCCACTGCTTATCGATAGGGCGGATAGAACGATAATGATCTTCACCACTGATATCACGGCGTAGCCGATCAAAACCCAGCTTCCAGGCCATCTCACGATCACGTTTACTGATCTCCCGCGCTGACGAGGTGACCGTTTCAGTCACTGCAAGCCGCAGATCATCAGAAAAAAATTCTAACGACTCTGTCAGAAAAAAAGGCTGATAGGCAGCATCATTACCCAGATGGTAACAGCAGGGCGCTATATCAAACGCCGACACCCGCGCCGCCACCGCCTGCCGTACCAACGTGCGATGCAGCGCGCCACAGGCGTGCAGGGCGACCGTATGGCACCCCAACAGATACTGAGGGACCGCTGGCAAAAGCACATCCACAACATGGAACTGCTGTGCAACCCTGGCCCGCTGCGCCAACAGCGTGCCGTCACGACAGAGCGCCGGATCGTGCTCAAGCGTCAATGCCGGCTGCTGCCACTGTGTTGCCAACAGCCGCCCAAGATGCCCCTTGCCACCACACCAATCCAGTACCGGCAACGTTACCGGACCAACCGCCTGAACAAATGCCTCTATCTGCGCCCACTTACGTCCAGGCACAGCCCAGCTTAAATGTGGGCTGATCGGAGTTAACGTTGTTAAATGACGCACGGGCAACTGGCACAGCGCCTCAAACGCTGCCAGTTCTGGCAGATACTCTACCAACAACGCCATTAACTCACTCTCTTGCGCTGTTAAGCGTGCCAGCTCATCATCGCTCAGTGCCAAGAGACGTGCAGTCAACTCAGGTAGCCGCGCACACCACTCAGGCCGCACATGTTTGAAGGGTTGTGGTCGCCAGAGCCACTGATATTGCACCAACAGCGCATCAATGGCTTTTAGCTGAGAGGATAAACCAATACTATTCATGGCCTGATTGTACTATGCCCGCGATATCAGGATGTGGTTGCAGACTGGACAAAACAGGGGTCATCCTGCATATTGGCACGCTATTTTTTAACAAAAAATTCAGAGAGACATCCAATGACAGACTCATGGGGCAAAGAGAAGGATAACGGTAGCTGGGGACTACCCGATGGCATGGACCCAATGAAGGTGATGCAAGTCGCCTCTGGCTATTGGCAATCGTGCGTACTACACGCAGCCAACCGTCTTGATATTTTTAACCGCTTGGATGGGCAACCCAAAGATCTGGATCAACTGACGCGCGAAACCGAATCTGATCGCCGCTGCCTCGGTGCACTGTTAAGCGCATTGGTCTCGATGGAGTTTCTTGACCGTAATGGCGACACCTTCCACAACAATCAGTTTGGCCAGACTTTCCTCACCAGTTCCAGCAAGTTTTACCAGGGCGGCATCGTCTACATGTTTGAAAACTGGTACGAGGCCTGGGGTGGACTCTACGATACTGTCAAGAGTGGCAAACCGTCAGCACTGATGCATCAGACATACAGCGACGAAGAGACCTACAACTATATGATGGGCATGCACAACCGCGCACTGTCGCAGTCCGACGTGCTCACCAGTATGATCAACCTCACCGGTAAAAAGAAGTTGGTAGATGTCGGTTGTGGCCCCGCAACCTTCGCCGTGAAATTCTGCGAACGTTACGAAGGGCTGAATGCTGTTGCCATGGACCGCGAACAGAACTTAAAGATCGCACAGAACATCGTCGACGAATACAAAATGAACGACCGCGTTCAGTTACTGCCTGGCGACTACAATACCGACTCACTCGGTGAGGGCAACGACGCCATGCTGCTCTCCTCCATGACCAATCAGGAGTCACCGGAGAACATTAAAAAACTGCTGAAAAAATGTTACGACTCCATGAACAAGGGTGGTGTCATTATGATTCAGGAGCAGCTGCTGCACGCGGACAAAAAGGGGCCACAACTGGCTGCGCTGATCGGCGTCAACCAGGTGATCAACACCGTCTCCGGCACCTCATACTCCACCACCGAAATGGAAGCAATCCTAAGTGAAGTGGGGTTTGTTGATATCAAATCAACACAGATGGCACCCCCCAGCCCTTTTATCATGGTGAGTGGTTACAAGCGTTAGCCCTTACTACGTACCAATGTAAAAAAGCCGTCCTCATGGACGGCTTTTTTATTCTTGCCATAAAATAACAACTAGCGCCCTCTTGAACGGAAGGCGCCATCACAAAGACTAATCGTCGTCATCCTCGTCGTGGTCGTCATCGTGGTCATCGTCGTCAGATTTATCAGGACCTGATTTACTACGCTTCCAGACCACCTTATCTAACCAAGCCGCATCCATTCCCTCAGCAACAAACTCATCCTTAGCATAACTCCAGGTGATTGCATGAGTCCCCCTACCAAGAACAACCGTTTCAGTTTTCCAGCCAACCTCGCCTGAAATATAATTAACAAGCTGGCCATCAATCAAAAGATCATAGTAGTCATAATTCACTTCACTAGAGGCCTTCCAACGGAAAGTTAACTCACCCGGCCCCTTAAGATAGGTCATTATGTGAGTGGCTTGGTTATCCACTATTTTCCCACTACGCATCGCCTTTGAATTAACACTTCCAGCTGTGCGACTGGCACTCCAGGCGGCATCACCACCTGAGTACCAGGTTAAATCATCTGTATCTAATGCCGAATTAGCTTCAACCTCTGCCAACCCTAAACCGGTCAATTTAATCCTGAGGATTTTTCCATTATTCTGCAATATCGTCACCGTGGCTGTTTTAACACCCGGGGAACGGGGTTTGAATTTTATTTCAATGTTGCACTCAGCCAACGGGTTTAATACCTTGCCACTGCATCCATCTTCCTTAATACGATAAGAAGAGTCACCGCTAATTCTGACATCCTGAACAACCGCAATATTGTTGGCAAGATTCCGTACCGTTGCCGTCCACTTACTCTTTTTCGAAACCCCTACATTCTTAAAGTTGTAATTATTTGGAGCATACAGGGTATCCACAACACTTTGCGCCCAGTCATAATAATTGCTGACCTTGGTGTACACCCCATAAGCCTCTGGCAGTGCGCAACCAATCCCCCAGCTAACAATACCCGTCAGATAAGTTGTGCCACTCACTGGATATACCAGCGGACCACCACTGTCACCTTGGCAAGAGTCTTTTCCACCAGCAACATAACCCGCGCATATCTGATTCTGCGTCAGACTGATAGAGGGATCAAAACTGCTGAGCGCCTGCTCACACACCAAATTATTCACCAACGGTACTTGCACCTTCTGCAGGGTATCGGGGAAAAATCCCGAATCTTCCTGCAATGTTCCCCAGCCTGACACCGTCATCAGATTACCCGGCATAAGTGTCTGCATAAGGCTGGGGCTCATCAACGGTATAGGCGACTGGCTGGCATTGCGCGCCAACTTCAGTACAGCAATATCATTATCAACAGCCACGCTGTCATAATCCGGGTGGATAAAGATACCCAGTATGGGAATCCTCTCTTGCGCCGTAATATCAGATAAATTATAGGCCCCAACAGCCACGTCAATTTGGCTGGGATCAGTTAACCCGTCGACACAGTGGGCCGCCGTCACCACCAGATCTGCCCTGATTAAAGTACCACCACAAAATTGTGCCTGGAACCCATCTGGCTCAAAAGAGAACAACAGCGCCGTCATCCATGGGTACTCACCAGCAACCGCATCTGATCCACCAACGATGAACGGCTGAACGGTGCCACCCTTTGCCTTTGCTGCGCCTTTAATACTCTGATAATTTTTTGAGACCAGCGTCCGTTCAACCTTTTTCCCAACATCCCGTGGCACCCCACTCTTCTCCATGGCAGAGGGTTGTGCCGCAGCAACATGTGAAAAACATAAAATAATTGCAACTATTAGCCATCTTCTCAATATCATCATCATCTTCCCTTGATTTTTACGTAGTCAGTATGGTTTTTAAACAGCCATTTTTTCAACACTAAACTTGAAATCATCCAACATCACTCTACAACGAATGAGTATAACGACCTTACTTTGCAAATCAGGTTATTTATTATTAATAACCAATGTGGCTCACAGGGTTATCAGGGAAAGACTCTGGGAGTAGTATTCACGGCAAAAACCACACTCAGGGTTGCAGTTTAGGCTTGACACGCATCTAACCCAGTCATTGATACACAACAGTAAAACCAACGTTGGATTGCCCATCCTGCTACACATCAAACCCAGCCAAAAACTCGGCGTATAAAAATAACCCTAAAAAAATGAAGATTCTTTAAGAGATAGCAAAAGCACCATCCAAAAAAACCATGTCCCCACCGCACAAAATCGACACACGCACGTACTAAATACCCAAACGGCCCTCTCCACAAACTTACCGACCTCACTTGATCTAAACTACGGAACGGGATAGAGCCGGCCGACTTAAAGACCGTCGATTTTTTTTACATCCCTAAGGCAATCAGCCTGTCTAAAAATCATAACTACAATAAAAACAATCAGCTATTAACATGGCTCGATTATTGCTTACAAACCCAAGGGGCACTCTTACCAAGGATTTACCATGAAAACAAAAAACCTGTTTATCGGGGCCACTTTATTTGCAGCGGCATCTCTGACCTCTTCGGCTTATGCTGGAATCATCACCGTAGCTGACGTAACCGCCAGCAGCACCTTCGGAACCGGAATATACAATGCCAATAACCTGATCGACGGATCAGGGCTTTCTGGTGGTTTGCACCTCGGCGACGCGCAAAACAAGTGGTTATCCGAAGAACGTCCATCAACCGTCGGCTCTCCTGCCCCAACCCTTATCTTTAATTTAGGCTCAGTGTTTGATGTTAGCTCAAGCACGATATGGAACTATGGCGACGGTTGCTGCGGCATAGATCGGTCTGTCAAAAATCTGATTATTGAGGCGTCTCTTGACAACATCAACTATTTTTCAGTCATAAATACCGTGTTGACGATACCTGTTGGGGATCCTTATCCCGGAGAAACACTCACTCTCAACACCACTGCCCAATACATCAAGCTTATCCTTGATACCAACTATGGTGAACTTTATACAGGCCTGAGTGAAGTGCAATTTGATGGCACCTCCGTATCACCCACTCCGACACCAACTCCATCCATTCCAGAGCCATCCAGTATTGCTCTGATAGGACTGGGCCTGATGGGTTTAGGGTTTAAATTCGCAAAAAAACGTAAACCCGCGTAATTCCAATTTTTCTCATTATAAGTAGATGTTAAAGCCTCGGTCTTACCGGGGCTTTTGCTTTAATGGCCTCACACAATAAGCGATTTAAAATAAACCCTCCCGCACTTCGCATTCACTTTAGAAAATAACGCTCAATCAAGACCTACTCGTTCCCCTCCTGCTTGCCTGAGCTAAGCTTAGCATGAACACCACGACGCATTGCTTTGAAGCTATTCTCCAGCATGTCAACCCCAACCAGAATCACCACGGCCAACACTGCCAATTTAATCCCCGTGAGATACCGCTCCGAGCCGATAACCACACCCACCGCTGCAAGTATCCAGATAGCTGATGCAGAGGTAACACCATAAACAAAACCATCTCGTGACAACATCACTCCCGCGCCGAGAAAACCGATACCTGTGACCACCTGCCCAATCACCCGGGAGGGGTCGGTGACACCTGTAGCAACAGAGTTAGAAGTGGCAATGAAAATATAGGTTCCCACACAGATCAACATGGAGGTACGAATTCCCACCGGTTTGCCCAGCATCTGACGCTCCAATCCTATAATGGCGCCTGACAGCATCGCACTTAGCAAGCCCAACCAACTCAATGGCTCAACAGATAACAGCTCTTCGATCATTGCCAACATCTCTTTGTTTTAAAAAAGCCACCCACCCCATTACGGACCATTCATCAGTCAAATTAGCGGTCAGTCTTGAAAAAAAACGATGGTCACAAAATCTAAGGGAGTAACATTTATGGTGCTATAGGCAAACGAGTGTAAAAAAATCCAGCCCCATTCTCTTCTATCGTAAAACCAGCACGCCCTCCCATCTTTTCAGTGATTATTTTGGCGACACTGAACCCCATACCTGCACCGCCATGTATGCGATTGTCATTTGCTCCTGTTGTTTCAAGTACATCAAAATCCGGACTGTGCTCATCCACGGGGGTCACGGGGGATTGAGCACTGATCCGTATCTCCACCTCTGCATCAACAATCACCACAGCCACAACCACCTCTGCAAAAACAGACAACTGCTTTACCGCGCTTAAAAGCAGGCTTGTTATCACCTGAATAAAACGTTGCTCATCCAGCTCAAGCCAAAATGGCACCTGCTCCATACCCGGCTGAAATCGCAGCTCTATTTTTTGATGCCTAACAACATCGCTGGCTAATGCGACCGCCTTTTTAATCAACTGACAGCCATCATGACGACAAAAAACAAAACCACCATTACCAAGCTCCAGCTGTTCCAGCTCAGTGAGCTCATTCATCAGGGCTTCCAGCCGCCTGTTATTAGTAGTAACAGTTGTTATTAGCGCATCTATCGACTGCTTTGTCTGTGGCACCCCCCCCATAACACCGCTATCAAATAAATTCACAGCCCCACGAATGGCGGCAATAGAGGGGCGCAACTCTCTATTCACTGTAGCTATAAACTCATTTTTTGTACGTTCCAACTGTTTATCCCTGCTCATATCACTCAGTGTGCTGATATAAAACTTACTGTCAGCCAACACAATCTCGCTAACAGAAAATTCAACAGGCAATTTACTACCATCTTTACACAACACCGCCGCCTCACCACGCTTAGCAATAAAAGACTCTTTTACTACCCACTCTGCCATTTCATATTTTGCTATATCAGGCATAAACCGCGTCAGGGGCATTCTCAACATCTCGGCACGGCTACAACCAAACAACCTTTCTGCTGCCGGATTAACCGATACAATCAGACCATGCTCATCAAAAACAACTATTCCGCAATACATGTGGTCAAAAATCAACCGCAACTCCTCCGTCTGATTATCAACCAACTGCTGTACCTTGCTATCACGACCGCTGATGATCAACAGCAAAGCACCTAACATGCCCGCAAATATCAGGCCCCACACCAATACCATCCACGCTTGCCAACTACGATTTTGATGAATATATTTTTCCGATGGCGAAAAAGAGAGCTGAAGCGTTCGTCCACCAATCTGAATCAAACCGCTCCAACCAAACACCGAGGCGTATTTGTCAAAAGCCCCATTCACATCACCATACACCGGAAATGCCTCGAGGCTCTCTGTCACATCGACAACCCGCAGCATAAAAGTATCTTTCGGAAAAGGGGTGAGGGAGGCGTTAACCATATCCCTAAAATTAAACACACCAATCAAAAAACCCATGGTACGTTCATGCCGCAACAACACTGTCTCCGGCAAGGGCCCTTTTTCATACACAGGCATTAACAGCAACGCCCCCTTCTCCACCATGCCAAACTGTATCAGCTCAAGCGGCGCTGTCATTGCAACAGCACCACTATCACGCGCCTGCGCCAATCCAGCCATTCGCGCCATATTGGATGCAGCATCGTAACCAAGCACCTGTTCATTACCCAGGTATGGCTCAACATACGCCACCGGAAAATATTCTTCACGCACTGCTGCAACAACAATATTCTGAGCTGTGTCCAGTTCTGTCAGCTGATATTGGGGATAACCCGTGGCTTTCATCTCTGCTTCAAATTGCTGGCGCTGTAAATGGCTCACGCGCGGCAACCACTCCAGCGCTTGAAGACCGGCATGATTAGCCAGTACTGGTGCAACAAAACTTCTAAACTCGTCCCGATCAACAAAGACGGATGCCGCATAAAAACGCTCTAGCGCCAATAACTCTCTATGATAACCATTAAGCTGTGATTTGACCGCCGCCAGCATTGCAGCAGATTCTGTGCGAAACTGGGACTGCATATCCGCAGACTCACTCTGGCTAACTCGTACAAAGACAGCAGCAACCACCAGGCAAGTAACAATCAGAGGAACGGCAACTGTTACGACTCTTGATCGCCATAACTGTCTTGGCTGGGCAAAAAAGATCAACAATAACGGTGCCATGACTACCACACCAATCACATCGCCAACCCACCATGTCAACCAGCTGAATAAAAACAGCTCTGGTGCAACTACACCACCAAACAGTAAGGCGGCTGCCCCCACCGATGCTCCCACCAGACACGCCAGCGGCCCTGCCAGCATTAAAAAACAGATGACCTCTTTTTCACCTGTTAAACCATTGGGAAAGCCAATATAAAGCCGGATTAATGAAGCACCAACCGCTGCTTGCAACAACGCCCCTGCCGCGATGGCCAATACCACCAGCGTGGTAATTGAGAGCAGTGGATAACCCGACTCAATATTAATCCAAAGATTGAGAAAAAATGATCCTAAAAAAACGCCGGGCAATAACCGCTTACCCCATAACAGTACCGCCGCAACAGCCAACCCTGCCGATGGAAAAAGTGCCGTTGCATACCCCGGTGAAATCGCCAGCAGCAGCGCCAACTTACCTAACACAACATAGGCAAACACCAGCCCTGCGATTCCCGCAAAGTTCCCCTTGCTCAGAAAGGTATTTTTATTCACCGGCATTCATCAACATAAGTCCCTCTTCACTACTGTATATAGTGAACCAGCACAGTAGTCATCATAAAAGAAGCTGTCAAACACCTCTCTCAATAAACGATCGAATGGCTGGCATGCCGAAGATTTAATACAACCATGGATATGGTCATTCCACTAGGACACGTAACAACAATAACCTACCACTGACTGTGTTTTTTATGGCTCTTGATGCACGGGCAAAAGATAGTAGGCACCCGCCTGCCAGGCAATCAGATAAACCTCCTCCCACCGCTCTTGCTCTGTTGCCCCATACACAACCACTAATTTTTTCTGCGGCGATGCTGAGTGCCTTATGAGCAACGCCTGATCTCTTGCCAGCAACGGGGCAATACGGTACGAGCGTATCTCTCTCTGCCCCATATAACTCAGCCACGCCTGCCGTTCGCGACTGACTGCCGCCAACCCATTATTGTCATTGGCAAAAAATTGCAACGCCACAATTGCATCAGGCTGACCATTGCGGTATGCCTGCGCGAACGATTGTGCAACCGCTTCCGGCGACCGCAATCCTTCCGCCTGCAAGGACGGACACCACGACATCAGCAATATGAGGCTAAAATGATATTTCCATTTCTCAAATAGCAGCAAATAATATCTCATCAACAAAACTCCCTGTTAGTGTCGTCAGAAAATGCTAACCTAGTCGCTCAGTCCCAATATTCAAGATATCAACAAGCTGTGGAACCCATATGTTAAAAATTGCAATCGTCGGCGACTTCTCTTCCGAATATGAGCCACATATCGCCACCAATCACGCCGTTGAACACGCACTCAAAAAACTTGGCACCCCCATCAGCCATGAGTGGGTATCAAGTAGCGACATTACCAACAGCACCCTTTCAAATTATCAGGGATTTCTGATCGCCCCTGGCAGTCCCTACAAAAACATGGACAACGTGCTCACCGTCATCAAACACGCTCGCGAAAATAACATCCCACTGCTCGGTACCTGCGGCGGCTTTCAACATATGATTATCGACTTAGCACACAACATGTTGAGCTTTTTTGATGCTGCCCATGGTGAGTACTCACCCGATAGCCCACATCTTTTTATATCGCGTCTGGCCAACTCACTCAACGGACGTGAACTGGCCATCACCCTCGCCCCCACATCACAACTGGCACGCATTTATGGCACAACCACCACCAACGAACGTTACTGCTGCAATTTTGGAGTGAATCCTGCGTACGCTGAGATCATCAAAGCAGGTCAACTCAAAATTGTAGGGGCCGATGCCGAGGGCGAGATACGCGCTATTGAGCACCCTACCCACCCCTTTTTCATTGGCACGCTGTTTGTACCACAGCTACATTCAACAGCGGCAGAACCACACCCGTTGATCGTGGCCTTTATGGAAGCCGTAGAGCACACCAGTGCTGCTGCGCCACAATCAGTGGCAGCGCCTGAACATGAGTGGGAGCTATAAGTTGCTTCCCTGCTCACACTAATGCCGAGGAGAAACCATGTCCAGCGAACAGCGACTCCATCCCCGCGTAGATTTTGTGGAAGAGACTATCTACTTTAGCGAACAGCGCAACCGCCACAAAAGCGAACGCATTCACTACAGCGGCACGCTCTTCAACCTCAGCAAAGGCGGTGCCGGCATACGTGTCAGCCACCCTCATCAAATTGATGAAGAGATCTGGCTGGAGGGGCTGGAAGGGTTTACCAAGGCACAACCGGGAACGGTTAAGTGGGTAAAGGAGCACAACGAAGAGGAGTTTGAGATCGGCGTGCAGTTCTTCTGATTCAGGCCGCTGAACCAGCGGCTTGATAGAGCAGGCTACAGCGCCGTTTTTGGCAGATCACCACGCTCACCCATGGCGTACTCCATAAAGATCCGCTTTAGCGGAGTAAACGAGTTAGTGGCATTAAGCCCCAGATTACGCGCCACCTTCAGCGCCGACACATCCGAGCCAAACAGCCGTTTGAATCCATCCATCGACAGCATCATGGCAACATTCTGCCCTTTACGCCAACGCTCATAACGACGCAAGGTAGCCAGTCCACCAATATCACGACGAGCATCATAGGCACTCAGAATCGTCTCCGCCAGCGCCGCTGCATCAAGTATGCCCAGATTCACCCCCTGGCCCGCCAGGGGGTGAATCGCGTGGGCAGCATCCCCCACCAGTGCGATACGTTCTTTAACGTAATCAACAGTATGCTGCATACGGAGTGGAAATGAACCACGCTCACAAACCTCAACAACCGCACCCAACGTATGGTCAAAGGCATCAGCCAACTTATCCGCAAAGATCTGCTCACTATCCCCCATCAGGATCTGCGCCTGCTCAGGGGTGGTTGACCAGACCACGCAGCTGTAATGTTCATGCATCGGCAGAAAAGCGAGCGGACCATTGGGTAAAAAACGTTGCCAACAAGTGTGCTGGTGAGATTTTTCAGTTTTAACAATCGCCATCACCGCGTGCTGATCATATCCCCACCCCTTGGTTTCGATACCCGCCCGCTCGCGCACCTGTGATTGAACCCCATCCGCGCCGACCAGCAGTTGCGTGTGAAGTTGACGGCCATCATCAAGCGTCAGCAGCAGCGCCTCGCCATCATCACTCCACTGCTGCCAGTGCGCTGGGCAGAGCAGGTCAATATTGGCCAGCTGCTCTACCCGCTCCATCAACGCCAGTTGCACCACACGATTTTCAACAATATAGCCCAAGGAGGGGGCACCTGCCTCAGCACCGTCAAAGTGAATCTCACCATCACCACTGGCATCCCAGACATGCATCTCACCGTACGACGTGACACGCCGCTCGACCATGCCACGCCAGGCGTCAATACGTTCAAAGACCTTACGAGTTGCATGGGTGATAGCTGAAACACGCAGGCCAATACTCGCTTCAGGCCAGCTACGCCCCATCGGGTGGGCTTCGAGCACCGCAACCTTCAACGCCGTCTCACCCAGGGCACACGCCAGTGTCAAACCCACCATGCCCCCTCCAACAATAACAACATCATAATGCTCAGCCATGGTCTGCTCCCCGATTCTCAATCATTAACCCAATTTTCTGTCGATCACAGCAAAGCCATATATAGCGACTGTTTATCTCTTTTCCACCGCTCAAGAGTGATGCTCAGACCGCACCAGCGGTAACCCCATGGCCAGGCGTGGCAACCTGCCTGCCAACCCCATCGTCTGGCGGGTCACTACCTTTTTCAGCGGCGGTACCAGATCAACCGCCACCAAACCCACATTACGCAACAGCGCCACAGGGGTCAGTGAATGGCTAAAGAGCCGCGCCAGGGTATCGGTAAATCCCACCACCTTACGATGATCTCCGCGACGCCACTCGGCGTACCGCTGGAGCAGCGCTGTTGTGCCTATATCCTGACCGGTGGCCGTTGCATCCGCCACCACCTGTGCCAGCGCCGCCACATCACGCAGCCCCAGATTAAAACCCTGGCCGGCAATAGGATGTAGCGTATGCGCCGCATTACCAATCAGCGCCAGACGTGGTCGCACGTGCTCTTTGGCACTGGCCAGCCGCAGCGGATAGCCGCTACGTCGTCCCACCTTGCACAACTCACCCAGACGATAACCAAAACGCTGTTGTAACTCCGCCAAAAACGCCTCGTCACTCAACCCTAATACCCGCTGCTCGTCACCCCCACGGACAGTCCAGACCAGACTGCAACGATTAGGATCATCGGCCGCAGCACTGGGTAACATGGCAATCGGGCCGGTGTCGGTAAAACGTTCATACGCCACCCCCTGATGGTGGCGGGCCGGGGTGATGTTGGCAATGACAGCACACTGATTATAGTCCCAGCTCCGGGTTGGGATATGCAGCAATCTACGCACGGCCGAGTCACCACCATCCGCGGCAATCACCAACCGGGCACTCACGTTACGGATTAACGTGGCAGAGTCGATCTCCAGCCGGGCCAAATTGCCGTCAATACTCATCGCTGTCACGGTGGCAGGCGAGATCATCTCAACATTGCCACGCTCGGCAAGCGCCTCCGCCAGCACCGCGCCCATCACCCGGTTTTCAACCACATGCCCCAGCGCACTCACCCCCTCCGTTGCGCTATCGATACGGGTAACACCAAAGTGGCCACGGTCAGAGACATGAATCTTATTAATGGGAGAGGCGTATCTGGCCAGCCGCGACCATAACCCCATTGCCTCAAATATCTTTGCCGACCCATAGGCCAGGGCAATGGCACGATCATCATAGCTGGGCTGACTTGCAGCCCCCGATGACACCGCCTCCACCACCCCAATCCGCAGTGGCAACACACTCAGGGCATAGGCCATGGTGGCACCCACCATGCCCCCCCCTACAATCAGGATATCAAAATCGCCCTGTCCACCAACGCTCATGCCCGCACCTTGCCCCGTGGACGCTGACTCGGTTTAACAACCTCACCACCCGCCATCAGCGCCTCAATATCCGCCACCTCCTTGGGCACCCCGGCGCTTAACACCTCATGTCCCGTGCGGGTCACCAGCAGATCATCCTCAATACGGATACCAATATTCCACCAGCGTTTGTCCACCCCTTTACTGCCAGCAGCGATATAGAGCCCAGGTTCAACAGTCAGTACCATGCCCGGCTCCAATAGCCGCCACTGGCCACCCAGTTTGTACTCACCCACATCATGCACATCCATGCCAATCCAATGGCCGGTACGGTGCATATAAAAGGGGCGATAAGCCTCCTCCTTGATCAGCTTGGCCAATGTGCCACTAAGGATCCCCAACTTAATCAACCCTTTAGTCAACACCTTCACCGCAGCGTCGTGTGGGTCGTTCCAATGGTTACCCGGTTTAACCGCGGCAATGGCCGCATACTGCGCCTCCAGCACCACCTCATACAGGGCGCGCTGTTCCGCATTAAACACCCCATTCACAGGGAAGGTACGGGTAATATCGGCAGCGTACCCCTCAAACTCGGCCCCGGCATCAATCAGCAACAACTCACCATCGACTAGCTGGGCATCATTTTCCGTGTAGTGAAGAATGCAGCCGTTGGCTCCCCCACCTACGATGGAGGGGTACGCCGCATGGCGACAACCGTTGTCCATAAAATGGTGCATGATCTCCGCCTCGATCTGATACTCATACAACCCCGGCCTGCAGCGCTGCATAGCGCGACTGTGGGCTTCGGCAGAGATGCGGGCCGCCTGTTTCATCGCCTCAATCTCCGCCTTGCTCTTAAACAGGCGCATCTCATGCAACAGATGTTCCAAGGAGACAAACTCACCCGGTGCCTGCACCCCCTGGCGACTCTTTTTGCGCACCTCTTTAAGCCAGCCGATCATGCGCTGATCCAGATCACGATGGCTGCCCATGGCGTAAAAGACCCGCTCCTTGTTCTCCATCAACCCCGGCAGAATCTCATCAATATCGGCAATGGGAAAGGCATCATCCACACCAAACTGTTCCACCGCACCATCCAGCCCGGCACGGCGACCGTTCCAGACCTCCATCAACGGATCACTTTCGCGGCAAAAAAGCACCGATTGGCCCTGTTTGCGCCCTGGAATTAGCACCAGCACCGCCTCTGGCTCTGGGAAACCGGTCAGGTAATAAAAATCGCTATCGGGACGGTAGACATGCTCCACATCACGATTACGGACTGTTGGCGACGCAGCGGGCAACACAGCGATGCTGCCTTCACCCAGCAGTGGCAACAGATGGATACGACGTTTGGAAAACTCTTTACGATTCATGGCACGACCTGACAAGCTGATTAGTGAAAAGTAATTTTGTGTTCAGACGCACGTGGAGACCGCCCAGCACTGGGATTGCTCAACTCCTCGTAGACCATTAACGTCCCCATCCGCACATATTCAACAATCTCAAACAGGGCAGTCTCATTATCCCCCTCATCCCCAGCATCAAAGGTGATGTGGGATATCTCGACCAGATCACCACAAAACTCCTGTACCTCTGGTGTACATGCATCAAAACTTTTAACCCCCCCCAGGCTGAGCCCATACAGATACCCCTCGCACCAATCTGCCAGCGCCGCGAGACTCCCTTCCAGCCCCTCCTCATCATCCTCATCCGGCAGCAGCAGCTGGAACGCCAGCTCGGCATCATTCATCTGCAGCAGCGTGTCATCAAACAGCGCCCTAAGCACCGCCTTATCGGCCTCATCCACCGCCACTGCTGCACCATTGGCCAGCGCCCCCTCCAGATCACCGCTCAACATCCGTACTGCCCAGCCATTCCCATCCAGCCCAGGATCGGCGCTTACCATGCCACACAGAACACCGTGACACTCGGGGACACTCATGGCATCGCCGTAAACAGAGAGCAGCGTGGCGACTTGATCATAACTGGGGGCTTGCATGACGAGACTTCCTTTGTATATGGAATGACAGAGGGGTAATAGTATCATCGCCAAGCCGTTGACCATAACAGCTCACCACACTATATTGGGCGTCTATGAGTCCAGATACCAGCCAAAATCACAGCAATGACCTGAAGAACTTAGAACTTCGGGTCGACGAGCTGATCCAGCTCTGCCAGCAATTTAAGAGCGAAAATCAGACGTTACGTGAACAGCAGTCACAACTAACCGCCGAACGCGGCCACCTTATCGAAAAAAACGAGCTCGCCAAATCCCGCATCGAAGCGATGATCATGCGACTCAAAACCCTGGAGCAGGCACATGACGAGTGAACCCAGCCCGGTCACCATCACCATCTTTGGCAAAGAGTACCGCATCGCCTGCCCCCCTGAAGAGCGTGCCCAGCTGGAGGCCAGCGCCCGCTACCTCGACAAAAAAATGCGCGAAGTCCGTGACCGCAGCCGAGGCCGCACCACTGGCAGCGACAACATCACCATCATGGCCGCGCTGAACATCACCCACGAGCTGCTACAAAAAGAGTGCGATACCACGCCAGAAAAAAAACAGGACAGCCAGCGTGTCAAACAGCTACAGACCAAAATCGAAACCGCACTAAGCAACGCCCGCCAGATTGAGATTTAACCCACACCAACAACACCGCTCCCTTTCTAACGACCAAGCCCGGCACAGCCCCCCGGATGGTAAACACGCTCCGTAGAAGCAGGGGCCGTATTCAAGCGCTCTACTGGACGACGAGGACGCGGCACAAACTCACCACCACAGTTTGGGCACTTTCCACCCAGAACCGACTCAGTACACACAACACAAAACGTGCATTCAAACGAGCAGATTCGCGCCTCCGTTGACTGCGGCGGCAAATCTTTATCACAACATTCACAATTTGGACGTAGCTGAAGCATTCTCTTCTCCTTTGGTTACGCAGATCTCACAACCAGTAAAGCCCAGCATCCACCACACTTAAACCCCTGCGGAAACTCTTTTTACTGAACGGGGTGTAGTGGTCAAGTCTTTTTGGCCACAGTTTTATAGTCAATCCAATACTGCTTCTCAGCCTCATTCGGTGCCAGCCCGTCATTGTGGGTATGGGGTCTGAATTGACTGTAATAGCCAATGACATAATCCGTGATGCCATG
>JANOSY010000015.1:0-27073 GCA_031416075.1 Tenderia sp. (SeqCode) | reverse complement strand
ACGACAACAGCGATGAAATTCTTGGCGTTCTTCTTCTGTGAGTGAGATAGCAACGGGGACAGGCATAGTCAGCGCACCAGAAAATAAGGAAGGAGTAGCGCTATTATATATGATCACACTATTTGTTACAGTACACTAGAGACGGCAAAAAATTCTGCACTGAATGAAATATTCCAGGCACACAGCATGGCGGGAGTTGAGCGTTTGATACAGGAATGCGGCAATGCAGACGTAGTTGGCACAACCATGGCCAGAGCAGAATGCGGCCAGAATCAATGGGCTGAGTGGATACCAGAAACCGGCAATGAATTCACCTCAGGCGAACCTATTACATTTTGTATCTCCGGCTTGTTGTGCTCCATGCAAGAGCCTGACTCTAACTCACTCATCAAAGAGGTATTGGTGCTGGCTGAGACTCGAAAATGGAGCGCTGAAAAACGCGCCCGCTTCCTGGTGTTGGCGCGTTCAGAGCGGGCAATCTGGGAATTGGTAGCCGCTTGCGGAGCCGAGGTTTCACAAGCCTATTGGACACTGGTCAATCCTGGAATCACTCGGGATGATGCTGCCACCATGGATTTTGTGCTGCGCCAATTGCTCGAGGCAAAGCGCCCAAGAACCGCTTTACGATATTGCCAATATGATTTGCAGAATACCGATGCCAAGCTGCTTTTCGAGATGTTGCAGCAATTCATGCACGGAGAGGAGCCTCATGGGGCGCTGCTGGATTCTTATCACTTGGGAAAAATGCTGGAACGACTGGAAAAGTCCGGGGAGATTGAGAAGTCCGCACTTATCCAGCTTGAGTTCGGTCTGTTCCCGGCGCTCAGATATGGCCAAGAGGCAAGTGCAGCCTTGCTCTACGATTCCATTATGAGCGAGCCAACGCTCTTTGCTGAGTTGATTTGCATCCTCTATAAACCAGCACACGGAGAGCAAGAGGAACCTATTACCGATGCATCAAGAAGTGCGACTGAAACAGCATGGAGCATTTTGCATAACTGTTCACGTCAGCCAGGAACTCTGGCTGATGGAACCATTGATCACGATGCGTTTACCCGGTTTATCTATGAGACACGGGAACTCTGTCGTCAGGCTGACAGGCTTGACGTATGCGACCAAACCATAGGACAGATTATCGCTCATGCCCCCTCAGATGAAGATGGGCTGTGGCCTTTTGCTCCGGCACGTGAGGTATTGGAACCCCTGGAAATGGAGGAGATGCGCGCATGGTTCAGTATCGGCACACACAACAAACGTGGTGTCACATGTCTTTCACCTCGGGATGGCGGTGAGCAGGAGCGCGATCTGGCTGGGTATTACCAGAAGCAAGCGGAGAGGCTGCATCTCTCACAGCCCAACGTAGCCAACATGCTGGAGGGAATCGCCAAAAGCTATGAACGACATGGAAAGCGCGAGGACGTTGAGGCGAATCTTCGGAAAGAGGGGTATTGATATACAGCCTTAGCGGGAAACAAAGACTTCGTTTAACCCCAGATTCCTCTGGGGATATCTAAACTAAGCGTTTGTATAAACAGACACCAACAGCCTACAACAACACCCGCTCAATCCCGCCATCACGCGCCTTCTCCACAAAGCCTTTCTGCCAGCCATCGCCCAATACCTTGTTGGCCAGCTCGACCACGATGTAACTGGTCTCAACGCCGGTATCTTCGTTATAGCGCGCCAATCCCTGCTGGCAGGCCGGGCAGGAGGTGAGCATCTTGACACTACCCGCCTTAGCCACCGGACTGCCGGTAAGCTCTTCGATCCCCTTATGTATCTCCTCCTGCTTACGGAAACGGAGCTGCGTTGAGATGTCAGGACGCGACACTGCCAGCGTACCCGCTTCACCACAGCAGCGATCAGAGAGTGTCACCTCCTGACCGATGAGTGAATTGACCACCTTGATCGGGTTGTAGGTCTTCATCGGTGTGTGGCAGGGGTCGTGGTAGAGGTACTGCACCCCCGCCACACCATCAAGACTGACCCCCTTCTCCATCAGGTACTCGTGGATGTCGAGCAGGCGGCAGCCGGGGAAGATCTTGTCGAACTCGTACTTCATGAGCTGATCCATGCAGGTGCCGCACGAGACCACCACAGTCTTGATGTCGAGGTAGTTGAGGGTATTGGCGACACGGTGGAACAGCACCCGGTTATCGGTGGTGATCTTCTGTCCTTTGTCACGATCACCCGCCGAGATCTGCGGATAACCGCAGCAGAGGTAGCCGGGCGGCAGCACCGTCTGTGCGCCGGTGTGATAGAGCATCGCCAGCGTCGCCAGGCCCACTTCGCTGAAGAGCCGCTCCGAACCACAACCAGGGAAGTAGAAGACCGCCTCGCTGTCATCATTCACCTTGGCCGGATCACGCACAATCGGTACCGATTTGGCATCTTCCGCACCAAGCATGGCACGCATGGTCTGCATCGGCAGGTTGCCGGGCATTGGTTTTTTCACAAAGTTGATGATCTGCGCCTTCACCTCCATCTTGCCGGTGGTTGACGCTGGGGGCTTTTTATCCCCGATCAGATGAAATTTTTTGGCCAGTTTGTGGGCCAGCCGTTGCCCAGCGTACCCCCACTCAATCATGCCCTTACGCATGATTTTAATGGTCCGGGGGTCGGTCACATTGAGGAAGGCCATGGCCGCCTTGGTACCTAGACTAAAGTTCTTCTTGCCGCGCTGCTCGAGGATGGTACGCATGCGGATGGTGACATCACCAAAATCGATATCCACCGGGCAGGGGTTGAAACATTTATGGCAGACGGTACAGTGGTCGGCGATGTCGTTCATCTCATCAAAGTGGCGAATGGAGATGCCACGGCGGGTCTGTTCCTCATAGAGGAACGCTTCAATAATGAGATTGGTGGCCAGAATTTTGTTGCGTGGCGAATAGAGCAGCCCGGCACGGGGGATATGGGTGGTGCAGTCGGGTTTGCACTTGCCGCAGCGCAGGCAGTCTTTGATGTCATCGTTAAGCGCGCCCAGTTCGCTCTCTTCAAGGATCAGCGCCTCCTGCTCGACCAGCCGCAGTGATGGGGTGTAGGCGTTATCAAGCCCGGAGCCGGGCATCAATTTGCCACGGTTAAAGTGGCCCTGAGGGTCCACTTCCTGTTTATAGTCGGCAAAACGCTGCACATCTTCCGGACGCATGTAGCGCATCTTGGTCAGGCCAATGCCGTGCTCCCCGGAGATAACCCCGCCAAGATCGATGGCCAGTGCCATCACCCGATCAACAATCTGATCGGCCTGCTGCATCATGCCGTAGTCGTTGGAGTTGACCGGGATATTGGTGTGTACGTTGCCGTCACCGGCGTGCATGTGGGTGGCGACAAACAGCCGGCTGGAGCGGGTCTCGGTATGTATCTCATCAATCCGCGCCCGCACCTTTTCCAGATCCTGCCCCAGGAATATCTCTTTCAGTGGTCGCTCCACCTCCTGACGGTAGGAGATACGCAGGTCACGACGCAGCAGCAGCTGCAATAGCGTATCAGCGGGCTGCATACGCTCCCGTGCTGGGTCATCCAGCAGCGCCACATGATCAGCCGCCGGTTCATCAATATGGTCGAGCAGCTGCTGCCAGCGCTGCGCAACCTTCTCCAGATACTCAATGGCGGCGTCACGTTTGGCGCTGAAGATTGCCTCTCCCTCACTGCTCACCTCGTAGTCGCTTGATTTTGGCGACTCGGTGACCTGTCCCAGATACCCCTTGATGGCAGCGATCATGCAGAGCTTGTTGAGGGTCGAATATTCGATATTGATGCGCTCAATACCCTCGTTATAATCGGCTAGGCGTGGCAGCGGAATGACCACATCCTCGTTGATCTTAAAGGCGTTGGTATGGGCGGCAATGGCGGCGGTACGGGAGCGGTCGGCCCAAAAACGCTTACGCGCCTCGGCACTCACCGCCACAAACCCTTCGGCACCACGGGCGCTGGCCATGCGCACCACGGTGGAGGCGGCATCGGCCACTGCGTTTTCGATATCACCGGCAATGTCGATCAACAACACCATCTTGGGGCGCTCGCGGCGGGGCGACTTGGTGGTGTATTTGACGGCACGCACATAACGTTCGTCGAGATGTTCGAGACCGGCGAGCAGCACGTCACGATGGGCGTCAAGGTAATCTTTTGTTTCAACAATGGCGGGCACGGCGCGGCGCAGATCACTGCCGAAAAATTCGAGGCAAACGGTGCGGGTAAACTTCGGTTCGCGGTGCAGAATAAAGACACCGGAGGTGATCAGACCATCACACCCCTCCTTCTGTACGCCCGGCAGGCCACCGAGGAATTTGTCGGTGACATCCTTGCCCAAGCCCGCCTTGCGGAAGGCGCTGCCCAGCATCTTTAAGGTGCGCGGCTCACCAATGGGGGTATTACCATTGGGCAGATAACGGCTGATGCGAAACTCCACCTCGGCCTGATCATGGATTTTGGCCAGGTTGTGGTTGATGCGCTCCACCTCCAGCCAGTTGCCATCGGGCATCACCATGCGCCAGGAGAGCAGATTGTCGATGGTGGTACCCCACAACACCGCCTTCTTGCCGCCGGCATTCATGGCAATGTTGCCACCGATGGTGGAGGCGTCCTGCGAGGTGGGGTCAACGGCAAAGACATGGCCATTACGGTAGGCAAGATCGGAGACGCGGCGTGTCACCACCCCCGCTTCAGCGCGCACCGTGGCGACCTCGCGATCGACCCCCTCGGGGCGGCGCATGATCACCTCGCCCAATGCCTCGAGCTTTTCGGTATTGATCACCGCTGTATCGGCATGCAGTGGCACCGCACCACCGGTGTAACCCGTGCCACCGCCACGCGGAATGATGGTAAGGCCAAGTTCGATACATGCGGCCACCAATGGCGCCACCTCGGCTTCGGTATCAGGCGTAATCACCACCAGCGGATATTCAACACGCCAGTCGGTGGCGTCGGTCACGTGGGAGACACGCGCCAGACCATCAAACTGGACATTGTCCTTGCGTGTCACCTTGCTCAGCCGTTTGAAGGCCTTCTTGCGTTGCGCCCCCATGGCTGGCAGCCACGCTTCGAACTCGGCAATAGCGGCACGACCCGCCTGCACCAGCTGTAGCGCCAGCTCATTGCCTTCGGCGCGCTGCACGATCTGGTCAAGACGATGGTTGAGGGCGTGGGTCAAGGATTGCCAGCGTTTGGGGTTTTCCAGCAGATCATCCTGAATGTAGGGATTGCGCTGTATGGCCCACATATCCCCCAGCACCTCAAACAACATACGGGCCGAGCGCCCGGTGCGGCGACTATTCCGCAACTCATTCAGGGTTTCCCACATCTCAGCACCGAGATAACGGATTACAATCTCCCGGTCTGAGAACGATGTATAGTTATAGGGTATTTCGCGCAGACGACGCACAGAGTCTAATATCATCATTTACCTGGCCGATAACGTTTCGCTAGTATGTAAATAGACAAAGGATTTTAACATGCTCGCCAACACCGATACGGAGAATTTAACTAAATCTAAAATTTGCCCGGCAATCTCATCTGCACTCACATGGAATGGTGATTAGCTTGGGCACGGTTAAGGAAAATGGACGATGGTAAATACATCCAACAGTGTTGATCTCTTCACCCTGGCGCGGCTGACGCCAATCTCGTCACTCATGGACGAGCAGATTGAAGAGCTGGCGCTCAAGACTAAAGAGCAGGCCATACCACCAGGGCGGGCGCTATTTAAGCGTGGCGACGACGACGGCGATCTCATATACCTGATTGAGGGTGAGGTGGAGATTCGCCCCGCAGAAGGGCGCTATACCCGCGTCATCAGCGCCACCCCCCAGAGCCGCCATCCGCTCTCGGACCAGAGCCCACGCCGCGCCACCGCCGTCGCCATCACCCCCGTGCTCTTTATCCGCATCAATCGTGACCTCTTCGACACCATGCTCACCTGGGCCCAGAGTGTCGAAACCAGCAGCGAAGAGGTGATTATGAGTGGTGATGACGTACTCACCATCGATACCAGCGCCCTGAAAAGCAAGATGCAGCACTCGCCTAACTTCCGCAAACTGCCTGCAGCCAATATCGAACAGCTGCTAGAGCGCATGGAACCCATGCGCATGAGTGCCGGTGAGGTGGTGATCCGCCAGGGCGACAAGGGGGACTATTTCTACGTCATTGAGCAAGGGGAGGCGCTGGTCACCCGCATCATCGAGGCCGACGAAGAGAACGGCGACTCCATTGAGATGGCACATCTCTGTGAAGGTTCGACCTTTGGTGAGGCCGCCCTCATCTCCAACAAACCCCGTAATGCCACGGTCTCCATGCAGACCGACGGCATTTTGCTGCGCCTCAAAAAGGGCGACTTCCTGGAGCTAATGCAGGAGCCACTGCAAAACTGGGTCAGCTACAAGGAGGCCCAGACTAAAATCAGCGCTGGGGCAATCTGGATCGACGTGCGCGCCCCCCATGACTATCTGCACAGCCATCTCGCCAATGCCATCAACATCCCGCTCAACGAGGCCCACCGCAGCGCACAGACACTCGACAGCAACAAGGAGTACATCTGCTACTGTCCCACAGGCCGCCGCAGCTCTGCCGCCGCCTTTATCCTCAGCCAGCGCGGCCTCTCCGTCAGCGTCGTCAAGGGCGGGCTGCCTGACATTGAGGAGAACTACCCCAGCGTAAACCAGAGCAATAGCGCATAACGCCCCCCCTTACCCAACGTAATAAAAAACAGTGACCAGAGTGGGTTGATCTTTAACCATCCCGCTGCCACACAGAGCGGATCCCCCACCAGCGGCAGCCACGACAGCAGTAGCATCGGGCTTCCGTAACGCTGCAGCCGCTCCACCGCCCGCTGCCGACCCGGCTCCAACCGCCGTAGAGGAAACCGCGCCACCCACCAGCGCCCCAGCAACCACGAGCTCATGCCGCCCAGGCTATTGCCTGCCGTTGCTACCGCCAGCAATACCCATGCGTCATGTGCGCCATCCAGCGCCAACAGCAGCAACAGCGCCTCAGAGCCGCCCGGCAGTAGCGTTGACGAGACAAAGGCGCTGATCAACAGCCCCCACAAACCCCACTCAGAAAACCATTCAGTCACAACAGATCTACCTCAAACGGCCCCATTCAAACGGGCTGCAAGCATAAACCATCTGCAACCCCGTCAGCGTCTGACAGGCCAATCCGCTGATTTTTTTATGGATATGCACGCTACACTGTGCCGAAGAGCGCTGCACCAACAACCATCAGGTCACCATGATAGAGAGGATCGGCAACCGCATCGAAGCGCTACGCAGCAGGCTTCAGCGACACCTGTCGTCCCTCGAAAGTACCGGCCAGATGGCGCTGCTGGGCGGCGTAGTCGGTATTCTTGCCGCCATCATGGTGATCCTCTTTCGTTAACTCGTGAATGCCGCGCAAACCAGCTTCCTGCCTGATCAGCCCCACCCTTGTCATCGGGGCGTGCGCGGGGGCCGCCTTAGGTGAGCTAGCCGCGTTGGTGATACCTGCGGGGGCCTCCTCGTCTCCGGCGCTCTACGCCATCATCGGCATGGTCGCCATGATGGGGGCCACGCTGGTTAGTGGTGACAACAGAGAAGGGGCTCAGATTTGCCCTACCCGCCGCTGACCTTGCCAGCGCCCTGAAGACTAGCGAGCAAGAGACCATCGACCTGGAGGCTATTCCCGCCCAGCGCCGCAGCTGCAGCATCGACCTCCGCAGCTCTCACTGCAAATGGCCCTCGAACAGATGCAACGCAGCGAAGTAGAGAGCCTTGCCGTCATCAACCCACGCAGCAAACCACCACAACAGGCGGGGTTACTTACCCAGACCAGGATTGAGGAGTACTATCGCCGTCCCGGCACAACGCCCAACCACTAAACCAGCCACTAAACCAGCCACTAAAGTAGCCATTAGCCCCCCGGCTGTGATACACATGCCCACTCTTTGAGTTAGTTGAGATAGAGGAATTTACAATGTTGTGGATCAAATCGCTGCACATAATCTCCATGGTCACCTGGTTTGCCGGGCTATTTTATCTGCCACGGCTATTTGTCTACCACTCCATGAGTGATGACGATGTCAGCAAAGAGCGTTTTAAGATCATGGAACGCAAACTCTTCCACGGCATCATGACCCCCGGCGCGGCGCTAACCGTGCTTTTTGGACTCTGGCTGATCATCGCTTACGGTTTGGGACTCAACAGTGGCGGCTGGTTCCACGCCAAGATGGCACTGGTGGTACTGCTGATCGCCTATCACGTCTGGTGTGGCAAGCTACTGAAGGATTTCAAACATGATCGCAACCGCCGTAGCCACGTTTTTTATCGCTGGTTTAACGAGTTTCCAGTGTTGATTCTTGTTGCAATTGTAGTTTTGGTAGTGGTTCGCCCGTTTTAGAACAAAAACAGCGTTTTAGCCAAACGGCCCTACAAAAGTCAGTGGCCATGCTAGGCGCTTATACACAATGGCGGGGCAGGAGTACAATCTTTTTATCCACCGCTACGGAGTTTGCCCGAATCCATTAGCATTCTCTTAAGTTAATGTTTTTATTTGGTTTTAAGACATGAGCAGGATTCCACCACTTTAACAAATCTGTAACAACGACAGGGGGTTGGCAGCATTAACCCCATTTCATCCACAAAGTTATCCACAGCTTTTGTGTATGAGTGACAAATGGCTGAACAATGAATAAGTTAGCGTCAATAGCTGTAAATCGGGATAAAAAAGTGGGGAAATAGAATGGTTAACCAGCAACAGCAACACAACCACTGACCACGCCACTTTATGACTCAAGGTAAAGCCATTTTACGGGTCGCCATCCCCTCGCCGCTGCATGGCAGTTTCGACTATCTGCCGCCGCCAGAGTGCAACCCCGCCCAGCTGCAACCGGGCATTCGCCTGCGGCTCCCCTTTGGCCGCAACCAGGTGGTGGGCATCCTGCTGGAGGTGGCGTCCAGCAGTGAAGTGGATGAAGCCAAATTGCGTCCCGCCCTCGAAATCCTCGACACCACCCCGCTGCTCGGCCCGGAACAGCTGAAACTACTACGCTGGGCCAGCCACTACTACCATCACCCGTTGGGTGAGGTGCTGGCAACGGGGCTACCAACCCTATTGCGCCAAGGGGAACCCGCCGAGGCGCACCACCGTTCCTTGTGGAAAATCACACACGAAGGCTGTGATATTGACATCACGCCGCTGGAAAAACGGGCTAAACGCCAGGCCGAACTAATGCTGCGGCTGCGTGCCGCCCCTGCTGGACTCACCGCCGAACAGCTCAGCCACGTTGAATCAATCAAATCCCCGCGCAACTGGGGCGACGCCATGGCGGCGCTGGTAAAAAAGGGGTGGGTAACGCTGGAGCAGATCCCCAGCCTGACTATGCCATCCCCCCCTTTGAAAAAGGGCACCCAAAGAGCGGGCATAAAGGGCCAGGGGGGATTTAACGACGCTGACTCCGCCCCCCAAAATCCCCCTCAGTCCCCCTTTGCCAAAGGGGGAGGCGATTCCGTGGTCCTCAACGACCAACAGCAACAAGCCATCAACCGCGTCCTGCACCACCAGCACAAATTTGCCGCCTTCCTGCTCGACGGTGTCACCGGCAGCGGCAAGACCGAGGTCTACCTGCGCATCATCAACGAGGTCCTAGCGGCGGGCCGCCAGGCACTGGTGCTGGTGCCGGAGATCACCCTCACGCCGCAGCTGATCGAGCGCTTCCAGCGCCGTTTCAACGAACCGATCGCCGTACTGCACTCCGGCCTCAATGACCGCGACCGCCTCAACGCCTGGCTCTACGCCGCCAGTGGCGCAGCGCGCATCATCATCGGCACGCGCTCCGCCATCTTCACCCCCATGAAACACCCCGGCATCATCATCGTCGACGAGGAGCACGACTCATCGTTCAAACAGCAGACCGGCTTCCGCTACTCCGCCCGCGACCTGGCGATAGTGCGGGCGCAACAGCAGAAGATCCCGATCCTGCTCGGCTCCGCCACACCCTCTTTCGAGAGCCTGCTCAACATCCGCCAGGGGCGCTACCTCCACCTGCTGCTGCCGCAACGGGCGGGCAGCGCCAAACCGCCGCGAGTCGAACTGCTCGACGTGCGCGGCCAGCCGATGGAGGATCAGCTCTCCGCCCAGCTGCTCGGCCAGATACGCCGCCACCTCGACGCGGGCAATCAGGTACTGCTCTTCCTCAACCGTCGCGGCTTTTCGCCCACCATGATCTGCCACGAGTGCGGCTGGATCGCCGAGTGCAAACGGTGCGACAGCCACATGACCCTGCACCAGCAGAAACGCCAGCTCTGCTGCCACCACTGCGGCAGCCAGCGCCCCGTGGCGCGCCAGTGCCCCGCCTGCGGCAGCGCCGACCTGCGCCCCATCGGCAGCGGCACCGAACGCATCGAAGAGACCCTGCAACAGCGCTTCCCCGAATTCCCCATCACCCGCATCGACCGCGACTCCACCCGCCGCAAAGGGAGCCTCGAAGCCAAGCTCGACGAGATCCACGACGGCACCCCGCGCCTGCTCATCGGCACCCAGATGCTCGCCAAAGGGCACCACTTCCCCAACGTCACCCTGGTCGGCATCCTCGACGGCGACCAGGGACTCTTCGGCAGTGATTTTCGCGCCAGTGAACGCATGGCCCAGCTCATCGTTCAAGTCGCTGGCCGCGCCGGTCGCGCCGAAAAACCGGGGATAGTGCTGATCCAGACCCACCACCCCGACAACCCGCTGCTGCAACTGCTCTGCCAGCAGGGCTACCACGCCTTTGCCAACGCGGCACTGGGTGAACGCGAAGTGACCGCGCTACCGCCCTATACCTACATGGCGCTGCTACGGGCAGAGGCCAACCACTCCATCCCCACCGAACAGTTCCTCGAGCAGGCCCGCGCACTCGCGCAAGAGATCGGAATTGCAGGCGTAGAACTCTACGGCCCCATGCCCTCAGTAATGGAACGCCGCGCCGGAAAATACCGCTATCAACTGCTGCTGCAAGCGAATCAGCGACAGGTGCTGCACCGCCTGCTCGATCAATGGACAACACGCCTCAGTGAACTGCCCGAAGCGCGCAAGGTGAGATGGTCGCTGGATGTTGATCCGGTGGATTTGATTTAAGGGAATGTTGGTTTTTTGTAGGGTGCCCAAAGCGCTTCGCGGGGCAGGCTCTGCGCTGTGCGCACGCGGGCTGTTGAAAAGGGTACATGCACAGAGCACACTGCGAACCTAGAAGATACGCAATTCGCAATTCGCAATTAATAGTGCATGGAATGCACCCTACATGGCTGACCCGACAAAGATCGCTATGGAACCATTATCGTTTTCAGAAAACCGCCTTTTGTTGAACACGATCTATTTGCGGTGCATTTATGTGTGCTACCGCACTGTGCTTGCATAACTTTGCACCCAAACTGTTCGCTGGAATTCATCGTATGAACTTCTCCGAGTTGTTTTTCAACCTTCGAGCATGATCATCCATCGCTGAATTCCTGTTTCCATCCCACCTACAACAGGAGCACTAAAATGAATCAATTGCATGAGTTTTCAAATTCGCCTGTAAAAGCGTCGAGCATCATCGGCACGGACGTGGTTAATCCAAAAGGCGACAATCTTGGAGACATCAAGGAAGTCGTCATCGACCCCCATACCGGCAAGGTTGCATATGCTGTCGTCTCGTTTGGCGGCTTCCTCGGCATGGGGGAAAAGCTATTCGCAATCCCGTTCAGCGCGTTCGAGTACGACGTAACCAAAAACGAATATGTTCTCGATATTTCCAAGGAAAAATTGGAGGCGGCACCTGGGTTCGACTCGGATCATTGGCCTTCGATGTCTGATGAAAAGTGGAACCGCGACGTATCTAAGTACTACGACCGTTCACCGTATTGGGAATAGCCACTTTTCAGATAAGCTGTCAGGCGAGGATGTAAAGTAGCGCTTGCTGCCTGACAGCGTACTCCCCTTCAAGAAAGCCCCCCGGAAGACAGGGGTTTTCTTGTTTTTGCTTCCTCCTGGTTAATTCTCTTTCTGGCAACTCGTAAGGCGCACTGAGTAGGGCGTCAATAAGCGAAGCGCATTGCGCCGAATGAAGCCCGGCACAATCTTGGCGGCCCTCAGTCAATGCCAAAACCGATACAGAAGCGCCGAGCTCGTAGGTCCGATTAACTCGAGCCGACGTCAGGCGCGGTACCGTCTGCTCGATCCATGAACAGCTCACCTCAACACACTGCCCGAGGTGCACAAAATCAGTAAATCCGGTGGGGTTACTATAAATAGAGATCACTCCCTGCCCCTCTCTTTATCTCTATTTAATCTTTCATTCATTCACCCTTTAACTTACGAACCTATTATCATCCTATGTTCAGAGCCAAATTATCCATCGCCATCGCCGTTTTACTGATTATCGTACTGGCCCTGGCCACCACGCTGTATTGGGGCATGCAGCGCGCCGAACACCATTTCCAACGAAGCCAACTTGCCCATGCCGCCGCACAGGCCTACGTTGATCTCTCTCACGAGGCGTATCGCCACTTTAAAGAGCTGATGGATGTGCTGGTCCTGAATCAGGAGATCACCGCCACTAACGACCATACCCAGAGCACCCAGCGGCAGCTGTTTGCCACCATTGAACAGGTACGGAACACTGTTCTTGCTGAGATTGAGCATATTGAATCGACCGTCAGCATCGCTGATGACGATGACAACGAACGTAATGAGTTGTTACAACTGGATGAGGTAGAGCTGCTTCTAGAACAGGCAACCTGGATGCTGGGGCAGGTCCGAATATTACGTGACACCGGTGCCGAACAGTCGGCCCGTGAGATGTTGACAGTCGTTCTGGAAGAGACAATTGATAAACAGTTTAAATCCATGATCGATACGGCCATTGCTCAAGAGCTATACGAAGCGGAGCAGGCGACAGAGCACGCCGAACGACTCATGAAGGAGTCGCGCCAGGCGGCCATCATCATGGCTGGCCTGGCAACCCTTTTTGCGCTGGTGATGGGCTGGCTGTTATGGCGCAACCTCAGCACACCCTTACAATTACTAGTCACCGGTGTTAGAGAGGTGGCCAAAGGCGACTTGGCACACCACATTACATTGCCGGGGCGGAATGAGTTTACTTATTTGGCTAAAAACTTTAACCAGATGACTGAACAACTGTCGCAACAACGCAATCAACTACTCGATGCCCAAGCCGATCTAGAGCGGCGGGTGGATGCACGTACCCATGAGCTTCAGCAGGCCAACGATAAACTCCATCGCCTTGATGAGGCGCGGCGCCGTTTTTTTGCCGACATCAGCCATGAACTACGCACCCCACTCACCGCCATTCGTGGCGAAGCTGAGGTCACACTCCGGGGCAGCGCTAAAAGTAGTGGCGAGTATCAAACAGCCCTTCAACGCATCACTGACCTGTCAGCTCAGCTGGCAAAGCTGGTAGAGGATCTGCTTTTCCTGGCGCGCACAGAGACGGCCAGTATCCGTTTTGATATGCGTAACCTGACGCTCAACACACTTGTCACCAGCATCTGCGGCGATGCCAATGCCTTGGCCCAGACCCGTCAGATGAGCCTCATTCTGGAGATTCCAGAGACCCCCATCACGGTGCGGGGTGATGCCCTGAGGCTGCGACAGTTGTTACTGATTTTGATCGACAACGCCTGTCTCTACAGCCAAAAAAAGGGCAGCAGCGTCACCATTGCTCTATCAGAACACTCGGGGTTTGCCAGACTCACCGTGGCGGACCAGGGGATAGGCATTGCCAAAGATGACCTGGAGAGCGTCTTTGAACGTTTTTTCCGCGGTGCCGACGCCCGTCGTACCGTTCCTTCAGGCACCGGACTGGGGCTATGCCTGGCCCGATCGATTGTTGATACCCATCAGGGTACTATCACCCTCAGCAGCCACTACCAACAGGGCACTACTGTTACAGTTGTGCTCCCTACTACCCTACAGACAGCGAGTTGAGTGATATGGCGATACTGATCATTGAAGATGACGCCCGCATCGTCGAGTTTGTGCGACGCGGTTTGGAAGCCGAGGGTTACCTGGCTGATGTTGCCCACAACGGTACCGCAGGGATGGCCATCGCCACCGCCCCCTGCTATGAGCTGATCATACTGGACCTGATGCTGCCGGACATCAGCGGCATGGAGATCTGTCAGCAACTGCGCCTTCAGGGCATCACCACCCCCATTTTGATGTTGACCGCCATGGACACGCTGGAGGATAAAATCGAAGGGTTGCAGATTGGCGCTGACGACTACATGACCAAACCTTTTGCCTTTGGCGAATTGATCGCCCGAATTCAGGCGCTGTTACGACGCAGTGACGGTTATAAAGAGAGCATTACTGAACTGGTCGTTGGTGACCTGACCCTCAACCGCGAGACCCACGAGGTTAAACGCGGCACCAGTACCATAGAGCTCACCCCAAAAGAGTATTCGCTACTGGAGTATTTCATGACCACGCCGGGCAAAGTGATGAGCCGCGCCCGCATTCTCGACAATGTCTGGGGCCACAATACCGACCCACTCACCAATGTAGTGGAGGTCTACATCCGTAACCTGCGCCGCAAGATTGACGACGGCCACGCCACACCACTCATTAAAACCGTGCGCGGTTTTGGTTATAAACTCCAAGCTGAATAACGCGTCCTCAGAGTGTTAGCTGTAACCGTAACTGAACAATATCGGGGTCATCATCACCCGCTACCGCATCACTATCCACCTGGATGTAATTAAATAGCAGCCGCACATTGTTATGCGGATACCAGTTCACGCCCCAGGTTGTATTGGCCTGCTCGCCACCCTGAACGTTTTTACCATTAAGATCAATAAAACTCCGTCGTAGCGCCACTTCCCAAGCCTGGCCATTTTTTCGCCTGACATCGCGAAACAGACCAGAGCCGACGGAGTATCGACGCGGCTTGCCGCTCACTACCATGCTGGCGGCAAGATACCCACCCGTAAAGGTCTCATCATCCCGGCCGCGCTCACGCCGCAACGTCGTGGCGACATACTCTCCCTGAACTATAAAACGCCCGGTTGCCGCCGCCAACTCCAGACCGTGACTCAAATAACCATTCACATTACGGATTGAGCCGGTATCCACAAAACGGTAGTCAGTTAATGCCGACTCTGGTCGACTCCGAAAACGAACCCGGCCACGCTCATCCGGCTGACGATAGGAGCCTGATACGCCAAGATGTAATACCGCCCCTTTGCGCTTCAGCGGTGCCGCCGTCACACGCAGTGTGACACCCCTGCCATCACCACTGGAAAGCAGGTCAGAGTCCTCAATATACTTATCCCAAAACAGCCCGCCCGACGCCCCCCAGCGACGCCCTTTTTGCTGCAGTGCTATGCCCACGTTAGCGCCTGGCATCAGTGTATTGGCCAGTGAGCGCTCCATAAACGGGGCGCTGTTCGAACTGGTTAACTCCTCCAATCCAAATGGCTCCTGAAACTGACCCATAACAATCGCCCCTTTTTCGAACCCACTAAAACGTAACCACAACAGGCTGAAACGGCGCACCTCATCAGTCAGGTCATAATCAACCCCCAAACGCCACGTCTGGTAGAGATCAGCACGCAACGCCAACTGCGCCCGGCGCACCATCGAACGGTCATCCAACAAACGTTTATCCTCAATAAAATGGGCGCTATCAAGATGGAGCCTTCCACCCACATTCAGGCTAAACGCGCCATTTGATGAACGGTAGCCAATACCATCATCAAGGGTGGCTGAAAAATCAGCGGCAAAACTGTTCCATGGAAGTGCTACCAGAAACAGACCCAGCGCACTCAAACTCCATGCAAACACCCTCATCAACACCCCTTTCTCTCTTCCCGCGGGGTTACACAATGTGCAGCGTAAAGCCGGGTACAACTACCTCTGGCGCGCTTCCAAACAGATAAGAAAACAGCTGCTCATCCATGCCACCACTGCGCACACTGCGGGTAAAGGAGTGGTCCGCATCAGAGAGCGCCACAAAACGAAACTCTGTTGCCAAACCGTACTGATGGGCCGCAGCGGTCATCGCCTCAATCCAGCGCTGACCACGCTCAAAACGGCTATACCCCTGACGACGATCAATCCGCGCCCCCTGGCGGAGCGCCGCATCACGTACCGTATCCGCCTCGCCCACCAGCACACAGACGGGGATGCGTAAAAATGCCTCCGGATTAAAAACCAGATCAGGCAGCCGCGAATGGGCTCTCAACCCATGGGGAAAACGACGCTCCGGATCGGGAAAGGTGTACCAGCCTGCTGCGCCAATGGCGACCGCCGCCACCTCTGCCGGATAGGCCATCGCATAACGGTGCACAAACTGACCACCGCCCGAGTAACCAAACAGGTAGAGCTGGCGACTGTTGGCCGCCGTCAACCGCGCCACTTCTGCAACAATTTTTTTCAGCATCAGGTCAGCACGCTCACCCACCAACCCTAATCGCTGATAGTCAGGGTAACGCGCCTGTTCAAACAGGGGCGCTACCACCACCACGCCATACCGTTCAGCCAGCCCCACAAAACGGCGGATATGTTTCCGGGCATTGCGTGAAATACCATGCACCGATACCAGCAGCGGCGCATCTACCGCACAGTGATGTGGCACATAGAGGTAGTAACGCTGCGACGGGTCAGAACCCAGTCGGCGTTTAACCACCTGACCTGACACAGCCCCGTTAGTCAACAAGGTGTTCACATCATCTATTAACCCCATACCACCGAGCATATTCATATCGCCCCTCACTCGCCCACCAGCCTTGGCCGCTGAAACAGTCGTGAAGTCGGGCCATCCCGCCCCAGCAACTGCGTGGGCGGTCCACTCTCGATCAGAACCCCCTGTTCGATATACCAGACAGTATCAGCAAGCTTGAGCCAGTCGAGACGATGGGTCACCAGCAATACTGTGCCCCGGTAATCGGCCAATACCCGGCGTAACGCCGCCGCCGCACCAGGATCAAGATTGGCATCCACCTCATCCAGCAGCAGTAGGCGTGGCTCCCCCAGAATGGCCCGCGCCAGTCCGATACGTTGGCGCTGCCCCAGTGAGAGATTGGCCCCATCCTCAGTCAGGCGAGTCTCTATACCGAGAGAGAAGTCAGCCAGCATGGCATCGATGCCACACAGCGCACTGGCCTGACTCAGCGCCTCAGCCGGGGCCGCTGGCCAGCGATACCGAAGGTTGCGCTCAATGGTCCCCCGCAACAGCGGCAAATCCGGCGACACCATGCCCACCGCCCGCCGCAACGACGCCATAGAGACCCCCGTGATCTCTGCCCCATCAATGCAGACACGCCCCGCGTCAGGGTCCATCAACCGCGCCAACAGCGCCAATAGCGTCGATTTACCCGCGCCGTTTGGCCCCACCAGCGCAATCACCTCACCCGCCGCAGCGGTGGCGGTAAAGTTATTCAGCGAACCTGCAACACGGATATTTTCAAATGTCACCGCCCCCGGCCCCACCATCAAATCAGCGGCGTCGGTTGCGGCACTCGCCAACATCGGCATCGCCAGGAAGTCATCGATCTTCTCCCGTGATACCACCGCACCGTGCCAATACTCCTGCACCCGCCCCAAATCGCGCATCGCAGGCATCAACAACCCGACGATACTCATCACCGCCACCACAGTGCCCGGCGTGATCGATACACTGGAGACCAGCAGCGCCCCGGCAAACAGCGCACCACCACTCGCCACCGCTGCAACCGCCTCCACCATGCCGCGAAAGGTGCCGATCGCCCGCGCCCTGCCCACCATCGCCAACATCAATCGATTACTTTGGCGACGGACACGACGCTGCTCCCGTTCAGTCTGGCCAAACGCCTGCACCACCGCCAATGAAGCGATCTTTTCACTGACATTGGCCGCCAGATAGACCCGCCGCCGCCGCGCCTCACGCACCGCCCGCTGCAGCCAGCCGCCCATCACATACGCAGCCACACCGCCCGCCACCAGGGTAGAGCCGACCACCAGCGCCAACACACCGTTCACCGATGCCAATATGGTCAACGTCACAACACTGGTCACACCCGCCACCGTCAAACGAGCCACCCCCAAACTCACCCACTGCTTGAGGGCGGTCAGGTCACCGATAAAACGTAACATCACACCACCGCGACTACGGCGCTGCAGCGTGCGGATGGAGACGGCGCTCATATGGTTAAACAGCCCGGTACGTACCTCATGGGTATAGTCCTGCCCCATACGTTCCGCCTCCACATGTTCATACATTCGGAGTAACGCAATGGCAACAGCCGCCACCAGCAACCCCACCCCATACCAGGGCAGTGACGCCGCCACATCGACGGGGAGCGTAGTATCCGGGGAGACAAAACCATCAAAAATCAACTTGACCAGCCACGCCGTCAAGATCATCACCCCCGCCTGGGCCACGCCGTTGGCCACCAGCCGCGCCATCAACCACTTACGTCGTCCCACCAGTATTTTGGGTATACGTACCATCTCAACCCGCCTTGGCGCTGGTACTGTTTGCCACCCAGTCAGCACAGCGCTCAAACAGTGCTACCGCAATATCGGGGGCCGCCAGCGCCTCAAGCCCCAATACGGCTAGCCCTGTGGCCATCGATGCTTCACGCGCGGCCAAGGGGGAGGAACTCACACAACCGCTAATCGCTACCAGCGGTAAATTGCGCTGAATTAACCACTCCGCCCCCCCACACGCCCCCATCGCATCATTCGCGGCAAAAATAACCACATCAATATTGGCCCGTAGCCGTGCTGACTCCAGCAGCGCCGCCGTCTCTTTCTGAAACAGGCCGTCGGCAATCTCAAGCACTATCGCCTCCACACCTTTATTACGCAGGTGGTTGATCAGCTTGGCCTGAATCTCTTCAATCTCCGTAATCGAGGCGTGATAGGTAGAGACAAAACCGGCATCGGTGAAGTCCACCACCTCCACCGCCCCGGCATCCTTCATCAACCAGCGATCCCCACCGGCACCCGTCCCGGTCAACTTGGCCGCCCCTACTTTCAAACCAGAACGAGACAACCCTTTAATAAGGTGCGCTGCCGAGGTTGTCTTGCCGGCATTCATTGCTGTTCCCACCACCACCGCCACAAATGGGCGTGGACGTTGGCATACAGCAGGCGCTAGCGCCCAGTCAGAGAGGTTAATAGGCCGTCCCTGCAGATTACCTAATAACCCCAGAGGCTGGATAAGCGTTGGTGACCGGGCGCTATCGTGCAGCGACAGGCAGAGAGAGGCGACCCCGCCCGCGGCGACCAAATGGCACTCCCGCAGGTCACTCGGCACCTCAGCCTCAAATTGATCAGGGGCGTAACGGTGGCCATAACAGACCATCACCTCATCACCCACAAACAGCGGCGCACGGCGACCCTGCTCCAACTCAATGCGTTTGTGGTGCCCCAACCTGGTGATACGCGCCAGCAGCAGATCCCCCGGTACCGGCCGCACATCCCCATCCAGCAGCGCACGGATAGCACTTTTATCGATCCGGCGCGTATTGTACGAACACTTAACCTGAGCCAAACGCTCCGCCATAGCGGAGAGTGAATGTACCGACGATTGGTAACGAACTTCCTGAGCTGTAACAGTCATGTGTAAACTCCTCATCTATAAAACAGTGCAAATCTGATTCTCCCGTAACCACCACCGACCGCTCCTGTGGTCTGCTACAAGAGCAGAATCCCATTTTTAAACTACAGGATCATTACACTGCGACTAGATTAAAGCCGTTATGGCGTTCAGATTAAGAGGAAATAAACTTCGCATTATCAATAGATAAAAATGTCATTGATCAACGACAATGCTCTAGAACTCCTCCATTTAATAAAACCGGCGGTTGCGAAGGCAGTACGGCACAAGAGATAATCAGCCTCTTTTACAACGAATTATTTGAAATACTCTTAGGAATCCTCCGTGAAACAGCATCTCCAGCAACTCATCTCCAGCGCCATTCAACAGCTGCAAGCCACTGGCACTTTAGCCACAGACATCAACATTCAGCTGCTGATCGAACGGACCAAGGATCGTCGTCATGGTGACTTTGCCTGCAATGCGGCGCTGATACTGGCCAAACTGGCCAAGTGCAAGCCACGGGATCTGGCGGAGCAGATTGTGGCGGTGCTGCCACGGTCGGATCAGGTGGAGAAGGTGGAGATCGCCGGGCCGGGGTTTATCAATCTGTTCCTTACCGCTGCGGCCTACCAGCAGGTGGTCACGGAGATTCTGGTGCAGGGAGATGATTACGGTTGTGGCGACGTTGGCCAGGGCCGGTCGATTCAGGTGGAGTTTGTCTCCGCCAACCCCACCGGCCCGCTGCATGTCGGCCATGGCCGTGGCGCGGCGTACGGTGCCACCGTGGCCAATCTGCTGCAAGCGGTGGGTTACACGGTTCACCGCGAGTATTACGTTAATGATGACGGGCGGCAGATGGATATTCTCGGTACCAGCATCTGGCTGCGCTATCTGGAGAAGTGTGGCGAACAGCTCACCTTTCCCAGCAACGGTTACAAGGGGGCGTATGTCCATGAGATCGCCGCCGAGCTGTACCAGATTCATGGTGAGGCGTTGCGCCGTCCTGCCGTCACCGTATTTGAGGGGGTGCATGCCGACGAACCGCAGGGGGGGGATAAGGAGCTACACATTGATGATCTGATCATCAACGCCAAAAAGCTGCTGGGGGCAGGCAAATATCGCGAGATGTTTGATCTTGGCCTCAACACCGTGCTGACTGACATTCGTCAGGATCTGGAGGCGTTTGGCGTTGACTACGACGAGTGGTATTCCGAACGCTCGCTGGCCGATAGCGGTGCCATCGCCGCCGCCATTGAGCGGCTGAAGGCCACCCCTTACCTCTACCAGCAAGGGGGGGCATGGTGGTTCAAGTCCACCGACTTTGGGGATGACAAGGATCGTGTGGTGGTGCGTGACAACGGCCAGACCACCTATTTTGCCTCTGACATTGCCTACCATCTCAACAAACTCGAACGCGGTTTTGACCGCCTGATCGATATCTGGGGCTCTGACCACCACGGCTACGTGCCACGGGTAAAGGCGGCGCTGAAGGCGCTGGGCGGCGATGCCGACAAACTCGACGTACTGCTGGTGCAGTTTGCCATCCTCTATCGGGGTGGTGAACGGTTGCAGATGTCGACCCGCTCCGGCTCTTTTGTCACGCTGCGGGAGCTACGCGAGGAGGTGGGTAATGACGCGGCCCGTTTCTTCTACGTACTCCGCAAGTGTGAACAGCACATGGACTTTGACCTTGATCTGGCCAAGTCACAATCCAACGACAACCCGGTCTACTACATCCAGTACGCCCACGCCCGTGTCTGTAGTGTGATGCGCCAGCTGGGGGAGAAGGGGTTCAGTTACGACCCCGCCAATGGCGACACCCATCTGCATCTGTTGAGTGAAGAGCATGAACAGGCGCTGATGATCGGCCTGTCGCGCTACAGCGAAGTACTGGAGACCGCCGCCATCAACCATGAGCCACACCAGCTGGCCCACTACCTGCGCGATCTGGCCAACGACTTCCACACCTACTACAACGCCCACCAGTTCATCGTTGACGATGCCGCCGTGCGTGACGCCCGCCTCACCCTGATCCGCGCCACACGCCAGGTGCTGCATAACGGCCTGAAGCTGCTGGGGGTCTCCGCCCCCGAGACGATGTAGGAACCCCTGATGGCACGTGATTATAAAAACAGCGGCAGCAGTAGCCCACGCCGCGCCAGCCCCAAAAAGCGCCCCCCTGCCAAAGGGCGGGGGGCGGCACAGCAGACGCCTGGCTGGGTCTGGCTGCTCACGGGGCTGAGTGTTGGCCTACTAGTGGCGCTGGGGGCTTACCTATACAACCGTAACCACGAAATAACGCAGGAAAAGGCCGCTGCCCAGGCGCAAAGCACCACCAGCACCCAACAGGAGAACAAGACCAAACCTGCCCCTAAAAAACCTGCTGCGGTTGAGCCACCCAAAGAGGAGGAGCCACGCTTTGACTTTTACACCCTGCTACCCAACCAGGAGGTGGTGATTCCGGAAGGGGAGATCCTTGAAGAGCAGCAGAAGCTGGAGGCCAAAAACACGGTGATCTACACCTTGCAGGCGGGGGCCTTCCGCAGCAGCAGCGATGCCGACACCCTGAAGGCGCAGCTGGCGATGCTGGGGGTTGAATCGAAGATCGTGCCGATCTCCAATGAAGAGGGGACCAAGTATAAAGTTCGCATCGGCCCGATCAACAATAGCCGGGAGATGAATCGTACCCGTAACCGTCTGAACAGCAACAGCATCAGCACCATTGTGCTGCGTGAGCAGAAACCCAAATAGGGGTCAGCCAAAGCTGTAATGTTTTTTCAGCGCCTGGCGCACCTGCCAGGTGCAGGAGAGGCCGGCAGGAAAGGTGACAAAATCCCCCGCACCCACCACTACTGCTGCCCCTGTTTCGGGTATCACCTGCACCTCACCCGCCACCAAGTAGCAGCGCTCCTCCGTATCGTAGTGCCACTCAAAGGTCGAAGGCTCCTTGCTCCAGACCGGCCAGTCAAATACCCCAAGCGCCTCTGCCTCAGCCCGCGCCAGTTGCCGTATCACCTGAATATCACTCATCATCATCCCCTTGTTATGCCTCAAACCGGGTACCGGTACGTTACAATAGCCGATCATTACTATATATATAGAGGACTATTGCATGACTCTGGACAGCCGCTGGTTCAGCGAAGCCCCCCCCGGTATCGATGCCGCCTTTTCGCTGCGCATCAAAGAGAAGCTGCACGAGGAGCAGACCCCCTACCAGTTCATCGAGATCTTCGACACCGAAACCTTTGGCAAACTGATGGTGATCGATGGCTCAATCATGCTCACCAGCCGCGACAACTTTCTCTACCACGAGATGATGAGCCACCCGGTGATCTTCAGCCACCCCAATCCCAAACGGGTACTGATCATCGGCGGCGGCGACTGCGGCACCCTGAGTGAAGTGCTCAAACACCGCAGTGTTGAACAGGTCTGGCAGATCGATATCGACGAGGCCGTCACCCGTCTCTCAGAGATCCACTTCCCTGAACTCTGCCAGCACAACGGCGACAGCCGCGCCCAGTTGCGCTTTGAGGATGGCATTAAATGGATTCAAGAGGCCGAACCGGCAAGCATCGACATCATCATTGTTGACAGCACCGACCCGGTGGGCCCGGCTGAAGGGCTCTTCACCGAGGCATTCTTCCGCGACTGCTACCGCGCCCTGCATGCCGACGGCATTCTGGTACAGCAGAGTGAATCACCACTGCTGCATCTGCCACTACTGCAACAGATGCACCGCGACATGCGCAAGGCCAGTTTTGCCGACACCCAATCACTCTACTACCCACAGCCGGTCTACCCCAGTGGCTGGTGGAGTGCCACCATGGCCAGCAAAAGCAACCCGCTGAACGGCTTCCGTGAAGAGGATGCCCGCCAGAAAACGTTCAAAACCCGCTACTACAACATCGACACCCACAAAGCAGCACGGGCACAACCGGAGTTTTGTAAAGAAGCAGGATTGGGTTAACAGACCACCACGGGGGCAGTTAAAACGGCACCCGTGGCGCTCATCGACACAGACCCCCGCCATTCCGGTATAATTTGCACCCCACTCCTTACCTAAAGCGTAAACATCATCATGCCGTCCAACAAACACCCCAGCGATAAAAACAGCACAATCAACAGCGATACCACCCCTGACGCCGAAACAGTCACGACAACAGAAGAGGCCCCTACCACCCTGCTGGAACGGGTACAGCAGCAGAAGAAGCTGCGCCAACTGAGCCACCCAGACCCCAGAAGCATCTACAAGGGTGCCAAAGTGGGTATCGGTCCAAACGGCTCACGCCGCTCCATGGGCAAACGTTAATCCGCTGACTGTAACCGCTCCAGCCTAAGGCGCTACCGCTCATCAAAGAGCCGTTTAGCCCCCAGCTGAAGCGCAATCACCGCGCCAAATCCCGCCCCGGCACTGATCATAAACATGATCAGGATCTGGTACTTTACCGCCTCCACCGGCACCGTGCCGGAGAGGATCTGCCCCGTCATCATGCCCGGCAGACTCACAATGCCCACCGTAGCCATACCGTTAATAGTAGGAATCATGCCGGCCCGCAGCGCCTCACGGCGCAGATCGCCAATCGCCTCCTGCCAACGCTGCCCCAGCATCAAACGCCCCTCAATCATGGTGCGCTGCTGCCACGCACCACTCATCAACCGGTCCAGACTGATAGCGATACCATTCATGGTATTGCCCAGCATCATGCCCAACAGTGGAATGGCGTACTGCGGCTGATACCACGGCTCGTTGCCAATAATCACCAGCAGTGCAAACAAGGTGACGGTAAACGAAGTGATAAACATCGAAACAGTGCCAATGCCATAACCCCACAGACCACGCAGACGACGCTTCTGCCGCGCCATCACCTCATAACCCGCCACCAGCAACATCACCGTCGCCATCAACACCACCCAGCTTAAACGCACATCGCTAAACAGCGCCTTCAGCACCATGCCCACCAACAACAGCTGAATGATGGTCCGCACCCCGGCGATGAGTATCTGTTTTTCTAACGCCAACCGCTGATAAAACGACAGTACCGCCAGAGCAATCACCAGACCTGACGCGATGGTGATATCAATCCAATCAAGCGTGATGATGTTCATGGCCGCAGCTCCTGCAAACCACCATCCACCACCCGACAGTGGCGATCAGCGATACGGCCGATCTGTTCAGGGCTATGGCTGATCCAGAGCAGCGGCGCGCCATACTCCTGGCTGTAACGCAAAATCAGCGCCTCGATCCGCTCACTGTTCTCGCTGTCCAGATTAGCGGTCGGCTCATCCAGCAGCAGCGCCCGTGGTCTATGGCAGAGCAACCGCAACAGCGCCAGCCGCTGCCGTTCACCACTGGAGAGCCGACTCACCGGCCACTCCAGCACCTCCACACCCAGCCCCAGTGCCGCAAACCACTCCGCCTCCACCATCGGAAAGTGCGGACGCAGGGTATCAAACCACCAAACACTCTCCGCCGTCAGCAACCCCACCCACTGCCGCCACTGCGGCGGCGTAACACTATTATGCTCAACCTCATCAAGGAATATCTCTCCCTGATGTGGATCAAGATCGGCAATGGCCCGCAGCAACGTACTCTTGCCACAGCCAGACGCACCCGAAAGACAGAGACACTCCCCCGCACCAATCGTCAGATTAATATCGCGCAACAGCGCCGTGGAGAGATTTTGCAGCGAGAGTAGAGACAAAACAGAAGACTCATTGGTGAACAGCCCCACAGCTTAGCAGCAGTTCATAAATACAACACAGGAAGATAACCTCATAAACCAGCCTAACAACCCACCAGGGTTCACAGCCAACATTGCCATCAAGTGTCATAGGTAACACTTTGGGATACATGCCATTCCACGATTCGCTAATATGTGGATGACAGGCATAACAACAACACCGGCATCACAAACAGAGGCCACTGATACTCAGCCACATACGCCGATTTCGGACAATTGCTTTGTCATTTATTGCAGAAGCCGGTATAAATTCGAGAATAGGAAACACCCTAAGGTGGGTGTGTTTGACTGCTCCACTTTGGGGTCCATTGAATGTTGGTTTCAACAAGATAAAGGAATACATATGGCTACATTCAAACAATTGTGGGACAACTATCCAGATACTGATCCATGCGATGCCAAAGATAAAAAAGGCGAGAAGCTGTTTGGGAATCAATGCGCTATCAGGTTAAGTCATAGTATGAAAAAATCAGGCGTATCATTTGTTTCATTCCCTCAGAAAAGAAAGTGCTGGGTACATGCTGGAGCTGACCACATTCTGGCAGCAAAAGAACTGGCTGACTGGATAGAGAAATCAAACCATGCTAGCTTTCTTGTAAAAGAAAATATTACAGGTAGTAACTGGAGAGGAAAAATTTCAGGAAGAACTGGGATTATTTTATTTGAAGATTACTATTTGCGAAGTGATGGCAGTGGCGGTGATCATATCGATCTATGGGATGGCAGCTCAATGACAGGCTTCGGGTCATACTTAAGAAGTATGTTTAACATAGTTATTCCTAGCGTTTGGTCAGACTTATCTAAATCTAAAAAAATAAGATTCTTTCCAATAAAATGATTAAAACAATCTTAAAATTCATTGGTGGTTTTATTGCTGGTAGCATAGCAGCATTTATTTTAGTGTATGCATTTGGTTACTTTATGGAGAGCATGAATATATCCCTCTATAACTCTGAAAGTGAACAACAGCGTAATTTCAATATATTCATTTTTTTTACTCTGGTTTTGGCAATTATGTCAGGGTACTTTGCAACTAAAATAGCCCGTAGGTCCGATTAGCCCAGCGTAATCGGACGCATGTAAAATAGCCACCACTTGATCAAACGAATGGAAAACGGCATATGCCCAACTATTGTCGCGCATTTATTCCAGGTGGCACATGGTTTTTTACCGTCAACATTTGGAAAAACGCGATTCGTGATGACGATAGTTATCAATGTTATGTGGATTATGTTCATGTTAACCCGGTAAAACATGGGGTGCTGGCACGTGTGTAGGATTGGCCACACTCCACCTTTCACCGTTTTGTCAAACTGGGTATACACCCTTTGGATTGGTATAGTGATCCAAAGATGGCCGTTAATGGTATAGATTGACATGCGTCCGATTACGCTGCGCTAATCGGACCTACGAGCTCATCAAGTAATATCTCCCCCTGATGTGGATCAAGATCGGCAATGGCCCGCAGCAACGTACTCTTGCCACAGCCCGACGCACCCGAAAGACAGAGGCACTCCCCCGCACCAATCGTCAGATTAATATCGCGCAACAGCGCCGTGGAGAGATTTTGTAGCGAGAGAACAGACAAGGTAATACCCATTGATAAACAGAGCCACAGCTTACCAGCAGAAGGTTATCGCGGCACAGCTCTTCGGCACTAGTGTACCGTAACAAATAATATACTCATACCAAGGCAGCCTTAGCACGCCCGATTTTCTCTAAAATCGCTTCAGTTGTTTTTGTCCACACAAAGGGTTTTGGATCGGTATTGTGGACCTCAATGAATTCCATAATC